>NZ_QAOK01000003.1 GCF_003050865.1 Nitrosospira multiformis | reverse complement strand
CGCAACCTGGCTTGCCGGAACATTTGAAGATCGAACCAACTGTACCGCTTCCTGCTTGAACTCCGCTGCGTATTTCCTTCGCCTTGCCATGACACACCTCCTGACTCATTATCAGCCTTTTTAGATGTGTCCGTGAAACCGGGGGAAAACCCGTCCACCTGATCCCCAGCTAAGGCTAGCTATTGGAGGTACTGAAAGAATCTTTCGAGGAGATTAAAATAAATGCAACATCATAACTATCATTGATAACGAGACTAGAGTATCAATCAGCAGTCATGTTATCGGCGTAAAAATTCCTCAGAAGCCATTTCTAGTGCCATTAAAGAACTGGCGGCATCATTCCCCGATGGAATATCCACGCCACCCCATAAGCAATCGGAGCGATGATGCCGAACAGGGCAATCGCATAAAGCAGCGCCAGCCTGCCCATTCCCTTGAGCTTGCTGAAATCGGTAATGGTGCCGATGCTGAGGAAGGTCAGCATGAACATCATGGTGCGCATGGAGCCCTCTACCGGCGTGGCAGCCGTATGCAAGGTTTTGGCAATTTCCGGTCCGCTTGAGGCTAGCGCAATATAGGAAAACCACACGATCAGGTAGCCCAGAACGAATTTGGGAAAACGATGCCAGATTTCTGAGAGCCCGATTCTGGATTGCCCCGGCTTGCGCTCCACCTTGTATACCCATACCAGCGCCAGCAGAAACGCCCAGACGCCGATGAACACATCGATCCAGATTTTGGTGGTGAGCGATGCCATCAGGATCCAGCCTTCTTTCCATACTACGCCATTGGCCTGGGCATTTGCCCGCATCAGTTCATCCAGGATTGCTCCGGCGGCTGCATCGGCGCCATCGGTTTTGACCGTGAGCCCCAAGGCGGACCCGTTGACGATGGGCTGGCTGGGGGCTACGGCGGCGTAAAACCCTGGCAGGATGATGAGCTCGAACATGGCAAAGATCACCACCAGTATCGAGACAACGACGGGAATGACGGGGCGGGCGCGGATCGCGCCGGCAGTGGCGATCGCGGCCGAGACGCCGCAAATGGAAATGCCGGAAGAGAGTACGGCAGAAGCCTCGCGCGACAGCTTGAACCCTTTGCGGGCGAGCGTATAGACGATTGGCCAGAACAGCATGTAAGCCACGAAGGTGGCGGCAATGCCCGTCAGGACCAGTTCCTGGACAAAGCCCGCCGCCTCCATGGACATGACGCCGATCTTGATGCCGAGAAACACGATGGCGGTCTTGATGAACCATTCCGGTTTCGCGGCTTCGCTCAGGAAAGCGGCTGTTCCCTTGAAGAAATTTCCGATAATCAGCCCGATCACGAGGGCGAGCAGGTAGGAGAAGCCGCCGCCAAGGGACAATCCCCAGGACAGGTCATGCTTGGTGAACTCATGAACCGGCACCTTGAAATGGGCTTCCTGCCCGATGATCCAGACAACCCAGGTCAGCGCGAAAAGCATGGTCCATGCGGCGAAGAATCGCTTTACATTGAGCTTCATTGCCCATGCGGCAATGCAGGTCAGCGTGGTGAATACCAGATAGGTGACCAGCAGCGACATGGCGGGATGCAGCGCCACCTTGCCGCTGGGTTTCAATGCCGTTTCAATCGAGAATTTTCCCCAAACCCAGGTGCTGGTTTTCGCCATCCAGCCGGTGAGATCCCATCCCCAGAGGGAACTCACGCTTGCAAGAAACATGATCAGCCCCAGCCACACGGCCCACCAGTCTTCCGTGCTTGCCATCCCGGAATACCATTTTCTGTTCATTTCGCTCATCCCCTTGTTTGCCCTTGTTTCCCTTGTTATTGCTATTGCGCTTCTTGCGTGGGTGATTTCAGATCCAACCGGATGTAGCGATTGAAATAGTGGTAGGCATATTGCCGTATCCAGGTTGGAATGCAGGTGTAGTCAAAAGCCATGAAGACCATGACCTGATTATTCTGCTGGAATAATTGCCGATCCAGCAGGCATCTCGTCACATCCTGGTCCAGCTCGAGCAGCGTGTTTCCGCGTGCTTCGAAGGCGGGGTGATGTGCGATCCACCTGCTCCCGTCGTGCGTCAACCGAACCTCGAGATCGGCTTGCATCCGTCTTATTTGGGGAGCAGGAACAAGTCGACCAGCACACCCAGGATGACAAGCCCGGCGATGCCAATGCCTATGCTCCATAAGCACAGTTGGGTTTCCCAGCTTTCCCAGGGTTCAGGTTCGCCGAGAATGGATTCGCTGGATAAAAGCGAACCGGCATTTTCAAGAGACTGCTCTTCATTCTTTATATGATCCATTGTCATTCCTCAAATAAAAATGGGTCGCCTCTGATCGATGCGAATGAGATAGTGGTAGCAGTGCAGAGCGCTGAATCAATAGCAACTCATTGACGTTGCCTTCGTGCACTCCTGGGGTACTTTCCATCGGACTATATTTTTCCCGAAATTTCTTACAAGCTGGTTTGCAAATGATTTTATGTCATAAGTCGGATACGAGCTAGAACCGTCTTGCGAAAACAGGAGAACCGAGAGGAGAGGTAGTACGAATTTTGTTGGCACGTGCATCAGCACTGTCTAATTATATTGGGAAATCTCTCAGGGAGAGCGGCGTTCAGGTACCCGAACTGTGCCGCAAGCATGGAATGAGCGATACCGATTTTGCTGCGATCACTTGGCGTTTTCCACGCCCTTGCAGCGCCTGCTGGCGGTAACTTCCCCGGCAGGCGCTGCTGGACACACTAGAGAGTGAAGCGGCGAAAGCCTTTATGGGAGATTGAAGCAATCTGGACAGATTCTTCAAAGCATGGACTTGCCCTGTTCAAGTATCGTCTCACACGCCTTTTTCACTGCGGAAGCCTTCATGCCCGCCATGCTCAAATCCACGTTCTGGCCAGCACTGCCGCTCACGATACCCTGCGCGCCATTGATATAGTCGGGATTATTTTGGGCTGATTGATCTCCGCCGCCGCTAATCTTTCCCATCAACTGATCCCTGACCGAAGAAGCGTTATCGCCACTCAGATAATTGTTTTTCATACAGTACTCAATGATTCCGGCGGCATTGCCCGTGCTACCGGACGTTATGGATGACAGTCCCAATGATGAGGCTGCGCCGCCGAGGCTGCTTCCCGTGAGGTCTTTCAACTGATCGAAACCCTGAGCTGCAAGGGCGCCCGAAAATACGGCGAACCCAATGCCGCAACTCAATAACAAGGGATGATGTCTGAAAATATTCATGGACTTTTCTCCGGGTAATTAGAACCAGATATTCCAACTTGCAATGCAGCATATGATTTATAGCAAATCCTGATGAAAAATGTTTTTGCAAATATTCAGTCCCTGGTGATCCCAGCAAAGTCTCACAAGATTGAGGCTTGAGTGAGGCCTAATGAAAATCCCTGCTTGCCGAGCAGCAGTGCAAGGGGGTGTCTACGCAAGGTAAGCCTGATGCTGGCGTAATCGGCGATGATTTCCTCTCCCTCTGGTGCGGTCGGAATGACTGGCAATGTTTCCTTCGCCGGAGCATCCCGCATCAGGTCCCGCTGTGTGATATGAGATGTAACTGTCCACAATGTCTGGCGCCGATGACCGACAAGGGGTTCGCAAGGCATCTGCACTGGCAAGCGCACGAATTTCAGCGGTATTCAAGGAGGCGCGGTTTACCAGGTCGTCGGGGTTTTCAAAAAATGCGATTTTTCTTGCTTCAGTAATGTGGGAGATCCCTTTCGCGCTACGTTGTCTTGGCACTCCTGATGCCCTGTTCAAGCGTCCATAATCGTTCGGCAGGCTTGCAAACCCTAAACCTCACGATATGGCGGCTATCGATTTCCAGATGCTTCCAGGCATGCACATAGGGAATATAAGGTAGTGCGACCTGCAGGATATTTCTTTCGCTTCGGGTAATCTGCCTCAGGGCGTAGCTCAACAGCCTTATTTCCCCCACTCCCTCTGTCGGCAACAGCAGTTCCGTCAGGTTGCGCGTAGGCCAGTCCCCTCGGGCAAAAAAACGGCCATCACAATGGATGGCCGATTTAATAGCTTTATAGCTTTGGCAGGATTGTTAATCCTGGCGCAGAGAGGGGTCCTGTTGCGCTGCGGTCAACTGTTCCTTCCATTCCCCGGGAAGGTTCTTGACCCAGCTATTGTATACATTTGGAATAGCAAGCACTCCCTGGCCCCCATAACCCGCCAGGCTGCTGATCTGGTCATCAGCGGGAACGCTGGAATCGCTCACCAGGGAAACCCGTCCCGCTATCATTGCATCTGACAGGTTTCCATCATTGTTGGGATCGGTGTCCACCACGATAAGCTCATTGGAGAACTTGCTGGTGACATAGGCATAGTATCCGCCGCCTTTCTTGGCACCAAAATTCGCTCCGTGGCAACCCGCGTCACAGGGCAGCATTTTGACGACCCGGTCAGTCATCGTGTCGATGACAATGATAGATTCACCCATATTTGCGACCACTACCGAGCGACCATCAGGAGAGACGGGCAACTGGATAGGGAGTATGCCCACGGTAGCCTGTCCGTCTCCGTCACGATCCTGTATGGTTCCGTCAATAGGGTTATAGTCCGCGATCAGATTGATCGTTTTCTTCAATGTCCCCCTCCCGTCGAGCACGCTCACACTGTGATGCAGGAGGTTGGCGGCATAGTATTTACTGGAATCGGGCATCATTGCAATGGCAATGGGATGAGCGCCCGGAGCGTTTTCCCCGGTGGGAGTTCTTTCCAGAATGGCCCCGCTGTTGAGGTCATAGAAACCTACATCACTGGTAAAGATGTTGGGCGTGACCACCTGGGTGCCATCCGCGCTGATCCAGTGCCCGTGCGGATTGGTTGCCTGCTGTCCGGATTTTTGCGTAGGCAGCATCTGGCTGACTTCCGTCGTTCCTGCCGGGATGAGGGAAATTCCGTCTTCACCGTTATTGGTCACCGTGATGTCGTCGTTATCGGGACGGGTCATCACGTGAGCCGGAGCTTCACCTACGCGGATATTTTTGATCAGCGCCCCCGTTTTCTGATTGATCAGAGTTAATTTGTTGTCAAACCATTGGGTTTGATAAACGACCGACTGATCCCTGTTCGTCCACATATTGTGCGGATTGTTCATATTGATCTGTGGCAGGGCGATCTTGCGCAATACTTTCCAGTTGCTCGTATCCACAACGGTGATGGTGCCGGGCTTGGTCTTGCCAGCAGTTTTTTCAAACTGGGTGTCGACCCATACCTCCCCCACACCGGGTACAGCGGGAGAAAACTGGGGCGTCAGTGCCACATCGTTGCCGTATCTGGCTGTCAGGACCTCCGACAGGTTGGCAACAGCCCCACCGGTAATCCTGACGGGAACGCTGGGATAAGTTATTTTCCAGGGCGTGGGAGAATTAAATTTCTGCCAGTTATTGGGTGCTGTAGCGATAAAGAAGGTTCTCAGCAATCGGGTAGCCAGATCGCTGCTGGTGGGAAGATTCACGATGCCTGTCGCCAGGTTGATAGTGTCACCCAGGTCAAGCCCCTCGGTATCCGGGTCATCGACAATTACCGCGCCAAACATATAGGGATGCACTTTGCAGGTGAACACATAAAGACCAGGGGTTGTCAGTTTGACGATGCCGCCGCCCTTGTATGCCCGGGTCTGGTCAAACGGCATGGATGCGTGTTCGGTATGGGCAGTGCCGCGTCCCCTGCTTTTATCGTTGCCGTTATTGGAGTGGTGTCCATTCGACGGGTTTCCCGCGGCACTGGGCCATAGCAGGCTGGTCATGGTGTGTACCGTGTTGGTGTCCGCCATGATGAAGTTGACGCTGCTGCCGGGAGGAATCACTTCCAGAGAGCGGGTGCTGCTGGTAACGCTGAAAATGGTTTCGCTGCGTGCGCTCCTGAACCACATGCCAGGTTCGTCGGAGATTACGAAAGTAACCAGGCCAGGATCGTTGCTCGTATTCCCGAAAATGGCCCCATAGGGAGAAGCGCCGGCAATACTGTTACCTGTTCCCTTGTTCGGACCCTTGGTGGAGTAAACCTTGAAACTGCCGTGCATGCCGGCTTCCATATGTGAGAACAGATGGCAATGGTACTGCCAGTCGCCGGCACCGACGCCGGTACCTGCCTTGACGGTGAAGGTATGGCTGTCAGCCACATCTGCCATTAGTCTCGTGTCGATCACGCTGGTTGTTCCTTGCTCGAGCCAGCGGTGCGCATGCAGGTGGAAAGTATGGCCCGGCCCTATCGACAGGACGTGGAACCGGACAATCTCGTTCTCGACAGCGCCAAGAGTGGGATTGGTCCACAAGGGAGTCTCCATCCCGGTTTTGGATATCTCGGTGGCCCAGAAAGTCGACCCCACCATGAACAGGACGAATTGCCTGGAGAGATCCGTGGTACGAATCGATCTGACGGCGCCATCGCCATCCACAAAGCTTTCCGCCTTGCCATCCGCGCTATCCACAACTACAGCGCCAAACAGCCCGAGAAGTTGCTGCCCCTCTCCGTAATATGGATAGGCCCCGGTTCTGGTGGCGGTGAATGTGTAGCTCAGCGTTCCGCCATTCGGCGCTGCCTGTGCGGCGGTGGCGGTTGAAAGACCGGGCACTTTGAAACCGGCGGGTTTATCAGTGTTGTTGGTAACCGTGACATTGACAGTATCGCCTTGTTTCACGAAGAGCGTGGGCCCGGGAATTACGGCCTTATCTCCCCTTTTGTAGCCGTACTGGCCATTGGGTAATATCTCGGCAGTCAATGAAATGTCATGGACCGCCGCCAGTGCTGTCTGCGAAGCCAGCAGCGAGGCTGCAAGCAGCGCAAGCGCTGCCGCCTTCACCGACGCTGTTTTCAGCCCAAGAATAATTTTGTTCATTTAAATTTTTTTCCTTTTAATCTTTACCGGTTCGATCAGTTCAGTGGGGAACTGCATTGGTGACAATGAAGCTGCCTTTCATGCCCATCAATTTGCGCGAGAAGTTTGCATTCATGTAATTTGCACTGCCCAATGCCTTGATCGTGAACGCGTGATTTTCGAGAGGGCCGATGTCTTTCGAACCGATCAGCCTGGCCGTTCCCGGATCCACCCATTGATAGCCTTCCAGCTGGAATCGGTTCAGATAGGTGCCCATCGCGATCAGGTGAAACCTGACGTTGTCGCCGCTGGTTGCGCTGAGCAGGGGATTTGCGCCGAGTGGGGTCTGCTGTCTGGTGGCGCCGTCAATTTCCATCCCCCAGAATGCATCGTCGCTCAGATAGAGCACATAATCTTTTCTAATGCCTGCAACCGGTATGCTTGAGATGCTGCTGCCGTTACTGGCCGTTACCGTGCCCGATGCCGGATTGACGATGACAGCGCCATAAAGTCCCCTGTCTTCCGCGCCGTTGTGGGTTTCGAAATTGTGATCATGATAAGGCCAGGTACCGGCAGTGCCAGGGGCAACATCCCAGATATAGGTATAGAAGTGGCCGCCATGGTCGGGATAGGCGCCTTCGTTGTCGATCTTGTTGATAATCTTGAGCGAGCCGTCGCTCAGGATATTGTAGTGAACTCCGTGCACATGGACGCTGACCTGCTGGTCTGGACTCATGCTGATGCCGTTGCGTATGGTCAGCCTGACCTTGTCACCTTCAGTCAGGACGATCGTGGGCCCGGGCACTGTCGCCTGCTTGCTGTAGCGGGAAGTAATATTTACCTTGTCTACCTGGTGTTCAACCATCCGATACGCTAGTACACCATCTTCAAGCTGCTCCGCCGCCATTTCAATCCGATGCTCGGCCGCAGCGCTTTCCTCCATGGGTAAAGAAAGCAGAGTCAGACAGAGCACAGACGGAAGAGCCAGTCCGCCGCAAAAACGCTTGAAGGAAAAAGTAATTGAGGAATGCCGGAGGAGATCGGAAGCAAAGAAATCCTCCATAGCATCGCTATGTTGATACTTCATTTTTTGAAGGTTCCTCTAGAGTTGTAATTTTTGAACGAATGAGGTTCCGGGCCGAAGCGGCCTTGCCAGTCCAAAACTATGATTGTTGAGTTTCTTTAGAAGGGCCTCTGAACAATTCCTGCGTCTTTCGCGTAAGACCTGTCAGAAGTTCTATGGGATCAAGTGGAACAGCGTACGGTTCGATATATGCCATGACGCCCATCAAGACGACGATTTCGTCCTCAATAACCATTGTTTATGGCGGCCAGATTATGAGCAAATAGCAGTGATGCAGCCATGGGAGGGGTGTACTTTTTTAATAGGGTACATGTACCAATTTTGTTCAAGGAAGTCAGTACATTAGTACCGGGACGGCAACCTGAACAGGTGGCGGAAGCTACATTTGCCCGCAGGTTCCAAATCAACAGAACAACTGGAAAAGATTCAAGATCGAACTTGGCGATGAGCTGCGCAAAGCGTTTTTTGGAGGAGTAGCGAGAGGTGGGGGAGGAGAAAGCCGGGGAAAGAATAAGGACAGCAGTGCAGGCTGCTGCTGGATGAAGGCAGCTACAAACTGCTCGTGGAAGGGATGGATTGACTTAAGCGACTCATCGGTGGGCCGATTTCCTGCCGATGAAGTTTTGCAAACATGAAGAGGTCGAAACGGTTGGTAATATCGAGTTTGCTGAAGATGGACGTAAGGTGATTTCTCAGGGTCTGTTCGCTGATGCACAGGGTTCGGGCGATCTTCTTGTTTGACGCACCTGATTCCTCCGCAAAGGCGTTCACAATAGCCCGCTCCTTCGGGGTAAGAGTGGTAATTTTTTCTGTTATGAGACAGGCGGTGTTTTTACCGGGGCGCAATAAGCTGATAAAAATACGACCGGTAGTGCTTCGATCCAGCCACAGTTCACCCTTGTGAACCTTCTCGATAGCTTTGAGAATGGTTTCGGCAGGCTCCTCTTTATAGACTACTCCCCGTGCTCCGTTGAGCACGGCTGTATCAACAGCGGTGCGATCGCGAATCTCCGTAAAGATGATGACGTGAAAATTCCCCTCGGCCAGCAGCCCGGGGATAAGGTCCACTCCGCTTTCCCTGCCTAGAGATGGATCGAGCAGAAGGATATGGGGTTGTTGCTCTCTGACCAGAAGGAGTGCTTCCGCGCCGTTCGTTGCCTTGCCGGCAACCTGTATTTGCGGAGACTCGTTTATGAATTTTTCCAATCCCCAAAGAACGATCGGGTGGTTGACAGCCAGCAGAACTCGGATCGACATGGATAAAGCGGAAATGAGCGCAATAGATGCCAATTACATGAAAACAGGTGGAGCGCCTGACGGCGCCGCCCCAAGGATAGTACAGTTTTTCCTGTGACGCAAGCAGGATTATCGCTCCCAGCATCCTGTTTCTTCCCGCTTTCAGTTACCTAGATGTGTTCAAGAATAGCATGGCATGGAAGTGGAGGAGCACTTGAAGTCGGCCGGGTTCGCCAGCGGAAGTATCATCGGCTCGGGGATCATGGATACTCTCTACTGTACTGGAATGAAAAACCATCGAAAACACTGCATGTGAGCGATGACCCCGATGTTGTTTTCCTTTATTCTTTATTACTTGCGAAATTACAGGGAAGTTAATATGATTCGCGCGGTTTTTAGCCGCCAGTCAATCGGACTTTTTTAGCTCCCCTAGCTCGTTTTTAGTAATAGTTTTGTCACGTAAGACACTTACACTTGGTGTGGAGGTCCATGAGCAGATATCAAAATCAAAATACTGAAATGAGGGAGTCAAGCGCGCCCCGCTGGCGTAAAGTGGCTCGCGGATTCACGTTACTTGAATTGCTCGTCGTCATGGTCATCATCGGCTTGCTGGCAGGTTATGTGGCGCCCAAGTATTTTTCCCAGGTAGGAAAATCCGAAGTAAAAGTGGCTCAGGCCCAGATTGATTCTCTGGAAAAAGCCTTGGACCAGTATCGGCTGGATACCGGACACTACCCGACTTCCGAGCAGGGTCTTGTGGCATTGACAATGCGTCCATCCAGCGAGCCGAAATGGCAGGGTCCTTATCTGAAAAAAACATCGCCCCCGGATCCATGGGGACGGGCATACGTTTATAGATATCCCGGTGAACATGGGGAGTACGACCTGTTTTCCTACGGCAAGGACGGCCAACCCGGGGGTACAGGTGAAGCAGCCGACATTACGAACTGGTAGGCTGCAATGCGGTATGAGGTAAAAGCTGTGCTCGCCGGACGGGGCACAGTACTTCTGAAACTCGAAGCCGATAGCGAGGAGGATGCTCGTCTCCAGATCGCAGCGCAAGGGGGAATGGTCCTGCATGTCAGGCGCAGATTTACAGTTTGGATACCCAAGCCGAAATCGCGCTTTCCGCTGGCGCATTTCAGCCAGGAACTGCTTTCCCTGCTTGTCGCCGGCCTCAGTCTGGTGGAAAGTATCGAGACACTGGCTGATAAAGAGCAGGATAATGGCACGCGCAAGATTATCGAAGGACTTCTGGCGCGGCTCTACGAAGGAGTGACTCTTTCGCGGGCGCTCGAATCTTTTCCCCAGGCTTTCCCACCGCTCTATATCGCTACTGCACGCGCGAGCGAACGTACGGGTGATCTGCCCGAAGCGTTGACCCGTTTCATCGCCTATCAGACGCAGATGGATCTGGTTCGAAAGAAGCTGATCGGTGCATCCATCTACCCGGTTCTCCTGCTGATAATCGGATTGCTGGTTGCTATCTTCCTGCTGATTTTCGTAGTACCGAAATTCAGCGCCATTTACGAAGATACTGGAGCGGATCTACCCTTTCTTTCCGTGCTACTGATTCGATGGGGGCATTTCGTGCATGAGCAGGGGGGGCAGTTGGCAGTTCTTGTGGCGGCGGTCTCCAGCATCATCCTGTACGGGATCACACGTCCTTCTTTCAGGATGCATGCGGCACAGCAGTTATGGCGCATTCCGGCCATCGGGGAACGCATGCGCGTTTACCAGCTTGCGCGCTTTTACCGGACATTGGGCATGTTGTTGCGCGGAGGCATTCCGGTTGCAAAAGCCCTGGAAATGGTTACCGGTCTGCTTCAGCCGCACTTTCGGCCAAAGGTCGAGGCGGCGGCGGTTCTTATCCGTGAAGGAAAAACCATTTCAAGCGCGATGGAAGCGCAAGGATTGACCACCGCAGTGGGAAACCGGATGCTGCGGGTCGGCGAGAGAACCGGCCTCATGGGTGAAATGATGGAGCGCATCGGCAACTTTCATGATGAAGAAATTGCGCGGTGGGTCGAATGGCTGACGAAGCTGATCGAACCGGTGTTGATGGCCGTGATCGGCGCAGTCATCGGTGGAATCATCATTCTCATGTATATGCCCATCTTTCAGTTGGCAGGAAGCGTGGGTTGAGTCTATTGGCGTCCTCCGGTTACCCCTGAAGATGCGTTGCTTCTGCTGCAGATCAGAATCTGCGGGACGAATTCCGGTTTTTTCTTTCGTTGATCCATTGCCGAATCGTTCGACAAGGGCGATGGGATATACATTATGAATGCATCTTCCGTACTCATCAGCGAGCGCAGGGAGAATTCCGAGCAAACAGGGCATCCGTCTCTTGCGCTCCAGGAAGAATACTCCCGGGATGAGCGTCCGCTAGACGCGCAGGCGCCAGAGCCGCCGTCTCCGATACTCCTGCTGGATGCGCACCGGTTGGCGGCGGCGCGCAGCGAGGCCGCTAACCGGGCTGTTCCGGTGATCAGCATCCTGGAGGAAACACTTGGATGCGAGCCGGAGCAGTTGATCGCAGAACTCGGCCGGTTGCTCAGGATGCCGGTATTGACGATGGAGAAGTTACGAGCATCAACTCCAGCGTTTGAAATGTTGCCTTTCAGTGAAGCCACTAAGAAGGAGTGCGTATTGCTTCGCCAGCAGGGGAAGCACATCCTTGCCGTCAGCAATCCCTTTTCCTCCAGCCTGAGGGCCTGGGCGGAAGAATATATCGATATTCCCGCGATATGGCACCTGGTTCATCCCGCCGATCTGACAGCCTTTTTCAGCCAGCAGGAGCAGACCATGCGCGCCATGGACAGCGTGCTGCCTGCGGCAGAGCGGGGCGCCAGGCAGTCGGGCGAGGAAGACCTCTCGCTGAAGACAATCAACGAAGGCACCAGCCAGGTGGTCCGTTTGGTGCATTCAACGCTATATGATGCCCATAAGTCCCAGGCGAGCGATATTCACCTGGAAGTCGTTCCCGGCGCCCTGTCGATCAAATATCGCATTGACGGTGTACTGACCATGATCGGGGTGGTGCAGGGGGCTGATCTGGCGGAACAGGTCATTTCCCGTATGAAGGTAATGTCCGATCTGGATATAGCTGAGCGGCGGGTTCCCCAGGATGGTCGCTTCAAGATTTCCATTCAGGGGCGGGAGATCGACTTTCGTGTTTCGATCATGCCCAGTGCTTTCGGAGAAGATGCCGTACTGCGCATTCTCGACCGCCAGGCGTTGGCTGATCATGTCAAGGGCTTGACCCTCGATCATCTTGGATTCGATCGAGTCGCCATATCCACCCTGCGACGCTTGAGCTCGGAACCTTATGGAATGCTGCTGGTGACAGGCCCCACCGGCAGCGGGAAGACTACAACGCTTTACGCGGCGATTTCGGAAGTCAATCAGGGTCACGATAAGATCATTACCATTGAGGACCCGATCGAGTATCAATTGCCTGGCGTATTGCAGATACCCGTCAACGAGAAAAAAGGACTGACTTTCGTGCGCGGCCTTCGCTCCATCCTGCGCCACGACCCCGACAAGATCATGGTGGGCGAAATCCGCGATCCGGAAACGGCGCAGATTGCCATTCAGGCCGCTTTGACCGGGCATCTCGTATTTACCACTGTGCATGCCAATAGCGTTTTTGATGTCATCGGCCGTTTTACTCACATGGGGGTGGATCCCTACAGTTTCGTTTCTGCCTTGAATGGGATTGCCGCACAAAGGCTGGTGCGCCTGCTTTGCGTGCATTGCGCAGTGGAAGAACAACCCGACGCGCAACTGATTGCGGAATCCGGGATCGATCCTGAGCAGATCGCTACGTTCAGATTCCGCAGCGGCAAAGGATGCGGCCATTGCCGGGGAAGCGGCTATCGCGGGCGAAACGCAATCGCGGAAATCCTGGTATTGAATGATGAAATCCGCGAACTCATCGTAGCGAAAGAACCTGTACGCCGTATAAAGGAAGCCGCACGGCGGGGAGGTACTCTGTTCCTGCGGGATGCCGCTTTGGCCATGGTCAGGAGCGGGCAGACGAGTCTACAGGAGGCAAACCGTGTCACTATTGCGGCGTAACCGGATCAGCGCTTTTTTGTCTCCGCACCGGGTCGAGCTCGTCCGCTTGCAGCGCCACGTAAAATCAGGTCAGTCCGAGAGACAGGTGGCAGCATGCGAACGCGCTGACGAGGGAACCGCCTGGGGAGCGGCGCTTGCCCAGTTGAAACGGATGCTTCCGACCGGAACGGGCACTGAGATCCATATTCTCCTGTCCAATCACTTTGTCCGCTACGCCGTGATACCGCCCCAATCAAAGATCGAGACTCCGGTGGAGTTGCAGGCTTACGCAGCCTTCCAGATGCGGGAAATATATGGGGAGCGAACGGGGGGATGGGAACTCACCACAAGTTCCTGGGATCCGGCAACAGGGGCCGTTTGTGCAGCGATAGAGCACGGTTTTCTGCAAGACCTGGAAGAACTGGCTGCCAGTCAGCGGATGAAGCTCAAATACGTGGAGCCCTATTTCACGAGCGTATTCGACCACTGGCACGACCGTTTTGACAAGGGACGCGCGTGGTTCGCGCTGGTCGAAACCGGCCGGCTTTGCCTGGCGCTGCTGGAAGGGGGTGCTTGGTTGCGAATCCTGAACCAGAGAGTACTGGATGATGTGAAAGAGGAACTCCTTGTCGCGCTCGAGCGTGAAGCGCTGCTTTTTTCCGCGCCCGCCGGCACCTCCGGACAAGTGTATCTTTTCGCGCCGGAGCATCCCGGTTTGACCTTGCCAGAAGGCAGTGGCTGGCAAGTTGTTCCACTGGGGGATAAAACGCGTCCTGCCCCGGCCCCTTACCCTTTCAATAACATGACCCAGACCGCAACACCTGATGCGTAGGTTGAAGCTGAGATTCCCTCCCGAGGGAGAGGCGCGGAGTGCGGGTTACTTCCTCGTCTTGCTGGGCGCTGTCGCCCTGGCAGGGGTATTGCATCAGTTCAGATCGGCCATGGACGAGGTGGCTTATTGGGACCTGCGCATCGCCAGCATGGATCGGCGAGCGCAACGCAAGACCACGCCCCGCATCTGGTCAGCACAGGGCGGGCGCGAAATAAAAAACGAACTCAAAAAAGCCAATGCGGTGATGAGCGAGATCGATTTGCCATGGGAATCACTTTTTGATTCAGTCGAGCAGGCGGCGAGCCAGGAGGTGGCCTTGCTGTCGTTTCAACCAGATATTTTTGGCCGCACAGTCCGTATCGGTGGGGAAGCAAAGGATACGTCGGCCATGCTTGATTTTGTCAGTGCCCTGGAGCGCCAATCCGCTGTCAAGGATGCTTATCTGCTCAAGTATGAAGTCAAACGGGATGATCCCCAGCGGCCAGTGGTCTTTTTTCTGACGGCGTCATGGACTTGAACTCCATTAAAACGGTATGGCTGCGGGTGCGCTGGCAAACGGAGCGGCTTGGTCCTGCGGGAAAACTCGGCTTCGGGCTGCTTGTATTCTCCGCCGTATTTTTTCTGGTAGCCGTGTTGCCGAGACAGGAGGAATCGAAGGTGCTCATGGCTGAAGCCGAGGTGCTGGAAGCAAGGATAAGAATGGAGCCTTCCACCGAGAGCGGAAGGCCCAGGCGAAGACTGCAAGGCGACCAGGCATTGCCGGCGTTTTACGCATTTTTTCCGAAGCTGGATTCATCCCCGTTCTGGATTGGAGAACTGGTACGGATTGCAGGAGAACGGGGTGTGGAAATCAGCGGCACTGAATACCGCATGGTACGAGAGAAGGATCTGAAACTGGCGCGCTACGAAATGATGGTCCCGGTCCGCGGAAATTATTCCCAATTGCGGGGTTTCATTGCCGATGCCTTGCACGCGGTACCGGCAATGGCGCTGGTTGACGTTGCCATCCGGCGCGAAGGGGTACACGCGGAGCTGCTGGAAGCGAATATCAAATTCAATCTCTATCTGGGCGAAGGCAAGCATTGAAACCGACAGAGAAGGCGCGCAAGTTATGGCTGGCTGGAGCGCTGCTGGCCACGCTTCTCGCGGCCCAGTGGGTGAGCGGAGAAGAGGGCGAAGCAGGTCCGGAAGCGCTTCCGGAATCTGCTGAAGCGCGGAATTTCCGAAAGGAAGCATCTGCAGGCAGAAACGCCGCCGAAAATGAAGCTGCCGAAAATGAAGCCGGTGAGCTGGATCTCGAGCGGCTGGAGCGCAGAAAATTCAGCGCCCAGGCTGGTGACATTTTCGGACAGAGGTCATGGGTTCCACCGCCTCGCCCGGCCCCGCCAAGCCGGCCCTCTCCGCCGCCGATGCAATTCAGGTATCTGGGCAAGGTTGTCGAAGGGAATGAAACACGCGTGTTTCTCGCCCTGGGAGAACGCAATTATATCGTCAGACCCGGTGAGAGCATCAATAACCAGTATCGATTGGATGAGGTGAGCGACCACGGCATCACGTTCACCTATCTTCCCCTTAACGCCAGACAGATGCTTGCTACCGCGGGGGCGGCAAACATTCCATGAAAACTGGCAAACACGTTCTGCTTGCCCTGGTTCTTGCCGGAATTGCAGGATGCGCGACAAACAATGCGTTTGTGGAGGGCAAGCGGCTCATAGCCGAGGGCAAGCTCGACACCGGACTTGCCAGTCTCGAACAGGCGGCGCGCGAAAATCCGGATAATCTTGAAATTCGTGCGGTGCTCGCGCGTCAGCGGGAAGCGGTAGCCGCGCGTTTCGTATTCGAGGGGGAAGCCGCCAGGTCTACAGGTGATCTGGAAGCGGCTGAACGGGGTTTTCGCCGGGCGCTTGAAATAAATCCACGTCATGAACGCGCACTCGCCGGGCTGGAGGCGATCAATATGGATCGACGCCATACAGCGGCAATAAAACGCGCGGAAGAATTGCTGGAGCGAGGGGAGTATGCGGTTGCTTCAAGCGAGGTCCGCTCCGTGCTGCAGGAAAATCCGATGCATCGGGATGCGCGCAGGCTCATTCAGCGTATCACCGAGATGGAAGTGCAGGCTGCGCAAGCGGGCCCTGTCCTGAAAACCGCGTTCAAAAAACCTATCACGCTTGAGTTTCGCGACACGGGACTGAAATCGGTATTCGAAATCCTGGCGCGCACCGGTGGCATCAACGTGGTCTTTGACAAGGATGTCAAGCAGGACAGCAAGACGACGATTTTCGTGCGCGAGACCAATATCGAGGATGTATTCAAGCTCCTGCTGGTGACGAACCAGCTCGCACACAAGGTGCTCAACGAAAATTCGGTACTGATCTATCCGAATACTCCGGCCAAGCAGAAGGAATACCAGGAATTGATGGTGCGCAGTTTCTTTGTCACGAATACCGATGTGAAGCAGATGGTCGCGATGGTCAAGGGATTGATCAAAACCAAGGACATGCACGTCGACGAAAAGCTGAATCTGTTCGTCATGAAGGATACGCCGGAGGCGATCCGGCTGGTCGAGCGGCTGGTTGCGCTGAATGATCTGGCCGATCCCGAAGTCATGCTGGAAGTGGAGGTGCTGGAAATCGGGCGCAACAAACTGCTCAACCTGGGGCTGCAGTACCCGGACCAGCTCAACGTGAATTACCTTACCGCAGCCAGCGCTGCCGGCGCGGCTCCTTTTCCGCCCTTTCAGATCAGCAGTGCGGGCGTTAACGGCAATGGTTCCAATCTCGACAATCTGATTGGATTCGTCGCCAACCCGGCACTGGTTGTCAATTTGAAGCGGCAGGATGGGATTATCAATGTGCTTGCCAATCCGCGCATTCGTGTCAAGAACCGGGAAAAGGCAAAAATTCTCATTGGCGATAAGGTGCCTGTAGTTACGACAACTGCCGCTGCCAACGTTGGTGTGGCATCGTCGGTCAGTTATCTCGATGTCGGGCTCAAGCTGGACGTGGAATCCACTATCTCGCTGCAGGATGAGGTTTCCATGAAGGTCAGCCTTGAAGTCAGCAATATCGTAAAAGAAGTGAAGATTTCAAATGGCGGGCTTGCCTATCAGGTGGGCACTCGCACGGCAGCGACCACGCTGGCGTTGAGGGATGGCGAAACCCAGGTTCTGGCGGGATTGATCAGCGACGACGAGCGCACCACGCTGTCCAAGGTTCCCGGCCTGGCAGAGTTGCCCTGGGTCGGAAAGCTTTTCATCAATAAGAACGTTACTCGTAACAAGACTGAAATCGCACTGCTGATCACGCCGCGCATCGTGCGCAACATTACACGTCCGGCGAAAGGGGCCAGCGAAGTGCACTTCGGCACGGAGAACGCGATAGCGGTTTCGCCGCTGATGATCGGCAAGGTGGCGCCGCGGGCGCTGGCGATGGCTTCTTCCTCTCCAACCTCCGGTGCTGATGCCAACCGGCAGTGGCCATCTGCGCCTCCCAGGGAGGAACCCCGCCCGCCACCGCCGCCTCCTGCCGAGGGGACGCCGGTTGTGACACTGGCTGCGCCAGAGCAGGTCTCCGCAGGACAGGAATTTGCGGTGAGCGTGGCCGCCGCCGGCGTAGATGCGCTCCCGCCTGGCGAACTGGAGCTGAATTATGACCCTGCGGCGCTTGAGCCGGTGGACGAAGGTGATAAATCCGGAACACGTGTGTTGAAACTGAGCAAGGGTGGCGGCGCCGTGGATGTGCGATTCAGGATCCTGGCGCAAAAGCCTGTCACGACACAGATCAGTATCGGGAATGTCAGTTTCAAGGATGAAAGCGGGCCGCTTCCCGTTCCGGTGCCTTTGCCACCGGCTGTCAATGTGGACATTCGTTGAGTTGACATGAAGCGTATTTTTGGTGTGAGCACGGCGCTGGTAAAAAAAACAGGCGGACGGGGATTTACCCTGGTGGAACTGACCGTCGTCGTAGCCATTACAGCGGTGCTCGCTTCCGCCGCGATACCGTTATATGAACTCACGGTAAAGCGTGAAAAAGAACAGGAACTGCGGGTGGGATTACGTCAGATCCGCGAAGCGCTGGACGCATACAAGGGCGCAGTGAACGAAGGGAGGATTGCTCGGCAAGCCGATGAATCGGAGTATCCGCGCAAGCTGGAAGATCTGGTGAATGGCGTGCCGGATCTCAAGCATCCCGCCAAGCGCAAGATATATTTCCTGCGGCGGCTGCCAAGAGACCCGATGGCGGATGATCCTGCATTGCCTGATGCCGATACCTGGGGCAAGCGTTCCTACGAGAGCTCACCGGATAACCCGCAGGAGGGGAATGATGTTTTCGACGTGTATTCCCGTTCATCGCGGATCGGCTTGAACGGCATTGCCTACGATAAATGGTGATCAGGATGCACGAAACTGAATCCGGATTTACTTCCGGAAGTATGCAACATAGCTCGTACCCCTCCGGTTTTACCCTAGTCGAGTTGCTGGTTGTCATGGCCATTATTGCCGTTCTTCTCACCATTGCCGCCCCGCGGTATTTCAACTCCGTGGAAAGATCAAAGGAAGCAGTATTGCGACAGGACCTGAATGTCATGCGGGATGCCATCGACAAGTTCTACGGCGATACGGGGGCCTATCCCCGCGATCTGGCAGAGCTGGTCGAGAAGCGGTACTTGCGCGCCATTCCGGTTGATCCCTTGACCGAGAGTTCCGAAACCTGGGTCACCCTCCCTCCCCCTGATTCAGCCGAAGGTCTCTACGATGTGCGTAGCGGCGCGGAGGAAGAGTCAAAGGACGGAACCTCTTACGCGGCCTGGTAGCGGTGTGATTGGACGGCAAGGAATACGGCGCGATATAGGCGTAGGAGGCTCAGGACAAAAGGGTTTTACCTATATCTGGATCCTGTTTGTGGTGGCGCTGACCAGCGTTGCGCTGGCGGGTGTCGTGCAGGTATGGCGTACCGAGGTACGGCGGGAAAAAGAAAAAGAACTGATGTTTGCCGGAGAACAGTTCAGGCAAGCGATCGGTTCCTATTACGAAAATTCGCCCGGCATGCCGAAGCGCTACCCCGACTCGCTGGAAAAACTACTTCTGGATAAACGCTTTCCCACCGTCAAACGGCATCTCCGGAAGATATTCCTCGACCCGATGACAAGCTCAAGCGAGTGGGGTCTGGCGAGACAACCGAATGCCGGAATAATCGGCGTGTACAGCCTTTCAAAGGAGACTCCGCTCAAGCGCGCCAATTTCCCGGAACGCTATGCGGATTTTGCGGAAGCGAAGGACTATCGCGACTGGAAGTTCATCTACCTGCCCGGAGACCCTGCCACCGCCCTGCCCCAAACGCAAGCTGCGCCGGCCGATCCATCAGCTACTCCACCGCAATCTTCATCCGAGTGGCGGACAGGAGATATTCGGCCGCAGACAGAAGCCTTCGGTTCCCAGCCGCAGGCGGGAGGCTTTGATTCCCAACCCCGACCCGAATCGGAAAGAGGCGTTCCATCACCGTCCTCGCCTTTCTCGCTCTCTCCGAGCCCATCGGATCAGGAGGATGCGAGGTCCCCGCACCCCGATTCCTCCCCACAATCCGGTTCCTCCCCGCAGAACATTCAATATTAGAAGTTCTGAAGTTCAGGACTGGGAGTTTCCGGGGAATCCTGTCCCCACCTGTTTCTTCACGGGTGCATGTTTCATGGACCCTGGGAAGGCGTCCCTGCGTTTTCTCCTGGCGTCTGCGTAGTCCTTTCTGCCTACATCGAATTCATGAATCTGACATGTGATCTTAATGATTCGGTCATATGCCGCCCTGAAAATACGCAATCGCGCGAAGCTAAAACGCGAAACTAAAAATAATATCGGGAAAACCGTTGCAGCCCGGAAACGATACGAATAATCAGGGCATAAGGAATGATGGGGGGAGAGTTTACGCTGACGGAGCGGGAGGCGGAATACCTGTTCCGGATTATCGATTCATCGATCAATATATTCCGCCGTCATCAATTTTTCTTGTGGGCGCAGGGTGAACTGCAGGGCCTCCTGCCGCATGGCATGCTCATATGCCTGTTTGATGAGGGCAATGGTCAGGCTGTGAATATCGAAAGATTCAGCCGAACGGATATGGACGAAATCCGGTTTTCAGAACTTTGCCGTCCCGATGGCGGGATTGTATTTCGCGCCATGTCCGCGTGGAGCGCGGGCAAAAACCAGCCGCTTCTGGTTTGCCCAAATAATTCGCATACCCCCACCTACAAGCATTTTTCTCACGATCTCAGACATGAAAATCTGCAGCGTATCGCGGCGCACGGGATGTTCGACGCCAATGGCCGGACCACCTGCTTCTTTACCTTTACCCAGATTTCCGCAGCGTTGAGCGAGCGTCATGCTTATTTCCTCGAGTTGTTGATGCCGCACATGCATATGGCGCTGGTGCGTATGCTGTTTCATGAACGCCATCACAAGCAGGGTGTCGTGCGGGAAAGAAGCAGAAAACTCATCACGGACCGTGAGACGGAAATTCTGCGTCATGTTCAGGCGGGAAAGAGCAATCATGAAATAGCCCAGCTACTTCATATCAGCCCGCTTACCGTCAAAAATCACATTCAGAAAATCCTGAAAAAGCTGGATGTCAATAACCGGGCTCATGCCGTGGCCAAGGCGATGCGCTGAAGATCACGCTTTGAATCCCCTGACCCGATCCCCCGACCCTAGAGTCCGCGCCCCCGATTCTTCACTGTATCCGCAGTGACTCCTACGGGTGTCCTGGCACCCATGAAAAGCGGGAAACAGCATTCCTGCTGCCCATATCCGTCACATCCGGTACGCGCGAATGGTGAGTTTCCGCCATGCAGACTAAAAGAATAGGCAGAAAGTACCACGAAAACAACGATTGTGTTTCACAGATGGTTAACGACGATCACATATAGTTGCCCACGTCCGGTAACAGGTACAAGCGTTCTAGCCGGTCAGGAACAAAGCCAAACCCGTTGCGAGGCGGGGACGGAAAGCTGCGGGTCTCCACTGCAAGCGGAGGTAGCCGGGTTGCTCCAGGACGGTTGATCAGATGAGGCAAGGCTTCATGGATCAGTCAGCCGGATTTTTTTGGTGCAACCATTAATTACCTACGGAGTATATCCCGCATGAAAACAAACTTCAGACTCAAGACCCTCGCTCTTGCTGCCTTCGCGACTCTTTCCGGTCCGGCGCTTGCCGCCATGGATGGGGCGACGAGTGGAAACGGTGAGCTTCTGCTCAATATGCGTTATTACGGTGGCAATTCCGCCACTTCCGGTGATGACGATATCTCTGGACTGTTCGATCTCGGCTTCAGAATGAACGATATGCTCGCCACGAACGGACAGGCGGGCTTCAACAAAAGCTGGGATCTGACCACCGGGGCCTATGGCGCTTCGTGGAATCAGCTGATGAGCTTCGTCGGCCCTGCCAACGCACATCTTATCGGATTCAATGTTATCGCGCTGGATACCACCGATCTGAATGATGCCGGTGGCTCGCGTTACCTGACGACGGCGAATGTGGACGCTTATCCCAAGCTGGGGAACACCAACCTCAAAGGCTTCATGAATATGGATAAGTATGTTGAAGCCAATAACAGTCGCGGTACGCACGCGACTGATGATAACGGCGCCAGCGTTGCCATGCCGACGGACGCTTCGAACACTTTCTTTGGCGCTATTAATGGTATCGGCCAGGGTGATACCTGGTTACAGAAAACCTCCGTGGATACGACCCAGCCGTTGGGTACGGAACAGAATTTCTGGTTTCTCACCACGTTTTCCACTTCCGCCCTTGCCCAGGCCACCAAGACCCCTTTCGGAGTCGATCTGAATAATGATGGCGTTATCGGCGAGGGCGAGTTCAGCAAATTCAAGTTGACCGAGAATGGTGTGCTTACCTTCACGAGCCCGTCCGTCTCTCCTATTCCCGAAGCGGATACCTGGGCCATGCTGCTGGCAGGGCTGGGCATGCTAGGCATGATCGTCCGCCGCCGCACAGGGGTCTGAGCCTCGCAATGAGCTGCTTATGCCCGGTCAGGGAGTCCGGGAAAGGCAGGCTTCAGCCTGAAATATCAATCTGAAAATAAAGGATACCAAGATGAAAATGAAGCTGAGCAAAATAGCGCTGTCCATCGCGGCACTCAGTACGGCCCCGGCTGCTTTCGCCCTGACCCCCGCTCAGGTCGCTGCCGGCCCCACCACCTACGTCTGGCTCTCGGGAGCATCGGCGCCTACCAATGCCGTATTTCGCAGCGTGATGTCGCTGTGCAATGGCCTGGCTGGCAACGGCGGCACCAATGACGCACACATGCGCTCCAGGCGGTCGGGGATGTGCGCGCTCTGAATGCGGATACCCAGCGCATCATGGTGCGCGAGATGGTCTATTCCGCACTGCGTACCACAGGGCGCGACTTCAATAATCCGAATAGCGCCTATGCCGGAAACTATGAACGCGGCTATGCGGCTCTAGAGCGGGTATTTCCGGGTTTGCGCGAGAAAAATGAGGATGGAAGCTTCAAGAATTATCAGGGAGAAATCAACCTGTTTGCCAGCCGCATCAAGACCGAGCGCGGCGGAAATATCGAGTTCATGGTCCCGGGTGGAGGCGTGGTCGTCGGCCTCAGCAATACGCCGGAAGTGCTGGTCAATACGGGCAATGATGTCCTTGGCATGCTGACGGTGGCAAAAGGCAATGTGCGCGGATTTGCCCGCGACCACATTCTCGTCAATCAGTCACGCATTCTGACGGTGGGGGGCGGCTATGTCCTGCTCTGGTCGAGTGAAGGCGACATTGACGCCGGTAAAGGCAAGAAAACAGCGACCGCCGTGCCGCCGCCGGTCATCAGAGTGGATGCCCAGGGTAATGTAACCCAGGAACTGCAAGGCGCCGCTTCCGGTAGCGGAATTGGCGCGCTCTCCAGCGGAGGGATCAAGGCAGGCGACATCGACCTGATCGCCCCCAGGGGACGGTGAACGCGGGAGATGCCGGCATTCGCGCCAATAACCTCAATATTGCGGCACAGGTCGTGCTGGGGGCGGATAATATCGCGGTGGCAGGTACTTCCACCGGTACGCCGGTAGCTGATGCCAGCGCGGTCACAGCTACCACCTCCGGTGCTACCCAGCAGGGGGACGACGTTTCCAAGGCAACGGTTGCCTTATCCCAGAATCTGTCAGAAGCGGCACGGACATCGGATGAGATGAAAAAACTGAAACCCACCTTTATCTCGACCGAGGTGATCGGGCATGGGGAATAATGGATAAGCTCATCGACAGTTTGCTCGATCAGAAGTCGGAAAACTTGCAGTTATCGCTCAAATGCTTTTGAGGGGGAAGAGGTGCGCTCCCTTTGCACTTTCCTCTCGGTTCCTAGCGGCAGAAATTATCTTTCATTCTTTTAGCATGAGCTTGCAACTGTAATTGCTCCGAGCCTATAAAGAATTCAGGACCTCAATGGCGCGCAAAAGCGCATTTGAACATCCTGGCTTTAGGGTAACCAGGGAGCCGATGATGAAAGAAGATTTCATAGCCACTACCGACCGCTTGCCATTGGCATCCGAGGATCTTTACGCTATTGACCAGCTGGCGCAGAAAACGGGGCAGCCCGCAGAAAAAGTAAAGAGAATTTATGCCGTTGTGCTTGCACGCCTGCGTTCTGGCGCTCGAATCCAGAACTTCCTGACCTTGCTTACAAGCAAGAAAGTGCGTGACATATTGCGCGAGACAGGGAAACCCCGGGCATGAGATTATTTCTGTGGGCCAGTTGTGTTTTTGTGGCGAAGCCGAAGGCTGGAACGGGAGATGCGACAGGACCAGAGCGCTTGTGGCGCCCTGGCCCTCGTAGCGGTTAAACCGGCTCGTTGTATTTCGCAGGGGGAACATACTCCCGTGGCCGGGGACGCTCCGGGGGAGCAGTATATTCTCCAGGAGGGACGCGGCCCTCAGGCGGAACGCGATCTTCCGTGCGATAGGGGGGGCGCGGCACTGCCGCACCCGCCACGTCCTTTATGCCCTCCACCACACCGACAAGAATGTCACGCACGCTCGTGACAGCAGTCGTGCCAATATCGGCTATTCCCTGGGCTGCCGCGTTTACCGTTGTCCTCGTGACATCGACTGCTTCCGTACCGACCGTGCCCGTCGCACGCAGTGTATTGGATATCGTGTTGCGGACCAGGTTAACGATGCCAGATTCAACTTCATCGATGCCTCTTAAGCTGCCGCCAATACTGGTCTTTACGGTGTTGCCTGCGTCCTCCACTGCACGGGCAGTGTCCGAGCGATAAGGGGGCGTCGTATCAACGTACCTTTCATCCCGATGTGTTCCCTCCGGGGCATACCTTTCTTCACGAGGGCGATACGTTTCATCTCTGGGAGGCGTGCCCGCCTCGGTATATCTTTCTTCCTCCGCAGTGCTGTGCGGCGGTTCTTCATCTATGGGTGTTTCCATATGTCTCCGCTTTTTTTCATCGGGACGCGGCCTTTCCCCGGGGTGCTTATCTGATTTCGGCGTATTCATTTCAAATTCCTCCTAGGCATAGTTACGAATTGCACGTTATGGCCATGCAAATGCTTCTCGCGTTCTGCTGCATCTTACTGCTTCCCTGCGGAGTCCTGGCCGGAACTCCGCAACCCCTTGGCTCGCTCGTTTTCTGCAACAGGTTTTTATTTGGCGAGAGTTTCGGAACTGCTATTTCCGCAATTCCGAATCTAGGACGGCGTGGTCCTTCCTTGCGCATTAGTAGCCTCAGTTTCCGAGGCGACCCCCGCGCTTCCCTCCCCGCCGGTTTCCATCTCTGACCTGACCTCGGCCATCAGGTCCTCCACTGTTTCACCCAGCTCTGCAAATGATTCCCGCCCTCTCTCGTACAAAAGGACACCGCCTTTGATTGTCGCTTTGGTAAGCGACCGGGAGGCGTTGGCCAGGAACGGACGCAGCACTGGCGCGAGCAGTGTGGCGGCAAGGCCAGTGACCAAGCCTGTGATTAAATTGCTCTTGAAGTTTTCGGAGGCCATGATTTCGCCTTTCTCCTGTTTCGCAGCTTATAGTTATTTCTAGACAGATTTTGCTTTTTTACAAGCCCTGCCATAAAACTTAATATCCGAAACACCTGCTCCTGAAGCAGCGGTCGAGATGAATGACTATCCTATCTTTGCATGTTCTACCAGGGAGATTTCCCAAGGAATCGTGGATAGGGGTGTGGAGATTTGTTGATAAGGAAAGAATCCGGAATGGATTCCGAAGCCGAAGGGTGAGACTCTTTACAGTTGCTCGTGATCATCTACTCACACTACCGCGGCTGGATATCAAAGTGGGTGAAGTGTGGGTGTTCAGGGTTACCTAACCCAGGAATTGCACGCGCCGCTTCCGGTAGCGGAATCAATGCGCTCTCCAGGGGTGTTACGGCATCACGGCAGGAGATGTTGGTCTGGTTGTCTCGTTCGTGGCGCCCCAGCGGACAGTGAATGTAGGGTGCTTGTATTCGCCAATAATCTCGATATTGCGGGTGCTGAGCGCAGCCAATATGCAGTGGCAGGTACTTCCACCGGCACCTCGGTAGCCGTTCTCAACACTGGTGCTTCTCAACTCACGGTAAAAGTATAGAAGCCGGGTTCAAGAGCAGCCGGTTGCAAGTCAACTTTCACAGTATCACGGTGAGCACGGTGATTACTGTCTGGCTCAAGCGGAGGAATCCAGCGGCAGCAATCAGCCCCATGAAATCAGCCCCATGAATCAGCCGGATGCAACATCCGCACGCTAGCCAGTTTCTTTCAAAATATACAAACCCGCTTGCGCAGGTTTGTGGCGTACAGAAAAACGGGAAGCTACTTTTTGCGTTTACGCATCCAGGCAAGAGAGGCCATCCCCAGGCCCAGCAGCCCTAGCGTCGCTGGTTCCGGGACTGTCGCCGGGTCCTCCTGCGGAGGGACAGCTTCATTGCCCACATACTTCAAGAAATCTCCTTGTGTTCCCTGGATATGCACCATCGCGAGCGAAGCAGGCTTGCCATTAGCAGTGACCGGGGTAGTAAAATCGCTTACCAGGACAGTAGATATCCCGTCTGCCGCGCTGACTGTCCACGTGCTGTATTCGCCGTCGGTAAACCGGAGCGCTGGATTCTTGTTGCTGGTGGGGTAGTCCAGGTCCAGGTAAAAATCGTAACCCGCATCTACCCCCTTCGGATTTATATTGATCTTCTCCGGTGCCTGTTGAGTACCCGCGAAATTCCAAAATGAGCTGCTCTTAAGCAGAGGCGAGCCATCATAGGAGAACAAAAGGCCGGAAATAAACGCGTTATTCGCGATTGTCCCAAGGTTCCCTATAGAATTCTCGAATCTGAAATCCACGCTGTTGCCGTTCTGGGTCAGTGTCAGCGTGGCAACCGTGACATTGCTGCCGCCGGAACCGCCGGTGAGATACGTATTTATGTCTATGACGAGTGCAGAAGCCGCTAATGGAACTGTCATCAATACAGCGCCGGTGAGCGCGCCTGTGATAAGTCTATTCATGTTTCCCTCTTTTTTGCTTATTTCTATGTTGTGGTTGCCACCACACAAGTGTGGTGGCAATAGATATGTAAGCATAAATCGTGCCATAAAATAACTTAAGGAGTTATATGAAATAATTTGCGAGATAAGCATCTGATGTAAGGGCGGCCGACACTGGTGTCGCTGATTCGGATCAGGGCTTGAGAAGAAGGAGTGAGGAAAGTATGGCTGCGTGAAACAGGGGTGAGTAGCGAAAATAGCGAAAAGGTTTCTTTCCGCTATTCCGCCACTCAGGCATCGGGAGGCCAGCGGGATTTATTCCTGTTTTTCCAATAGCGCCCAATGCCTGGAATAAGGATTCATCGGAGCCCTGTACCCGGGATCAAAGGTTCAGAGGGAGCTAAAGACCATTCTGCCCGTTCTGTCTGAACGAAGCTGCATGCTTATATTTTTATGATGCGCAGTCCAGTGGAATAACATTCCTCGTAACCTGGAAAGTGGCGCGGTCTTCGCGCCACGCTCTTCATAGAGGACAGGGTATTGACTCTGAATGTCTTGAAAGGCGCCAGAAACTCCACCGGATTAACGGGGATCTGAGAAGCCGGAAATCAGGTGGCAGTGCGCATTTCGCGGAGCCTGCGGCGGGGAAGTTTGCGAGTTTCGTCGTGATAAGCCGCAAAGACAGTGTGCATGTCTAATTCCGACCGGGATTTTCCGGCAGAACGAAGCTTTTTGTTAATACCTTTTTCCAGCCAGCGATCAAACTCATCCTGGGTGTAACCGTACAGATCAATGTATCTTCGTTTTTTCATATTCAGTATTTCTTTCGAGATGGAAAAACATGTCAACCAGAGAGGACTGTGATTTCAGAAAAGGAATCTCTGATAAAGCCTGCGGACCGCTTGTACGTCGAGACGCATTCTGACAATCCTCAGGTAAAAGATATGTTCGGTACCGCACCTTTGCCAAGGGGGCAAGCAAATGATTTCTCATGGACGAAGGCGGCATCGATCAGCTTACAAGCGCTCGCTCCGCGAGGCCGCAGATGCGGCTGGTCACGGACGTGCGGCAACTCAGGTGCCAATCACGCCGCCATCATCTTTAGTGATGACCACCACAGCGGAGCGTGGCTTGGAAGGGGAACCGCTGGCCGTAGTGGGACCGTTTTGACCGCTGTCGGGCCAGGTCGAGTTCTGGGTAAAATGTGTTTCCCAATCTTCCCCGGGGTGCTGGATGCCGACGAACAGGGTTTTGCCGTCCGGGGAACTTGTAACCCCCGTAACCTCGCAGTACTTCGGCGCAGTGAGGAACCTGCGTGTCTCGCCCGTGGAAGGATCCGCGCATAGCATGACATTTCCCCCGATATTGGCCCAGTCGCCGGTGGCATCGCCTGCCTGATCGGTCTGTATCCACAGGCGGCCATCCTGATCGAACCAGAGGCCGTCCGGAGCGCCATAATCGTCACCGTTTATATTGCCTCGATGGTGCGGCTGCGGGTCCAGTTTGTCACCGCATTCAACGAAAATGTCCCATTCGAAATCCATGGCGTCGACCTTGCCCATGTTTTCGCGCCAACGGATGATGTGACCGTAACGGTTGTCCAGCCTGGGGTTTGCGGCATCTACGGGAGGACGCGCACTGCCGGCGGGCCTACTTCCGTCGATGCTGTTGCTGGACGGCGGGTTGCTTCCACGGCGGTTGTTGTTGGTAAGCGTCATATAGACTTCACGCGAGGCGGGGTGCGCTGCTATCCATTCCGGACGATCCATCATTGTGGCGCCTGCGCGATCCGCCGCCTGGCGCGCCTTGATCAATACTTCGGCTTGATCGGCAAAGCCATTTTCCGGCGTTAGCCCATTCTGGTTCCAGATCAGTGGCAGCCACTTCCCGCTGCCATCCGCATTGAACCTTGCCACGAAAAGCGTGCCGGAATCCAATAGATCGCGGTTGGCCGCGCGGTTGCGGGGATTATATTTGTTGGCGCAGACAAACTTGTAAAGGTACTCGTTGCGCTCGTCATCACCCATATATATGACGACCGTATTATCGGGATCCACCACGCAACCGGCATTTTCGTGCTTGAAACGTCCCAGCGCAGTGCGCTTCATCGGCGTGCTCCTTGGATCCCATGGATCGATTTCCACAACCCAGCCGAAGCGATGCGGCTCATTCGGGTTAAGGTCGGCACGGAAACGCGCATCCGTTTCGTGCCAGCGGTAACCGGACCCGCCCTTGCCGATACCATAGCGCGCTTGCCCGTTTAGAATCCGACGCTTCTGCTCCGGATCGTTTGCGCCTGCCACATCTCCGGTCTCATTGGAGAAATAGCCGTTCCAGTTTTCCTCGCACGTGAGATAAGTGCCCCAGGGGGTATGGCCGTTGGCGCAGTTGTTGAGTGTGCCGAGAACATTCATGCCATCGGGGTCGGCGGCCGTTTTCATCAGATCATGCCCCGCGGCGGGTCCGCTGAGCTTGCAGAGGGAGTTGCCGGTAATGCGGCGGTTGAAGGCGGAAGTACGCTTGACCTCCCACATGCCGTTCTTTTTCCATACCTCGACCACGCTGATGCCGTGCGCGGCCTGCTGTGCGCGCACCATCTCGAGAGTGATCGAGGTGGTCGCGTAGCTGGATGCCGGAGTGATGTTATTGACCAGAGGAGGATCGATATACTCATGGTTCGTCACCAGCAGGCCGCGGATATTGGCGACGCCGGGTGACCCGGATGATCCCATGGGAGGGAAGGGAAACAGATGCATCCCGTCCACATGGGCGCCGAAGGTGTGCAACTGTATCGTCTCGGTCATTGCGCTCCCCTGATTCCAGTGCGGCGCCTGGGTAAGAGAGTCTCCCCAGGCGACCAGTACGCGCGCGGTATAGCCAGCGGGAACGGTAACGGCGTCATCCCCGGGTGAAAGATATAGGTTGGCAGGCACTGAATCGAAACCGATGCCGTTCACAGGCGCCGGTGCTGCGTAAGCAAACTGCACCAGACCATCGAGCAGGGAGCCGCCGAATGCGACAGCCGTAAGGCCCAGCGAACGTTGGAGGAAAGCCCGGCGGGAAAGCCTGCCGGCTTCGATCAGATCATGCAGTGATGCATTGCCGGATTCGTTGCTGCTGGTGCGATCGGGATTGTTCTTTCTATCAGCGTGGAGGGTGCTACTCATCATGTCTCCTTGTTTAAATGGGTTCAGCCGGCTTTATTCCCATGCTGGGAATTGATGCGAGTCACTGTGCCTGGATGAGTCTCAGCAGCGAACCCATTATTACGGTCTTGTGTTACAGAATTTGTATTGGCATATTCAGTCAAAAACCTGAGCCGAACGTACCTGGACGGCTTGGTTGCGCGGCCAGTTCTGCAGATCAGGAGCGGAATCGGGGCTGCCTCGAAAGGGGTTCTTGTTTACAGCGAGAGGCGATGCATGAAAGGAGGCTGTGCCTTATTCAATTCGTAGGGAGCGTGTCAGCAAAACGAAGAAAATGAATCCGACATAGCCGATCGATGAAGGAGGGTCAGGCGAACAGGATTAACTGATGAAATCACTGATGAGATGAATGGGCTAACATTCATCGACGTTGCGCACATAGGGAGAGCGGGCGGTCTTGGCGGGCTCGAATGAGGGAGTTTGGCTGCGCAGGTTGTCGCCACAGAACTTCTACTTCAGGCCCATGCAGTTGGCGTAATAGGTCACCGTGGCAGGCCAATCGCTGAAGATGCCCAGAATACCTACATCCCGGTTCAGGACGTCCAGTACTTTCATCACGTCCCCCTCGCGCCTTATGGCGGAATCGAAAGTCTGGTAATAAAAGCCGTTATCACCGTCTGCCAACAATCCGGAGCGCTCCAGGGTCCAGGTGATAATGTCGAGTCCTGCGGCCTTAGCCTGTATGGCATAGTTGGACGGAATGATATTGCCGCTCCCATCGACATTCAGTAGGGCGAATATGGGAGGAGCCACAATATTGATGCCCTCGGCCTTATAAGCGGCCAACTGACCGGCATTGGGGAGATCCGCTACAGTGTTGGCATCGTCGAGATAAACTGCCTGCCTCCCGAAATCCGGCTCATTGGCGATCCAGTAGCGGATATCGCGGATATCGAAGGATTGAGGGTAGACATCGCGAGGTTTGATATCCGCAGCCTTGTGTTCGTCGATCATCTGCTGTGCATAAACTTCCTGCGTGTAGTCGCCGACTCCGTCCCCATCGCTGTCATAAGGCATCGCTACCTCCGCGCTCTTGAGTTCAGGGGCCATTTTTACGCCCAGCTTGCTGAAGAGTTCGATACTTTCCCGATGGCTGAGCAGGGTTCCGCTGGTGAGGCCGGCGTACAAGTCGGTGCGCCATCCAGGAGTACCCTGCAGATATTCCCTAGCATTTCTTGCCTGCGGATTGAAGGCGTCCATTTTCCCTTTCAGGCTCTTGAATTCTTCCAGGGTGATGTCGCTCGTGCAGCACTGGGCGGAAGCTTCCTGGATCAGGTTTCCGGAAGCATCGAACTGGGCGGGCATAAAAGGGCGCCTGCATTTTTCAGCCAGGGGTGTTTCCAGAATATTTGTGGTGGTGTGCAGATCGCATTGCGAATGGCGGCACACCAGTTCCTTGTCCCTGGTAAACGTTACATCGCACTCCAGAATGCCGGCACCCATGCGAGCGGCCGCCCGGTAGGATTCCGCAGTATGTTCGGGAAACTGCAATGGCGCGCCTGCCCAGCAGCCCTGTTCGACTGGTAAATACTGCATCAAGGGAAAGCGCTATTGTCTGTTTGTGGCGTATCAAACCTTTTTCTGTTGGCCTTGCCCCTCGGATTTGGAGAAGGGATAATATGGGTCTCTTCGCTATCCTGGTTGTATCCGTCAGCTTCAGCTTAAAATAAGATATGAGCGGCGTGCGTATATCTTTCAGGGTGGACTTCATCGGGTGGATTTCTTATTATGCTGTTGATGATCGATAATTACGATTCCTTCACTTATAACCTGGTCCAGTATTTTGGCGAACTGGGCGAGGAAGTGAAAGTGTTTCGCAATGATGAAATCACCCCTCAGGAAGTTGCGCAGTTAAAGCCTGATCGTATCGTGATCTCCCCAGGCCCGTGCACGCCGAGCAAGGCTGGAATATCCATTCCCCTGATCGAGCGCTACAATGAGCAGATTCCCTTGCTGGGTGTCTGTCTCGGTCATCAGAGCATAGGGCAGGCCTTCGGCGGAAAAATAATTCATTCGGCACGACCGATGCACGGCAAGACCTCCCTTATCTTTCATGATGGGGCAGGAGTGTTTCGTGGTTTGCCCAACCCGTTCACCGCAATCCGTTACCACTCTCTTGTCATTGAGCGGGAAACTCTGCCCGACTGCCTGGAAATCACCGCCTGGACCGAAGATGGGGAAATCATGGGTGTGCGTCACAAGACCCTGCCCATCGAAGGTGTGCAGTTTCATCCGGAATCCATTCTGACCGAGCATGGGCACACATTGCTCGGGAATTTTCTGAACCAGTGAAAACTGAAGGAAGTGGCATGAATCCCAGTGAAAGGGTTGAAAGAGTTGCGGGGGCGGTATCATTCAGTAGCAGGCCACTGTGAGTCCGCAGGAAGCACTGACACGCCTCATCGAGCATCGTGAAATCTTTCATGATGAAATGCTGTCGCTCATGCGGCAGATCATGCGCGGAGAACTCTCCCCCACGCTGATTTCAGCGATTATCACCGGGTTGCGTGTGAAGAAGGAAACCGTAGGCGAGATCACTGCTGCGGCACAGGTAATGCGCGAATTTGCCGCCCGCGTGGAAGTGCAGGATGACCGCCTCGTCGATACATGCGGAACAGGAGGGGATAGTGCCCATACTTTCAACATTTCCACCACCGCTGCGTTCGTCGCCGCGGCTGCCGGCGCACGGGTGGCGAAACATGGCGGACGCTCTGTTTCCAGCAAATCGGGAAGTGCCGATGTGCTCGAAGCACTGGGGCTCAACCTCGACCAGACATCGGCGCAAATAGCGGAGAGCATAAATGAAATCGGTCTCGGTTTCATGTTCGCGCCCAATTTCCACAATGCCATGAAACATGCCGCCTCCGTACGGCGCGAGCTGGGGGTGCGCACCCTGTTTAATATCCTCGGGCCGCTGACCAATCCCGCCGGAGCAAAAAATCAACTGCTGGGCGTATTTCATCCCGATCTCGTGGGTATCATCACCCGCGTTTTGCATCGTCTGGGTAGCCGTCACGTCATGGTGGTTCATGGCACCAGCACCCAGGGCGGGCTGGATGAGATCACGATAGCTGGCGAGACGCTGGTAGGCGAACTCAGGCACGGAGAGGTCCTCGAATATACCGTCAGGCCGGAAGATTTCGGCATGAAAACAGCTGCCATTGAAACAATACAAGCGCATGGCACCGCTCAGTCGGCAGAGATGCTGAGAGCGGTATTGAATAATCAGCCGGGGCCGCCGCGGGATATCGTATTGCTGAATGCAGGTGCGACGATTTATGTGGCAGGTGTCGCAGAGTCGCTCGCGCAAGGTGTAAAAAAAGCGCATGCCGTTATAGAAAGCGGTGCTGCGAGGGAAAAATTGCAGGAGCTGGTGGAATTCTCAAACCGGCAGAACCAGGGTGAGATTTCTCTTGTTTGATCATGGCTAATATTCTTCAGGAGATTCTGGCGACAAAGCGACAGGAGATTGCGGCATTGAAAGCGCAGGGTTCTCTTGCCGTGCTTCTTCGCCAGGCGGAGGCGTTACCGCCGCCAAGGGATTTCGTTGGCGCGCTTCGCAAGAAGCTTGCCCTGGGATTGCCGGCCGTCATTGCGGAAATAAAGAAGGCCAGTCCCAGCAAGGGCGTGTTGCGCGAGCAGTTCGACCCCGCGGCTATCGCCGTGAGCTATGCCCAGCATGGCGCGGCCTGCCTGTCGGTTCTGACAGACCAGCAATATTTCCGTGGCAGCGCGGAATATCTGAAGCAGGCCAGAAGCGCCGGCGATCTGCCGGTCCTGCGCAAGGATTTTATGCTGGACGAATATCAGGTCGCCGAAGCACGGCTCATGGGGGCGGATTGCATCCTCATCATTGTCGCCGCCTTCCGCGATCCTTTCATTTCGGTCGGGAGCCACCGGCAGAAGGAAGAAGCGGTAGTGGAAATGCGCAAGCTGGAGTTGCTGGCTCATGCGCTCGGGATGGCCGTGCTGGTGGAGGTTCATGATGGTGCGGAACTCGAGCTGGCGCTGGAGTTGGCGTCTCCCCTGATCGGGATCAATAACCGCAACCTGTATACGTTTGAAACCCGACTGGATACGACCCTGCATCTGCTTGACCGTATTCCGCCAGATCGCATGACCATCACCGAAAGCGGGGTACTCACACCTGACGATGTTGCGCTGATGCGCCGGCACGGAGTAGGCATCTTCCTCGTAGGCGAAGCCTTCATGCGTGCTCATGATCCTGGAGCCGAGCTGGCGAGGTTGTTCGGATAGAGCAATTCATCAGTCGTCCGGGTTGTATCCGACCCGCAGGATTCCGAAGGTTCCCATGCTTTTGTTGCAAAAAAGCAACACATATCCTTGTCCAGTTCCCAAACTCTCTTTATTTCCTTGCTAGGCGTTGTTACGTTAGGCACAATCTCTCAACCCTCTCATTTTCGGGAGGTCCAGGCAGCGGGAATAAACTCCCACCGAAATAGGGTCGGTGCGAGGCCCCACCGTTTCAACTTTAAAGGAGATTTTCCATATGAAAAAGAAACTGATTGCGCTGGCCGTTGCCGGTGCACTCGCGGCCCCGGTGGTTGCATCCGCTCAGGGGACAAACGTTACGCTTTTTGGTCGGGCACAAGCTGAATACAGTCTCGTTGATTTTGCCAGCCAGCCCAGCCAGGGGGCGCTCCAGGACAATTCCCGCTCTTCCCGCTGGGGTCTGCAGGTCACAGAAGATCTGGGCAATGGCCTGAAAGCAAATGCCCGCCTGGAATTCGGGCTTAACACCGGCTCTGGTTCCGCCACCACGCCTCGCGAGCAGTGGGTCGGCCTCTCCCACAGCCACTGGGGTGATATCAGGTTTGGCCGTCTCCAGTCCCCCTTCAAGGACTTCGCCGGGGGTATGACAATCGATCCGTTCGCCTACACCACCCTGCAAGCCAATGGTGCCGGTGGAACCATGTCCGGTGCAGCTAATGGCATGGGTTCTGGTGCGAATACTTTCGTCAACAGCGCCATTCGTTATGACTCCGCAAGCATCGAAGGGTTCACCTTCTCGGGTATCTTGATGCCCGGTGATGCCAATTCACTCAACCCGCTTCAAAGTGGCAGCATCATTTCCGGCTTCCTTCCCGGCGGCCTGGGCAGCAATGGCAATACCGGTGGGCGAAATGGTGAATTCGATGGACAGGCAGCGGCCAAGTACCATGCGGATTTCATGGGCATGGGTCTCGATATCTTCGGCGGCTATTCGCGGGATAATGCCAACGGCATCCAGAAAAGCCTTGGTCTCAGAACCGAAGAGATATGGCGGGTGGGTGCTTCCTGGGCCTGGGAAAACTTCAAGCTGAGCGGTCAGTATGAAGACGTCAACAATGCGCTTGGGGCCGCCACATGTAGCACCGCGGCCTCCCTGACGGCGAATCCGCTCGATTCCGGGCTGGTTTCCGGCCAATGCAACTCCGCCATGAACTGGGGCGGAGACGGCAATCTCTGGTTTGCCAGCGCTCAATACAGATGGGGCAACACCACGCTGGTGGCGCAGGGCGGTATGACCAAAGCCCATGCTGGCGGCGTGAATGCCGCGGCTGCGCGCAAGGCCGACAGCTTTACCGTCGGTGCGATTCACAACCTGAGCAAGCGGACGAGCATTTTTGGTGGTTATCAACATGTTTATCTTGATAACCCCAATGGACCGGCAGCCAATAACCTTATTGCTACTGGTGCGGGCGCCCCTCTTCTTGGAACTGTTGGATATACAGCACCTAACTATGTGAATGGTGGTGCTAACCGTTCAACCTTCACGATCGGTCTTCGCCACAACTTCTGATTGTTGTTCAACAGAAAAAAGGGGCGCTTCGGCGCCCCTTTTTTTCCATCTTCGATTAAATGTCAATTGCATTGAACCGCGACTTCTGACGAACCCGCTTGACCAGCCACTGAGCAGCCTTGTCGGGCCAAATTATGTTCTCTGTGCAGTTTAACCCTGGATGAGTTGTGAGTTTAGTTTGGGAAATATACGTGTTAACATGCTTACAGGACAAAACGTTACAGCAATTCAGGCAAGAAGAATGACAAGTAACTGTCGGATCGAAAGACAGGATGAAAGCAGTAGAAGGGAAAAGTACAGGTAGTTTCAGCAAGGCTTATCGCCTGATTGCCATATTCCGAGTGGCGAATCCAGACCATTTTTTTCGAGATTTCGCAAAAACGAACCAGCATTGAAGTGTCCCGCTGCAACTTCAGACAACTTCAGCACCTGCAAAACAACAGGAAGAAATCAGGGTGATCCCAACCCTGACATTAATAAAGTTTACGGAAGTTTTTTGGAGGATTTATACATGGGAGTTCCTTTACGTCAACAGATAGCTGTCGGCACTTATCTGCTCAAGCAAAAGTTGGGAGGAGTAAAAAAATACCCTATGGTCTTGATGTTGGAACCCCTGTTCCGGTGCAATCTGGCCTGTGCCGGCTGCGGCAAGATCGATTATCCCGATCATATCCTGGACAAGCGGATGTCGTATGAGGAATGCATGCAGGCGGTCGATGAGTGTGGAGCCCCCATGGTTTCCATCCCGGGTGGGGAGCCGTTGATACATAAGGAAATGCCGGAGATCGTCAGAGGCATCATTGCGCGCAGGAAATATGTTTATCTGTGCACCAATGCGCTTTTGTTGAAAAAGAAGATTGACGACTATACCCCTTCGCCTTATTTGACTTTTTCCATTCATCTGGATGGCCTGAAGGAAAGGCATGACGCCTCTGTCTGTCAGGACGGGGTGTTCGACCGCGCGGTCGAGGCTATAAAACTGGCGGTTGCAAAGGGATTCAGGGTTACCGTCAACTGCACTTTGTTTCAGGGCGAAACGCCGGAAGATGTTGCGGAGTTTCTCGACTATGCCATGGAGCTGGGGGTCGAGGGCGCGACGATCGCACCCGGATTCAGTTATGAGCGCGCTCCCAGGCAGGATATCTTCATTAAGGGGAAGGATACCAAGAATCTCTTCAGGGACATTTTCAAGATAGGCAAGACCCGTAAATGGAAGCTGAATCATTCGTCGCTTTATCTCGATTTTCTCGCGGGCAACCAGAACTATCAATGCACGCCCTGGGGAAATCCGACACGCAACATTTTCGGTTGGCAAAAGCCTTGCTATCTGCTTCCGGATGAAGGGTATGCATCCAGCTTCCAGGAGTTGCTGGATGATACTCCGTGGGATAAATACGGCAATAGCAGCAATCCGAAGTGCGCCCAATGCATGGCGCATTGCGGCTATGAAGCTACGGCCGTGGAAGATATGCTGCAGCATCCGTTGAAAGCGCTTGTCACATCCATCAGGGGGCCGAAAACAGCGGGACCGATGGTGGCGGAGCCTGCACCGAAATGGGCGCGAGAGGAACTGAAAACCCCGGTGACGCTTGCAGGAATTCCGGTCAAAATAGAGCGATAACGTTGCCCGTTGCCGAAACGGGCGACACTGCATTGATCAGCAACCGTAAAAGTCAATGCGCGCTGGGTTTGACCGAGACAACTTTACCGGGAGCGGGTCCGATCGGATGATGGCCGGATCCGTCCGATCCTATCAAATACTCGGCAAAACCGCTAAAGCGGTTCGGGATGTGGATGTAATTATAGAAACGTCACGATGGGGATGTCGGATTTCCGAAACATTGGAAACTATCGGCTCGCTCGACGCAAGACCCGCATGGCCGGATATCGCAACGAATGTTGCCGGATGCAATCCCCTGTCAGTCACGTGCATGAACAAACTGCTATAAGATTATCAACATGAAGATCCTGAGCGCACTGAAGTCACTGCTGCAACTTCAAATAATTACACTGATGCTTCTGGCGGCATCTTCCTCCTGGAGCCAAACCCAGGAGCCGGGAACGCCGGAGCAAGTCGTCGAACAGTTGCAGGAAGCGCTCATCAAGGCGATGCGTGAGGGCCCGGATCTCGGCTACGAGGGGCGCTATGAATTGCTGGCTCCCATCATCAATCAGACCCATGATCTTGACTTCATTGCACGTACCTCGCTGGGAGCGAACTGGACGCAATTGAGTGCTGAACAGCAGCGAACCTTTACAGGTACTTTCCGCAAGCTCAGCATAGCTACTTACGCGGGTCAGTTCAAGGAATACGACGGCGAGCAGTTTGAATTTCTCGAGCGTCAATCCATGCCCCGCGAGCAGGTAATGATACGCAGCAAATTGATCCAGGCCAACGGCGAACCGGTGCGGTTCGACTATATATTGCGGCAGGGAAAGGATGGGTGGCGTATAGTGAATATTATGGCGGACGGTGTCAGCGATCTGGCGTTAAAGCGTGTCGAGTATCGTGCCATTCTTCAGCGTGATGGTTTTCCAAAGCTCGTCGACATGCTCAAGCAGAAGATCGAGCAGGCAGGAAAAGACTGAGCACTGCAAATCTCACGACAAATCTTTGAACCAGCTTTTCCAGCTTTTTCCATCGACCGCCTGTCCCGCTGCACTTCGAGTCCGTACCCACTTCATCCGGAGTAAAATCAGTGACAATCCAGAGAACTGCATGGGCAAAAGGGGGCGGTTTTGTAATAAGGGACAGAAACCTTCTGGAAAAACCTTGATCGTCATTTCCGTGAAAGCGGAAATCACTGATTTATAATATTATTGCATTGAAAAAAACTGGGTACCCGCTTTCGCGGGTATGACGGCATCTTGATGGGTCCGAGGAAAAACCGCCACTTCAGGTTTCCCTTTTCGCATTTTGTCTCGCCAACGACCCGGGATTCTTTTTTGCCTCGCTGCTAACTCCCGAAACCATCCTCTAAGCACGGATCGATTCTCCGACATTGCTTCCCAAGCATGACCACAACAAACAACGATTTGGAAAGCCGCGTTTACCGTATTTTTGCAGCTTGGACCACCGTTTGCTATCGTCATGGCGCCTGGGTTCTTTTTGCAGCACTGCTGATTTCCGCAGGATGCAGCGTCTACGTCTCGCGCAATCTCGGCATCAATACCGACACAACCGACATGCTCTCCAGGGATCTGCCGTTTCGTGTCAATATCACCCGCTACAACAAGACATTTCCGCAGGATGTCGACACGCTTCTGGTAGTGCTGGAAGCACCGACGCCTGAGCAGGTCCATCAGGCAACCGAACGCCTTGCCGCGCGGCTGAAAAAAGACACTCTCAATTTCGAGGATGTCTATCCCCCGACGGGAGGCGAATTCTTCACACGCAATGGCCTGCTCTATGAAAGCGTTCCGGAACTGCAGCAGGTAACCGATCGCGTCGCTGCAGCACAGCCTTTGATGGCCCATATTGCCGGAAACCCTACCCTCGCGGCTTTCGCCGATGTGCTGAAGGGGGCGGTAGAGGAATTACAGAAGGGCCGCGTCATGGAGCTCAGCCCGGTGCTGGGCGCAGTGAGCGACACGCTGGGAGCGAGACTGGAAGGGTCACCGCGTGCGCTGTCGTGGCAAGCCCTCTTCAGTGGCGAACCGCAAAAAAGCAAATACCGGGAACTGATCCTGATCAAGCCGAAGCTCAATTATGATCAGATGTTTCCCGGGGAGCAGGCCATCAAGGCGCTATCCGCTGCGGCAGGCGATGCCGGAATTACGGAAGATGGAGCAGTCCGCCTGCGTATTACCGGGGAAGTGGCGTTATCGCATGACGAACTGAGCAGCTCGCTGCTCGGTATGGAATACGCGGGAATAATTACCTTCATCCTGGTCGCTGTGGTTCTTTATTTTGCGATGCGGGCGGCCGGGTTGATCATCAACGTACTGGTGTGTCTCGCCATGGGCCTGGTTCTAACGGCGACATTTGCTACCGTCGCAGTGGGACATGTCAACCTGATCTCCATTGCGTTTGCCGTGTTGTACATCGGTCTGGGCGCCGACTTCGCAATTCACTTTCTGCTGCGCTATCGCGAAGTTCTGGAAAGCGGCAACCCGTCTACCGAGGCCCTGCATGTTTCTGGCGGGGATGCGGGTGCCGCCCTTACCGCTTGCACCATCACTAACGCAATCGGCTTCTACGCGTTCATCCCTACGGATTACAGCGGCGTGGCGGAATTGGGGTTAATTTCCGGCACAGGCATGATTATCAGCCTTCTGGTAACTCTTACGGTTGCGCCTGCCCTGTTGCGCTACCTTCCAACCCGGCGCGAAGCCAAAGCAATCGTTCCGCCGAAAGCGTCGGTTGGCAGAGTGCTGGAGTTATCCCTGAAATGGCACAGGCTGACCTATGCCGTCACGCTTGCCGCGTCGATTGGCGCTCTTCTTCTGCTGCCCCAAGTGCGGTTCGACTACAATCTCCTGAATTTGCAGGATCAGAAAGGAAAAGCGATACAGGCCTTTCGTCAACTCCTTGCAGAGCCCGATCTTTCGCCGTGGCATTCCGTTGCGCTGGCAGAAGACCAGAAAGAACTGGCGCGTCTGACGCACGCATTGAGCAAGCTTCCCGAGGTGGAGAAGGTGGTCAGCCTTCCCGATTTCGTGCCGGCGGATCAGGAAGAAAAGCTGCAACTCATCGAGGAAATGGCGTTGACAGTGGGACCGATCGAGATGGTGGCGCAGGATCGCCGCGTGGACAGTTCCATCCGGAAACAGCGTGAGGCGCTCGACGCATTGGCCGCCGCACTGGATAGTTTTATTGTCGCGCGCCCGGAGCATGCGGCAGTGCCGGCCGCACGCAAGCTCAGGTCATCCCTGAGTTCCCTGTTTGAACAGCTGGATACAGCCAGCCCTGCCGAGCAGGACGCCTTGCTGCGGTCCGTGAAGGGAGATCTGCTGGTTACATTGCCTGCCGCGCTGGAGAACCTGCGCACCGCGACGGAGGCCAGCCTGTTTGGCGAGCAGGATCTGCCGGCATCATTGAGCAGCCGCTGGCATGCCCAGTCAGGCGAATATCGCCTGGCAATTTATCCGTCAGAAGACCTGAATGACAATGATGCATTGCGACGCTTCGTGCGAAGCGTGCAGAAAGTGGCGCCCGAGGTGACGGGAGCGCCAGTGGTGACCCTTGAAGCAGGCGAGGCGGTAGTGCGCGCATTCGTACAGGCATTTTTGCTTGCACTCGCTGGAATTATCGTCGCCCTGCTGATGTTGTTGCGCAGTGTAAAGTACATGCTGCTGGTCCTGCTCCCGCTGCTGCTGTCCAGCCTGTTTACCGCTGCGTTCACAGTCCTTCTGGATGTTCCGTTCAATTTTGCCAATATCATTGCTCTCCCGCTTTTGCTTGGCCTGGGGATCGATAGCAGCCTGCATATGGTGCACCGCAGCCTGAACAATGAGCTGGTAAGCGAGATTCTGATCTACACCAGCACTGCGCGTGCGATCTTCTATAGCGCGCTGACGGCGCTGGTGGATTTCGCAAGCCTGATGTTCTCGTCGCACAGGGGTACTGCGAGTATGGGAATAATGCTTACCGTGGGGCTGGCTTTTACGCTTATCTGTACGCTGGTGATACTGCCCGCACTGCTGCGCGCGCCGGCCGCAGGGCCAAAGGCCCAATTTGTGCGCTAGTCCGGCAATAATTGTATACTTCGCACCTGTAGCAGTTTGTGGGCATTCCCATTCCATGCGGATTCTGATTCTGACGGACAGATTAACAGGGACATAGCCTTCCCTTTACGGATGGTGGAAAATATGCGAACTTCCTTCCTGTTGTTGGCATGCATCTCACTGTTTACCGGTTGCTCGACGCTGCATAAGAACGATGCGGACATCGATACGGTCGATCCGAATGAAAGAGCCAATCGGCAGTTTTACAATTTTACCGACAAGGTGGACCGCGCCGTTCTGGCGCCGGTTGCGGATGCCTATATAAAGCATGTGCCCGACCCCCTGCAGCGTTCGATCGGCAATTTCTACGACAACCTAGCATACCCCAATGTTATTCTGAATGATTTCCTGCAAGGTAAAGTACGGCAGGGATTCCAGGACACCCTTCGCTTTGCGGTCAATTCGACCATCGGTCTGGGTGGGCTCTTCGACATGGCAGGCCCCATGGGGTTGCCACAGCATGATGAAGATTTCGGTCAGACACTCGGTGTGTGGGGTGTTGATGCCGGCTCCTACCTTTTTGTCCCTCTGATCGGCCCCAGCAGCTATCGCGATGCGCCCGGCATTCCTGTGAGCGTTTTCAGCAACCTTTTGTTTTATGCGGGTACTGTCGCCAGCAGTGCAGTTGTAGCTCCAATCACGGTTTTAAGTATCATCGACAGGCGGGCGCGGTTGTCCGGCCCCATGCGTATTCGGGACCAAGCCGCGCTGGACCCTTATCTTTTTGTTCGCGAAGGTTTTCTACAGCAGCGCAAGCATTTGATCTATGATGGCGACCCGCCGCCGGAGAGCCTGGACGAATTCGCAGATGAGGGTTCCGTACAGAACGAGGCGACGTCCGAGCCGTTGAGATGAGACTTTAATCAAATCTCAACTGCTGTTTCCACATTCGTCCAGCGGACGCTGCATCTGCAATAAACATTCTTGCGTGAATCTCGAAATGTGGCGATTTCAGGGCCGAATCGAGTAAAATCATGCTTTTAAGGGTTTTATAATTACATTCACACCTGCAATGTGTTCTTCCTGAAACTTTAAAGAGGCGCTAGGTAAAAGTACATGAAAAAATTCGGAGGTATGGCGAGAACTTCGTTGGAAGCTCAATCCTCGAGCTCAAACAATACTCCCGCGATGGACGAAAAAACGCTGAAAGCGGGGCTGAAAGCGGCACGCGATGCACTGCTGGCCCAGCAGAAGGAAGATGGCCACTGGTGCTTTCCATTGGAGGCCGATTGCACGATTCCCGCCGAGTATATACTGATGATGCACTTCATGGATGAAGTGGACCTGGACCTGGAGATCAGGATTGCCCGCTTTATTCGTGAAAAACAGGATGCGGCGCACGGAGGCTGGCCCCTCTACTACGGCGGTGAGTTCGACCTGAGCTGTTCGGTCAAGGCCTATTATGCCCTGAAGATTGCGGGTGACTCCCCCGACGCGGCCCACATGGTGCGTGCGCGTGCAGCAATTCTGGAGCATGGCGGCGCAGCGAGAGCAAACGTATTTACACGCCTGCTGCTTGCCATGTATGACCAGCTTCCCTGGCGGGGGGTGCCATTTGTGCCGGTGGAAATCATACTGTTCCCCAAGTGGTTCCCATTCCATACCAGCAAGGTCGCGTACTGGTCGCGGACAGTAATGGTTCCGCTGTCTATCCTTTGCAGCCTGAGGGCGCGCGCGGCGAATCCGCGCAAAGTCGCCATCCGTGAATTGTTCACGGTACCCCCGGAGGAGGAGCGGAATTATTTTCCGGTACGTACTGCGCTCAATCGCATGTTTCTGCTGATCGAACGCACTCTCTCCCTGCTCGAACCATTCATACCCAAAGGGGTGCGCAGATTAGCGCTGCGGCGGGCGGAAAGCTGGATCGTGGAAAGGCTGAACGGCGACTCAGGGCTGGGGGCGATCTTTCCTGCCATGGTGAATGCCAGCGAAGCTCTGGCATTGCTTGGATACCCGTATGATCATCCCGCACGGGTGCAATGCCGCAAGGCGCTGCACCTGCTGCTGGTGGATGAGGGCGAGCGTACCTGGTGCCAACCCTGCGTTTCCCCTGTATGGGATACCGTCCTGACCTGTCTCGCCTTTCAGGAGGATACGGAGGTCGATCAGAAGCCTATCCGGAAAGCGCTCGACTGGCTGGTTCCCTGCCAGGTGCTCGATGCTCCGGCGGACTGGCAGGAAGATCATCCCGAATTGCCGGGAGGTGGCTGGGCTTTCCAGTACACGAATCCTCACTATCCCGATCTTGACGACACGGCTGCGGTGGCCTGGGCGCTGTACCAGGCCGACCCCAAGGCTTATCAGGAAAGCATCAGCCGGGCTGCCGACTGGCTGGCAGGGATGCAGTCCAGCAATGGCGGGTTTGCGGCTTTCGACAGCGACAATACGTATTACTATCTCAACGAGATTCCGTTTGCCGATCATGGAGCGCTCCTTGATCCTCCGACCAGTGATGTTTCCGCCCGTTGTGCAGGTTTTCTCGCCTTGTACGGCCAGTCCAGGCATAAACAGGCGCTGGAACGGAGCCTGGCATACCTCTTCAATGAACAGGAGGCCAGTGGCGCCTGGTTCGGCCGCTGGGGCAGCAATTATATCTATGGAACGTGGTCCGTGCTGGAGGCCTTCCGTCTGGCCGGGATAGATACCGGTCATCCTGCCATCCGGCGTGCGGTGCACTGGCTCAAATCCGTGCAGCGGGAGGATGGAGGATGGGGGGAAAGTAACGACAGCTACCTTTCCCCCCAGCAGGCAGGCCAGTTTCATACCAGTACTTCTTTTCATACCGCATGGGCACTGCTCGCACTGATGGGAGTCGGCGAATGGCGCAGTCATGAGGTTCACCGGGGAATTGCCTACCTGTTGCGGGAACAGGGCAGCGACGGGCTTTGGCATGAGCCCTGGTTCACCGCTCCCGGCTTCCCGCGGGTTTTCTACCTCAAGTACTACGGGTATACGAAATATTTCCCGGTATGGGCATTGACCCGATTTCATGCATTGAACCGGAAGCCCCCTGCGTGACGGGGGTCGGCATCATTATCGCCATGCGGGTGGAGGCGCGTTGCATAACGCCATTGCGCCTCTTCTTCAATCAAAGGACAGATCTCGGGAATGGCGCTGCTATCTGGCTTTGTGGGGTGGGGGCAGAGGCAGCCGGCGCAGCCGCAACCGGACTGAGGACAGCAGGGGCCACTGCGCTGATGAGCTTCGGCTTTGCGGGCGCATTGCATTCCGGCCTGAATTCTGGAGGGCTGATGCTGCCTGAATCGATCCATACGGGCGACTGTCTCCTGCCGGTTGATTTGGATTGGCGCGCTCGCTTGCAGCGATGCCTGCCCGATCACCTGAATGTGACAGGCGGCATCCTGGCTGCCAGCAGCAAGGTGCTTACCTCCACTTCTGCAAAACGCGACCTGGCCGAATCCACCGGCGCGAAGGCAGTAGACATGGAAAGCGGCGCAGTTGCCGAAGTTGCCGCGAATGCCGGCTTGCCATTCATGGCGGTACGCGCTATTTCAGACCCCCTCGACTTCTCGCCCCCCAGTGTTCTGCTTGAGGCAGTACGGCCGGACGGAAGTCCTCACCTGGTTCGTCTGCTGGGGCTGTTACTGAAGCGCTCGCTGACCCTCGGCACACTGCTGCGGCTGGCATCGGACGCGCGTGCCGCGCGCTCTACCTTGTCGACGGTGGTACGATATGCCGATGCGGAAATGCGTGCCATTCGTTCGCCTGCATCCTTTCCAATAATGTCTTGAGAATTCACCCTGTTAAAGAGTAAAATGTCGCCCTTTCGCATCAGGCGTAATGGAGAATAGCATGGCAGTCACAACCGATCAAAAAGCACAGGTGGTGCGCGATTATCAACGGGCTGCGGGAGATACGGGTTCTCCCGAAGTGCAGGTCGCGTTACTGACCGCCCGTATCAACGATCTGGCCGGTCATTTCAAAGCGCATGTCAAGGATCATCACTCTCGCCGCGGTTTGCTGCGGATGGTAAGCCGTCGGCGCAAGCTGCTCGATTATTTGAAGCAGCACAGTGTGGAGAGCTACCGGGCGCTGATAGAACGGCTCGGCCTGCGTAAATAAAAGTAAATCCCCGATTGAGATAGCAGCGGAATAACCTATTGCTTCCTTGAGCACCGGAATGGATTCCGCTTGTATCGGTTGCGCGACCAAAGCTGTGGTGCCTGGAAGCGAAGCCGGGATGATTTAATCGAAAAGGGCAGTTAATTGAAAATCAAGAAAAGTGTTACGTACGGATCTCATCAACTAACATTCGAAACCGGAGAAATAGCAAGGCAGGCACATGCCGCCATTATGGTTAGCATGGGCGATACCGTCGTCCTGGTTACCGTGGTAGGTGCAAAAAGCGCCAAGCAGGGGCAGGATTTTTTCCCCCTGACGGTAGACTATCAGGAAAGGAGCTACGCGGCTGGCCGGATACCCGGCAGTTTTTTCAAACGTGAAGGCCGCCCCTCCGAAAAGGAAATTCTTACCTCCCGTCTGATCGATCGCCCGATCCGTCCCCTTTTTCCTGAAAATTTCTACAACGAAGTGCAGGTGGTAGCCACCGTCCTGTCTTCCGATAACGAAGTAGATGCCGATATTCCCGCCATGCTGGGCGCATCTGCCGCGCTGGTGCTCTCAGGCATCCCGTTCAACGGACCTATTGGCGCCGCGCGGATTGGCTACATCAATGGCGAATATATATTGAATCCCGATACCAGCGCCCTGAAGCAGACACAACTGAATCTGATCGTGGCTGGCACACGGCAGGCTGTGCTGATGGTAGAATCCGATGCGATGGAGCTGTCGGAGGATGTCATGCTGGGCGCCATCGTTTATGGTCATCAGCAAATGCAGATTGTCATCGACGCGATCAATGAACTGGCGGATGAGGCGGGCGTGACCGCATGGGATTGGGAACCACCTGCAAGAGACCCTGCACTGGCCATTAAAATTGCGGAACTGGCGGAGAATGATCTGCGTGCCGCTTTCCGCCAGAAGCAGAAGCAGGTAAGGTCCGAGACCATAGACAGCATCTGGACAAAAGTCTTTACCGAACTCGGCGTCGAGAACGAGGAAGGTCCTGATGCCCAGGCGGTGAAGGAGGCTTGTTTTGCGCTGGAATCGAGAATCGTGCGCTCGCAGATTCTGGACGGCGAACCGCGCATCGATGGGCGCGATACTCGCACCGTCAGGCCAATAACGATCCGTACCGGCCTTCTGCCGCGGACCCATGGTTCGGCATTATTTACCCGCGGAGAAACCCAGGCCCTGGTAGTTGCAACGCTGGGGACCGGTCGCGATGAGCAGAAAATCGATGCTCTCCAGGGAGATTACTCCGAGCGTTTCATGCTTCACTACAACATGCCTCCCTATGCCACCGGAGAGACGGGACGGGTTGGAACACCCAAGCGGCGTGAAATCGGGCACGGACGGCTGGCAAAACGGGCCCTGGTTGCAATTCTGCCTTCCCCGGAAGAGTTTGGCTATTCGCTTCGTGTGGTTTCTGAAATTACCGAATCCAATGGCTCCAGTTCCATGGCATCCGTTTGCGGCGGCTGCCTGGCATTGATGGATGCCGGCGTACCCCTGAAGGGACATGTGGCGGGTATTGCCATGGGGCTCATCAAGGAAGGCAACCGGTTTGCCGTGCTCACTGATATTCTGGGTGATGAAGATCACCTGGGCGACATGGATTTCAAGGTGGCGGGTACCGAAAATGGCATTACCGCCCTGCAGATGGATATCAAGATTCAGGGGATCACCAAAGAGATCCTGCATGCTGCCCTGGTTCAGGCAAGGGAAGGGCGGATCCATATTCTCGCGATCATGAAGGAGGCGTTGCCGGCCAGGCGCGAGGATATCTCGGAACATGCTCCCCGTATCATCAAGATCAGAATCAACCCCGAGAAAATACGGGACGTCATAGGAAAAGGGGGCGCAGTGATCCGTGCGCTTACTGAAGAGACGGGCACCACCATCGATATTACGGACGATGGCAATGTTATGATCGCATGTGTCAACGCGGAGGGTGGCGAGCTGGCGAGAAAGCGCATCGAAGACATCACGGCCGAGGTTGAAGTGGGGCGGGTATACGACGGAACAGTGCTGAAGCTTCTGGATTTTGGCGCCATTGTCAGCGTACTTCCGGGCAAGGACGGCCTGCTGCATATCTCGCAAATCGCCAATGAGCGCGTAAACAATGTTGGGGACCACCTCAAGGAAGGACAAGTGGTTCGGGTGAAGGTCCTGGAAGCTGACGACAAGGGAAGGTTGCGTCTCAGCATGAAAGCGGTTGCCTCCGATGTGGCGGACAACGCGACCACCTGATGGCAGAACAGAGAGAAGAATTTTCCACAAGGAGCAGAACTGCGCCACTTTCTCGATGCAGTTCCTTGTCCTCTTATCCCTGCCCTATCTCCTGTCTCCCGTATCTTCCGTTTTTTGAAGTCAGCTCAGTTAGCTGACTTCCCGGAATAAGTGCCTCCTGTCGATGGGGCTTTTATTCCGGGAAGTCAATGAAGTACGTGGTTGCCTGCAGAATCTAAGTGAAAAGCAGGCAGATGTTTATTTCGCGACTTGCTTTTCCCTTATTTCATCCAGAGTCTTGCAGTCGATGCAGAGTGTGGCGGTGGGGCGGGCTTCAAGGCGCTTTAAACCGATTTCCACACCGCAGCTTTCGCAATAACCGTAATCTCCAGTATCTATTTTTGAGATCGTTTCATCTATCTTCTTGATCAGCTTGCGTTCACGGTCACGATTTCTTAATTCAAGCGCCATGTCCGACTCCTGGCTGGCGCGGTCGTTAGGATCAGCAAATATTGTGGCTTCGTCCTGCATAGTGTGAACCGTGCGATCGATATCCTGTCCCAATTCAAACTTGATGCCTTCCAGAATATTGCGGAAATGCATAAGCTGCTTGGAACTCATGTAGCTTTCTCCCTTCGAGGGTATGTAGGGAGTGGCTTGTTTATACATTTCTTGCGGCATAGTCAGTATTTCCTTTCCATTGCTGGGTGACGTGTAACAATGCAACTGCTATTTAAAAACAACCCATTATACAGATAACTCATCTCCGGTTCAGTTGATGCGTTCTGAGAGCAATACGGTTGGCAGAAACTTGTCAAGGTTTCGCCAGGAACGGAAATCCCACAGTTTAGCTTAAGAACCAGGCTCTCATCCTCCTGTTCATGACAAAACCGCAGCCTCTTCACGTTCAACTCCCTGTGGAACATATAGGGGGACACATGGGGCAGCACGAATTCTTGCAGAATTTTTAGTCCTTGAATACCCCCGCAAGAAATAAATACGTTATTTTGCTGCAAGCCTCTCCGGGAGAATTTCCTGTTCCCGATCGCTGCGGAATCAGCGGAATCGGCTCCCGTTCCTGTCAAACTGTGACATAATATTTTTTCCAGATTCAAGGAGAACTAACTGTGCAAGACAAAAAATCCAGGATTTCCGCGGTCATAGGGTCGGTCCTTGTTACCGGCCTTGGCGCCTCTCCCATTGTTTTCGCGGGCGACAGTGAGGCGGACAGCAAGGCAAGCAATCCTTTCGTCATGCAGTCGTTAAACGAGCGTTATGTAGTGGCTTACGCCGACAGGGTGGATCCCAGCAAATATGGGGCGGGCGCAAAAGCGACAGAGGGAAATTGCGGCATGTCGCTGGCGGACAAGAATAAAGATAATAAAGTGACCAAGGAAGAATTTATCAAGCATCACGAAGACATCTTCGACAAGATTGACGCAAATAAGGATGGAGCCGTCGACCCGGCGGAAGCGGACAGCTTTGCAAAAAGCAGGTCCGGTGGCGGAACAGCAGCATCTCATGGCCAGATGAAGAAATAACTGGACATGCAACAGTTCCCACGCCTCGCCCGCGTGGGGCTGGGCTTCCGGCGGGAGCTCATTCCTGCGCTGAAAAGTGGTGTCCCCGACGCCATCGATTTTTTCGAGATCGCTCCCGAGAACTGGATCGACCTTGGTGGAGGCGCGGCACGGGATCTGCGTTTTTTTACCGAGCGCTATCCTTTTGTCTGCCATGGCCTTTCCCTTTCAATCGGCGGTCCTGCTCCCCTGGATGAAGTGCTGTTGCAAAAGATTCGCCACTTCCTCGATCAGCACCGGGTACTTCTTTATACGGAACATCTTTCCTACTGCTCTGACGATGGTCACCTGTACGATCTGCTCCCGATCCCTTTTACGGAGGAAGCGGTAAAATATGTCGCTGAACGCGTTCGCCGTGCACAGGATATTCTCGAGCGGCGTATTGCATTGGAAAATGCATCGTTTTATGTCGCTTCGCCTATCACCGATATGAGTGAATTGGACTTTATCCAGGCTGTGTTGCTGGAGGCGGACTGTGATCTTCATCTCGATGTCAATAACGTTTACGTCAACAGCATTAACCACGACTACGATCCCGTGGACTTCATCCGTGCCCTGCCTTCCGGTCGCATCGTGTATATGCACATGGCCGGGCATCATAAGGAGGCGGAGAATCTGATCATCGACACTCACGGCGCCGATGTAATCGATCCGGTATGGTCGCTGCTGGATCAAACTTACGGCATGCACGGTGTTGCGCCGACTTTGCTCGAGCGTGACTTCAATATTCCTCCGCTCGACCAGTTGATGCAGGAAGTGCAACGCATCGCACTGATCCAGGCGCGGCATGCGCATTCAGGCGATGTCTGTTCAGCTTCCTGAATTTCAGCGCTTCCAGTACGCCTTTACTGCGCACCTTCGCAATCCCGGAGCAAAGCCTGTTCCATCTGGAATCGACGCGCGGCGAATGCGCATATACAGCAGACTGGTTTACGAGAATCTCGACGGCTTTCTTCTCAGATGCTTCCCGGTGACCCGAGATGTGCTGGGGTCGCGTCGATGGTCGAGGCTGGTGCGCGCCTTTCTCATTGCGCACCGTAGCCGTTCTCCCCTTTTTCATCAGATAGCCGGTGAGTTTATTGAATTTCTGGCGAATGAAGGCACCATCCCTCAAAACTACCCGGAGTTCCTCCTGGAGTTCGCGCACTACGAATGGATGGAACTGGCATTGTCCACATCGACGGGCATGCCTGATTGGAAGACGATCGATATCGCCGGTAATCTGCTTGAGGGAAGACCTCTTTTGAATCCCGTGCTTGCCAACCTTTGCTATCACTGGCCAGTCCATCACATCCGTCCACGCACTCGCATCGCCCAGGCAAAAACTTACCTGTTGCTGTTTCGTGACGCGGATGACGAGATTCAATTTTCAGAAATCAACGCCTTTACTGCGCGTCTGATAGATCTGCTTGCGCTGGAAGAGCACACGGGGCATGCCGCTCTTGAAATCATCACGACTGAAAGCAGGCATCCCTCACCCGAAGCCGTGATGCAGGGCGGGTTGAAAATCATGACTGATCTTCAGGCTCGCGGCGCATTGCTGGGTGTTGCCAGAAAGTAAGTGCTTTTCGTTCGACTCACGCGAGACAGGACAGAATGTCCGCCTGATTTTTACCCTATTTGTGTAAGCTGCCGTGAAAACAGATTCATCGGATCTTGGAAAACTCTCCCATCTTACGCTGAACAGTTACAACGAAAGAGCCGAAGCGTTCTGGGAGGGTACCAAAGACCACGATGTCAGACAAAATGTCGCTGCATTGCTGCGACACATCGAAAGTCCACCGCCCTTCAAGATACTGGATCTGGGCTGTGGCCCCGGACGTGACCTGAAGTCTTTTGCCGATCTCGGTCATGTGGCGATCGGGCTGGAAGGGGCAACGCGGTTTGTCCAAATGGCACGTGACTATAGTGGCTGTGAGATATGGCAGCAGGACTTCCTCCGGCTCGATCTGCCTGAAGAATACTTTGATGGCATATTCGCGAATGCCTCCCTGTTTCATGTTCCGAGTGGTGAACTGCCGCGAGTGCTGAAAGAACTGCGGTCAACGCTGAAACCGGGCGGCGTGCTGTTCAGCTCCAATCCCCGCGGGAATAGCGAGGAGGGCTGGAATCACGGGCGTTATTGCGTATATCACGATATTGACGGCTGGAGGCGCTATATGTCCGGCGCAGGTTTCGTCGAGCTTGCCCATTACTATCGCCCGGCAGGTCTTCCACGCGAGCAGCAACCCTGGCTGGCCAGCGTATGGCGCAAGGCTGCAACAGAATGCCAGTAAACCCATAAGGCTCATTTCCCCGTAAGCATCGCAATTGAAGAAAGACGTCGTCGTAATAGGTGCTGGCGCAGCCGGCATGATGTGCGCAATGGAAGCGGGAAAGCGTGGACGGAGTGTGCTGCTGCTGGATCATGCCACCAAGCTGGCGGAAAAAATCCGCATCTCGGGAGGCGGCCGGTGTAATTTCACGAATCGTTACACTGCCCCGGAAAATTTTCTGTCGCAGAATCCGCATTTTTGCCGATCCGCGCTGGCACGCTTCACTCCTTGCCACTTCATAGAACTGGTGGAAAAGCATCGCATCCGTTATCACGAAAAAAAGCTGGGACAGCTATTCTGCGATGAGGGTTCGCGGCAAATCATTGACATGCTGAGCAATGAATGCGAGGCCGCTGGAGTCATCTTTCAAATGTCCTGCGGGGTAAGCCGCATAGACCGGGGTTTCGGCGATACTGGATTCGTATTGGAAACCAGCTGTGGCAAGGTGATGACAGATGCGCTGGTAGTCGCGACCGGAGGTCTTTCCATTCCGCAAATCGGCGCCAGTCCTTTCGGCTATCGCATCGCAGAGCAGTTCGGCATAAACGTTACGCCGCTACGTCCCGCCCTGGTACCGCTGACCTTTGCGCCGGAACAGTTGTCCGTTTTTTCAGGGCTCTCGGGCATTGCACTCGACACAATAGTGAGCTGTAACGGCGCCCGTTTTCGAGAAAATCTGCTGATCACGCATCGGGGTCTGAGCGGTCCCGCAATCCTCCAGATTTCCTCATACTGGCGACCGGGAGATCCGATCCATATCAACCTGCTACCTGAGCTGGATGCACCTGGTTGGTTGCTCGATCGCAGGCACAGCGGCGCGCTGCTGTCCAATCTGTTGGCGCAGCATCTGCCTCGACGGTTTGCAGAAGCGTGGCTGAGCGCAATGAGGAGTACGCTTCCGGAAACGCCTGTAAACGAGTATGGCAACAAGAGCTTGAGGCAACTGGCCTCTCAATTGCATGCCTGGCAGGTTTTCCCGAACGGCACCGCAGGCTACAAAAAGGCGGAAGTAACACTGGGAGGCATCGATACTGCCGAGCTTTCTTCCAGAACGATGGAATCGAAAAAAGTATCCGGACTTTATTTCGTAGGGGAAGTCGTCGATGTCACGGGCCAACTGGGTGGTTTCAACTTCCAGTGGGCCTGGTCATCGGGTTATGCGACAGGGCAATCAGTGTAACCGCAGCTTCTATCGGAAGTGCGGTATCTGTATCGCAAAGAGATAATCTTTCTTTCTTACGGGGAGATAGATTGTCTGAAGAATGGGAAGCTTTCAGCGACTTCTTAAAGCACGTAGCGGGCCAGATCCTCGCTTTGCGCCAGGTCGCTGAGTCGTTTATCCACATAGGCGGCATCAATGACAACTGCGTCTCCATGGTGCTTCTCGGCATTGAACGAAACATCCTCCAGCAGTTTTTCCATGGCGGTATAAAGACGCCGTGCTCCAATATTCTCTGTTTTTTCGTTGACTGCAAAAGCGATCTCCGCCAGGCGCTTGACCGCATCAGGAGTAAATTCCAGCCTCACCCCTTCAGTTTCAAGCAGCGCCTCATATTGACGTGTCAAGCAGGCATCCGTATTGGTGAGGATTTGTACAAAATCGTCGGCGCTGAGGCTGGTGAGCTCAACCCGAATTGGAAACCGGCCCTGCATCTCGGGAATCAGATCGGAAGGCTTGGCGAGGTGAAATGCCCCGCTGGCGATAAACAGAATATGATCGGTCTTGATCATGCCATATTTGGTGGAAATCGTGGTCCCCTCCACCAGAGGCAGCAGGTCCCGCTGAACCCCCTGGCGCGACACATCCGCTCCCGAAGTCTCGGAACGGCTCGTGATCTTGTCGATTTCATCCAGAAACACGATGCCGTTCTGCTCGACATTCTGTACTGCGCGCAGCTTCAATTCCTCATCATTAACCAGCTTCGAGGCTTCCTCATCGACAAGGAGCTTCATCGCTTCGCGGATTTTCAGCTTTCGCGTCCTTTTTCTTTCCGCACCCAGATTCTGGAACATGCCTTGAATCTGCGTCGTCAGCTCTTCCATTCCGGGGGGAGCAAAGATTTCCATGTGGGTATGCGGGGTTGCCAGCTCGATTTCGATCTCCTTATCGTTGAGCTCTCCCTCGCGCAGCTTCTTTCGAAATTTCTGGCGGGTAGCACTTTCCGCCTCGATGGATTCCGTCTGCAGGCCCGTTTCTCTGGCAACGGGCAATAGCACATCGAGTATGCGTTCCTCAGCATGGTCTTCCGCGCGTGCGTGCATCTTTTGCGTTTCACGCTCCCGCGACTGCTTGACCGCGGCTTCCACGAGATCACGGATGATCGAATCCACGTCACGTCCAACATACCCTACCTCGGTAAATTTGGTCGCCTCGACCTTGATGAACGGCGCATCCGCAAGTTTCGCGAGCCGACGCGCTATTTCCGTCTTGCCAACACCCGTCGGACCGATCATTAAAATATTCTTGGGCGTAATCTCCTGGCGCAGCGGATCCTGCACCTGCTGCCTGCGCCAGCGATTCCTGAGCGCGATGGCAACCGAATGCTTGGCGGCATCCTGACCTATGATGTGCTTGTCAAGCTCGTGAACGATTTCCCGGGGAGTCAGTTGAGACATGGTCAGGTCAGTGATAAAGGCAAAAGGTGAGAGAAATCAAAGCAACAGTACGAACAATACAAAGCATAAGTTATACCCGAATAGAGGCGCAGGCCTGTCTTGTCCGGATTCATTTTCTCCGGCTGCTACTCCAGAACCTCGATTACGTGGTTCTGATTGGTGTAGATACACAGATCCCCGGCTATGGTAAGTGCCTTCTTGACGATTTCCGGCGGTGTAAGATCAGTGTTTTCCAGAAGCGCGCGTGCCGCTGAATGCGCATAGGAACCACCGCTGCCGATTGCTGCCAGGCCGAACTCGGGTTCTATTACATCTCCCGCCCCGGTAATAATGAGGGTAGCGCCCGGATCGGCGACGACGAGCATGGCCTCGAGTCTGCGCAGAATCCGGTCAGTGCGCCAGTCTTTTGCCAGTTCCACCGCCGAGCGCATGAGGTGTCCCTGATGTTTTTCCAGCTTGCCTTCAAAACGTTCGAACAAAGTAAAGGCATCCGCCGTCCCTCCGGCAAATCCGGCCAGGAGCCTGTCATGGTACAGCCGCCGCACCTTGCGCGCGCTGGCTTTTGCTATCACCGCTCCCAGCGTCACCTGGCCGTCACCGCCCAGCGCGACGTAGTTCCCGCGCCGGGCGGAAAGTATGGTTGTGCCGTGGTATTCTGCCATGTCTAGCCCGGTAATTGGAGAGCGAAGATTATAACGCCGATTCACGAGAAGAATGCAAACAGTGTTTGCGCCAATCCGTAGTCCGGCTCATCCCTGCGGTTCAAGTCTCATTCTTCTTTCGTGCGCGCGGGTGTGTTGCATCATAGACCTTCGATAGATGCTGGAAGTCGAGATGGGTATATATCTGCGTGGTGCTGATGCTGGCATGCCCCAGCATCTCCTGCACCGCTCTCAGGTCGCCGCTGGATTGCAGCACATGTGATGCAAACGAATGCCGCAGCACGTGCGGGTGGATGCGCCCGCTGATTCCTTGCTTTACTGCCTGAATTTTCAGGCGCTGATCAATCGACCGGCGGCTGATGTTCCTCCCGTGCCGGGACAGGAATAGCGCCGTTTCCCCCGGCCTGGCGAGCGCATTGCGTTGTTTTATCCATTCTCCCACTACTTGCACGGCTTTGCTTCCTACTGGCACATCGCGGGTTTTATTCCCTTTGCCGGTAACGCGCACAATCCCGTCTCCCAGACTTAAATCCTCGGGCTTCAGGTTCACGAGCTCCGCCAGCCGCAATCCCGAAGAATAGCAGAGCTCGAACATGGCTTTATCGCGTAAGGTAATCAGATCGGGGGTATCGAACTCCAGCAGCTTCAAGGCCTCATCAGGCGACAGGGTGCGAGGCAGGACCTTGGGTGACTTCGGCGCCCGCACCCCGGCGCAGGGATTACATGCATAACCATGATGCCGGGCCAGGTAATTATAGAATCCACGCCATGCAGACAGCATTCTCGCCAGGCTCCTGCCGGAAAATCCGTTTGCATGCAACTGAGCTAGAAAACGCCGGATATGGTGGATTTGCAAATGTTCCAGTGCGATTCCCCGCGAGAGATTCACCAGTATATCGAGATCGTGGGCATAACTTTCGCAGGTGAGGGGCGACAGTCGCCGCGTCCCGGCGAGATAAGCGAGATAGGCGGAGGCAAGTTCGGTCTGTCCCTTTACGGACATCTTGCCGGAACCATTCGGACCGATTAACGATTCCGGGTGTCGCCTCTTTCCCATTTCTCAGGCGGTGCGAAAACGTCTCAATGACGCGCTGACAAGTTCACCGAGTCGCGCGAGGTAAACTGTTCCCATTTCCGGATAGAACCGTTGCGGTTCTTCACTGCCCATTACCAGTAATCCGATGGTTTGATCCCCATGCAATGCAGTCATCGCAAATGAACGCAAATGCTCGGCCTGTTCGCCGAACCAGCTTCTGATCTCATCCGGAGCATGGGGGCCGCAATAAGGGTGCAGCAGATTTTCCGCCATCGCATGGATCTCGCTGCTGACGGGTACAAATTCCGGTGGCAGGGGTTCGTCAACACCGATATTCCAGATACGAAGCGCGCTGTGAGGCACCGAGAAGTTTTCACGCAGCGCAAAAGCGAGCCCATCCAGAAGATCGGGCAAACGTCTGAAGGTGAGGAGTGAGACTGCCAATTGGTGCATTTTTTCCGCGATAGCGTCATTCTCCTTGCCGAACAGGATCAATTCCTCCAGCTTATCCCGCAAAATCTGGTTTTTACCCCGCAATGCCAGGATTTGACGCTCGCTCAAGGAAATCGCCCTCCCGTCATGGGGATTAGGCACCTGGATGTCTGCCAGCATGCTGGCATATGCTTCAAAGAACTCCGGATGCGCACGCAGATACTCTGCTATCTCTTCGAAACTTGATTTCATGTCTTTTCTGTTTTTTAAAACTGCAACTCGATTTCTCCATCAAAAACGGTGATGGCAGGACCGGTCATCCAGACGGGTTGATTTTCCCCTTCCCATCGTATGAACAGATTTCCAGTGGAAAAACTCACCCCGACGGGCGATTCAAGGAGTCCTCGTTGAATTCCCGCAACCGCCGCCGCACAGGCACCCGTGCCGCAAGCCAGGGTTTCACCCGCACCCCGCTCGTAGACTCTCAGCCGGATATGATGAGGATCGATAACTTGCATATATCCGGCATTTACTCGCTGAGGAAAACGTGAATGCTTTTCGATAAATGGACCCTCCGTCAAGACCGGCGCGTCATCCAGGTCCGATACTACCTGGACGGCGTGAGGATTGCCCATCGACACAACGCTGATTTCCACCTCCTTGTCATCCAGGCGGAGTGGGTAAGTGGGCGCTCGCTGATCGGCGATAAAAGGAATCTCACCGGGATCGAATTTCGGCACACCCATGTTGACCGTTACTTCCCCGTTCGCTTCAAGCTTTGGAATAACCACCCCGCTTAGCGTTTCAATCCGTACTTCCTTCTTGCCTGTCATACCATGATCATGCACGTAGCGAACGAAGCAGCGCGCCCCATTGCCGCATTGTTCCACTTCTCCCCCGTCGGCATTAAAAATGCGGTAGCGGAAATCAGCATCGCCTTCTGCCTTTTCGACCAGCAGAATCTGGTCGCAGCCTATTCCCAGATGGCGGTCAGCAAGTCGCCGCAATTGTTCCGGTGAGAGCGAAATCTGCTGATTCATCGCGTCAATGACAACGAAATCGTTGCCGAGGCCATGCATTTTGGTGAACTTGAGTTTCATTCATCAAGAGTTGCAAGAACAGGAATTACAGCACGAGGTATGGAAACATCGGCGTGCCAGGCCGTATTGTATTATCCATCTTCTTAATAAGCGCGTAATTTGGTATTCTACAGACCTTTTACGATTAAGCGGCTGGACAAAATGAGCGAATATCTTTTTACCTCCGAATCCGTGTCTGAAGGTCATCCCGATAAGGTGGCCGATCAAATTTCCGATTCCATCCTCGATGCCATCTTGGCTCAGGATCCCAATGCGCGGGTAGCCTGCGAAACGTTATGCAGTACCGGTCTGATCGTCATGTCGGGCGAAATCACTACACAGGCCAATGTAGACTACATGCAAGTCGCGCGCGCAGCAGTCAAGCGTATCGGTTACAACAGTTCCGATATCGGCTTTGACTACAATACCTGCGCGGTGCTGACTGCTTTCAACAAACAATCCCCCGATATCGCGCGCGGAGTCAACCGCACCAAGGAAGAGGAAATGGACCAGGGGGCGGGTGACCAGGGTCTCATGTTCGGCTACGCCTGCGACGAGACGCCGCAATTGATGCCCATGCCGATCTACTATGCCCACCGGCTGATGGAGCGCCAGGCGGAACTGCGAAAAGATGGACGCCTCCCGTGGCTGCGTCCGGATGCAAAGTCACAGGTTTCAGTTCGTTACCTGAATGGCACGCCGCAGCGAATCGAGACCGTTGTCATTTCAACGCAGCATCACCCGGATATCAGTCACACGGATTTGAGTGAAGCCATTATTGAGGAAGTCATCAAGCCCGTGCTTCCGAAAAAAATGCTGAATGGCGAAACCCGCTACCTCATCAACCCGACAGGACGTTTCGTGGTGGGCGGACCGATGGGAGATTGCGGACTGACCGGTCGGAAGATTATCGTGGACAGCTATGGGGGGACCGCGCACCATGGCGGTGGCGCCTTCTCCGGCAAGGATCCGTCCAAAGTGGACCGTTCTGCTGCTTATGCCGGACGATATGTGGCAAAGAATCTTGTCGCAGCCGGCATCGCCAGCAGATGCGAAGTACAGATGGCTTATGCGATCGGAGTTGCGCGCCCCGTTTCGCTGATGGTCGACACTTATGGAACCGGAAAAATTCCCGACGATAAAATCGTCAAACTGATCGAGCGGCACTTCGATCTGCGCCCGCGTGGCATCATCCACAGCCTCGATCTGCTGCGTCCCATCTACGAGAAGACTGCTGCCTATGGCCATTTTGGCCGGGATGAACCGGAATTCAGCTGGGAATCCACGGATAAGGCTGCACAATTGCGCGAGGAAGCGGGAATTGAACCCGCGGAAACCGAACCGGTCAGTCTTCAGGCTTAAGATCACATCACCACCCTTCCAGACCGAGGAGCGCTGCAACGGGCATTGTCCCGCGAGGCTCGGCAAGGAAGGATTGCTACAACGGCGCTCGTTCATTTTCAGGAGAAAATCTTATGAACGCTGTGCTCAGTCCTGCTTCCGCATCCGCGGGCTTCACCGACTATAAAGTTGCCGATATGTCCCTGGCGGAATGGGGGCGCAAGGAAATCGCCATTGCCGAGACGGAGATGCCGGGTCTGATGGCGCTACGGGAAGAGCATGCCGGTGCCAAGCCTCTTGCAGGGGCACGCATTGCCGGTTCCCTGCATATGACCATTCAGACTGCGGTATTGATCGAAACGCTTACCAAGCTAGGCGCTCAAGTACGATGGGCTTCGTGCAACATTTTCTCGACTCAGGACCATGCCGCCGCCGCCATTGCAGCGGAAGGCATTCCCGTATTTGCCCATAAGGGCGAATCTCTGGAGGAGTATTGGGAATATACCCACCGTATTTTTGAATGGCAAGGGGATACCTCAGAGGGTAATGGCAGTCCCAATATGATTCTGGATGATGGCGGCGACGCCACCTTGCTCATTCTCCTTGGCAGCAGGGCGGAAGAAGATCCGTCTGTCATCGCCAGTCCTGCCAACGAAGAAGAGCAGGCCTTGTTTGCCGCCATTCGCAAGCGCCTGAGCGTCAGCCCGAACTGGTACTCCACCCGGCGCGCCAATATCAGAGGGGTGACGGAGGAAACCACTACCGGCGTCCATCGTCTGTATGAAATGCAAAAGAAAGGCGAGTTGCCGTTTCCGGCATTCAACGTGAATGATTCCGTCACCAAATCCAAATTCGACAATCTGTACGGTTGCCGCGAGTCTCTGGTTGACGGGATCAAGCGGGCGACCGATGTCATGATTGCCGGAAAGATCGCCATAGTGTGTGGTTACGGTGATGTCGGCAAAGGTTGTGCTCAGTCCCTGCGCGGTCTTGGAGCCACCGTGTGGATAACGGAAATTGATCCCATTTGCGCACTGCAAGCGGCAATGGAAGGCTATCGCGTCGTCACCCTGGATGAAGCCTGCGATCAGGCGGACATTTTCGTGACTGCCACCGGCAATCTGCGAGTTATCACCCATGATCATATGGTGCGAATGAAAGACCAGGCAATCATATGTAATATTGGCCATTTCGATTCTGAAATCGATATTGCCTCGGTTCAGAAGTACCCATGGGAGAATATCAAGCCGCAGGTCGATCACGTCATTTTTCCTACTGGCCGCCGCATCATTGTGCTGGCAAAGGGACGGCTGGTGAATCTTGGCTGTGCAACAGGACACCCTTCTTTTGTCATGTCGACTTCATTCACCAATCAAGTTCTGGCACAAATGGAGCTTTGGCAGAATGGCGCCAGCTACCAGAAAAACGTCTACGTGTTACCCAAGCATCTGGATGAAAAAGTAGCGCGATTACATCTCAAAAAGCTGGGCGTCAAACTCACGAGACTGACGGAGGAACAGGCGAGCTACCTGAATATGGACATTGACGGACCGTACAAGCCGGCAATGTACCGTTATTGATTTTTTTCAGGTTTGGATTTTAGCGCGGTGAAGGAAAAAGGTGGTTAGACCACCGCCTTTTTACCCTTCCCGCACTTTTCCGCTTCGCCATGGAATCACAGAAAAAATTTGTTCCCACATTCAGCTTCGAATTTTTTCCGCCGCAGACCGCGGAAGGAATAGAGAAACTGCGCGCTACGCGCAGGCAACTTGCGCAACTCAAACCGAAATTCTTCTCGGTAACCTTCGGTGCGGGAGGATCGACACGCGATCGTACCCTGGAAACCGTGCTCGAAATTCAGGCAGAAGGCCTGGTCGCGGCACCCCATCTTTCCTGTATTGGTGCAACCCGGGAAAATATCCGCGCCATGCTGGAGCAATACCGCAGCAGCGGTATTCGCCATCTGATTGCGCTTCGGGGTGATCTGCCTTCGGGAATGGCGCAAGGAGGAGAATTTCGCTATGCCAACGAACTGGTAGCCTTTATTCGCCGCGAGTACGGTAACGCCTTTCATATCGATGTAGCATCCTACCCGGAGTACCATCCGCAAGCCAGAAATGCTCAGGAAGACTTGAAGAACTTCAAGCGCAAGATCGAGGCCGGCGCAGACTCGGCCATTACCCAGTATTTCTACAATGCGGACGCCTATTTTGACTTTGTCGATTCGTGCGAGGCGATGGGCATCAATATTCCGGTGGTTCCCGGCATCATGCCGATCAATAGATTTTCCCAGCTTGCCAGATTCTCGGATACCTGTGGGGCGGAAATACCACGGTGGATCAGAAAGCGGCTGGAAGGTTATGGAGATGATTCTGCTTCCATACGCGCCTTCGGCCTGGATGTCGTTACCGATCTGTGCGATCGACTACTGAATGCTGGTGCGCCCGGATTGCATTTCTACACGTTGAACTCAGCAGGACTAACGACAACGGTTTGGCAACGACTGGGGCTGTAGTTCACCCCATTTTCAGATCGAATGATCACGAGAAGCTATGAGCGAGCAACGAAGGTAGTGCGGAGAGCACGGTGATGGTGTGAGCGAAGACGGTGACTAGGTGGGGGACTGATCTGGAAATGGAGTAAATTGTAGTAGCATTGATGGAAATCTGGCGCGGTCCCATCCTCAATCCGGGATGGGGCCGCACTTCCTCCACCTATCCTGCAATCACGCTGCCTTGGCGGTCTTTTTACTTTCCACTGACAACGGATGAGCGGCATAAGCCTGATGTGCTGCTGCTTCCGCTGCTCCGTGTTCGATTTTCATACCCATATCGGACAATACCGCTTCCAAAGCACCCAGGCACAGCATGACGTTTTCCATCCGGCTTGAATAGCCCATGAGGCCGAAACGCCAGATCTTGCCTGCAAAATCCCCGAGGCCCGCGCCGATTTCGAGACTGTAGTCAACGAGCAATCTGCGGCGCACCTCTTTCTCATCGATTCCGGAGGGCACGTGGACCGAATTAAGCTGCGGCAGACGAGAGTTTTCCTCCACGAGATATTCCATCCCGAGTGTTTCAAACCCTGCCTTGAGTGCTTCATGGTTACGCTGGTGACGGGCCCAGGAATGCTCCAGCCCTTCCTCATACAACATCAGCAGTGATTCGTGCAAGGCATAGAGCGCATTGGTAGGGGCGGTATGGTGGTAAGTGCGCGTGCTTCCCCAGTAGCCGAACAGGAGGTTCAGGTCCATGAACCAGCTTTGCACCTTGGTTTTGCGGCTTTTGACGAGATCAACCACCCGTTCCGAGAAGCTGATGGGCGACAGGCCGGGGGGGCATGACAGACATTTCTGGCTGCCGGAGTAGATGGCATCAATCTTCCACTCGTCCACCTTTACCGGAGAGCCGCCAAGGGAGGTGACCGTGTCGACGATAGTGAGGCAATTATGACGATGGGCGATTTCGCAAAGTGTTCTGGCATCCGACAGAGCCCCGGTGGAGGTCTCCGCGTGAACGAAAGCGACAATCTTTGCGTCCGGATTCTGCTTCAAGGCATCTTCCACCTTCTGTGGATCAACCGGGGCACCCCACTTGTCTTCCACCACCACAGCGGTGCCTCCGCAACGCTGAACGTTCTCGATCATGCGTCCCCCAAACACCCCATTGCGGCATACGATCACCTTGTCGCCAGGGCTCACCATATTGACGAAGCACATTTCCATGCCGACCGAGCCCGGGCCTGAAACCGGGAAGGTCAGGAGATTGGAAGTCTGAAAGGCATATCGCAGCAAGCTTTTCAACTCTTCCATCATGTCCGTGAATACCGGGTCAAGATGGCCCAGCGTGGGACGGGCCATTGCCGCGAGAACCCGGGGATGTGTGTCGGAAGGTCCCGGACCCATCAGGATGCGTTGCGGTGGATAGAAGGTGCCAATGTTTTTAGTTGGGCCAAAATGTCTTGTCATGGTTGTTCCTGAGTTTGATGATGATCCATGGATTATGCATGGGAAGAATTCGATTTTATCAAGGGAGCAGGGGTTTGGCTATCCCGCGAATTCCCTTCTGCAGAAGCGTCCCCTAAACTGCCAGAGTATCCTCTATAAAGGGAGACAGCGGTAGACAAGGACGGGTGGATATCTATTTCCGGCCAGTAGAATCGAACCTGAGGGGTTCTATTTTTTTTTGGACTCGTTGGCAGCCAGTTCACGCAATTCCCTGAGACGTGCTTCCACGCTCGACATCTGGTAGAAGTCGCCATCATCTGTTTTAAGCGCGATCTGCAACTGCTCGATTGCTGCAGGGTAATTACCCTGGCGTGAATAAACTTCCGCCAGCGCTTGATGTTGCAGCAGGATGTTTCCCAGCGTTTCATGGCTTTGCGCCTGCAATCTATAGAGGCGCACGTCATTCGGGTCGAACTGTAATTGCCGGTTGATGAAGTCGAGCGCATCCTGCGCACTGACTTTGCTCAGCAGCGCCTCGGCGTAATCGTAGGTTAATGCGCGATGCTGCGGGAATATCGATAGTGCGGCTTGATAGATATCCAGCGCTTCGGCAGTCTGCCCGGCTGCGAGTTTGACACGGGCCGCTAGGGTTTCTATCATGGGACTGGAGGGGGTCATTCTGCGTTGAATCCGAATGGAAGTCCCGAGTTGATGATCCTGGAGGGTCTCCACCGTGCCCTCGGGCTGTAAGCTGTCATACAGACGCACCAGTTCCTTGTCCGCGCGCTCGTACTCCCTGCTCCGCAGCAGGGCTGTTACGAGTCCGTACCGTTCTACCGTCTCATTGGTGTATCGTTTTTCACGCAGAATCGATTCGAAATACTTCACTGCGTCGGCGGGTTTTTCTATGGAGGCTCGCAACTTGGCCCTCACCAATTGGAAATCCAGGCTGTCCGGTACCTGCCGATAGGGCAAACCATGCGTGCGGCCTTCGATATCAGCGATGCGTTCGAATGTAACGGGATGAGTGCGCAGATATGAAGGAGCGCCGTTTTCAAGAAAACGGGTTGCCCTCTGCATGCGCTCGAAAAAATCGGCCATACCTCGTGGATCAAGTCCTGCCCCGGTCAATATATTCAGGCCGATTCTGTCCGCCTCTTTTTCATGCTCCCGGGTGAAGTTCAATTGTTTCTGAATCTGGCCTGCCTGCGAGGCCACGAGAATAGCCTGACCCGCCTGGGGGTTGGCGCGAGAAGCCAGGATAGCTAGCGCCATCGAGGCGAGAGAAGTCAGCATGCTGTACTTTTGCCCGGCGATCATGCGTGCCAGGTGCTTTTGCGTGACATGCGCGATTTCGTGTGCCATCACTCCTGCCAGCTCGGACTCCGACTGCGCTGCGAGAATCAGGCCGCTATTGAATCCCATGAAACCTCCCGGTAATGCAAATGCATTGAGAGCCGGATCCTGGAGGGCAAAAAACTCGAACTCCTGCTCGGGACGCGCCTCACGGGAGCCTGAAATCAGACGACTACCGAGATGGGTGAGGTAGCCGTCAATTTCCGCGTCGTTGAGGTAGCTGGGGTCCGAACGGATCTCGGACATTATTTTCAGCCCGAGCTCCCGTTCTTCTCTTGGAGATACGGATACTTGAGATACATCGCCAAGGTCAGGCAGACCTTCGGCATGGACATTCACCGTGAATAGTGCCGGCAAAAAAAACATTATGTGGCGCAATTTCATGGTCGGTAAGATACCGCTTCCCACGTGAAGTTCCACGTGACACGGGCGAGGGCGAAGTATACCGGGACGCAATGGAAGGAGCAGGAGCGGGCGGGAGCAGGAATCAGGGAGAGTGCAAGGGCAGATTCAATTCTCTGCATGAATGGAACTGGCTTATGCTGGTTTCAGTTATGTGACCGCCGATTTCTCTCTTGCTGAGTATAGAATACAGTCGTTTGCCATCCCGGTTCGCTGCACCAGCGGGCCACTCTCGATCTTCAAGCGAATCATCATGAGCAGAGAGTCTAGACGGCGGTTTCGTCCGTTTCCCCCGTGCGTATTCTTACGACTTGTTCGATATCGGTGACAAAAATCTTACCATCGCCGATTTTTCCGGTGCGCGCGCTACTGATAATGGTTTCAATAACGCTGTCAACCTGTTTCGCGAGCACTACAATTTCGATCTTTATTTTGGGCAGAAAATCCACTACATATTCCGCACCCCGGTATAGCTCGGTATGGCCTTTTTGCCTTCCAAATCCTTTCACTTCGGTAACTGTCAGTCCGCTTATCCCGATTTCATTGAGCGCTTCGCATACCTCGTCCAGTTTGAAAGGTTTGATGATAGCCTCGATTTTTTTCATGAAGCATTCCTTTTATTCATCATGTTGATCATAAAGCCATAAGAGGCCTTTTCTTCGCGGCTTCCGGTGTCCGCCGCATACCGCCATTTTAATCCGCTGACATGTCTTTTGCGCGCTTCTTCCAGATCGTTCCTAAAACTGGTCCTGATATCGCGCTGTTATGGGATAACGCCAGTCCTTGCCGAATCCGCGGGAGGTCACGCGAATGCCAGGCGGAGACTGCCGCCGCTTGTATTCATTCAGCCGGATCAGATGTATGACGCGACGTACATCCCTTTCGTCATAGCCCATGCGTAGAATTTCCTCAAGCGCTGTATCATGTTCCACGTATTCTTCCAGAATAGCATCCAGAACTGCATAAGGCGGAAGGCTATCCTGGTCAGTCTGATCTGGACGCAGTTCCGCTGAAGGGGCGCGGCTGAGAACGCGGTCCGGAATCACTTTTCCAGACCTGTTACGGTACTGGCATAACCTGTATACCATCGTTTTGGTGACATCTTTCAAGACGGCAAAGCCACCTGCCATATCCCCGTATAGAGTGGAGTAGCCCACCGCCGTTTCGGATTTATTGCCCGTGATGAGGACGATGGAGCCGGATTTATTGGATAGCGCCATCAGCAAAGTTCCGCGTATCCGGGCTTGCAGATTTTCCTCGGTAAGGTCCGGGACACCAGACTGGGGCAATGCGGCAAACTCTCTGGCAAGCGTATCCTTGAATTCTCCAAATACCGGTTCGATGGGAAGCTCGGTATAGCGCACTCCCAATGTTTGCGCCATAGCGCGGGCGTCCAGCAAGCTTATGCCGGTGGTGAACTGTGAGGGCATCATCACTGCTTTTACTTTGTCCACACCCAGTGCGTCCACTGCAATCGTCATGGTGAGTGCCGAATCCACGCCGCCTGATAGTCCCAGCAATACGCCAGGAATACGGTTTTTTCCTATGTAGTCCTTTACTCCGAGACAAAGCGCTTTATAAACGTTCGCTTCCAGACTTTCAAGCGGTGCGATTTCTGTTGTTACGGGCGCGGCTCCCTTCAATTCGAGCACCCCGAGTGTTTCCACGAGCGCATCGAACTGATGAGTCACGTCGCCTCTGGCGTTCATGGCGAAAGATGCACCATCGAATATCAGTTCATCCTGGCCCCCGATAAGATTGGCATATACAATCGAGAGTCCCGTTTCATCGATGCGTTTCCGAACCAGATCGTAGCGCAATGCCTGTTTGTTCATGTGATAAGGGGAAGCATTCAGCACCAGCAGCGCTTCCGCACCAGCTTCTCTTGCACGTGTAGCCGGACCTTCCTGCCAGATGTCCTGGCAAATGCTGATGCCGAATCTGATTCCATCCAGCTCGAACACGCAGGGGTGCGAGCCGGGTTCGAAGTAACGTCGCTCATCGAACACGGTATCGTTGGGCAAAAGATTCTTCAGGTACGTAGCGATGATTTTACCGTTGCATATTACCGACGCAGCGTTGTACAGTTTATCCGCGGCGAGATGGGGATGTCCGACTACAACGGTGACATCGCTTATCCTGCCAGCCAACTCTGTAAGCGCCTTCTGGCATGCATGCCGAAAGCCGTCGCGCAATAACAGGTCCTCGGGGGGGTATCCGGACAAGGCGAGTTCGGGGGTTACGACCAGTCTGGCTCCCGCATTTTTTGCCTGATTGGCATAATCGAGGATCTTTCGGGTATTGCCGCTAAGGTCGCCGACTGTACAATTGATCTGAGCAATGGCGAGCTTCATTTGGACGGTCAATTGAGCTGTTCTGTCTTTATGCTTACATGATACCAGAACGAGCTCCGGGCACGTGTCCCACGCGGGAAAAGCGGCCCGGAATTGGCAAATTGGAAATAAAAGTAACGGATTCTCTCGAGCATATATCTATTCCCGCATGGAATGCGCTGGCGGGCGATGACCCGTTCCTGCGGCATGAATTTTTTTCAGCGTTGCATGAAGCTGGATGCGCTTCAAAAAGAACGGGATGGTCACCCCGGTTCATTACTCTCTGGGAGGGAGGCATTTTGCAGGGTGCGATGCCACTGTATCTCAAGAACCACTCCTATGGAGAGTATGTGTTCGACTGGGCGTGGGCAAACGCTTATGAACGCGCCGGATATGATTATTACCCCAAGCTCCTGAGTGCCATACCGTTTAGTCCCGTCAGCGGAAAGCGGTTGCTTGCTCAGACTTCCGAACAGCGCGCATTGCTCGTTTCAGCCGCTCTTGCGATGGCGCGAAACGGAAACGCCGGCGCAGGCATGTCGTCGTTACATTGCCTGTTTCCCCTGGAGCATGAGGCGCGGGAAATGGAGAGAGCAGGGATGATGTTGCGATGCGGCGTCCAGTTTCACTGGAAGAACCGGCCGGGAGGAGGTTATGAAAATTTCGAGGATTTTCTGGAAGGAATGAGTTACAGCAAACGCAAGAAGATCCGGCAGGAACGGCGCAAGGTACAGGACCTGGGTATCCACTTCGAATGGCTGTCAGGAAATGATGTGGACGAGGAGCGCTGGAACTTCTTTATCGATTGCTACAACAATACATACCGCGAGCACCACTCCAGACCCTACCTGAATCTGGAATTCTTCATCCGGCTCGGCAAAAGCATGCCGGAAAACATCCTGTTGATTCTGGCGCTGCAAAACAGACAGCCGATCGGCGTTGCTTTCAATATCCATAACTCGCACACGTTGTATGGACGTTACTGGGGCGCGAGGGAATTCGTGCCGGGACTGCATTTCGAAACCTGCTATTATCAAGCCATCCAGTACTGCATCATAAATGGCCTCTCTTTATTTGAGGGCGGCGCGCAGGGCGAGCATAAGCTTGCCCGCGGATTCCTGCCGGTGCGAACCTGGTCGGCCCATTGGCTGGCTCATCCTGAATTTGCTGCTGCAATAGGAAGTTACCTGGAGCGGGAAACGCGGGACATTGATCGCTACATCCAAGCTCTGGAGGATAGCGTCCCATTCAGAAAAGATGCGAGGGATTAATGTAAGGATAATGCGGGCAGGTGCGGAAGGAAGCAGATATATTCTGCAATGATTGCATCTTTACCCCGTTCAGATGCAAAATTGTCCTTTGAAAATAACATTTTCCTGAACAGGTTAGCTAAAATCAGCGTTGATGAAATACTGCAGTAACTGTGGCATGCCTGTGCAATTGCGTATCCCTGAAGGCGACACGCTGCCGCGTCATGTTTGTTCCACTTGCAGTATTATTCACTACGAGAACCCGAAGATTGTGGTGGGTTGTATTCCGGAATGGGAGGATAAGATACTGCTCTGCCGGCGCGCGATTGAACCGCGGCACGGCTTATGGACATTGCCCGGCGGCTTCATGGAAAATTCCGAGTCGCTGGTTCAGGGAGCCGAGCGTGAGACTCGGGAAGAGGCAAACGCGCGGGTGGAGATGGGCGAACTATATTCGATTTATAGCTTGCCGCATATCAACCAGGTGCACGTGCTGTTTCGGGCGAGACTCCTGGATCTTGACTTCAAACCAGGAGTCGAGAGTCTCGACGTCAAACTTTTTCAGGAGGCGGAAATTCCCTGGGACGCACTCGCATTCCGCGTGATACGCGAACCGCTGAACCGTTATTTCGAGGAACGGCGTCGCGGGCAACTCGGGTTTCATTTGGGAACCATAGAAGACGTTCCCAAATGATCTGCTAAATGATCTGCTGCTTCTGGAATTGCCGTTTTATTTTCCTTTATTTTCAATCATTCAGCTTTAACTCCTGGCAGAATAGTCCGGACTGGGGAACCTGCATCATCTGACCCACATTCTGGACAATCAAATCGTGATCATGAGCCAGAAGCAAGAAGCGGCGCAGGCAGCGGCAGGAGAGGCTGCAGGAAGCCCCTCCGGAAAGAAAAAGCGGAGCCTAATCGAGGGAAACCAGTGTCGAACGCGAGAGGGGAGGATTGTCGGCGAAGTAGCGTTTGATACCCGCGAGTATAGCGGAGGCGAGCTTGTCCTGATAGCCATGGTCTCTCAGTTTCCTTTCCTCATCCGGGTTGCTGATGAATGCCGTCTCGACCAGGATCGAGGGAATGTCGGGAGACTTGAGGACGGCAAAGCCTGCCTGTTCGACTTCCGCCTTGTGCAGATGGTTGATGTTGCCTATCTTGGAGAGGACTGCTTTGCCGAGTTTGAGACTGTCATTGATCGTTGCTGTTTGGGACAGATCCAGCAAAGTCTGCTTGAGAATGGGGTCTTGGATATTGAGGTTGACGCCACCGACCAGGTCTGCCTCGTTTTCTTTTTTTGCCAGCCATCCCGCAGCCGCCGAAGTGGCGCCCCGTTCTGAAAGAGCAAACACCGACGAGCCGCGGGCATGTGGTTTGTTAAAGGCATCCGCGTGCACCGATACGAATAAATCCGCATTCAGTTTGCGGGCTTTTACCAGCCGCTGCGACAGTGAAATATAATAATCTCCATCACGGGTGAGGGCCGCGCGCATATTCGGCTCCCTGTCTATCTTTTCTTTCAGCTTCCTGGCGATGGCCAGAGTGATGTTCTTCTCCCTGGTACCGCGCCGGCTTATTGCGCCCGGATCCTCCCCACCGTGCCCCGGATCAATAACGACAGTGGCGAGACGGATCATTTCCGGCCTGTTTTTTCTTGCCGCTTCACTGCTCCGTGCAGTCTCGATTTCGGTCCTTGAACTGACATTGCTGCCAATGTTTGGCTCGTCCCGCAGTATGTATCCTGCTTTGTCCTTGTTGTTCAGAAAGGCCATCAGCGGATCAGGGGGGATAGCAGGGTAGATGTCCAGGACAAGTCGATGTCCGTAGGTTCCAACGGGTTGAATGACAAATGCCTGCGGTTCGACTTCGGTTTTCAGGTCAAGTACCAGCCGCAATATGTCTGGTTTGAAGCGGCCGAAGCGCACGGCGTGAATGTGGGGGTCCGCGGGATCTATCTTGTCTATCAGCTTTTTCAGTTCCGGTGTCAGTGAGACATCCTCAAGGTCAACGACGACGCGATCCGGATCTTTTACCGTAGTGAGGGTGTAGCGAATGGCGGAAGCGGATTCAAGCGTAAGACGGGTGTATTCCTCGGATGGCCAGATACGGGCGGAACTGATGCGTATCTTTTCTTCAGCACAGACAGAGCTGGCAGATGACGATAACAGGAGCGCCGTCATTGACAGGCATGCGCCAGCTGCCAAGCGGTTTCGAATAGAGGAGAAACGGATTGAGTTCAAGGGTTGTGAGACTGAAGGAGCAGGCTGGGGGCGCCACCCCTTCAACGCAGCGTATTGTTCCTCGATGAGATTTGCCAGCGTTTCACGCACAGTTTGCCGGCCTCCGTGTCCGCCTGAATTTCAACATCACGCCCCCCTTCTGTAACCTTGAATATAAATTTCAAATCGGCTCGGGGCAATAGTCCGTCTGCCTTTTCCGGCCATTCCACGAGACAGATCGAGTCTGCATTGAAGTAATCCCGAAAGCCCGCTTCTTCCCATTCATTGGGATTATTGAAACGATAGAAATCAAAATGATACAAGTATAACCTAGAAATTTTATAAAGTTCAATCAAATTATAGGTGGGACTTTTCACTTTTCCAAGATAACCAAGCCCGCGTAATATGCCGCGCGTAAATGTAGTTTTGCCTGCTCCCAGTTCGCCTTGCAGGAATACAATAAGGCCCGGGCGCAATGCCGGAGCTATTGCAGTTCCGAGTGCCAGGGTAGCGGTTTCATCGGCGAGATGGCAGGTCTGGTGAAGGGCTATCAAGGTGATGAATGGCGGCAGAGCCGGTATGATGTGAATATCAGAGCCCGGCAGGATATGAATATGCGTAAAGACTCATCCACCGAACTCTCCCCGGAACCTTTGCAAGATCTTCCTGACTCTACTGTCGATCTTCCGCAACTCGCCAGATTCATCAAGGAATGGGGGAAGAAGCTCGGTTTTCAGAAGGTTTCCATTGCCGATGCAAGCGCGGACATGAGGCAGGCGGAGACAGGCCTGTTCGAATGGCTGGACCAGGGTTGTCACGGGGAGATGGATTATATGGCACGGCACGGCACCCGGCGTACTCGTCCTGCCGAACTCGTTCCCGGGACGCTGCGAGTGATCTCCGTGCGCATGAATTATACACCGGTCGCAAAGGACAGCTGGCAGGTCATCCAGGATGGCACTCGCGCGTTCATATCGCGCTATGCTCTGGGTCGGGATTACCATAAGGTACTGCGCGGGCGCTTGCAAAAACTTGCAGAAAAAATCGAAGCGGAAACAGGACACCTGAATTACCGTGTATTCAGCGACAGCGCGCCGGTAATGGAAGTTGAATGGGCGCAAAAATCGGGCCTTGGCTGGCGCGGAAAGCATACTCTGCTGCTTTCCCGTGACGCGGGATCCCTGTTCTTTCTGGGCGAATTGTTTACGGATCTGCCACTGCCCGTGGACAACCCCGTAGGCAATTACTGCGGCAGTTGCACGAGGTGCATCGATATCTGCCCGACGCAAGCGATCATGGCGCCCTATCGAGTGGATGCGCGACGTTGCATTTCTTATCTTACTATCGAACATAAGGGCAGTATTCCCGAACCCTTGCGGCCTTTGATCGGTAATCGGGTATATGGTTGCGATGATTGCCAGCTCGTCTGCCCCTGGAATAAATTTGCGGCAATTACCAATGAAGATGATTTTTCCGTGCGAAACGGCCTGGATAGCGCGTCTCTGATCGAATTGTTCGAGTGGAGCAGAGAGGAGTTTGAGGCACGGCTTGCCGGAAGTCCGATTCGGCGCATCGGACATGAGCAATGGCTGCGTAACCTGGCTGTCGGCCTGGGGAATGCGCCATTCTCCCAGCCTGTCATTCAGGCATTGCGGGCGCGCCTGGATGACGCTTCGTCCCTGATACGCGAACACGTACGCTGGGCGCTGCATCAGCAGGAGCGCCCTCTGTCGCTTTTTATCGAAGATGCGTCGATCCCGAAAAAATAATTTGCGTTTTGTACGGAACTTAACATACTGTGCCGTAAGGGTGTACTAAAGTCCAATTCGCTCCCGCTCCTCAAGTTGATAGAATGCGCGACATGTTCGAGCGTATGGATGAACCGGAGGAATATTGCAACGGCTGAATCGAGAAGCTGGGTCGTCGGCCACCGATATTGCGGGTATTCTTCCAGGCCCCGGCCTTGCTGAAATACGGTACGATGCAGAGTTATATTGCTGTTTGCGGGCACATGAATACTGTCTTGACAGGTGTATTGACTTATAGCATCTTTATTTTACATTAAAGGTCAATAATCCTCTCCGACTCAGGCATTTTCTAATCAACAAAAAAGGAAATTCAGTGAACGCCCTTCGTATCCGTACCGTGACATGGTTCTCTTGTTTTGCTGTTGTACTTCCCCTTCTTTCCCTTGGGGGTTGCAAAACATATCCATCCCTGAATCCAGATGAGAAACCCATTGCACACGATTACCTGATCGGTCCGGGAGATAATGTCGATATCATTGTCTGGCGTAACCCTGAAGTTTCCATGGCAGTGCCCGTTCGACCCGATGGCAAGATTACCACCCCCCTGGTAGAGGATCTGCCGGCAAGCGGAAAGACCTCGACGGAGCTTGCGCGAGATATCGAGGAGGCATTGTCGAAGTACATCCAGCAGCCGGTCGTGACCGTTGTGGTGACAGAATTTATAGGCCCATACTCCGAACAGATCCGGGTGATAGGGGAAGCAGCCGAGCCTCAGGCATTGCCCTATCGGGAGGAGATGACACTGATGGATGTCCTGATTGCGGTAGGTGGTATTACCGACTTTGCCGCGGGTAATCGCGCTAGGATAGTACGTAACGTGGACGGGAAGCAGCATCAGTTTAGCGTGCGGTTGGACGATCTGATCCGGGATGGGGATGTGACGGCCAACGTACCCATGAAGCAGGGAGATGTACTTGTCATACCGGAAAGTTATTTCTGATCTGTGAAATTCCACTGTGACGACTTAATCCTCCTGTAACGGCATTCCGATAAGGTATAAGGTTTTCATTACCGGATAAGTTGAAATGAAAAAAATCATTCCAGGAACAGGGATAGAAATAGCGTCTTATTCCACCCAGACTTCTATTCCTCCATCGGCTACCATGAGACAAGACATCCGCCCTATTCGATAAGCTCTCCATCTATTTTTCACCACTCCATGAAGCAGCGAGACGTAATACCCGGGATAACGAGAATCCTGGTTAGAAACTATTCCAAGACAACGGGAGTGCGTTCACCCTCCCCATCATTGACCGCATTTCTAAGGACCGTTTGACAATATGGAGGAGCTGACAACCCAGCTGCTGGTTTATCTGAAAGGGGTATGGAAGTATCGCTGGATCGCTGTGGCTGTAGCCTGGACCGTCGCAGTCGTCGGTTGGATCATTGTCTATAAACTCCCCGATGATTACCAGGCTTCCGCCAGAATCTATGTCGACACGCAAAATGTGTTGAAGCCCCTGTTGCAGGGCATGACAGTGTCGCCTGATCTGCAACAGCAAGTTTCCATCATGAGCCGTACTCTGATCAGTCGCCCGAACGTGGAAAGAGTCATTCGCATGGTGGATCTTGATATCAAGACAAAAGACAGCAAGGATCAGGACAGGCTAGTGAAGGAGCTCATGGATAAGATCAAGCTGGGGACCACGGGGCGAGATAATCTTTTTACTATTGCCTACAGCAATCAGAACCCTAAACTTGCCAAAGACATTGTCCAATCTTTACTGACGCTTTTTGTTGAAGGAGGGCTTGGAAACAAGAACCAGGATTCTTCAGCGGCCATTCGCTTTATTGATGAGCAGATTAAATCTTATGAGGAGAAGTTGATCACAGGGGAAAATAATCTCAAGGCATTCAAACAGAAGAACATCGGAATGATGCCGCAACAAGGCAACGATTATTATTCACAACTGTCCCAGGCGATAGAAGATCTCAATAAAACCAGGCTGGAACTGCGCGAGGCGCAGCAGGCGCGGGACGCGATCAAACGTCAGATCACGGGTGATGAACCGGTTCTCCTCGTGGATCAGGGGGAGGAGGGGGCAGCCTCATCGATAGTTAATGTGGAACTCGATTCTCGAATCCAAGCGTTGAGCAAGAACCTTGATGCGCTCAGACTAAACTATACAGAGTTGCACCCGGATATTATTGCAGCGAAACGCCTCATTGCCCAGCTTGAGGAGCGCAAGATCGAAGAGGCCAAGCTGACGAGGAATAGCTCGGATCCGGGCAGAAACTATAGCCCGATGCTGCAGCAACTCAATGTAGCGCTGGCGGATGCGGAAGCCGACGTGGCATCCATGAACGCTCGGGTAGAAGAGTACACTGCCCGCTACGAGCGCCTGAAGTCCTTGAGCAACGCTGTGCCACAGGTTGAAGCCGAGCTTGCCCAGCTCAACCGGGATTACCAGGTAAACAAGGCGAATTACGAGAAACTTCTTGAGCGGCGTGAATCGGCCAAAATCTCGGGAGATCTGGGTTCCACCACAGATCTGGTGTCATTCCGTGTCATTGATCCCCCGACAGTTTCTGATAGACCCGTTGGCCCGGACCGTGCGAAATTTTTTTCCATTGTTTTCCTCGGCTCTTTGCTGGCAGGGATTGGTATAGCCTTTGTTATCAGTCAGGTTCGGCCCACCTTCCACAGCCAGATCAACCTGCGGGAAATTTCGGGCAAGCCGATACTGGGTTCAATTCCGATGATCTGGACAGATACGGAAAAGATAAAGCGCAGAAAGCGCCTCTATGCATTCGGGTTATCCCTGCTGTCCCTGTTAGGCTTGTACGGGGCTCTTATGCTGAAGATGGCGTGATTCGTACTCTGAAAGACAGCGAGTTGGTGCTGGAAGTTTTGATGACGGAAACCTGTTCCGGCGCAAGGTCCTCATATCTCTGATTGTTGCCTTAAAATCTATTTTGATGAAGTTTGTATTGCTCCGGCCCAATTTTTTTCATTAATACTTCAGGCCGGCGACTGAATCAATTCCAGAGTTCAGTAGTGTGGCAGAATCATTTAATTAATATCTCTTTAACCACCATTCCTGTCACAATTCCTCGGTTAGGTGCAGTAATTCTATAAAACCAGAGTTCAGGGGATCTCGGAACAGAACGGGAGCGCATGTGAGCATAATTGAAAAGGCTGTAGGCAAATTGGAAAAAGGGGTACTGGCGAGCGCACAAGTACCTCCATCGGTTTCGGTAAATCCTGATCAGAAGCTCAGTAGCGGTGTTACCGAGACAAAAGAGGTTGAACAAAAAGTTCCACCAAATACGTTTATCACACAAAATCGGGTAAACCTTGACCTGGTCAAAATGCGTCAGTATGGTATCGTCACCCCCGATCAGGGGAGAACGCAAATAGCGGAGCAGTTTCGCGTGATCAAGCGGCCGTTGCTGACCAATGCCTTCAATAAAGGGCCGGGCATGATCAAGAATGGCAATCTCATCATGGTTACCAGCGCACTTGCTGGCGAAGGAAAAAGTTTTTGCACTGTCAACCTCGCAATGAGCATTGCGATGGAAATGGACCGCACAGTTTTGCTGGTTGACGCGGATGTCGCGCGACCTTCGATCCCAAAAATCCTGGGTGTGGGAACAGAAAGGGGCTTGCTGGATATTCTTGTAGAGGAAGATCTCAGCCTAGCGGATGTACTGATCAAGACTGATGTCGAGAAACTCACACTCCTTACCGCAGGAAGGCGGCATTCACACTCCACCGAACTTCTCGCCAGCCGGAATATGGAAGAATTATTGAAGGAGCTTGCAGAACGTTATGCTGATCGCGTCGTTATTTTTGATTCTCCTCCCTTATTGCTGACAAGCGAGGCGCGTGTACTGGCAACCCAGATGGGGCAGATTGTCCTGGTGGTTGAGGCCGAAACGACATCACAGCAGGCCGTCAGGGAAACGCTGCGACAAATTGAGTCGTGTGACGTCGTGAACCTGATCTACAACAAGGCCAGAACATTTTCTGGCGGGGAATACTACGGCTACTATTACCATGAAAGTGCCTGAGAATAAGTGTCAGCATGGCATTTTGTTATCGCCAGCTTGCACTGTAGTCGGGATCATTCTGGTACTTTCATCTTATTCTTCTTGCTCAAATGCAGCGGAGTGGAAAGTTATTCCGCGGCTGAGCTTGATGGAGACGTATAGCGATAATCTGAGACTGGGTTCAGGGGGAAGTGATTTCGTTACTCAAATCAATCCAGGTATTTCACTGACCGGAATAGGACCGCGATTCAAGCTGAATACAAATTATACGATGAATAACCTCATCTATGCGGAACACTCCAATCTGACGAGAATGAGGCATCAGCTAAACGCGAGGGGAACTGCCGAGCTGATGGAAGATTTTTTCTTCGTTGACGGCAGGGCTTTGATTACTCAGCAGAATATCTCCCTGTTTGGGCCTCAAGCTATCGATAATGTGAATGTCACAGGCAACAGGGCTGATGTCAGAACATTTAATATCAGTCCCTACATCCGCCACCGTTTCAAGAATTTTGCTTCAACTGAATTACGCTATGCCCACAACATAGTCAGCTCAAACGCGAATTTGCTTCGAAACAGCCAGGCTGACAGCTTTTCTGCTCGCGTGGATAGCGGCACCGATTTCGGCAAGTTTCACTGGGGTTTGAGCTACAGTAACAACATGATTCATTTCGACCAAACGGGTCGAACAGTAGAACTGGAGCGTTCTATTGGCAGTCTTCGTTACATGTTTACCCCAAGGTTCGGTCTGACAGCGACAGGGGGTTACGAAAGGAACAGTTTTCTATCAATCCGGGGGAGTCCTTCCAGTCCTACCTGGACGGCAGGTTTTGTATGGACGCCAAGCGAAAGAACAAACATAGTGGCGAACGCCGGAAAAAGATTCTTCGGAGATACTTATTTTGCCCAAGCGAGCCATCGGACCCGCCTGACAACATGGAATTTCAGCTATATCCAAGATATTACTACCTTCAATCAACAGTCCCTGCTTGGTGGCATGGGCATTACGAGCTCGCTGAACCAGTTGATTGGAGCGCAGTTTCCCAATCTTCCTCCGGAAACTATTCAACAAAATACCGACCTCTTACTAGGTCCCAATTTCTCTGGTTCTTTTCTTGGTCCCACCAATTTTTTTACAAACCGGCTCTTTCTCCAGAAACGGCTGCAGGCCTCTGTTGCTCTCAATGGTGTCAAGAATACACTTGTGTTGACGGGGTTCGACATGACACGTCAGGCCTACTCGCCAGACAATGTAGATGCCGACTTGATCGGAGCAGCAAATGCAGCCTTACTGAGACACACGCGCCAAACTGGGGGAAATGCGCTATGGAGTTACAGGATTTCCCAGCTTACAAGAGCTAATCTCAGTTTTGCATACACACGATTCAGTTTTCTCAATACGGGCAGAGAAGATGACCTCAGGCTTATCACTGTCAGTCTGACCCGGCGATTCCCGCAGATATTGCCCAATTTGAACGGTACGATCCAGTACCGGCGCAATGAGAGGGATTCCAATCAGGGAGGCGATTATCTCGAGAACGCCGCAATAGCCTATGTGAACATGACTTTTTAGCAGAACAGAAGAAGTGTATACATCATTCTATGGCTTCAAAGCCAAGCCATTTCAACTGAGTCCGGATCCAAATTTCTTTTTCGGCAGCAAAGGACATAACCGAGCGATGGCCTACCTTGAATATGGGTTAGCGCAAGCGGAGGGATTCATTGTCGTTACGGGAGAAGTGGGCGCGGGGAAAACCACGCTGGTCCGTAATCTGTTTCGGCAACTGGAGCCGGAAAAGGTCGTTGCTGCTCAAATTGTCAATACCAGCCTGGATTCTGATGACACATTGAGGATGGTCGCGGCGGCGTTCGGGTTGAATTTGACGCAGGGGAGCCCGGGGAAGACACCAGTGCTCGTCGCACTCGAGAAATTCTTCCGACAATGCGAGCAGCAGGGTAAGCGGGCGCTTTTAGTGGTGGACGAGGCGCAAAATCTCTCCCCCCATACTGTGGAAGAACTGAGGATGCTTTCCAATTTTCAGGGAGATAACAAGTCTCTGTTGCAAACATTTCTTCTCGGGCAGCCAGAGTTCAGGAAAACCCTCCTTGGTAATGATATGCGGCAGTTACGGCAAAGAATCACTGCAACCTATCACCTCGGCCCCATGGACCTGACGGAAACGAAATCCTATATTGAGCACAGATTGAAGACTGTGGGCTGGAGCGGAAATCCCGGGTTTGATGAGGATGCTTTTGACGCCATATATCACTATACCGGGGGTATTCCAAGGAGAATCAATGCGTTGTGCGATCGCCTCCTGCTGATGGGCTATCTCGAAAAGCTGCAGCATTTCCGAGTATCTGAAGTGAACGAGGTGATCCGGGATATCCAGCAGGAATTTGATACAGTTGAAGTCGAGACCGGACTATTCTCAGGAGATAAAACTTCCGCGTTGAAGGAAGAGCAGTTCGTTACCGAACTGGAGGAGATGAGCAACCGGGTTGCCAAGCTGGAGGAAACCGTTGTTTCCCTGATGGGTCTGCTCAAGCAGGTACTCTCGCTGGCTGACGTGAACAAGCGGCTCCGCTAGAGGCACGTCTGCCCTATGCGCCCCTATGCGCGATCCAACATAGTCGATCAAGAAATGCCGATGAGCATGAGGGCGAGATTACGAGGATGCGGCGCGTTCGGCGCAGCTATTGCTATTCGAGTTATACGAGATTTTTCAAATGAATCCTGACCTCATTCGAAATGCAATGACGATCGACGTGGAGGATTATTTCCAGGTTTCCGCCTTTGCCCCTCATATTCCGAGAGATTCATGGAATTCCATCTCCTGCCGTGTAGAAAATAATATCGATCGCATTCTTTCATTGCTGGACGAGAGAGGGGTAAAAGCAACGTTCTTTACCCTAGGCTGGATTGCGGAGCGTTATCCCGCGATGGTGAGGCGGCTGGTTGCAGAGGGCCATGAGGTGGCGAGTCACGGGTGGGGTCATCAGCGGGTTTGGGAGCTGGACCCTGACGAATTCAGAGAGGATATCGTCCGCAGCAAGGCACTCCTGGAAGATATTGCCGGGCAACCCGTACTCGGTTATCGGGCGCCGAGTTTCTCCATAGGACGTCAGAATGAATGGGCCCTGGATCTGCTCGGAGATGCGGGCTACCGTTACAGTTCCAGCATCTATCCGATCCGCCATGATCACTATGGAGTTCCCGATGCTCCACGGTTCGCCTATTACCCCCGCAACAACATGCTGCTGGAAATCCCGATTACAACGATACGAGTGTTCCAGAGAAACCTCCCAGCGGGTGGCGGAGGCTACTTCCGGTTATGGCCTTACCCTGTCTCCCGCTGGTTTCTGCAGAGGCTGAATCGTTTCGAGGAGCGTCCTGCAATCTTCTATTTCCATCCATGGGAAATAGACCATCAGCAACCACGCCAGAAGGGGATTAGCATGAAAACGCGCTTTCGCCACTATCACAACCTCCATCGGATGGAAGACCGGCTCAGGGCGTTAGTTCGCGACTTCAGATGGGATCGGATGGATAGAATTTTTCTGGAAGATGCATGAGTTCCCAGGCGTATTCAGTTGCAAATGTGAATTTTGAGTCTCCGCACCCAACTGACGCTTTGTCGGTAAACCTGCTTTCCGGGGGGGAAGTTAAGCGATGGGATGATTTCGTATCGTGCTGCCGGGAAGCGACCTTCTTTCACCGGGCAGGTTGGCAAACTGTCATTGAACGCGCTTTTGGTCATAAAACCTGGTTCCTTTACGTGGAATCCGGAGGGGAAATTCAGGGTGTACTTCCCCTGGCGGAGATCAATAGCCGCTTGTTTGGTCATTCACTGAGCTCCCTGCCCTTCTGCGTGTATGGGGGAATTGCTGCCAATTCGCAAGCTGCCCGGCATGCGCTTGACCGGTCTGCCCAGAAACTGGCCCAGGAGTTGCAGGTAGACTATCTCGAATACAGGAATCTGAAACCACATCACGCTGACTGGCATGGAAAGGACCTTTATGTCACCTTTCGCAAGGAGATAGCGCCCGAAGCTGAACAGAACATGAGTGCCATTCCACGCAAGCAGCGGGCAATGGTGCGAAAAGGTATCAAGGCAGAACTGGAAAGTGTCGTTGATCAGGATATAGAACGCTTTTTTTCAGCTTATTCGACCAGCGTGCATCGCCTTGGTACCCCGGTTTTTTCGAGGAAGTATTTCCGTCTGCTCAAAGAAGTGTTTGCGGAAGATTGCGAACTGATGATAATCGTAAAGGATAACCGCACCATCTCCGCGGTGATGAGCTTTTATTTTCGGGACGAAGTCTTGCCCTACTATGGAGGCGGTACCGGGGAAGCACGCGAGGTGGCGGGAAATGATTTCATGTATTGGGAACTGATGCGCCGAGCGTGCGAAAAGGGGTACAAGGTTTTTGATTTCGGCCGCAGCAAACGCGGATCAGGCTCTTTCGATTTCAAGAAGAACTGGGGATTTGAACCGCAGCCCTTGCACTATGAGTATCAACTCTATCAGGCAAAGGAAGTACCGGATCATAATCCCCTCAATCCCAAGTATCAGCTCTTCATCAAAGCCTGGCAGAAACTGCCACTGGGGCTGGCAAACCTCATCGGTCCGCACATCGTAAGAAATCTGGGCTAGATTCATGCGGGAATTGCTTTATCTGGTTCATCGAATTCCTTATCCCCCGAATAAGGGAGACAAGATCCGGTCCTATCATCTGCTGGAACATCTGGCACAACACCATCGCGTCCATCTCGGTACCTTTATCGATGACGAGGGAGACCGGAAATATATCGAGAAAGTAAGAAACCTCTGCGGGGAAACCTGTTTCGTCAATCTCCATCCAGGGATGGCCAGGGTGCGAAGCCTCTCAGGATTGCTTTGCGGGAAGCCCCTTACTCTTCCCTACTATTGGAACTCGCGTCTGCAAGCATGGGTAAATCGCATCCTTGACACGAGACCCATTGAGAATATCCTGATCTTTTCTTCCGGAATGGCGCAATATGTAAGCCGTGTTAGCCATATCCGCCGGATTATCGATTTTGTCGATATCGATTCGGACAAGTGGATGCAATATTCGACGTCAGCAGGCTGGCCGATGAACTGGATATACCGAAGAGAATCCAGACTGCTGCTGGGCTATGAAAAAGAGGTCGCACGTACATTCGACAGCGCCACTTTCGTCTCCGAGACAGAAGCGAGCCTGTTCCATCAATTGCTACCCGAAGCTGCGGCAAAAGTGACCCATTTCAATAATGGCGTCGATGCCAATTATTTCTCGCCGCAAAATATCTATCTCAATCCTTTTCCCCAGGGGAAGCACGTTCTTGTTTTTACCGGCGCAATGGATTATCGGGCCAATATTGACGCAGTCGCCTGGTTTGCACGATCTGTTTTTCCGGCGATCCGTGCGAAACTGCCGGAAGTCGAGTTCTATATCGTCGGGACGCGTCCGTCCAGTGCCGTAGCGGCTCTGGCAGCATTTCCCGGCATCAGGGTAACAGGATCTGTACCCGATGTGCGGCCCTATTTGGCGCATGCCTCGCTGGTGGTCGCGCCATTGCGCATTGCGCGTGGAATACAAAACAAAATCCTGGAGGCAATGGCCATGGAGAAGATCGTGATAGCCTCTCCGTCAGCTGCGGAAGGCATTCACGCACGAAGGGAGGAGGAACTGGTGGTTGCTCTTGATGAACAAGACTTTGCCCGTCGAGTTATCTCCTTTCTCCAGAACAGCGCGCATCCTGGAATTTGTCGAGCTGCCAGGATGCGCGTGCTGGAAGACTACAGCTGGAAAAACGGCTTGAGACGTATCGACAGACTCCTGTCACAACCTCAGGCAGTTTAGGCAGAATTCCTTGTACTACTATTGCCAGAGAGAATTTCGAGTGGAACGATGCATATGAATACCCCAATCCGCCAAGACGTCGCCCCCGGACCCTCATTGACACTGGAGCATGAGGGGTCGAAAGCAGGCGCTCTGCTTGCGCTCGGTGTAATTGTGGCGATTCTCATTGCTTATCATGAAACCACCTGGTCCATGATTTCCACTTGGAGCAGATCGGATACGTTTGCTCATGGGTTTCTGATCTTTCCGTTCAGTGCTTACCTGATCTGGGGACAGCGCGAGCATCTCGGCACCCTTTTTGCTCGCCCCAACCCCAAAGTTCTTTTCGTACTTGCGATTCTCGGTTTCAGCTGGCTTTTGGGAACACTGGCGAGTGTCCAGGTATTTGCGCAATTTATGGTGATAGCGATGATTTCCGCCGCAGTCTGGGCAATCCTGGGAAATCAGATAGCATGGGCGCTGGCCTTTCCATTAGCCTATCTCCTGCTCGCCGTACCTTTTGGCGACGCATTCATACCGTCGCTGATAAACTTTACCGCAGACTTTACCGTAACAGCGCTTCAGCTGACCGGAATTCCCGTCTATCGCGAAGGCAATTTTTTTACCATTCCAAGCGGCAACTGGTCCGTGGTTGAAGCCTGCAGCGGTCTGCGCTACTTGATTGCATCCTTTACGCTGGGAACCCTTTACGCATACCTGACCTACCGAAGCCTCACCCGGCGGCTGATATTTATTGCCCTATCTCTGATCGTACCGATCCTTGCCAACGGTATCCGCGCCTACCTGATTGTAATGACAGGGCATCTAAGTGGTATGCAGCTTGCTGTAGGCATCGACCACCTGATTTACGGATGGATATTCTTTGGCTTTGTGATGTTGATGCTATTCTGGGTCGGATCTTTCTGGCGTGAAGATGAGAACAAGCTTGACAGTATCAGCCGCACCAGGGGCGTTTCGACGGGAAATAATCGTGGTTCAGAGGGCGATTCCACTTTAAGGACAACGATCACCGCGGGCGCGGTTTTATCCATAGCCGTCATCTGGCCGATATACGCGGAGTGGCTGGAGAGGAAGGTTTCCTACGGTACGGAAGAAGTGGAAATCCATGTCTTAGATGCTTCCGGCAAATGGCAAGCTAGTCCGGAGCTCCTTTCAGACTGGAAACCAATATATACGGGTTCGACTGCTCAGTTCCTGAGAAATTACCGGAATAACGGACGATCGGTAGATCTTTACATCAGTTATTACCGTGAACAGAAGCAGGGTATTGAATTGATCAATTCCGAAAATGTTCTTGTGCCAGAAAAGGGATCAAAATGGCATGACGCCGGTGAAGATATGCGTACGATTTCCCTTGGTTCGCAGGAAGAAATCGTCAAACAGAACCGATTGCACTCTCCTTCAATATCACTGCTTGCATGGAGGTGGTATTGGATAGGGGGTGAGGAAACCGCAAATCCGTATTGGGCCAAGCTTATGCTGGCCAGGAACAAGCTGCTGGGGAGAGGTGACGATGCGGTTGAGATCATCGTGGCAACACGATACGAAGATAGCGTCGATGAAGCGGCCTCAGTGCTCCAGGATTTTATTACAGATACTGCGCCCGCAATAACGGGTGCGCTTCGAAATGCAGCAAATCGCTAGCAACCGGCTACGCCTGAATCCGGCGGAACACGTCAAGCAGCCCCCTCTCATTGTTCACGTGATTTATCATCTGGGGGTGGGAGGGCTGGAAAATGGCGTGGTCAATCTCATCAATCATATTCCGGCGGATCGCTACCGGCATGCCATAGTTTGCCTGAAGGGGTATTCGGACTTCAGGAGCAGGATTGTCAGCGAGGACGTGGAGGTTATCGCGTTGAACAAGCGCGATGGACACGATTTCAAGCTTTATATCGATCTTTTCAGGGCACTCAGGCGCCTGAAGCCCGATATCGTGCATACGCGTAATCTGGCCGCCATGGAAGGCCAGGTGATTGCAGTCCTTGCGGGAGCACGGGCAAGGGTGCATGGCGAACATGGGCGGGATATGTTCGACCTGCATGGCAAAAACTGCAAATATAATTTATTGAGAAAAGCCATTCGTCCGTTTGTAGATCACTTCATTACTGTCAGCAGGGATCTCGAAAGCTGGCTTGTCGATACGGTACGGGCAGCGCCGCATCGCATCAATCAAATCTACAATGGCGTAGACAGCCGACGCTTTTATCCGCGTAAAAGCACACGCTGGGAGAGCAATATGGTTCAGGGAGCGGTCGCGGGATTTTTCAGGGAAGATACATTTGTCATTGGCAGCGTCGGACGCATGGCAGAGGTGAAGAATTACCTCGGCCTGATAGAAGCATTTTTACTTTTGCTGAAGGAAATGCCAGCTGCTCACGAAAGGCTTCGGTTATTGATTGTCGGGGCGGGAAGTACCCGGCAGCGCTGTATTGAAAAGGTACGTGAAGCGGGAGTCGAAGGACTTGCCTGGTTTCCTGGTGAACGGGACGATATCCCTGAGCTCATGCGCAGCATGGATCTGTTTGTGCTTCCTTCGCTCGGAGAGGGCATTTCCAATACCATTCTCGAGGCTATGTCCACAGGTTTGCCTGTCGTCGCGACCCGGGTGGGAGGAAATGCGGAACTGGTTGAGGAAGGCATGACAGGAATGCTGGTCCCGTCAGGATCGGCAACTGCGCTGGCAGGAGCCATGCAGGAATATTACAGAAATCCGGAGCTGTTGGTAGAACATGGCCGCGCCGCCCGAAGGCAGGTCGAGACAAGGTTCAGTATGGAAGCCATGATGTGCGGATATCTTGAAGTCTATGACAAAGTGTTACGTCGGGCATAACAGGCAGAAGGAAAAATAACATGTGCGGAATTGTGGGGCTGTTCGATACTCGCGGCAAAAGGCCAATCGACCGGCAACTGCTTCTGGGAATGAATCAGGTTCAGGTACACCGCGGTCCGGATGAAGGAGAAGTTCACATCGAACCGGGGCTGGGTTTTGGTCATCGCCGTCTTTCGATTATGGATGTTTCCAGTGGCCAGCAGCCGCTTTTCAATGAAGATGGTAGCGTGGTGGTGGTTTTCAACGGCGAAATCTATAACTTCGAGATGCTTGCCAAAGAACTTTCCAGCCTGGGTCACACCTTCCGGACACATTGTGATACCGAAGTCATTGTTCATGCCTGGGAAGAGTGGGGTGAACGCTGCGTGAATCGCTTCCGCGGCATGTTCGCCTTTGCCTTGTGGGACCGGAATCAGGAGATCCTGTTTCTTGCGCGAGACCGGCTTGGCATCAAGCCGCTCTACTACAGCCTGCTGGATGATGGCACTTTCGTTTTTGCATCAGAGCTCAAGGGAATTCTTGCTCATCCCGGTTTTATCCGGGATATGGACGTTCATGCCATTGAAGATTATTTTGCCTATGGGTATGTGCCAGAGCCAAAAACCATATTCAAACAGGCATATAAGCTTCCCCCAGGGCACACTCTGAATATCAGCCGGGCAAGAACCGTATCTCAGCCTCAATCCTACTGGGATGTTCCGTTTACGATGCATCCTCCCCTGAGTCTGGAGGAAGCTCGGGAAGAGCTGATTGCTCGACTGCGTGAGTCGGTGAGGGTACATCTGATGACCGAAGTGCCCTTGGGGGCTTTTCTGTCCGGGGGCGTGGATTCGAGTGCGGTGGTGGCAATGATGGCGGGTCTCATGAATGATCCCGTCAATACCTGCTCCATTTCTTTTGGCGATCCTGCTTTCAACGAATCTCAATATGCGCAAAAGGTGGCGGACCGCTATTGTACGCATCATCAGGTAGGTCAGGTTGACCAGGACGATTTTGACCTGATAGACCGGTTGGCTTCACTGTATGACGAGCCCTTCGCAGATAGTTCGGCCATGCCTACCTATCGGGTTTGTCAACTGGCCAGGAAGCGGGTCACTGTTGTCTTATCAGGGGATGGGGGTGATGAAAATCTTGCGGGCTATCGTCGTTACCGCTGGCACCTCTATGAGGAGAGAATGCGATCCGCTCTGCCGTTGGGGCTTCGCAAACCCCTGTTCGGCCTGCTCGGGAATCTGTATCCCAAGGCGGATTGGGCGCCGAAAGTTTTGCGTGCAAAATCCACCCTTGAAGCTCTCGCGAGAGATTCTGTGGAAGGCTATTTTCACAGTGTTTCGATCATGAAAGACGGCATGAGGCGCCGGTTGTTCAGCGAATCCTTCAAGCGTGAGCTTCAGGGGTATGGAGCAGTGGAGATCCTGCGCAGGCATGCGGATAAATGTCCGGTGGCAGATCCTCTTTCCCGTGTTCAATACCTGGATATGAAAACATACCTGGTGGGGGATATTCTTACCAAGGTAGATCGTGCAAGCATGGCGCATTCCCTGGAAGTACGCGTGCCCCTGCTGGATCACGAGCTGGTCGAATGGATATCGGGGCTTCCCGCATCCATCAAACTGCGCGGGCATGAAGGCAAATATGTATTCAAGAAAGCTCTGGAACCCTACCTGTCAGATGACATTCTTTATCGCGACAAGATGGGATTCTCGGTTCCGCTCGCAAGCTGGTTTCGCGGTCCCCTGCGCCAGCGGATAAATGATGCGCTGCTCGGACCGGTTCTGGCGGATACGGGATTCTTCAGTCGCGCATTTCTGAGAGAAATGCTGGACCAGCACCAGTCGGGGCGGCGCGACTATAGCGCTTCCCTATGGTCGTTGTTGATGTTCGAATCGTTTCTGCGCCACGTGCTTAATGCTGAGCAAGTACATACTTCCAGGGAAGGGCTGAGGCTGATTCATTTTGCGTGAGCAGGTTGTGGCGGAATCGAGATTCGCCGGCAGATCAGGGCAGAAGGGGAAATCCTGTGACAGCAAGCGTTCCGGATCTTTTCGTCCGTCGGCTCATCCTGATCCGATATGATGTTTGATAGCCGTTAAATTCCGCGAGTGGCCGATGCTGGATGTATTCCTTACTGTTGATGTCGAGGTGTGGTGCAATGGCTGGGAGGACCTCGACGCCAAATTCCCGGGAGCGTTCCGGAGATATATCTATGGGCCTACCCGTAAGGGGGATTATGGTCTGCCGTACCAGTTGCGCCAGTTGCGGGACTACGGATTGACCGGGGTATTTTTTGTTGAACCCTTGTTTTCGACGCGGTTTGGCCCTGAACCGCTGGTAGAAATTCTTGGCCTCATTCGGGAAGAAGATCATGAAATACAGCTTCATCTCCATACCGAATGGGTAGATGAATCAAACCGGCCATTGCTCGGCAATGTGAGCCGCAAAAGACAGCATCTGCGCTATTTTTCACTGGAAGAACAAACAATCCTGATACAGGCAGGAGTGCAGTTGATCGAGTCAGCAGGAGCCCTGCGTGTAAACGCGTTTCGTGCGGGAGGTTTTGGCTTCAACCGGGATACGTTGCGCGCCCTGAATGCAAACCAGATCACTTTCGATAGCAGTTACAACGCGAGCATGCTCGGACAAGATAGCGGTGTCAGTCCTGAAATCCCACTGGTGGAGCCTATCGAATGCGAAGGTGTGTACGAATATCCGATGACGGTCTTCGACGGGGGCTTGGGCGGGTTGCGGCATGCCCAGTTGACTGCATGTTCGTATCAGGAAATGGAGGGTCTGCTCTGGCAGTCGTTGGAGTCCGGACGTAAAGCTTTTGTTATCTTGTCGCATAATTTCGAATTGCTTAACCCGGCGATGGACCGTCCGGACGAAATTGTAATAGAGCGTTTTCATAAACTTTGTTCTTTCCTTGACCAGCATCGGGATTGTTTTCGCGTACGTGGCTTTCATGGCCTGATGCCTGTGTCTGTTCCCCTGCAACCCGCTCCGCTTACCTCACCGGTCTGGAAAACGGGATTCAGAATCATTGAGCAGGGTTTGCTCAGGAGGCTTCGTTGAGTCAGACGTGGCATTGTCAGCAGGTGCCGATAAAGATACAACTGGGTGACAAGACTCTACTTGCCCCCCAGTTATTGTTGCAGGTGCGGGAAGCGGGACTTGATGATGAAGAACTGCCTGTAGCTGACCCGGTAGCCCCCACTGATCCTCTTCCCGTAGAGAGTCAGGGTTTCCTGATAAGATCGCTGCGCATTGCTGGCCCGCAGCCCGTGTTACGGCGGCAAGGCCCTTATTTGTGCTATGTGCCTGCCCAGTATCCCCGCTATTACATCGACATGCAGCAGTCGTTTTCGGAATACAAGAGCAAATTTTCCTCCAAAACTCGTTCTACTCTCACCCGCAAGGTACGGAAGTACGCGGAATACTGTGGTGGCAGTATCTCATGGAAGGTTTACAAGTGCCCCGGCGAAATGACCGAATTTTTTCGGCTTGCCCGCATTGTGTCCAGAATAAGCTATCAGGAGAGATTGTTTGATGAAGGGTTGCCAGATTCCGAGGAATTCCGTCGAGGAGTTGAACAACTTGCTGGGGAGGATAGAGTACGCGGGTTCATTCTTTTTTATCAAGATAAACCCATCTCGTATCTCTACTGTCCTGTTATAAACGGCGTGCTAATTTATGCATTTCTTGGGTATGATCCCAGTTATATGAATTTTTCAGTCGGCACCGTTTTGCAGTGGCTCGCTCTGGAGTATTTATTCGAAGAGCGCAAATTCCGTTTTTTTGACTTTACAGAGGGGCAATCCGAGCACAAAAAGCTGTTTGCAACACACAATATTCAGTGCGCGAATGTTTTTTTTCTGCGCAACAACATCCAGAATAGGCTTCTGCTGCATAGTCAGTGGACTGTCGACTATATCAGTAATGCAATCGGCGACAAACTTGATGAGCTCGGGCTTAAGCCAAAGCTAAAAAAAATGATGAGGTTTGGAATTTGATGCTTTGCCCACATCGTCCATTTCAAAGAAGGTTATGATGCAGTGGTACTTGGCTAACGTTCCAGACAATATTCCTGACTTCTCTCTGCCAGGCACTATACCCCTTGCATTGGATCCCCGCTGGCTGAGGAGCCGTGTCGATAGTCTGGACAAGTCTATTCATTATTTCTTTCAGGGTGATCCACAAAACCCTTGTGGGTATGCCCCCTTTTTCGTTCATCCAGGAGCACTTGCGTATTGCTTTGGCGAGACAACCTTATTTCGCATTCCAGTGCGAAGGCATGCAATGCAGGGAGAGCCGCTGTGCGAAGATCCTTTGTCACTGACAGGATTGCTCAAGCTTCTTCGGGAAACAATAGGCACACGAGGTGTTGTATTTTTCGAGGGTGTACGAGCAGGCTCGCCTTTGGCCAATCTGCTGACATCGCGAGACAGCACGGTTTACAGTCTTTTCCATGTTGTGCCCTACGGCCCCCCCTATACCCGACGACTCATCGAGCTACCAGCTGGGGCGCAATTCGAGGATTATCTCAGAACGTTGCGAAGTAAAAGCCGTGAGGATGTTCGTCGCACACGTAAGAATTTCAGCGTGAAGGCGGGGGGAGACGTAACGCTGGTCCGTTACACTGAACCAGAACATGTCGACGAGCTCGCAATGGATCTAGCGCAGGTGTCCCGCAAGACCTATCAATATCATTTGCTTGGCATTGGCCTTGAAAATACATCGGAACAAGTTGCCCACCTATACATGGCGGCCACATCGGGTTGGCTTAGGGCATATATTCTCCGGATAGGGGATAAGCCGGTTGCTTTCGGGCTCGGCTACCATGACGGTCATACTTATTATGGACACCATGTAGGGTACGACCCAGCTATATCCAAGCTGCAACCAGGTATTTATTTGCATACAGAGGTTATGGCCGATCTGCTCGCAGACGGTATTTGTCGCTTTGATTTTCTGGCTGGGGACAGCTTATATAAGCAAAGGATGTCAAATACATCACGAGAGGAACGACACTATTACTTGATCCCACGCGGCTGGCCTGGCACAGCGTATGCTTATTCGCTAATCGGGATCAATACCCTATCTGAGACAATTGGAAGCTGGCTTGATAAGAGCGGCCTCAAAGCGCATATCAAGCGGATGGTCCGCGATAGCTCCGTCAAGCGTTCCACAGGCGGAAACTAGGCTGCGATGAAGGAGAGACTGGAATTCTTGAAAGGTCCTGGAGGACTGCGGGCCGCCGCTTATTTCGGGTTGAAATTACTTACCCGGATTGACGTGTTTCGTATTGTTTGGATATTTGCTCAGTCGAGCAAACCATTGATGCTGCCGTCCGGTTGGCGCTACTTGAGCTTGTATACTGGTGAGGCACTGTCCAATCTCTCCAGCGATATAATTGAACGCGCAGCCGACCAGTGCGGTTCAAATCCGAAACAACTTCTTGGGCGTGGAGGTAGTTTGCATCTATTGCTGGCTGGCGATTCGCTCGTAGCGCAGCTCAGTATTGAGCGCGGGCCCACCTGCCGGATTGATTCACCACCGCTATACTTAAGAATGGCCGAAACAGATGCCTTCCTGAGCTATCTATATACATGGCCAGAATACCGTCGACAAGGCGCCGCACAGCGATTGATCGCCGCAACCGTAAGCGATCTTTCAACTCGCAATGTTCATCGGATAATCGCGCATATCCGTGCAACTAATGTGCCCTCTCTGGCTGCCTTCGAGCACACAGACTGGAAAACCGGCGCAATGATGATATGCACGCTCCGTGGCCGTTTGTTAATGGCACCGGGTGCCACCAGCGCTGGACTAACGTTTCGCTCGGCGATTTAGATGTGGCCTCACGGTGTTATGATGTGAGTTAATAATAAACTTATCCGGGTCTTCAGCCCATATTTGTAGAGGTATTCATAGGTTTACACCCTTTAAGACCTTATAAGTTAGTCGCTTGGCGAAGTTGTAGGCATCAGGAAGATTTTCATATGCGCCTTAAGCTCTCATGAATAGGTCAATTTCGCTCGGGTCTAAAGGTTGCAGTATGAGGGCGGAAATGCCGTCCTCCTTTTATGGCTCCGACGACGCCAATCCAACCAGGCATCCACTCGCGTACGGTAGTAGTGAATCCAGTCATGCTGATGCTGTTCCACTTGGAATTTATTATCCCACTGAATCACCAGGATGCAGTCATCGTACCCGCTAAGGTCTAGTTGGTCGTAGTGCTCTTGCATAGGGCGTGTCATGGGGTAGTTGTTAGTAAACAGGGGAATCAGTATAACTCGAAGGGGTAGATGCCCGAGTTCGCTCGTCACCTGGGCTATTAGCTGACGCTTTCCACTAACAATCGGATCACTCGTATAAATTACCGAGATCCCATTTTTTGTCAATCTGTCCGGCAATTCGCGCAGGAGGCGAATGGTAAATTCAATGCCAATATCCCCGCCGCCTATGGGCAACTCCGCGCCGACAGGATGGGGAACATAAGGTGTGTTTGCGGTGATGCAATCGAAGCGTCCCTGAATGTTTAAAAAAAGATTGCTTTGCACCGCACGAACAGTCGTCAGTTTGTTGAGGCGGGAATTTGCTTGAACCATCGCCAGAGCTCGCGGGTTGATATCGGCGCAAAAGCTCTCCTCGGATTGCCGGGCAAGGGATATACCTTGAACACCGCTTCCCGTGCAAAGATCGAGAGATCGAGAAAAATGGCGTCCCTTGCAGTATTTCGCGGCAATATCGACCATCAAATGAGAATCCCATCCAATGTATACAAAATCAGATTGATTCCTGGATGGATCACAGAGGAAATAGTTGCCCCTTACAGGGTAGCAGCGAACCTTCGATTTGACCGTATTGTCTGAGAGAGACAGAATTCCTGCATTCTCAAGTGTTCTTAAGCTTCTTGCATCGATAACCTTACTGATTCGATCAAGCGCAACATTTCGGTAGAAGAAAAACAAGTCAAACAGCATTGTTGGCGCGGGGCCTTTCTCTCGCTCGAGCAGAGCTGTGTAGAGATTCTGGCAAGGGGACTCTTTCCAGCAGTTGACACCGCCAGTAATAAATTTTGCGAGTCTGATAGGCTCAGAATACCAGCGATTTCCGCCGGATAGGGGAAGTCTGGTTGCGGATTCGTACCGGGAGTTTTGCAGAATCGACGAAAGAACATCCGCAGCCTCTTCTGTCAATCCTGCTGGATCAAAACGAACTCCACTATGAGCTACTGGTTCCTGAGCAGACAATGTCTCAATTGGGTCCATTCGTGCGGGAGGTAGCCGAGCATGTTAAAAAGCGGGGGTTAGATTCTGGCAAGAATTCACCAGATCACATCGTGTTGCCCAACCTATCATACAACTAGAAAGCGCGCAATTTAGTGGTAGAGAGTCGTGGGAGCAAATAAACTGTTCGGTTTGTAGCAAATGATCTTTCAACTGTGCCTACCTTAATCTCTTCGGGTCCAATTCCCCGCCCCTTGCGGCGTAGAATTTGCTTTGCGAGTATGGTTGGCAAGCATGGAGGTGAGAAATGATTGGCAAGTATGTGCAAAATCAAGGTAGAACTTATCAGAAGCTGCACGCGGACTATCAGCTTGCGTTGTTCTGAGCAAAAACACTCGCTGCCTGCAGCGAGGTTCTTTATTATTATAGCTCCCAAGAGCGAAAACATCAGGACAATTGCGCAGCAACTCAATATAGGACTCGATACCTTTGCTTTCATCGATGACAATCCATTCGAACTGGAAGAAGTATCACGCGCGCTGAAGGGCGTCACCTGCGTGAACGCAGCCGATATCGATAACCTTTTTTCGAGCCCTCGCTATCAAGGTGCTACTAATGAAGACGCGAGAAAACGCAGCCAGTTTTATAGGGAAGAATTCGTGCGCAGGAAAAGTGCGACCCAGTTTGGTTCGGATTATCTTGGATTCCTGGCAGCATGCGAAATAAAGCTCTTTGTCGATCTTTATACGGATGAGGATCTGGAGCGTGTGTCTGAACTCGTGCAGCGCACGAATCAACTGAATTTCTCGGGGCGCAAGTATCAGAGGAGCGAAATTTTGCCTATCCTGGCGAACCAGGAAATAGAGAAGTACGTGTTGCGTTGCATGGATAACTACGGTTCTTATGGCGCTGTAGGATTTTGTATAGTGCGGACCGAAGAGAGCGAGATACGCGTCGAAGACTTCATGCTCTCCTGCCGAGTGCAGGGGAGTTCATCGAGCAGGCTTTCTTCAATTATCTGGTGAATATACCCCGCAGGCAAAAGCCACAGAGTTTGTGGGTTAATTTCAAACCCATGGGGCGCAATATTCCAGCCCAGCAGGTGCTTGAAAGTCTGAACTTTATTTCAGCCGGGGATGATACCGGCTTGAGAGCCGATCTTACGTTGAATGCCTTCGATTGCAACTTCATCACTGTGGAATCTTCGTGTTAGGGGGAAGTTAAACCTTCCCAACGCTGTTCTCGTTTGAGCGTGCCTAGGTTCCAGAGATGATATTTGTGTTCGTCACTCCCTTGAAGTTTTTGGCAGAAATCCTGTTGCTCAAGTGCAACTATTCATTACTACAGGCATCTCCAGCCCGTTGGCGTCGAGTGGAGAGAATTAACCAGGCACTACGAATTCCAACGGCGGTGACAAGAATGAAACCGACCTGAACCGCACACCAGCGTGCGAATAATTGCGTCTGGCTTAACAGGTTCTGGCGGTCTGGGCCGAGCAAGAACTGCACGCCAGAGAAAGTAAATCCGTACTTTTCAACATTAGGCTCCAAGCCAAGATTCAGCAGCCACCACGCTACCGGCAGAGCACTAATGGAAACGATAATTGTGAGCCCAATCCTACGGCCATCCCCATTGGTTTTGGCAAGCAGGACTGCATTAGCGCACAATAAGCCGAGCAGGATGTAGAGATAGCCTCCACCCCCCCATCCGAAGTCTCCATCGCGCGCAATGAGTTCATTCAGATTATCTGTCGAAGACCAATCAAAGGTAACGGCTTTTGCGAGCCACAGCCATGGCAAGACGCTTGCGATGAGGAAGGCAACACGAGATAAAGTCTGAGCATTTAGTTTGGGCAGATGAAAGAAATCAAGCGCTAACACAAGAAAAACCAATAACGGACAGTACAATCCAGCATATCGCATCCAACGCTCTATTGGTCCAACGACGTCCGGTCCGAGCAGCTGAAAAAAACTCCGCCAATGCGTACCCCAAGTATCCTTATTGACTACGAACCAATACAAATTATTGGCTCCCACAATGTCATCAAGGCTTTCCTGCGTGACACTCATGCTAAGGAATATCAGACTGACAAGGCTTAGCGTAAGAGTCCACACGGGAAACTGAAGAAATGGTAATTTGCTGGAGGCAATTTTTTCGCTCATCCATGTGGCAGTTGCGCCATACCATAGCAGTGCTCCGGCAAATACCAGAATGAAAAGAAAATGACCATCACCAAGGAACATTTCCCTTAAGTTGTATGGAATGCCAGGTAACCGCAGCAGTCCCCATATCGGTATCGCGAAACAAAACAAGACAACCACTATCATCAACCACTGCTGCCCGCCTAGATTTGCTAAAGCGCTGCCTCGTTTCGCCTCATGAATATAAACTTCGCTGCCTGTCATTTGGGGCTTTGAAGGTAACTGGGGTGAATATTCTAGTTTCATAGAAAAACCCCATCCGATCAATAGCAGTAGAATCGGCTCGGTGATGTCCGCAGTGCGCCCAAGGAGTCCCATTTGTATCAATTCCAATAAACTCGCCCATAGTGCGAAGCCAATCGCAGCTTTCATGACACTAACGCCTAGCCGTTGCATCAACCATAGCAGGGTAGTGTAGATAAATAGCGACCGCATTAGTCCACGAACGGCTGTTTCTATAGATCCTCCCAGCATGTTCGCAAAGGGGATGATGTTGAGAGTTCCACCTATGGCCGGCGAAAAAGGCGTGATTGCCATTATCGTCCATGCGACAAGTAGCAGCAGCAGCGTTGCTTCAAAAAATGCTTTTGTGCTTCGAAAGTGCAGTATCCATAGGCACGCTAAGTAGCCTATTAACATACCAATCAGAGTCGACCCCTCTAAGGTCAGGTTCACAATAACCAGTTTCCCTGCCAGGATGAATATGAGAATACCTCCTAGCCATAACGCCGGGCTCAGCCGCAAGGTTACAAATGCGCTGCCTGCGGCAAGAGTGCCAGCGGCAAGCATCATAGTTTGCGGGAGTGAGAAGCTGAACTCGGAAATAAGCGGCTTTAACGCATCTTTGACTTTTTGCAGGTCGAGAGAAGGTACCAGCGGTAGCAGTTCGGCCAGCAGCCACAGCCCCAGTACCAGTAGCGGTACTACTGTGTTGTGGTTAAAGAAATTATCGTCTGTTAGCGTTGGTTTCGGGAGCACGCTCACAGTGATTGATCCCGCTGCGATTCCCAGCATCATTCCAACCGTATTCCAGACGACATCGGCCAGAGCTGGAGAACGGGAGGGCAGCCATACCTGGGCGAGTTGAAGGCTGAAAGCAAACAACAGTGCCAGAAAGAGAATTCCAGCAATATGTGTGCGACTGCTCCCTCTAAGAGGCAAAAATATAACTCCCGCCATTCCCAACGGGAAAAACAGACCGATATTTCCCAGGACGTCCCCGAGGGAAGTGAACCAGTGGAAGTCAGTAAGAAATCTTTGAACACTGCCTGCGGGAGGAGCGGAAAAATTGCCGGGGTATAGTGACCCGTAAGCAATCAATAACAGGATTATCGCGAGGATTCGCATTCCGGAATGTTGTTCAGTCGAAGAAAAGGATTGATGGTTTTTCATGCGTTGCGGGTACAGGCTTGATTTTCAGTACAGGGAGCCACCAAGGCGCTTTTTTTTCAGGGCGTATGCTCCTGTTCTTTTCATGTCGTATGAACTGCCATCGATCCCGATCGGCGTCCGGATAGACGGTAAAACGAGGAATATCTTCCGCGTTCCTTGTTGCCTTGGGGAGGGCAGGCGGCAAGGGACTAAGGTTCATCTCTCCCAGAGGTGCAAACGGGCGAGCAAGATAGCTCGGGGCCTCGTCGAATTTGCCAACCAGATTGCTTCCCGTGAATGCGCTGTTTATGGGCGATTCTGCGAAAACGATATTTGAATCAACAAATTGGGGATACCCTGAGCCTAATCCGCGATGGATCAGCCTGATGCCCGCTCCTTTCGCTAAGACCGTGTTGTGGAAAACACTGACCGATCGAGGGGTGTCATTGTGAGGCTGGATGCGAACCGCATCACCCAAATGATTTACAAACACGTTATTGTACAGAGCAATGTTACCTTCACCCTGGAACAATGATTCGTGCGGATTCTGATAAAAGAAATTGCCCTCGATGTCCAGATCGCGAATGACAATATAACCGGAATTGAGGATGCTGATGGTGCTGTAGTCCGGTCGCGCCAGGAAGATCGGTCGGTTTTTTTCGTTGGACCCGCTAATCGTGACGCGCGCATCCGGCGTTCCATGAAGATGGTGGACTGGTAACCCCTCCTTATAATCCCCTGGCGCGAGTTGCAGGTGGTCGCCCGGCTTGAGTCCCTTCAGTAACACTCGATAATTGGAGGGCGTTCCCCTGTACGTCGTGTATGCAGAAGCAAATGCACATCCAGAAACGATGTGGGCAAGCATGCTCGCAAGCAGTAAAAAAAGGATGCGTCCTGGTCCATCGCTTTTGTTACAACTGTCCTGCCCCCAATGCATAAGGCAATGTGACGATATATGCCGGCCACGAGATTGCAAATGCTTGCCTTTTCAGCTATAGTAAATGCAACTCTGTTGCAAATCCACAAATCCATTGCCACAAATCCATTGGTTAATCTTCAGAAAAAAGCCGAAGAGATGATCCGTCACTGCGGGGAGCGTATCACCCCCGGACGGATTCATATCCTTGCCATGCTACTGTCGGAACGCCGGGCTGTCACGCATCACGAAATTGAAGAGCGATTGAAGGGAGAACACCGCTTTGATCGGGTCACGCTCTATCGTGTGCTGGAGTGGCTGAATGAGAAAGGTTTTGTGCATCGGCTGGTGAGTGCGGATAGAGTCTGGCGTTTTCGTGCCAACATTCATGAATATTCCCAGCCACATGCTCACTTTGAATGCTTGCGTTGTACAAAGGTAGTCTGTCTCGATGACTTCGAGACTGCGCATGAATTTGAGCTGCCGGCAGGTTACCGCTCGCGGGAAGTTGAGCTGACTGTTAAAGGCTTGTGTGCCGAATGTACCTGATCGATAAATCGTTTCTGGGTGCAGTAAAGGCGCCGGATGAATAGCGGTTGGTTGATAATGTTGCGTAAGCAGTTATTTTTGGTTCTGGTGCTCGCGCTCACGCTGGCATGGGTGCCCGTCCTTCAGGCGGTGCATGCGTTGACTCACGTCGGGGAAATCACCTCCAGCCCCATCGTTTCAGAGTTGGAAACGATGGAGAGTGCTGCAATCGAAAGTGTAATTCCTCCTGTGGCTGACGAGACGGATGGCGAGGCCGACAATGACCGGCTTTGTCTCGACTGCCTTGCGCTGACAGGTTTCAGCGTTATTTTCTCTATCCTTGCAATTGGATTTTCGAGTCAGACAAGACGTCAGGCGCGTCTTTATCGAAAATCACAGCCTCTTTTCTTCAATTCTTATACTCCCTACTCCACGCGCGGTCCCCCCGCGCAAGCTTGGCGCACATAGGCTAGCCAAGGCCACTGAGGGCCGCTGGGCGGTATTCCGCAAGGAGATTCTGATCGAGATCGTCAGGTGTTTACGGTCGATCGGGCAGATATCCAGTAATCCAGTAAATCGATATTTATCCAGGGTGATCAGCATCCGACCATATCTGCCGCCCCTTTGCGGCGGTAAAGTCGCGTCACTCTGATTATCCGTTTCCCTGCCAGATTTAAGCAATCAACATGAGTTGTACAAATTGTGATTTTGTGTGCGGACCTGTTCTCCGTGCACATGGAGGACCGAGGTCATACGCTGCATTGGCGATGGCAACGCTGCTCGCGCTCGATGCAGCCTCCGTCCAAGCTCAAAAAGCGGAAAAAATTGAGGTACTCAATCCCGTAGTTGTCACCGCAACCCCTTTTGAGGACCGCACTGAGCTGGATATAGCCCAGCCCGTTTCTATATTGAAGGGGGATGATTTGCGGAGGAAACGCGAAGCCAGCCTGGGGGATACCCTTTCCCATGAACTGGGTGTGACATCGAGTTTTTTCGGACCGGGCGCCGGGCGTCCCATTATTCGCGGCCTCGATGGGCCACGCGTCAGAGTGCTGGAGAACGGCATCGGTACGCTCGATATCTCTTCAATCAGTCCGGACCACGCTGTTACTGCCGAATCTCTCAATGCATCGCAGATAGAAATCCTGCGGGGCCCATCAACCCTGCTCTACGGCAGCGGTGCGTCGGGTGGCGTGGTCAACGTCGTGAACGGTCGTATTCCAAAACAACTGTTCAAGTCGATAAAAGGCAATATCGAAGCGCGTGGGAATACCGCTACCGAGGAGCGCGCCGGTGCCTTCAATGCAAGCGGAAGTATCGGGCAGGCGTCATGGAGCGTGGGAGGGTTCAAGCGCAAAACCGACGATTACCATATTCCGGGGCGCGCAAATGAGAGTGATCCGGGCGGCCGGAAAGGAGTTGTCGAGAACAGCGCCATCAATTCCGGCGGCTTGTCAGGGGGTGGCTCGTATGTCGGGGAAAGAGGCTTTGTAGGCGGCTCGATCTCCCGAATGGACAACGAATATGGTATCCCCGGACCGGAAGGCTCGAAGATCGATCTCAAACAGACGCGCTATGATCTGGCGGGTGAACTGGACAAACCCATGGTTGGTTTCGAGAAGCTCAAGGTGCGCATGGGTTACAACGACTATAAGCACAACGAAATCGAAAGCACTGGTGAGGTTGCGACCCGTTTCAAGAACCAGGGACTGGAGAGCCGCGCCGAACTCTCGCATTCTGCTGTGGCAAACTGGAAAGGTGTATTCGGCGTGCAGTTTCGTGATCGACATTTTTCTGCCTTGGGCGAGGAGACCGTGGTACCCGTTACCAATTCGCATTCGATAGGCGTGTTCCTGGTGGAAGAACGTAATTGGGATCGATGGCGCCTGGAACTTGGCGGTCGTGGCGAGTACGCAGCCCAGAATCCCAAAGATAGCCATCCGTCACGTTCCTTTGGTCTCTACAATGTCTCCGCCGGGGTTTTATGGAAATTCCTGGATGGCTACGGATTGTCATTGACCGGGGTTCGTGGTCAGCGGGCGCCCTCGACAGAGGAACTGTATATTCATGGCGCGCACCATGGAACCGCCACCTTTCAGAGCGGAAATAATGGATTGAGAAGCGAGACCACAAACAATGTCGATCTGGCATTGCGCAAGACCAGTGGTATGGTGACGTGGAAGATCAATATATTCCATAACTGGATCGGCAATTATATTTTCGTCCGAAGTGCAGACACGAATGGAGACGGTGTAGCTGATCGGGTGGATCAGGAAGGAACACTGGACCCCGCGGGCGAGTTTCTGGTACAGAACTTTGCACAAGGTGGGGCCCGATTTTACGGTGCCGAAGCAGAAACCGTTCTCACGTTGAAGCCGAACGAAATCGACCTGCGCCTGTTCGCAGATTACGTACGGGGAAAACTCAATAACGGAGGCAACGTGCCGCGCATCACGCCGTTACGCTTCGGCCTGGAATTCAATCACAGAACCGGCCCCTGGACATCGAATATAAGTGCAACCCGCGTGATGCGCCAGAATGATCTGGCGGAACTGGAGACAAGCACGCCCGGGTATACGATGGTGAACATGGAGGTAAGTTACCGCATCAAGAAGACGCGCTCCAACGGCATTCGAATCTTCCTCCAGGGCAGAAACCTGCTCGATGAAGAAATGCGCGTGCACACCTCTTTCCTGAAGAACTTCGCGCCATTGCCGGGCAGGGCGCTCGTCGCTGGCCTGAGAGGGGAATTTTAGCAGGCAGAGCAGTTTCGACGGCGGCCAGCCCTGGCTCAGGGCACTAGTGCTGTGGCATGTAGGGGACGTTCGCACGCGGTCTCTGACCCCTACACTCAAGCTCTCCTGTTAACCCTGAGCAGAATGTGGCAAACTTCGAGGTTACGTCCTATTCGGTATACTAATCCGTGTCCTCGTACGAACTCTTCATCGGTTTGCGTTACACCCGCGCCAAGCGCCGCAATCACTTCATCTCATTCATTTCCCTCATTTCCTTGCTCGGCATTACGCTCGGGATGACAGCGCTCATTACCGTTATGTCGGTTATGAACGGATTTCAGAAAGAAGTCCGCTCCCGCATCCTCGGTGTCGCGGCGCATGTCCAGGTGAGCGGGGTGGACGGCAGGCTGACGGACTGGCGGAAAGTCGCGGAAGAAGCGCTGAAGCATCCCGAGGTGGAGGCTGCTGCACCCTACATAGGCGCACAGGGAATGATTTCGTTCGATCAGTCCGTGAGCGGTGTTGCCGTGCGAGGCATCCTGCCTGGCATGGAAGATAATGTGGCGGATCTCGGACGGATGATGATAGACGGCAGACTGGAAAACCTCGCGCCGGGAGAGTTCGGCATGGTCATCGGCCGCGAGCTGGCCCGCGCGCTGGGAGTTTTTACGGGTGACAAGGTCGTATTGATTTCGCCACAGGGACAGGTGACGCCTGCGGGAATCATTCCGCGCCTCAAACAGTTCACCATTACCGGTGTATTCGAGGCGGGACATTTCGAATACGACTCCGGGCTGGTGCTCATCCATCTGGCAGATGCACAAAAGCTGTATCGCATGGAAAATCAGGTGTCAGGCGTTCGCCTCAAGTTGCATGATCTTTTCAAGGCGCCACAAGTCGCGCAAGAGCTTGTGCCGCTAATTTCCAGCGACGTCTATATCACCGACTGGACGCGCCAGCACGCCAATTATTTTCGTGCCATACAAATCGAGAAACGCATGCTGGCACTTATTCTCGCGCTGATCATTGCAGTGGCTGCGTTTAATATCGTCTCCACGCTGGTGATGGCCGTGACGGACAAGCAATCGGATATTGCGATATTGCGCACGCTGGGTGCAAGTCCACGCAGTATCATGAAAATCTTTATCGTGCAGGGAACCTGGATCGGAGTGGTTGGTACCACATTGGGCGTGATCGGCGGCGTGTTGCTTGCCTACAACGTAGAGGCAGTCATTGCAATGATAGAACGCCTGTTCAGCGTGCAGTTCCTGTCCAGGGAAGTCTACTATATCAGCGAAATCCCCTCCGACCTGCAACTCGATGACGTGATCGCCGTCGCTGTCGTTTCCTTCGTGCTGACGCTGCTGGCAACGCTCTATCCGAGCTATCGCGCATCGAAGATCAATCCCGCCGAGGCGCTGCGGTATGAGTGACAATATCATTTCCTGCCGCAGTCTGCGAAAGAGCTATTATCAAGGCCAGATTGAAGTGCCGGTCCTGATGGGAATAGATCTGCAGGTGGGGAAGGGAGATACCGTCGCTATCGTCGGCGCATCAGGCTCGGGAAAGAGCACGTTACTGCACCTGCTTGGGGGCCTCGATGTTCCTACCGGGGGCGAAATTCGCATCATGGGACAGGAAATTGCTGACATCGGTGAAGCAGAGAGATGCGAGTTGCGTAACCGGTCACTCGGTTTCGTTTATCAGTTTCATCATCTGTTGCCTGAGTTTACCGCGTTGGAAAACGTGGCCATGCCGCTTTTGATCCGTCGAACGGCCAAGGCCAAAGCCTACGACAGCGCCCGCGGAGTTCTGAAGCAGGTCGGCCTGGGGCATCGGCTGACACACACTCCTGGAGAGCTTTCGGGAGGCGAGCGCCAGCGGGCCGCCGTGGCGCGTGCACTGGTGACCCGGCCAGCGTGCGTGCTTGCGGATGAGCCTACGGGCAATCTCGACCGGCGAACTGCGGGAGAAGTGTTCGATCTGATGCTCGAACTCAATCATGATGCCGGCGCGAGCCTTGTCATTGTCACACATGATCCCGATCTCGCCAAAAAAGCCGGCCGAACCCTGCACCTGGAGGATGGTATCCTGACTGGCTGAGGCACAGGGAGTGGCGCGCCTGCGCAGGTTGTCCCTCTCCAGCTTCCATGAGCCCTATCAGCTCCATTCCGGTATCAGCTGAATGGCCGTAACGGCTTTGCCCTATCCGCTATCTTCATCCATTCCACCCATATTCTGCTCATTCTTCTGTCTGCGTCGTTTTGCGCGCTTGCGCCATTCATAAATCGCGAACAAACGCCACCCGGCGCGCACTGCAAAATAGCCCGTTGAAGAAAGTAACAGAGCCAGCAGCAACATTCCGACCAGCAAAGGCTTGCCGAGTGATACGACCCAGTCGATCAGGGCAGGCCCCCACTCGCTGATACTTTTATCCATGAGGTGCAATCCCACCTCGGGCATGCCGTTCGACGTGCCTCCCGTTACAAAAGCGCCGATTTCGTAGGCAGCCACATAGATCGGCAGAATGGTAAAGGGATTCGAATAAAGCGTCGTTATGACTGCTACGGGAAGGTTGACCTTGAAGGCAACGGCGAATAACGCGGCAAAAAAGAATTGCACAGGATTGCTCCCGGGGATAAGGCCGGTGAACAATCCGACGGCAAAGCCGCCAGCAACTGACCTCCGATGCAGATGCCAGAGATTGTGATGCTGCAGTCGCTCTCCGAAAAGGGCAACAAACCGGTTGTGGCGGATGGTTTCATGGGAAGGCAGGTATTTTTTGAAAAATTTTCGAAACACAGGGGTGGCATGAAATATATACAGGGACAGGAGCCAAGGAACTTCGATAAATTCTCCGGTTCGCCCAGCGACAGGGTTCCTTGATACAAACATACACCACTTGGTCAGCCTAAGCTACGGGCATATGAAATTCTGCGTGCGATGAAAAGGCATTTGTGAACGGGACGCTGCCACTGGCCTTGTCTGTTTTCTCAGACTTCTCCGACGATTTCTATCCCGGATAGCAGTCGTCCGCATGTTCTACTAATGGCAGGAAATCGCTGATGCGAATTTGTATTCTGGCATTTGTGGCCGGAGTAGTGTTGCTGCAACAGCAGCCGGTGCTGCCAGCGCTTGCAGGTGCATGGGTTCTTTTCCCCGGCGTGGTGTGCGGAATTCTGCTACTTCGCTGCCGCGCTCCTGTTTTTGCTCGCATCGGCAAGATGTTTTGGGTTTGCCTTTTCCTGGGAGCCGGTTTTTTCTGGGCGGCTGCTTTTGCGCAATGGCGCTTGAGTGACGTGTTTCCGCACGAATGGGAAGGGAAGGATATACAGATAATTGGCGTAGTCGCAGAGTTGCCGCAAACCGGTGAGAACAGTGTCCGCTTTACTTTCGATGTGGAGCAGGTCTTGACGGAAAGCGCAATCGTGCCGGCGCGCATTTCTCTTTCCTGGTATAAAGAGCGTGGCAGTGGCTTTACGCCAAGGCCTTCAACACCTTCTCTCAATGTTGGGGAACGCTGGCGGCTTACTGTACGGCTCAAGCGCCCCCATGGAACCGCCAATCCGCATGCTTCAGACTTCGAACAGTGGGCGCTGGAGCGCAACATTCGAGCCACAGGCTATGTGCGCAAGGATGACGAAAATAGACGCCTGGAGAAAGTGGTGGGGCGTCCCGCTTATCATGTCGAGCGTTTGCGCCAGGATATCCGCAATAATTTCATTGCCGCGCTGCCCGGCCATGCTCATGCCGGTATCCTGGTTGCGCTGGCGGTAGGGGATCAGCGGGCGATTCCGCATGAGCAGTGGCAGATATTCACGCGGACCGGAATAAACCATCTCGTCAGCATATCCGGTCTTCATATCACCATGCTGTCGGGTCTTGTATTTACGATGGCATACTGGCTGTGGCGCAGAAGCTATCATTTCACGCTGCGGCTGCCGGCCAGGAAAGCCGCAGTCATAGCCGGGCTGGTGGCAGCGTTCGGTTATACGCTGCTGGCCGGTTTTGCGATCCCGGCACAACGCACGCTCTATATGCTTGCCGCGGTGGCCGTTACCCTATGGCTCGGCCGTTCCATTGCAATGACTACCATCCTGACATGGGCATTGCTTGCAGTCGTAGCTCTCGATCCGTGGGCAGTGCTTTCACCCGGCTTCTGGTTATCTTTTGGCGCCATGGCGGTCATCATGCTGGTATCTGTCGGCCGCGTCGGCAGGCCGCACTGGCTGAGTAGTTGGGCAACGGTGCAGTGGGCCATAACCCTGGGCTTGATACCTCTTTTATTGGCGATGTTTCAGCAGATATCGCTGGTTTCCCCAATCGCCAATGCGGTGGCGATTCCACTGGTGAGTCTTGTCGTGGTGCCGCTAACTCTGCTGGCAACCTTGCCGCCCCTCGATTTTCTGTTGATACCCGCGCATGCAGCGCTGGACGGTTGCATGATCGTGATGCAATGGCTGAGCGATGCACCTCAGGCCGTCTGGAGTCAGCAAGCTCCTCCTTTCTGGGCAGTAGCCGTGGGGGCGGCAGGCATTTTCTGGACGCTGCTGCCTGGGAAGTGGGGTTGGCGGCTCGGCCTCGGTACCGGTTTCCCTGCTCGCTGGCTCGGTCTCATCGCCCTGTTGCCGATGTTTCTGCTGCCTCTCTCAAGACCGGAGCAGGGAGAGCTGTGGCTGACCGTGCTGGATGTCGGCCAAGGACTGGCGGTACTGGCGCGGACGGAAAAGCACACGCTGCTCTATGATACTGGCTCTGCCTTCACGTCCGAGGCCGATAGCGGGAGCCGCACCATCGTTCCTTTTCTCCGGGGGGAAGGGATAAGGCATCTTGATGCAATGATCGTCACACACGCCGATTCGGATCACAGCGGCGGAGGGCTGTCCGTGCTGCAAGCGGTACCCGTGGAATGGCTCGTCTCATCGTTGCGCGACGATCATCCCATGCAGCAGGCCGCTCTCAACAGGCGCCGGTGCAAGGCGGGACAGTCGTGGGAATGGGATGGCGTTCACTTCGACATGCTTCATCCGATGGAAGAGAGCTACAATGACTTCCGCCTCAAGAGCAATGCCTTGAGTTGCGTGTTGAAAATTACCACCCGGCATGGCAGCGTGCTTCTGCCGGCGGATATCGAGAAAAAATCCGAATATCAATTGCTCAAACGTTATGGGGAGGCGCTTTCCTCAACGGTATTGATTGCTCCTCATCATGGAAGCAAAACTTCTTCCACCGAGGAGTTCGTGCGCAAGGTGAACCCGCGGCTGGTAGTATTTACCGTAGGTTACCGCAATCGTTTTGGCCATCCGAAGGAGGAAATCGCGGAGCGGTATCGATCGGCGGGAAGCAGATTGTTGCGCAGCGACATCGATGGCGCCATATTGCTGCGCTTTGCCGGTAATGACCTTGCCGTGGAGCGATGGCGCGTGCGGCGGATGCGTTATTGGCACGATTCAACAACGTTTTAACCGGAAATAAAGATAAAGCAGTTATGAAAGGACACGAGGACCCGGTTGAAAAAGGCCGCTCCCATACTCACCACACCCGTTCCATGAACGCTTTCTCCCTCATTTCTGGAAAAGGGGACGAACCTTTCCGGCTCCAGTCCCCGGGTTCAATCTTCTCCCCGGCAGAAATCGATCTGCTCCGGGGGGTGCAGGCTTTTTGCGAGCCGCTCTATATGGATAAAAGCCTGCCTAACGGTGAATTGCTCTCTTCGCATGTAGATGGAGTCGCGGCGATTCTCGCCGGGTTGCGGGTGGACAGCGATACGCTGGCAGCAGGAGTGCTTCATGCAGTTCCGGGGTATCTGGAGGGGTATGAAGAAGAATTGGCAACCGCTTTTGGTCCGACGGTCGCTCATCTCGTGGAAGGTGTGAGGCGCGTCAGCCGAATCCAGGTGTTGCGACCAGCAAGCAGCACGGACAATATCGGGAACGGCAACGCGCAGATTGAAGTATTGAGGAAGATGCTGCTCGCGATGGCGGAGGACATCCGGGTCGTGATCATCGCCCTGGCCGACCGGTTGCAGACGATGCGTTACGTCGTTGCCAGCAATATTGCCGGAAGATGGGAGGCCGCTGAGGTCACCCTGAACATTTTCGCGCCTCTCGCCAATCGACTGGGGCTGTGGCAAGTGAAGTGGGAGCTGGAGGATTTGTCGTTTCGGATCATTGAACCCGAACGCTATAAAAAAATCGCCACGTTACTGGAGGAGACCCGCCGCAGCAGGGAACAGTATATCGCGCTGGTGGTTGACAAGTTGCAAAACGAACTGCATCAGGCCGGGATCAAGGCTCAAGTCACAGGACGTCCCAAGCACATTTACAGTATTTACAGAAAAATGAATCGCAAGGGGGTGGACTTCAAGGAAATCCAGGATACCCGTGCCGTTCGCATCCTCGTGGACGAAGTCAGGGATTGCTACGCGGCATTGGGGTTGGTGCACAATCTGTGGGTGCCGATCCCCAAGGAGTTCGATGACTATATTGCCAAGCCGAAAGGCAATGATTACCGATCACTGCATACTGCGGTAATCGGTCCGGAAGACAAAGTGGTCGAGGTGCAGATCCGGACCCATGAGATGCACCGTCATTCGGAGATGGGGGTCGCTGCGCATTGGCGCTACAAGGAAGGTGCAAAGCGAGACGCGCGGTATGAGGAAAAGATCGCTTGGTTGAGGCAGATACTTGAGTGGAAAAATGATGTCGAGGACGCGGGAGAACTGGCTGAGCATTTCAAAGTTGCACTGTTTGAAGATTCGGTCTATGTACTGACGCCGCAAGGGAAGGTGATCGCACTGCCCAAAGGAGCCACTCCCGTGGATTTTGCGTACCATGTGCATAGCGACCTGGGGCACCGTTGCCGGGGTGCCAAGGTGGATGGCATCATGGTGCCCCTCGATTACCCGCTGCAAAATGCGCAAAGGGTGGAGATCATTTCGACCAAGCAGGGGGGGCCCAGCCGCGACTGGCTCAACCCTGCACTGGGTTATATCAGGAGCCAGCGCGCCCGGACGAAAGTCAGGCAGTGGTTCAGCAGTGAAATGCGTACTGCTTCCCTCACACAAGCCCGGGCTTTGGTGGAAAAGGAACTGCAGCGCCACGGCATGACTGCGATGAGCCTGGATAAGCTGGCAGTCGAGTTCAAATTTGCCAGACTTGATTCCTTTCTTGCAGCCATTGCAAGGGGGGATATCAACGCGCGCCAGCTATCGGCATTCTTGAACGGAGAGACCGAACCGGGCCTGTCCGTTCCCGAAACGCCAGTCATCAAAAAGCAGACCCTCACCTCGGAACTCCAGGGAGACGTACTCGTCGTCGGGGTCGATAAGCTGCTTACCGTACTGGCAAAGTGCTGCAAGCCTGTACCCCCTGATCCCATCATCGGTTTTGTCACCCGAGGGCGGGGAATTACCATCCACAGGGCGGGTTGCGCCAATGTCTCTCGCTTGTCAGGAGAAGGCGTGGCGCGCCTCGTCAGTACGCAATGGGATTTATCCAAAGATGCGAGTTACGCCGTGGAGGTGGAGATTCGGGCGCAGGATCGTCAAGGATTGCTGAACGACATTTCGAGCGTTCTGTCGCGCGAAAAAATTGATGTCGTCTCTACCCGCGCCCATAGCCGCGACCTGAATGCGACCATGCAGTTCGTGATCAGGATTGGCAACGTGGATCAATTGCGGCGTGTTCTCGGGTTGATAGCAGGCGTCCCAGGAGTCATATCGGCATTGCGGAAATGAGCGTAATTCAGCAAAGCTGTCAGCCCTCTGATACCCCGCACATGACTGAGCAGTGCCCAACCCGTTCAAGCTTCATTTCGGACTCCTCTTCTGTTGACTGTAATCGAGCCACAGTGTGGAAATTACAGTAGAAACCCGAGTTGCAAATTGATGCTTGACGGCAAATTCGACGGTAAAGCCTGGCATCTTCGTCATGCTCATCATTCCTCCATGCAGGTGTGGACGCGAGACAGACAATGCGTTTATAGACGGCCACGCAGCAAAAGCAAGTATGTATAAAAGTCGTTCGGAGGCGTTGCCGGCCCGAATGCAGTCCTCTCCCATCGGCAGCTTGCAACCGGAACATTTATCTTTTCCTATAGTCGAGGCCGAAAATTCCCATACTCCCCTACCTTTTATAATCCCTCATTCTCTTCCTTGACTTTGGCTTTTTTTTTAACTACAGTGGGTAAAAGTGGGTAGAAGTGGGAGACGATTTTCTGCAGTTTTCCTCCGTAAAGTAAAGAAAGGGAGCAATGTTTCGCGGTGGGACACCTGTCAGTCTGGATAACAAGGGTAGACTCGTCGTGCCTGCAAGATACCGGGAGACACTCATATCCCTTTGCGCCGGTCATCTGATTGTCACTGCCGACCCATCCAAGTGTTTGTTGATTTATCCTCAGCCCGTATGGGAGCCCATAGAGCAAAAGCTCAACAGTCTTTCCAGCTTTAATCCACAGACCCGCAGTTTGCAGCGGCTTCTCGTTGGCAATGCCTGCGATGTGGAGATGGATGGCGCCGGTCGCATTCTTGTGCCTCCCTCTCTGCGGGCATTTGCGGGCTTGAACAAAGAGGTGGTTCTGGTGGGACAAGGTGCGAAATTCGAGCTGTGGGACAGCGAAAAATGGAACCTGCAGATGGAGAGCGCGCTCGTGTTCAGAGACGGCATTCCCGAAGAACTCGAAGGTTTTTCACTGTAATTTTGTGGCTGAGGTAGGGAAGCACACCACTGTTCTGCTACAGGAGGCGGTGGAAGCGCTGGCACTCAAGCCCGATGGGATATATGTGGATGGGACATTTGGTCGGGGCGGACACAGTCGGCTGATACTGGAGCGCCTCGGGAGGAGCGGAAGACTGATCGCGTTCGATAGGGATCCGGCCGCTTGTGCGGTTGGGCGGAATTTTGGAGACGAACGCTTCTGCATGGTTCACAGCAGTTATTCCAGGTTGCAGGAGGTGCTGCGGCAGTTGAATGTCGGTCAGGTCGATGGGGTATTACTGGATCTGGGCGTGTCGTCACCCCAACTCGAGGACGCCGCACGCGGCTTCAGTTTCAGCATGGAGGGACCGCTCGATATGCGCATGGATACAACAGAGGGGCAGACAGCAGGTCAGTGGTTGGCTTCGGCGTCGGAAGTCCAGTTGGAAGAGGTGATAAAAGAATATGGCGAAGAGCGGTTTGCTAAGCAGATTGCAAGAGCGATTGTTAAGGCTAGAGCGCGACAACCTCTCGTCACTACCGGTCAACTTGCCGCGATCGTGGCAGCGGCCATACCCGCGCGCTCGCGTGAGCCAAAACAGAATCCGGCGACGCGTACCTTTCAGGCCATCCGGATTTACCTCAATCAGGAGCTTGAGAGGCTGTCGCTTGCCTTACCGCAGTGTGTCGAGATGCTGAAGACGGGTGGCCGGCTGGTCATCATCAGTTTTCACTCGCTGGAAGATAGAATAGTGAAGCGTTTCATACGTGAAGGAGCGAATCCCGACAAACTGCCGAAGCACTTGCCGCTGCGCGCCGACGAGGTGCGGCGTTTCAGCAGAGCAAATCTGCAGAGGGTCGGGAAGGCGGTGCGGCCCGGCGTGGCGGAGATCGAATGCAATCCTCGCGCCCGCAGCGCGATAATGCGCGTGGCGGAGCGGATAAACACCACTTAGGGGAATCTCGTTGCGCGTTTTTGGTTGATGAGAGGTCGATGTGATCAGAATAAATATTTTGTTGACCTTAATTCTCGTCGCTTGCGCGCTGGGTGTTGTGACTTCACAGCACAAGGCGCGCAAGCTGTTTGTGGAACTGGAAAAGGAGCAGCAGCTGGCGCGGCAGCTGGCGGAGGAATGGGGGCAGTTGCAGCTTGAGCAAAGCACCTGGGCGACGCATGCCCGTATTGAAAAAATTGCCACGGAGCAGCTGCAGATGCGCCTGCCGGACCCCAAGCTTATCCAGACCATACCCCTGAGCCATCCCGTGGGGGAACCTGTCGATTCGACCGACTCCAAGGAAGCATCGAAATCATGAAAGCCAATCAAAAGCCGCTTGTTATCCTGCCCGCGAAGCGCTCACGCCTCCTGGTGGGTTTATTGTTGCTTGGATTCGCTGGGCTGGCAGGACGCGCTGCCTATCTGCAAGGAATGCACAACGGGTTTTTGCAGCAGAAGGGCGAATCGCGTTATGGCCGTGTGCTTGAAATGAACGCAAACCGGGGAATGATCACCGATCGTTACGGCAAGCCCCTGGCGATAAGCACTCCCGTGGAATCCGTATGGCTGAGCCCGCAGGATGTGGTTGCCACTCCCCAGCAGTTAAGCAGGCTCGCGGGTCTGATGGATATGGATGCGGATGAGCTTCACAAGCGCCTGGATGGCCTGACAGGAGTTTCCCAGGGTTCCCGAGCAGCGTCCAGGCGTGATTTCGTATACTTGAAGCGGCATTTGTCGCCACCCGTGGCGGCCGGCATCGTCGAACTGAAAATCCCGGGCATATTTCTCAAGCGCGAGTACCGGCGCTACTACCCTGCGGGAGACCTGACTTCGCACGTCCTCGGGTTCACCGATCTGGACGACAGGGGGCAGGAGGGTATTGAGCTGGCCTGGCAGGATGAGCTTGCCGGAAAACCGGGAAGCCGTCGAGTCATCAAGGACCGCAAAGGCCATATCATCGAGGACGTCGAAAGCATCCGCGCACCGAAGCCGGGACAGAACATGGCGCTGTCGATAGACAGCAAAATACAATACCTCGCCTACCGTGAATTGAAGCAGGCGGTGGAAACCCACAAGGCCAAGGCCGGCGGCCTGGTAGTGCTCGATGTGAAGACTGGCGAAATACTGGCCCTGGTGAATCTCCCGACCTATAACCCGAACAACCGGTCCAACAGGAATAGTGCGCAGTCGCGTAACAGGGCTGTCACCGATATGTTCGAGCCGGGTTCCACGCTCAAGCCGTTTACGGTGGCGGCAGCGCTGGAAGCAGGGAGAATCACCCCCGACACTGTATTTCAAACCGCGCCGGGTTCATTCTCCATAGGTAAGGCGACCATACGCGATGCGCACAGGACAGAGGCCTTGACTGTCACCCAGGTGATCCAGAAATCCAGCAACGTCGGTTCAGCAAAGATCGCGCTGTCGCTTCCGCCGCAGACACTGTGGGAAATGCTGAATGGAGCAGGATTCGGAGAGTTGCCTGGCTCCGGCTTTCCGGGTGAGGTGAGCGGCAAGCTGCGGCCTTATAAAACCTGGCGTCCCATCGAGCAGGCGACCATGTCGTATGGTCACGGCATTGCGGTGAGCCTGATGCAGCTTGCTCGCGCTTATATGATTTTTGCTGCGGAAGGTGAAATAAAACCGGTATCGCTGCTGAAGCTCGACGCGGCTCCCATCAGTAAGCGCGCGATTTCACGCGACACAGCGCTGGCCGTGAGCCGTATGCTCGAGATGGTGGTGCAACCAGGCGGTACCGCTACGCGGGCGCAGGTCAACGGGTATCGGGTGGCGGGGAAGACTGGAACCGCGCACAAACTGGAAGGCAGAGGCTATGCAAAAAACCGCTATCTTTCGACCTTTGTCGGTTATGCGCCCGTCTCGAATCCGAGATATGTCATTGCAGTGATGCTGGACGAGCCGTCAGCTGGACAATATTACGGAGGGACGGTGGCGGCGCCGGTTTTCAGCCGGGTGATGCACGGCATCCTGCACATGCAGAATGTGCCGCACGATGCGCCGGGCGGCACTACGACGTCCCTGACGGCCGCTCCGCCTAAGGACAACAAGGGTGATGTATGAGTCCCAGGTCGGGGAGGAAGATATCGGAATGTCCCGGCGGCTCCGAAGCCGGCTTTGATTTCCATGCGCTTGACCGGCTCGGAGCCAGGAGGGGGCATCTTGCGGTTGACAGCCGCACCGTGAAACCGGGGGATACTTTTCTGGCCTATCCCGGAGAAAAGACGGATGGACGTCAATTCATTCCGCAAGCGATAGAGCGGGGTGCCCGCGCAGTAGTGTGGGAATGCGACAGCTTTGCGTGGGATCCGCAATGGAAAACACCTAATCTGCCAGTCTCGGATTTGAAATCCAGGGCGGGATTCATCGCAGACTATTTGTATGACCATCCCTCACAAAAGCTATGGCTGATCGGAGTGACGGGAACGAACGGCAAAACCTCCTGCAGCCACTGGATTGTCCAGGCGATGGCTGCACTGGATCGTAAAGCCGCGGTCATCGGCACGCTGGGAGCCGGTTTTCCCGGAGAAATGGAATTTTCTGCAAATACCACCCCCGATTCAGTGTTATTGCAAGCTAAAATAGCTAATTTTTTGCGGCGGGGCGCGGAATGCGTGGCAATGGAAGTCTCGTCGCATGGGATTGTGCAAGGACGGATAAACGGAGCAACGTTTGCAGTTGCCATGCTTACCAATCTTTCGCGCGATCACCTCGATTATCACGGCAACATGGAAGTGTACGCAGCTGCCAAGGCGCGATTATTTCATTGGAGCGGGCTCAAGTATGCCGTGCTGAACCTCGACGACGTATTTGGCATGCAGCTTCTGCACGATCTGGAAGGAACTGGAATCGGCATGATCGGCTATGGGTTTACCGATACAGCAATCGCGCCCCCCAATCCTCGCTCATTCCGGAGAGTATGGGGTCGCAATCTCAGGGCAAGCATGGCGGGACTGGAATTCGACATTGAATTTGAAGCGGAATGTCTGAAATTTAAAACGGAATTGCTGGGCAGCTTCAACGCTTCCAACTTATTAGGGGTGCTCGCTACCCTGCTTGCAAGCGGTATTGCTTTCCCAGAAGCGGTCCGAGCCTTGCAAAAAGTCCAGCCTGTAGCAGGGCGCATGCAGCAGATAGGTGGGGAGGGAGATGAACCCCTCATCGTTGTGGATTACGCTCATACTCCGGACGCCCTGGAAAAGGTATTGACCACGCTGCGGGAAGCGGTGGATGCCGGTTTCCCTGGCGGCAAGCCGGAGACGGGATCAGGAAGGCTTGTCTGCGTATTCGGCTGCGGGGGCGAGCGCGATCAAGGCAAGCGTCCCCTGATGGGGGAAGTGGCGACCCGATTGGCTGACGAAGCCCTCATCACCAGTGACAATCCACGAAGCGAGGATCCGGATTCTATTATTCGGGACATCGCCGTTGGAGCTGCCGCCAATCATCGCATCGAGAAGGATCGGACCGGTGCGATTCATCGCGCGATACAGGGCGCGCATAAGGGCGATGTCATATTGATCGCAGGTAAGGGGCACGAAACCTGGCAGGAGGCAGGCGGTAAAAAGTTTCCTTTCAGCGATGCAGAGGTCGCTAGAAGAGCATTGATGACGGAGAAGACGCAGGCGCGAATATGATGAGTTTGCAGGAGGCGGCCCAGGTTCTGTCCGCAACCTTTGCCGGAGCCCAGCACGATCGACCGGCTGCGGGAAAGATCGATTTCACAGGGGTGAGCACGGATAGCCGCGCACTTGCACGGGGTGATCTGTTTGTTGCTTTGGTTGGCCCCAACTTCGATGGTCACGATTTTATCGTCCAGGCACGGGACAGGGGCGCAACGGCGGCCCTGGTACAGCAGGACAGGCTGACCGGGAATCAGGAATACGGGATTCCCCTGATACAGGTGCAGAATACACGGCTGGCATTAGGGCACCTGGCGGCATACTGGCGCGAGCGCTTCACCATACCGCTGGTCGCAGTAACGGGAAGTAATGGCAAGACGACCGTAAAGGAGATGATCGCCTCCATTTTAAGGCGCGCCGTGGAGCAGCCAGCGGGGGGGATGGAGACGGACGCTTCGGATGCAGTGCTGGCAACCCAGGGCAATCTCAACAACGATATAGGCATGCCGCTCACGCTTTTGCGATTGCGTGAGCGGCATCACTATGCCGTCATAGAGATGGGCATGAACCATCCGGGCGAAATCTCATACCTTACCCGCCTTGCAAAGCCTTCGGTGGCACTCATTACCAATGCCGGGGATGCGCACATTCAGGGACTTGGGTCAGTTGAAGCAGTAGCCCGCGCAAAGGGTGAAATCTTCGAAGGACTCAGCCAGCAGGGAATAGCGGTTATCAATGCAGATGACCCGCACAATGGGCTGTGGCGTGAATTTGCGGGTGGCAGGCAGATAATCGATTTTGGTCTGAAGAGCAAGGCAAAAGTGAGCGCAGGTTACAAACTGGCTTTTTCCGGCGCGCAAATAACACTGCTTTTACCCCAAGGGGTCGAGGAGGTGACTCTGCAGGTGCCGGGCGAACATAACGTGCGAAATGCGCTGGCTGCCGCGGCTGCGGCTGCGGCCGTCGGTGTGTCTCCGAAGGCGATCGCGTCGGGATTGAGCGCATTTGGCGGAGTGAAAGGAAGAATGCAAAGAAAATGCGGTGTACGCGGCGCAACGCTGATCGATGATTGTTACAACGCCAATCCCGACTCGGTACGGGCGGCCCTGGCGGTGCTTGCAAGGGCGGAAGGTAAAAAAGTCCTGGTGCTGGGGGATATGGGAGAACTGGGCGACAAAGGAAGAGAGTTTCATGAGCAGATCGGTGACGAAGCGAGAATTGCGGGGATAGACGAGCTCATGGCTTTGGGAGATTTGAGTGCGTACGCGGCGGAAAAATTCGGCAGCGGAGCCCGCCATTTCAGAAAAATGGAGGATCTGTTGGCCGATATAGAAACGCTGCCCGGGCCGGACGTCACCCTGCTGATCAAAGGATCGCGTTTCATGCAGATGGAGCGAGTCGTAAAGCGTCTGGAATCCGGGTTATGAGTTTACGGATCGTGAATCAGGTTATGGACGTCATGGTCTTCTTCGGAGATTCTGGTAAATCCCGGAATATTTCACACGGATGCCTGTCATGCTGCTAGAGCTTGCTCAATGGCTTGCCAGCGACATCCGCCTGTTCAATGTATTCAGTTACATTACATTGCGTACCGTTCTGGCCGCGCTCACCGCGCTGGTAATCTCGTTTATTGTAGGCCCGACGATGATCCGGAAACTTACCGCCTACAAGATCGGGCAGGCGGTGCGCGATGACGGCCCCCAGACACATCTGGTCAAGGCAGGTACGCCCACCATGGGCGGAGCGCTGATACTCGTCTCTATCGCCATTACCACCTTGCTCTGGGCGGATCTCAGCAATCGCTACGTGTGGATTGTCCTGATTACAACCCTGGGTTTCGGCATGATCGGTTGGGTGGATGATTATCGCAAGGTGGTATATCGCAATCCGAAAGGACTTTCCGCGAGGGCGAAGCTTTTCTGGCAATCGGCCATTGCGATCCTGGTGGCGCTCTACCTGGTGCTGACGGCCGAACTGCCCGCGCAGACAACCCTGATCGTTCCCTTCTTCAAACAGGTGGCCGTTCCGCTTGGTGTTACAGGCTTCGTGGTGCTCGCCTATTTCGTCATCGTCGGTACCAGCAATGCGGTAAACCTGACCGACGGGCTGGATGGCCTCGCTATCATGCCTACCGTAATGATCAGCAGCGCCCTGGCGATTTTTTCCTATGTGGCCGGTCATGCGGTATTCGCAAAATATCTTGGTATTCCTCATATCCCCCAGGCCGGCGAACTCGCGGTTTTCTGTGGCGCTCTGGCGGGAGCAGGTCTTGCTTTTCTGTGGTTTAACGCTTATCCGGCGGAAGTCTTCATGGGAGATGTCGGAGCGCTTGCCTTGGGCGCGGCACTTGGAATCGTGACAGTGATAGTGCGGCAGGAAATCGTTATGCTCATCATGGGAGGCGTGTTTGTAGTGGAAACCCTGTCGGTCATGTTGCAGGTGGCTTCGTTCAAGCTGATCGGCAAGCGCATTTTTCGCATGGCGCCATTGCATCATCATTATGAATTGAAAGGCTGGAAGGAAAACCAGGTAGTGGTCCGGTTCTGGATCATTACCATGATGCTGGTGTTGTTCGGTTTGTCTTCCCTGAAGCTGAGATGAAGTTGAAATCATGAATCTGCAAGGCAGAACTGTCCTGGTGCTGGGCCTCGGAGAGACCGGCCTTTCCATGGCAAAATGGTTGTTTCGGCGGGGAGCGCTGGTGCGAGCAGCTGATACCCGAAACGAGCCACCGGGTGTGAAGGCGTTTAACAGCGCGCTGCCGCAGGCGGAGGTTTTTGCAGGTCCCCTGGTTGACAGGGCCTTTTCCGGCTTGGATTTGATCGCAATCAGTCCCGGCCTGTCCCTGTCGGAGCCTCTCGTGCAGCAGGCGCTGAAAGAAGGCACCCCCGTAGTCGGGGATATGGAGCTTTTTGCCTGGGCGGTTAGAGATGCGGGGATTTGCAGGCCAAAACTCATCGGGATTACCGGCTCCAATGGCAAAACCACGGTGACCGCCGTAACGGGGACAATGTTAAAAAAAGCGGGGTGGGACGTCGAAGTGGCGGGGAATATCGGTCCTGCGGTCCTGGACGCCTTGATGCGCCGGGAAGATGCAGGAAAAATGCCGGAGGCGTGGGTGCTGGAGCTTTCCAGTTTTCAGCTGGAAACTACGGAGAGCCTGGGGCTGGATGCAGCCGCGGTGTTGAATGTAAGCGAAGATCATCTGGACCGCTACGCGGGAATGCAGGAATACGCCGGTGCCAAGGCGCGGATATTTCTTGATGGCAGCAACGAGACCGGCGCTGGAGGCAGGGGTGACAGCAGACGCGTGCAAATCCTGAATGGCGATGATCCTCTTGTCCGGCAAATGGCGTTAGCGGGGAGACCTCCCATCACTTTCAGTCTCGGCATGCCACAAAGTGATCGCGATTTCGGCTTGCTTTGCGAGGGTGGAGACACTTGGTTGATGCAGGGAAACACACGTCTCATGAAAACCAGCGAACTCGCCATTACTGGCCGGCACAATTGCGCAAATGCGCTGGCGGCACTGGCGCTATGCCGCGCCCTGGCCATCCCGTTTGATCCTTTGTTGCAGGCGCTCCGCGAATTCAGGGGCCTGCCGCACCGGGTTGAGAAAGTGGCCGCTTTCAGTGGCATTACCTTCTACGATGATTCAAAAGGTACTAACGTAGGTGCAACGGTGGCTGCCCTGAAAGGTCTTGGGCAACCGGTGGTTTTGATTGCCGGCGGAGATGGGAAGGCACAGAATTTTTCGCCCTTGGCTGCCCCGATAGGGGAGCATGGGCGCGCAGTGGTAGTCATCGGGCGGGATGCGGAAAAAATTGCAGTGGCGATAAATGCGTGCGGAGTGCCTCTGCATCGTGCTCAAACGATGGAAGAGGCGGTTCGGAAAAGTTTTCAGCTGGCGCAGAGGGGCGATGCAGTCCTGATGTCGCCGGCATGTGCCAGCTTCGATATGTTCGACAACTATGTGCATCGGGCAGAGGTGTTCGTTGCGGCGGTAAAAAGCATCGAGGCCGCATGTGCAGGCGGCAATTCAGCTGCGGTTGCAGGATGGCATTGATCAGATGATTTATCAGTACGGTACCGGAAAGCAGAAAGTTCTGTCTGCGGATTTTGATCAGGCCCTGATCTGGACAGCCGTACTCTTGCTGAGCCTTGGGCTGGTGATGGTTTATTCCGCCTCGATTTCGATTGCCGAGGCTGATGGCAGTGGTTACCCGGCCTATTTTCTCATCAGGCACGCTGCCTATGTCGCGGCCGGTTTGCTGGTGGCCGTGATTGCGTTCCAGGTTCCTATGGAGTCGTGGCAGAAATATTCTTTCCACCTGTTCCTGCTTGGTTCGTGCCTGTTGGCACTGGTGCTGGTTCCCGGCGTGGGGCGCGAAATCAACGGTAGCCGCCGCTGGATATCCTTGCTGGTGGTGAATCTCCAGCCGTCGGAATTCATGAAATTGTTCATGGTGATCTACGTCGCCAATTACACGGTGCGCAAGTCCGCCGTCCTGGGAAGTTTCCGCAAGGGTTTTCTTCCCATGCTGATCATCACGCTCATCGTGGGGGCTCTCCTGCTGCTTGAGCCGGATTTTGGCGCCTTCGTTGTCATTACCACTGTCATGATGGCGATATTGTTTCTGGGAGGAATGGATCTGAAACTGTTCGCCGGGCTGATTGGTTTCCTGATTGTTGGGCTGCTTGCCCTGGTCTGGAACGCCCCTTATCGCATGCAGCGTTTCTTCGGGTTTCTGGATCCCTGGGACGACCCCTACGGAAAAGGATACCAGTTGAGCCATGCGCTGATTGCATTCGGACGCGGTGAATGGCTGGGCGTCGGCCTGGGCGGAAGTGTCGAAAAGCTTTTCTATCTGCCGGAGGCGCATACCGACTTTCTTCTGGCGGTGATTGCAGAGGAACTTGGTTTCGTCGGCGTCCTGATCGTGCTGGCGTTGTTTGCCTGGGTAATTGCACGCGCGTTCATGATTGGCCGCCAGTCGGCAGTCAGGGGACGTCATTTTCCCGCACTCGTGGCGCAAGGTATCGGTGTATGGCTGGGAGTGCAGACATTCATCAACATGGGCGTGAATATGGGAGTGCTCCCCCCGAAGGGACTCACCCTGCCGTTGATGAGTTTCGGTGGCAGCAGCATAGTTGCAAGCTGCCTCTCGCTGGCGGTGCTGCTGCGCGCGGATTGGGAAAATCGGCAGTTGGCGAGAGGTTATCGGATATGAAAAATACAGGAATGGCGTCTTGAGCCATACGATTCTCATTATGGCGGGAGGAACCGGCGGACATGTATTTCCCGGTCTTGCCGTGGCGGAGTATTTGAAGCGGGCCGGGTGGCGCATAGTCTGGCTTGGAACTGAGGGGGGAATGGAAACAACGCTGGCCCGGCAGCAGGGGCATACCCTGGAGACGATTCGCTTCTCCGGATTGCGGGGGAAAAACGTTCGCACCTGGTTGTTGCTGCCCGCGCGTCTGTTGCTGGCATTCTGGCAAAGCGCAAGAGTAATACGGAAGGTTCGGCCGGACGTGGTGTTGGGCATGGGCGGCTATCCCGCGTTTCCAGGAGGAATGATGGCTTCGCTGCTGGCGCGGCCGTTGCTGATACACGAACAGAACTCCATTCCGGGGCTCGCCAATAGAATCCTCTCGAGACTCGCCGACAGGATATTGCTGGGATTTCCCGACGCGATCAAAGGTGAAAAAAAAGCGGTGTTTTGCGGCAACCCCGTACGTGACGAAATCACCAGACTGGCGCCACCTGCACAGAGGTATGCATCCCGCAGCGGAAATATCAAGCTGCTGGTGGTAGGCGGCAGTCTGGGTGCTCAGGCACTGAATACCATCGTACCGCAGGCATTGAAGCGGATACCTGAAGGGATGCGTCCGCAGGTGACGCATCAGGCGGGGACCCGGCATCTGGAAGCGCTGAAGCAGAATTACTTCGAAGCGGGGGTGGAGGGTGAACTGGTTACGTTTATCGATAATATGGAATCCCGCTATGGAGAGAGTGATCTCGTGATCTGCCGCGCGGGCGCGCTCACCGTCGCGGAGTTGGCCGCGGCGGGGGTGGCAAGCATTCTGGTGCCTTTTCCCTATGCTGTGGATGATCATCAGACCACGAACGCAAAATTTTTGAGCGGGAAAGGTGCTGCGATATTGCTGCCGCAGAGCCAGCTGACTCCGGAAGGATTGGCAGAGCTGTTGATGGGTATGGGCAGGGACCAATTTATGGAAATAGCGTGCCGGGCGAGAGAGTTGGCGCAACCCGATGCTACCCGGTGCGTGGCCGAGACGTGCATGGAAATGGTTGCAGTTTAAGGTAATCATGTTTCCTCCGTCTTACAGCAGTTGCACTTGCTACGGCAGTTGCATTTGCTTTATGTGTAAACAACGAAAAGTATGAAACACAAAGTTAAGCATATTCATTTCGTGGGCATTGGCGGGTCCGGCATGAGCGGAATCGCCGAAGTGCTGCTCAACCTGGGATACAAGATCAGCGGCTCGGATATACATGATAGTGTGACCACCCGGCGACTGAAAAAACTGGGCGCGATGGTTTATATCGGTCACGCGCGCACTCACGTGGCATCGGCGGATGCAGTCGTAACCTCGACCGCGATTCAGCCCGATAATCCGGAGGTTCTTGCGGCGCGGGAGAGCAAAGTGCCAGTCGTTCCACGCGCTATCATGCTGGCCGAGCTCCTGCGGTTGCGGCAGGGAATCGCCATCGCGGGTACGCATGGCAAAACCACCACCACCAGCCTGATCACCAGCGTGCTGGCGGAAGCGGGCATGGATCCCACATTCGTTATCGGCGGCCGACTGGAGGCGGCGGGTTCCCACGCGAAGCTGGGCCGTGGCGAGTTCATCGTCGTGGAGGCGGATGAATCCGACGCTTCGTTCCTCCACCTGCAACCCGTGCTGGCTGTGGTCACCAATATCGATGCCGACCACATGGATACCTACGAGCATGATTTCGGCAAGCTCAAGCAGGCGTTCGTGGATTTTGTACAGCATCTGCCTTTCTATGGCATGGCGGTGCTGTGCGTGGATGATGCCCACGTACTCGAGATCATGCCGGCTATTACCAAGCCTGTGACCACATATGGATTATCGGAAACCGCGCAGGTGCGCGCCGCGGATATTCGTCACAGTGAAGGTCAGATGCACTTTACCGCTCTGATAGGGGTTAACGGCAAAACTCGAAAACTCAAAATCGTGCTGAATCTGCCTGGCCTGCATAATGTGCAAAATGCGCTTGCGGCAATAGCCGTATGCAATGAGGTCGGACTGCCGGATGCTGCCATCGTCCGGGCCCTGGCGGACTTCAAGGGGGTTGACCGGAGATTCCAGCGTTACGGCGAAATTCCCTTGGCTGATTCCGAAACTGGCAGAAACGGAAGTTTTACCCTGATCGATGACTACGGCCACCATCCCGTGGAGATGGCGGCCACAATTGCCGCAGCGCGCGGCGCGTTCCCGGGACGCCGCCTGGTATTGGCGTTTCAGCCGCACCGTTATACACGCACACGCGACCTGTTCGAAGATTTCGTCAAAGTTCTATCCACAGCCGATGTACTGCTCCTGACAGAAGTTTATTCCGCTGGCGAAACGCCCATCATTGCCGCAGACAGCAAATCGCTCGCGCGGTCGCTGCGCGTGCTCGGCAAGGTGGAACCCATCTTTGTCGAGAGGGTGGACGAACTGGAGGAGGCAATTCACAGCATCGCCAGGGATAAGGACGTGGTGCTGGTAATGGGAGCAGGATCAGTGGGAGGAGTGGCTCCTACCCTTTCCCGGGATTCGCAGGCTGAAGCTCGCCTGCCGGTTAGTCCGAAAGAAAACAGGGAACCCGCAGTGCTTTTGTTACAGGGCTCCTGAATGGATATGTCAGAAATCAACCTTTCCCTTGATTATGCCAGCGTTCGTGGCGAGTTGCTCCATAATCAGCCGATGAAGAACTACACTTCCTGGCGCGCGGGCGGGAGCGCAGAGCGCATCTTTCTGCCAGCGGATTTGGATGATTTTGCAGCATTTCTGCGCGCCCTGCCCGGGAATGAACCGGTATATGTGGTGGGGCTTGGCAGCAATCTCCTGGTACGCGATGGCGGGGTGCGGGGCAGTGTCGTTGTACTGCACGCCCGCCTGAACGATTTGCGGCTGGAACAATCCGATGCGGGCGAGATGCTGATTTACGCCGGCGCAGGGGTGGCGTGCGCCAAAGTCGCCCGATTTGCTGCGCTGCAGGGGCTGGGGAGAGCGGAATTCCTGGCAGGTATTCCCGGCACCGTAGGCGGCGCATTGGCAATGAATGCCGGATGCTATGGGGCCGAAACCTGGGACATCGTCTCGAGCGTGCAAACCATGGACCGCTCGGGGGGGGTGCGCAGACGATCGTCTGGGAATTACGAAATTGGCTACCGGCACGTGGCGTTGAGGGGAGAGGGGAGTACCGGGAGCCAAAAGGCTGGCGGCATAGAGAATGTCCCTGACGATTCTCTGGGGGGTGAATGGTTCTCGGGCGCGTGGTTCGCGCTGCCGCGGGACGATGCAGCGTCAGTTCGGCAGAAGATCAAGGAGTTGCTTGCCCGCCGTATCCAGAGTCAGCCTTTAAACCTGCCGAATGCCGGATCCGTGTTCCGCAATCCGGAGAATGACAAGGCGGCGCGACTCATCGAGGCGTGTGGGCTTAAGGGGTTTCGTATCGGTGGCGCCATGGTTTCGCCGCAGCATGCGAATTTCATTGTGAACACCGGAGGCGCTACCGCCTCCGACATAGAAGCGGCGATTGCTGCGGTACGTGAAACCGTAAAAAAGCAGACTGGTATGGAACTGAAACAGGAGGTGCGCATTATAGGGACTCCTGCCAGGTCTGGGTTGCGTGTTTCCCGGGCTGCGTACAGGAAGGATGGTGGATATGGCGGGTAGTCATGACTTCGGGAAAGTCGCGGTTCTCCTCGGAGGGCGATCAGCGGAGCGCGAGATTTCCCTTGAAAGTGGCAAAGCCGTACTCGATGCCCTGCGCCGCTGCGGAGTGGACGCTCATCCATTCGACCCTTCCGAACAGCACATGGACGCGCTTTTACATCAAGGATATGCGCGTGCTCATATCGCCCTCCATGGCCGCTATGGCGAAGATGGGACAGTTCAGGGTGCGCTGGAGTTGCTGGGGCTTCCCTATACCGGGAGCGGCGTGCTGGCGAGCGCCTTGGCAATGGACAAATGGCGCACCAAATTGCTCTGGCAGTCTGCGGGCATCAACACGCCGCGCCATATTCTGCTCGATGAGCAGAGCGATTTTGATGCAGTGGCAAAAGAGCTCGGCCTGCCGCTGATTGTAAAACCTTCGCGAGAGGGTTCCACCATTGGCCTGAGCAAGGTAAGGAAGGCAGGGGAAGTCGCCGCCGCATGGCGTCTTGCTGCCCGCCATGATGCCATGGTGCTGGCGGAGCAGTTTATCGAAGGAACCGAACTCACGGCTTCCATTCTCGGAGATGTTGCGTTGCCGCTGGTGCGAATTCAGGTCGAGGGTGATCTGTACGACTACGAAGCGAAATACCTGTCGGACAAGACGCAGTATTTCTGCCCGAGCGGGGTGTCCGAGGAGCAGGAGTGCGTCATTCGGAAACAGGCATTGCAGGCGCACAGACTGTTGGGCTGCGAAGGTTGGGGAAGGGTGGATTTGATACTGGACAGGTCGGGCACTCCCTATTTCCTCGAAGCGAACACTTCACCCGGGATGACCACACATAGTCTTGTTCCCATGGCGGCAAAAACGGCAGGAATATCGTTCGAGGAACTGGTCCTGAAGATACTGGAACTGGCCCATGTGGGATAACCATCAGGCATTGAACCAGGTGGCGGACTGGCTGTTTGCGCTGGCGGGACTGATAGCGATCTACCTTGTGGTCCAGTGGACGATCCATCTGCCGCTGCTGCCGCTGAAGGAAGTCAATATCAGGAGCAACAGCGGCAGCGGTGAGCTTAAGCATGTGACGCGAGAACAGGTTTCTGACGCGGTTCATCGCGAAGTGGGAGGAAATTTTTTAACCATTGATCTTGAGGCTGCACGGCGCACGTTCGAAAAACTGGCGTGGGTAAGGGTGGCAAGTGTTCGACGGATCTGGCCGAGTGGGCTGGACGTAGTGGTCGAGGAGCATGTGCCGCTGGCACACTGGGGCGATAGTGCCCTGGTCAACAGGCAGGGAGAGATATTCAATGCTACATCGGATGAGCCGATGCCTTTATTTGAAGGACCAAGAGAGAGTGTTCGTGAAATGGTGCATCAGCATGCAGTTTTTACCAGATTGCTACAGCCGTTGAAGCAGGATGTCGAGCGGATGGAACTTTCACCCCGGCGTGCGTGGCGGGTTCGCCTTGGAAATGGAACGATACTGGAGCTTGGGCGAGAGCACCTGGAGAAGCGATTGGAGCGCTATGTACAGACACACGATCTGGTCGCAGCGCGATTGAATCAACGTTTGAGTTATGTAGATTTACGTTATGTCAGTGGTTTCGCAGCGCGTGGAACGCGATAGCAGTGAAGCTCCTCAGGAGCAGACAGGCAGGATTTCCGGGAATCCCGTGGAGCGGGAGGAAGCAGGGATTGCAAGGCAAATGAATAGAGGCAGTGAAGCGAAAAATCTGGTTGTCGGCATTGATATCGGCACTTCGAAGATTGTGACTGTTGTCGCTGAAATGAAGCCCGAAGGCGGATATACAGTGATCGGTATGGGCAGTCATCCATCACGGGGCCTGAAGAAAGGCGTGGTCGTCAATATCGATGCAACCATGAATGCGATTCAACGCGCGCTGGAGGAGGCGGAGTTGATGGCGGACTGCAAGATCCGTGAGGTTTATACCGGTATCGCAGGCAGTCATATCAAGAGTTTCAATTCGCATGGCATGGTGCCTATCAGGAACAAGGAGGTGACGCGGCAGGATGTTGAGCGGGTGATGGAGACGGCAAAGGCCGTGAATATTCTGAACGACCAGCAGGTGCTCCATGTGCTCAACCAGGAATTCATCATAGACGAGCAAGAGGATGTTCTGGAACCGATTGGCATGAGCGGTGTGCGGCTCGAAGTCAAGGTTCATATCGTTACGGGTTCGGTATCGGCCGTCCAGAACATCCTCAAGTGCGTGCGCGGCTGCGGCTTGGAAGTGCGCGACCTGGTGTTGCAGCCTCTTGCTTCCGCAATGGCCGTTCTATCGGAAGATGAGAAAGATCTCGGCGTTTGTCTGCTGGATATCGGCGGGGGTACGACCGATATTGCGGTATTTGCCCGGGGCGCCATCCGTCACACCGCGGTGATTCCGATTGCAGGAGATCAGATTACCAACGATATTGCGCTGGCGCTGCGTACTTCTCCCAGCGACGCCGAAGGCATCAAGTGCCGCCATGGATGCGCGCTGCGCAGCATGGCTGACCCGCACGAAATGGTGGAGGTGGCGGGTGTGGGCAATCGCGGGACCCGCCATCTGTCAAGACAGACATTGGCGGAAGTCATCGAGCCGCGAGTGGAAGAGCTCTACTCTCTGGTACAAGCTGAATTGCGCCGCAGCGGATTCGAAGAATTGCTGTCGTCAGGGATCGTGATCACGGGTGGCAGCAGTTCGCTGGAAGGGATGGTGGAGCTCGGTGAAGAAATATTCCACATGCCGGTGCGACTGGGATTGCCCAATTACCACGGCAGTCTGGAGGAAGTGGTGGTCACACCGAGATACTCCACCGGAATAGGCTTGATCCTCTCAGGGGTGGACCAGTTTCAACAGCACCAGCAAAGCAGGCTGGAAGGTAATTCATTCACGCGGATTCTGGACAGGATGAAAAGCTGGTTTCAGGTCAATTTCTGAGTTGCTGGCTGCGTGCGGGCATGGAAGAGCTCGAAAGCAGTACTTTGTACCTGGCAAGTGCATGTGCGAGTTGCATACAGTCAGGGTCTCAATGGGTAACGTTTATTGTTTGAACACATAAAAGGGAGGTGCGTGATGTTCCAAATCATGGATACACAAACACAGGAAGCTGTTATCAAGGTCATCGGCGTTGGCGGGTGCGGTGGTAATGCCGTAGATCACATGATGGAAAACGGTGTGCAAGGCGTCGACTTTATTTGCGCCAATACCGATTCGCAGGCGTTGAAGCGCAATCAGGCGCGTACCCTGGTGCAATTGGGGTCGACGATCACCAAGGGATTGGGGGCGGGGGCGGATCCAGAGATTGGACGGCATGCCGCACTTGAGGACCGCGACCGCATTGCCGAGCTGATTGAAGGAGCGGACATGCTATTCATCACTGCTGGCATGGGCGGCGGAACTGGAACAGGTGCTGCGCCGGTAGTGGCTCAGGTTGCAAGGGAAATGGGAATTCTGACCGTCGCCGTGGTCACGAAACCTTTTGTATTTGAAGGCAGGCGCGTGAGAGCGGCCCAGGCAGGACTGGAAGCGCTTGCGCAATACGTTGATTCACTGATTGTGATTCCGAATGACAAGCTGATGGCGGTGCTGGGAGAAGACGTCAGCATGCTGGATGCATTCAAGGCAGCCAACAACGTATTGTATAGCGCCGTCGCCGGTATCGCCGAAGTGATCAATTGCCCGGGACTCGTCAATGTCGATTTCGCCGATGTGAAAACGGTGATGTCCGAAATGGGTATGGCAATGATGGGTTCGGCGATTGCCTGTGGTCCCGAGCGCGCTCAGGCCGCAGCCGAGCAGGCAGTTGCAAGTCCCTTGCTGGAGGATATCAATCTTGCCGGTGCCCGTGGAGTACTGGTAAATATCACCGCCAACGCCGCAATGAAGATGCGCGAAGTACATGATGTAATGAACACGATCAAGGACTTCACCGCCGAAGACGCTACCGTGATCGTCGGGACAGTCATTGACGACGACATGCATGATGATCTGCGTGTGACCGTGGTGGCGACCGGTCTGGGCGGAGTCGGCCTGGGAGGCGCAAATCGCGTCCCGCCCAAGACCTTGAGCGTTGTTCACCCGCGCACCCCCATGGATAGTATCGACAGCATGAACTGGAAGGATTCGGAAGGTCCTGCTTCGATCCGAACGAACAGGCAGCGGGATGCAGCCGTCGAAGCGATGAAGCAGTCAGGGGTGGACCTACTGGATATCCCTGCATTCCTGAGAAAACAGGCCGACTGAGGAAGCAGGCTGATCGAGCAACGGCTACCGGTTGTATCCGGTCTGGAGCGAGACTGGTCTGAGGTGAGATTCATCAGCAGCATTGGCTGCGCTGAATATTTTTTGCCTTCTGATCTACCTTGATTCAGGCTCAGAAGCGCAGAGGGGCGGAACAGGCTGTTATCGCTGGGAGTTTTTTCTTGCAGGTCGTCTCAGCAAACTGAGCGATCCGTTACTTCCTGCGATGGAGTATTCCCTCGCCTGGGTAGCATTCAGCGCAGCGCATGTTCATGTGCGGCGATTTGCTGATTTCCACCCTGATGGTTGGATACCCTTCCTTCTGCCTTTGTTCCTTTCCGATTTTGCTCCCCTTAGATCGGTTCGGGGTTTTGTTCGGGTCTAGGGATAAAAATAGGGAAATAGGGATAAAAACAGGGATCGAACAAGGCATCATCGCCTTTTCTTTCAGAGTCTCCTTTGCTGTTTTTCCAGCAGCGACTCCACCGCGGTTTTCAAGGGTGAATCTCCCAGACCCGCAGCCAGGACATTCAGGCTCTTGATGCCTTCTTTATCTATTTGTCGTTTTCTGTCCGGGAAATCATTTCCGCGAATGTCGCGGTAATTTGCTTGCACAGCAATCCGAATTGCAGTAACCTCGTACCCGGCTGCCTGAAGCTTTAATAATAATGATGGCAGCATGTGCCTGAGTTTTGCGGCAATCGCACCGTTATCCGCGCAAATTGTCAGGCTTCCTTCAGAGAAGCCACCTAAAGCGCAGTGCTTGCCCAGGTTGGGCAGCATAATTTTCTTAAATGCCCTTTGCATCTCGGTTAACTTTTCCGCGTGATTGAATAACCGCTGATGCTCAGGCGTCAGCCTAAGGGTCCCAAGGTAGAAATCGATCTTGCGGGCAGTCATGGCTGAATCATGATTAGGGGAGAAGATGAATATTATTCTAATTTCCAATAATTCGGCAAAAGCAAAAACCCTGACTTTAACCGGTAAACACCTTACGCTCGTGGTTTCCGGGTTCTTTTTTGCTTCCATGCTGATGGCGATGGTACTCAACTATATATCCCTGCGATATGCAGACAAGATCGACAGTCCCACATTGAAATCCCTGGTTTTAAGCGCACAGCAGGAAGAGCACCAGAAAACCCAGTCCTATCTGCGCGACAGTCTCAACGCCATGGCGATCAAGATGGGCCAGATGCAGGCCCAGCTACTGCGGCTCGATTCCGTTGGCATGCGGCTGGCAGAGCTGGCCGGCATGAAGCCGCAGGAATACCTGTTCAACCAGAATCCGGGGCAGGGAGGTACGTTGTCTACACAGCAATTACAGGATATCTCATTTACCGAATTCAACAGTCAGATACAGGAGCTGGCACGGACGCTGGATGATCGCACCGACAAACTCGACGCCCTGGATTCATTGCTGATGCAGGACAGGCTCAGGAAGAAGTTTTTTCCATCGGCAATGCCGGTAGAGGGAAAGGCGTACTCCTCCGGTTTTGGCCTGCGTATCGATCCTTTTTCCGGAAAGCGCCATTTTCATGAAGGTATCGACTTCATAATGCCTGCCGGATCGCCCGTTCTCGCGGCGGCAGGTGGCGTGGTGGTGTATTCCGATTATCATCCTGAGTATGGTAATATGATTGATGTTGACCACGGCAATGACTTTGTCAGCCGCTATGCTCATGCCTCCAAGCGCTTGGTGAAGGTGGGCCAGGTAGTGGTGCGTGGACAGAAGATTGCGGAAGTGGGCAGTACAGGCCGCTCTACCGGTCCGCATCTTCACTTTGAAGTCAGGCATAGGGGCTCGCCGCAAAATCCGTCCCGGTTCCTGAAGATGCCGGGTTGAGCCGGGATAAATACTTTGCAGTGGGGGGTGAGGCCGAAAAAACCTCACCCCCTATTTTTTTGATGATCGCTTAATAGAAATAGAATTTTCATGCTCAACAATCTGCTCAAAAAAGTGTTCGGGAGCCGTAACGACAGGCTCATCAAACAGTATTCACAGACCGTAGCGGCGATCAATGCGCTGGAAGCGACGATTGCGGCGCTGAGCGATGCTGAGTTGCGTGGAAAGACCGAAGAGTTCAGGCAGCGCATCGGGGAAGGAGCCAATCTCGATATGCTGCTGCCGGAGGCATTTGCGGTCGTGCGCGAAGCAGGCAAGCGCGTGCTCGGAATGCGTCATTTCGATGTGCAGTTGATTGGCGGCATGGTGCTTCACGACGGCAGGATTGCCGAAATGCGGACAGGTGAAGGCAAGACACTGATGGCAACTTTGCCTGCTTACCTCAATGCCTTGGCGGGCAAGGGTGTGCACCTTGTCACCGTGAACGATTATCTGGCAAAGCGCGATGCCGAATGGATGGGGCGCATCTATCGATTCCTGGGGATCAACGTAGGAGTGATTCTGTCCCAGATGGATCATGGCGACAAGCAGGCAGCCTACGCGGCCGATATAACCTATGGAACCAACAACGAATACGGATTCGATTACCTGCGCGACAACATGGTGAATCATTCGATCGAACGGGTACAGCGCCTGCTCAATTTTGCCATTGTCGACGAGGTCGACTCCATCCTGATCGACGAGGCACGTACTCCTTTGATCATTTCCGGGCAGGCGGAAGGCAACACGGATGTTTATGTGCGCATGAACACGCTGATTCCCAAACTGGTCCGGCAGGAAAACGAGGACAGTCCGGGGGATTTCAGCGTAGATGAAAAAGCCCAGCAGGTATTGTTGAGCGAGTCAGGGTTCGAGCACGCGGAAAAACTGTTGGTCCAGAGCGGTTTGCTTCCCCCCGGAACAAGCCTGTACGATCCCGCGAATATCAGTCTCGTTCACCACCTTTATGCCGGTCTGCGCGCACACGCCTTGTTCCATCGGGACCAGCACTACGTAATTCAGAATGGCGAAGTCGTTATCGTCGATGAGTTTACCGGACGGCTCATGTCAGGCAGGCGTTGGTCCGAAGGCTTGCATCAGGCGGTGGAGGCAAAGGAAGGTGTTACCATCCAGAAGGAGAATCAGACGCTCGCCTCGATCACCTTCCAGAATTATTTCCGGATGTACGAGAAACTGGCAGGCATGACCGGCACTGCCGATACCGAAGCTTACGAATTCCAGCAGATTTACGGGCTGGAAACCGTCATCATTCCGACCCACCGTCCCATGATCCGTGCCGATCGGATGGACCAGGTATTCCGCACGATGGACGAAAAGCACCAGGCGATTATCGCGGACATCAAGGATTGCCAGGAGAGAGGTCAACCTGTTCTGGTGGGTACCACTTCGATTGAAAACAACGAACTGCTTTCCTCCCTGTTGACCCGCGAGAAATTGCCGCATCAGCTGCTGAACGCGAAGCAGCACGCGCGAGAGGCGGAAATCGTCGCCCAGGCGGGTCGTCCGAAAATGATCACCATCGCCACGAACATGGCCGGCCGGGGTACGGACATCGTGCTGGGCGGCAATCCCGAACCTGAATTCGAGCGCATCCGCTCCGATGAGACTCTGAGCGAATCAGAGAAAACAGAACGGATTGCGGAACTGCAACAGCAGTGGCAGACCCTTCATGATGAAGTGCTGGAAAAAGGAGGGTTGCATATCATCGGCACCGAACGCCATGAATCGCGTCGGGTAGATAACCAGTTGCGTGGCCGTTCCGGCCGTCAGGGAGATGCTGGTTCCAGCCGGTTTTATCTATCGTTGGAGGATGCGCTGTTGCGCATTTTTGCATCCGACCGCGTAGCAAGCATCATGCAGCGGCTCAACATGCCGCAGGGAGAAGCCATTGAACACCCCTGGGTGACGCGCGCAATCGAGAACGCGCAACGCAAGGTGGAGGCGCGCAACTTCGACATACGCAAGCAACTGCTGGAGTACGATGATGTTGCCAATGATCAGCGCAAAGTCATCTATCAGCAACGCAATGAACTGCTTGAGTCGGAAGATATTACCGAAACGACAACTGCGATGCGGGCGGACATGCTGCGCAATCTCATCGCACTCCATGTGCCGCCGCAAAGTGTCGAGGAGGAATGGGACATTCCAGGACTGGAGAAGGCGCTGGCCGCCGAGTATTACCTGCCCCTGCCCTTGAGGGAATGGCTGGAAAAGGAGCCGGACTTACATGAGGATAGCCTTCATCAGCGCATCATAGAGGCGGCGAATGCGCTCTACTCCGGCAAGGTGGAGCAGGTGGGAGCGGCTATCATGCATCAGTACGAGCGCGCGGTCATGCTGCAAAGCCTTGACATTCACTGGCGCGAGCATCTCGCCTCACTGGATCACCTGCGCCAGGGAATTCATTTGCGCGGATATGCGCAGAAAAATCCCAAGCAGGAATATAAGCGCGAAGCTTTTGAACTCTTCACATCCATGCTCGAAGAAATCAAGGCGGAAGTCACCAAGACCCTCATGGCAGTGCAGATCAGAAGTGAGCAACAGGTGGAAGCCGTGGCGGAAACCCACCACGCGCCAGTCAATGTGCAGTATCATCACGCTGCTTTTGAAGAAGCCCTGGGTGAAGAAGGGAGTGCCGAGAGTGGGGAAGATATGGGAGTCCAGGAGCGTCCGCAGAAACATCAGCCGTTCGTCCGCCAGGGAGAAAAGATCGGACGTAACGACCCATGTCCCTGCGGCTCAGGAAAGAAATATAAACAGTGTCATGGCAAGCTGAATTAATCTATCCCGTTTACCTGTGCAGTTCCATCCATTTTGGGATGTAATGGCGCAGCGCAAAGAACATTCCCGTCCCGGTAACGTCTATGGCGTCCGGCGATAAAGCTGAGGGGGCCGATGTTGACATCGACCCCTTCGCCTAATGGGATGGCCGGAAAGAAAAGGAACTGGCAGAAACGAAGCTCAGCAGGATAGCAGGATGTAATCAGATTGCCTTGAGTGAAACTCTGGTCCTGGTTTTGCCGCCGAGAGGCGGCTCGGCGGCAGGATTCAATGGTTGCTTTTTGAAACAGTTTCAATACGCAGCTTTAATGTGCGGTTTCAATAGGTCGATGCAGCATCAGCTTGCCCGCTTCTGGAAATACTCGTCGTAGCGGAAAATATAATCCTTGTCTTTCAAAGGCAGGTGACACCCGCGGCAGGTATTGAGATCATCGGGCGCTTTTGTTTTACCGTCCGCCATATACATTGAATATACCCAGTCTCCATTCCTGAGGTCCGTTGGCGCCCTTTCACCCCAACCGGCTCCTTTCGCCATCACGCCGATCTTCTGCAATTCCCCTTTGACGAGCTTGCCATCCGGTCCCTTGAGCGGCGTTCCGTCAGCCGCCTCGCCCGCCTTGTAGATTTCCATCACCGTAATGGTTCCATCAGGGAAGGCCTCCCCCATCTTGGTCCCGTGACCGGTGGGATTGATATAGATTTCCCGGACTTGCTTATTGTCCGGACGCTGTACTTCGGATAGAAACTTGGGCCAGCTTTTATAGTTATCCGGCAGCGGCAGTTCACCGTCACTATATTTCTGCGCCTGCTCCTCCACTTTCGGAGCGGGCGGTTTTTGCGCGCAACCCGCTAATGCTGTTATCAGCACCACTGCCGTAATGACTTTCCGTGTCACACCTTTCATCTGGTTTTCTCCTATAGTCGAGGCCGTTGAATTACTTATGGTTTTCACTTTCTTGGGTTCAAAGGGCTGAATTGGAGTCGTTTTCCCACAATTCGCAGGTTGCAACCGGTATAGGGGGAAGCATGAGCCCCATATTCCTGGATTCCGAATTCATGCAGGATGAGGTTGATTTAAGCTTCATTGCCCTTTTTTTCTCAAGCGTGTCATGCAGGCGCTGGCGCCATGCCATTATGCCGCAGGAGCGCATTTATTTCTGGCTCGCGTCCCCGAAATGCAATAAAAGATTCCAATGCCGGCCGGCTTCCACCTACTGCGAGAATTTCTTTCCAGAAGCGTAATCCGGTTTCAGAATTGACAACGGTTCCCGCGGGATTTTCCTCGAACATGCTGTATGCATCCGCGGACAACACTTCCGCCCATTTGTAACTGTAATATCCGGCGGCATAGCCTCCCCCGAAAATATGCGAGAAACTGTTGGGAAAGCGGTTGAATCCGGGAGGGATGATGACGGCAACCTGCTCGCGGACTTCATCGAGCAGTTGCTGTGCGGTTTTTTGGCCATACGGGTCGAAATCGAAATGCAAATGCATATCGAACAATGCAAACTCGAGCTGCCTGAGCATTTGCAGACCGCTCTGGAAATTCTTCCCCGCCAGCATCTTGTCGAACAGTTCACGCGGCATGGACGCGCCCGTATCCACATGCCTTGCCATCCTGCTGATTACCTCCCATTCCCAGCAGAAGTTTTCCATGAACTGGCTGGGCAGTTCCACCGCATCCCATTCCACGCCATGGATGCCAGATACGCCGAGGTCGTCTACCCGGGTTAGCAGGTGATGGAGGCCATGTCCGAATTCATGAAACAGGGTAATGACCTCATCATGAGTGAACAGGGCAGGGCGAACTTTCTCCCCATGAGAAACAGGTCCGGAAAAATTACAATTGAGGTATGCGACAGGCGCTTGAACCGCGTATTCCCGATTGTCCACACCCCCGACATACCGGCGGCTGATCGCATCATCCATCCAGCCTCCACCCCGCTTGCCTGGTCGCGCATAGAGATCAAGGTAGAACCGGCCGATGAGCTTTCCCTCACTGTCGGCTATATTGAACAGCTTGGCATCCGGATGCCAGAGTTGAATCGTGGTTGCCTCCACTGGAGTGATGTTGATGCCGTAAAGATTCCCTACCAGACCAAACATACCCGGCAACACGCTCGTTTCCGGAAAATATTGCTTTACTTCCTGTTCTGAGAAGGCATAACGCTCGAGGCGCAGCTTTTCGCTGACGTATGCCAGATCCCATGCTTCGAGGGTATCCAGTTGCAGCTTGGCGGCCGCAAACTGGCGCAACTCCTTCAGGTCGCGTTCGGCATACGGCCGAGCCTTGGTGGCGAGTTCGCCAAGAAAGTCCAACACCTGCGCCGGAGTCGAAGCCATCTTCGTCGCCAGCGATACTTCGGCATAGCATTCGAATCCAAGCAACTGTGCCTCCTCCTTGCGCAGTTCAAGTATTCCTGCAATGAGTGGAGTGTTATCCAGATTGCCCGTATCCCCGGATGGGGAGGCGGCTGTGTCCAGTTCGCTGGCGCGAGTGGAGTAAGCGCGATACATTTTTTCACGCAACTCCCGGTTGTCCGCGTATTGCATAAGAGGCAGATAGGAAGGCGCGTGCAAGGTGAACTTCCAGCCAGCCGCATTATCCCTTTCCGCAACTTCTCTCGCTGTTTGCAATACATCATCAGGAATACCGGAAAGCTCACCGGCATCCTCCACATGCAATACAAACGCGTTGGTGGCGTCCAGGAGATTGTCGTTGAAGCGCGAGCCCAGTGCTGACAGCTCTTCCTGAATCTGGAGGAAGCGGGCTTTCTTCTCGGCAGGCAGTTCTGCCCCGCCCAGGCGAAAGTCCCGCAACTCATTCTCGATGACCTTTTGCCGAGCGGCGCTCAGTCCTTCAAATTCCCTGCCGCCGCGCAATTCCTTGAATTTCTCGAACAGCGTCTGATCCTGGGCCAGCTCCGCATAATACTGCGTGACAAGAGGCAGATTGGCATTATAAGCCTCGCGCAGTTCCGGCGTGTTTACCACCGCGTTCAAGTGGGATACCTGGCCCCATGCACGGGAGAGCCGCTCGTTGGCATCCGCCATGGGTTGAACGAAGTTGTCCCATGTCGGCAAGTCGGTATCCTGCCGTATTCGCCCAATGAGGGCACGATTGTCACCCAGCAATTGACTTACAGCCGGTGTGATATGTTCGGTACGAATCTCGGCAAAGCGCGGCAATCCGGAAAAATCGAGCAAAGGGTTCATTGATGGAAATTCAGTCAGTCAGTTTGAAAGAAGAGAACTCGAAAATACATGTCCCTGTTGCGGCGCCTAGTCCGCGTAAACAACGTTTCCATTGATCAGCGTATACTTTACCTTGCCTTGCAGCTCCCAGCCCAGGAACGGCGTGTTCTTGCCCTGGCTTCTGAGGGTCGAGGCTTCAATCATCCAGTAATGATCAGGGTCGAAAATACACAAATCGGCATCGCCGCCGGGCGTAAGATGGCCGGCTTCCACCCCAAGGATGCGGGCAGGTTCTCCCGTGATCCTCGATAACGCGGCTACCAGGGGCAGCTTCGTTTCCGCCGCCCATTTCAGCGTAAGCGGCAGCAGCAATTCAAGGCCGGTTGCGCCGGCCTCCGCCTCTGCGAAGGGCAGCAGCTTTGCATCCTCGTCCACGGGGGCGTGGTCGGAGCATATGGCATCTATAGTGCCATCCAGCAGTCCTGCGCGCAAGGCGTCGCGGTCTCCCAGACTTCTCAACGGCGGTACCAGATGACAGTTGGAATCGAAGAAGCCAATATCCATTTCAGACAGGTGGACATGATTGGCCGCCACGTCGCAGGTAATCGGCAACCCCTGCTTCCGGGCTGCGCGTGTCATGGCCACACCTTCCGCGCTGGAGATGCGGCACAAGTGCACCCTGGCGCCCGTTTCTTTTGCCATCAGGATGATGTGGGACAGGGCCACAGTTTCGGCGCAGACGGGAATGGCGGCCAGGCCAAGGCGCGTCGCCACTTCCCCATCGTGGGCAACCCCGCCATCAGCGAGATTTACATCCTGGGGACGCAACCACAGGCAAAACCCGAAGGTGGATGCATACTGCATCGCCTGCATGAGCACCCGGTTGTTGGGAAGCGGCCTGTCCGACTGGCCGAATGCGACACACCCCGCGCTGTGCAGTTCAGCCATCTCAGTCAGCCATTCACCTCTCAGTCCACGGGTAAGCGCTCCAATGGGATAAACACGCGTCTGATTGCGGCCCCTTGCGCGATACTTCAGCATTTCCACCAGTCCGGGCTCGTCCAGCACAGGATCGGTATCGGGGGGGCATGCCAGGCTTGTAACGCCTCCCGCCACCGCAGCTCCCATTTCTGATTCAAGCGTCGCCTTGTATTCCAGGCCGGGTTCCCGCAGCCGGGCCGAGAGGTCCACAAGTCCGGGACACACGATCAATCCTTGGGCGTTTATTTCCCGGCGTGCCTCAAAGCCTAGCGGGACGGCGCCGAGAGAGGCGATTTTGCCGGACCGGATGTAAATATCCGTTACGCGATCGAAGCTGTTTTTCGGGTCAATGACACGACCATTTCGGATGGCGATATTCATGGCCTTCAGCTTCCAGCCAGAATGGACATTACCGCCATGCGCACTGCGATGCCGAATGTTACCTGGGGGAGGATTACAGATTGCTTTCCATCGGCTACGACCGAATCGATTTCAACCCCGCGGTTCATGGGTCCGGGATGCAGAACGATTGCATCCGGCTTCGCCAGCGCCAGTTTCTCGGGAGTGAGTCCGTAATATTTGAAGTATTCTTCAGTGCTCGGAAGACGTGCGCTGAGCATGCGTTCGTTCTGCAGACGAAGCATCATCAGCACATCGACGTCCTTCAGTCCTTTCGCCATATCATGATAAACATGCACCCCCAGACGTTCGACCTTGGCGGGCAGTAATGTCTTGGGTGCGATGACGCGTACCTCCGGTACGCCGAGCGTCGTCAACGCATGAATCTGCGAGCGGGCCACCCGGGAATGAAGAATGTCGCCCACTATGGCGACGCGCAGGTTATGAAAGTCGCGCTTGCAGCGACGAATGGTAAACATGTCAAGCAGCGCCTGCGTGGGATGCGCGTGCCGTCCATCCCCGGCATTGATGACGTGAATTTCAGAGCGGACATGCTGCGCAATGAGGTGCGCAGCCCCGCTCTGAGCGTGCCTCACCACGAACATATCGGCATGCATGGCGGAAAGATTGTTCACCGTGTCCAGCAGTGTCTCTCCTTTGGACTGGGACGACACCGCAATGTTGAGATTGATGACATCGGCAGACAACCGTTTTGCAGCAATTTCAAAGGTCGTGCGTGTACGCGTACTGGGTTCGAAGAACAGGTTGAATATGGATTTTCCGCGCAACAACGGCACTTTCTTGACGTCACGTTCCGTGACCCCGACGAACGGTTCGGCCGTATCGAGAATATTCAGGAGAATGGAAGCAGGCAGCCCCTCGGTAGTCAGAAGGTGTTGCAGTTGACCATTTTTATTCAACTGCGGATTGTTACTCATTGCCCTGGTGCTTGTCATACAGGCTCAGGCCCAGCTTTCCATCCGCTTTTTTTTCCAGCGCCAGCATTTTTGCAGGGGGCACCTCCAGGGTCGTGCCAATGTATTGAGCAGCAATGGGAAGCTCTCTCCCGCCCCTGTCTATCAGCGCAGCCAGGCGAATGCTTGCCGGCCGCCCATAATCGAACAGTTCGTTGATGGCAGCCCGGATCGTTCGTCCTGTATAAAGCACATCATCCACGAGAATGATGTGGCTTCCTTCCACTTTGAACGGGATGTCCGAAGGTCTGATCTGGGGATGCAGGCCGATCTGTCCAAAGTCGTCACGGTAGAAGGAGACATCGAGCACTCCCAGGGGGAGCGCCAGTTGCAGATCCTTATGCAGCCTTTCCGCAAGCCATACTCCGCCGGTATGAATTCCCACGACTGCGGTATCACTGGAAATGCCTTGCCGGATCCGGGCAGTCAGCACAGCCAGCAGGTCTTCCGCTTCAGGTAATTGCATTTCGTTGGTCAAAATAAGATTGCAATATCAGTTGAGCCGCGATCTGATCCAACACCTGTTTCTGTCTCCTGCCTCTGACCCTCGCTTCGTCCAGTGCTGAACTGGCGCTGATCGAGGTATAACGCTCATCTTCCAGGACAGTGCGAATGCCAAAGCTGGCCTGAAGGCGATGCGCGAAGCGGCGGCTTCGACGGGTAAGCTCGTGCTCTGCACCGTCCGCATGAACCGGCAGTCCAACCACCAGTAAAACAGGCTCCCACTCCTTGATTAACCGGGCGATGCTTCTCAAGCATTCCTCCTTATTCTCGTTGGATATGGTAACAAGAGGATGAGCCAATCCCAATTCCAGATTCCCGATCGCGACGCCGATCCGTTTTTCGCCGAAATCGAAAGCCAACGCCGTGCCGGCGCGCGGCTGACTCGCTTTTTCAGCTTCCTCCATATCGGGTATCTGATCCGTCAGCTCTGCCTGTAATGGCTGAAGTATTGCTCCTTCGTTGAATGGGCGATACTTTCAGGCATGACCCACTTCATCCGACAGGCTCGAAAAGTCCACTCCAAGCAACTGCATCGCAGCTGTCAAACGTTCTTCTGCAGGTAACTCAAAAATGATGGCGGGGGATGCAGGCACCGTCAGCCAGGCATTCTGCGATAATTCGTGCTCTATCTGGCCCGGCGCCCAGCCGGAATAGCCTAGCGCGACCAGGAGTTGCCTGGGACTCTCGCCGTTTGCTATCGCCCGTAAAATATCGAGGGAGGTGGTAAGCCCTACATCGTCATTCACTGCCATGGTCGATTGCCATTCACCCACGGGTTGGTGGAGGACGAAGCCACGATCGAGTTGTATCGGACCGCCGAACATGATTGGAAATCTTCGCGTCAATTGGTCATCGGAAGAAATATCAAGCTGATCCAACAGGTCCTTCAAGGTGAGATCGATCGGGCGGTTCACCACCAGGCCCAGTGCGCCCTGGTCACTATGCTCGCAGATATAGGTCAGCGTCTTCGCAAAGAAGGGATCTGTCATGGCCGGCATGGCGATGAGGAAATGATGGGTCAGGTCGACACTTTGCATGAGGTGAATGATTATGCGATTACCATCTCGTGGGATTGGGTTCCGGAGTGGGCTGGCGGCTGCCTGTCCGTTTCATGCTCACCCGTAAAAGGACCATCCGGCCCCCGAACTTGTAGGGTAAGGTTTTCGGAACTTTACTATCATTGTAGAACGAATACGTTTTTCAGTGGTGAAACTGTGAAGAACCTTTTCTCCCTACCGTAAATGCCTATCAATCCTGTCGCGGCAGTTGCTGCTGGAATCATTGCTGGTGTCATTGCCACCGGCGCTCAGCTTGTTCTGTGGTGGGTATTCACTGATGCACTCCCCTCCATTTTTTACCGGGATGCGCGGCTGACTGCGGCAATGCTAATGGGTCCTGATGTCCTCCCGCCGCCCGCCACATTCGAGTGGAGAGTCATGCTCGTCGCAACCTTTATTCATTTCATGCTTTCCATTGCGTATGGCCTGATTCTGGCGCCCCTCATTTCCCGTCCTGGCATGGTGGCTTCCATGCTGGCAGGCGCTGTCTTCGGGTTGATCATCTATGCAACGAATATGTACGGAATGACCCTGATTTTTCCCTGGTTCTCCGTAGCACGGGACTGGATCACCCTCGCTACCCATATCGTATTCGGAATCTCGCTGGCCGTGCCTTACAAATTATTGTCCAGGCCTCATTCCGCATAACGCAAAAGGTTTGAGACAAGCTGGTGAAAAGTTTTTTTCGGGTCTGATTCCCTGCCCGGGTTCGTTTCCGCGGCAATACATTTGTCATCGGTAATCTCATTGCGGCAGAATTCATAGTAATTATCCCAATCCCTGTTATACGCCGGGATATCCTGCTGCCGCACACTCGATCTAAAGTCCTCGATGATTTCATGCATGACCGGCAAGCGTGCCCGCAGATAAGTATCGATACTTCTCGGCCAGTTGGTAGGTTCGGGATACAGGCCCGAGAGGGTGGATAAAATGGCCGAGCGGAATTCTTCAGCAGCCTCCGTCCGCCGTTTGCGGGTGAACATTTCATAAATACCGGCCACTACAATTCCCGCGCCCAGCAAAACCAGGGGCCACATGGGTACGTGAGTAAAGTATGCTGATATTTGATCGCTAAATTCGTTCATGTATTTTTCCGGTTATCTTGTTGCTATAGAACGTACCAAAACGTGGGGTGTATCACCTTTTTTCTTTTTCTTCCGGGTTCCGGGAGCGAGCCTGGCCGGATATGCCAGTGCTCAGAGAGGGGGAAGCGTAGTGAGCCCGGAAAAAGTATGGCTCTGCCCTAAAATAGAGCACGACTATTCGACGATTATATGCTTTGGAAGATGGGGGTCAATGCTCCATGACACGATTTTCCGGCAGCAGCTTTGCCTGTTCTTCTGGATAACCGACAATCCGGCCGGATGTCACAGATGAAAGCTCCCGTGAATCCCTGGATCTGGAAAGATTAACGAAGGCTGAATTTGACAGGGAAGCACTATTCATCTGCTGGCGGTCGAAGCGCCCTTGCAGCGTAATTTCAGGATGTAAAGGATAAAGGACCTGTAACTGGGAGCAAATCAACCTTCTCACGAACTATTGGACCAGGCTTATAACCCGTGATGGGTGGCGAAGCGGCCGAAGCGGCAGAAGGGAAAGGGCCGCGGCGGACCGCAAATCCTCTTTTTCGGGTCTCTCCTATTTGCAGGATGAGGGTCGATGCTGGGGCAGGACAGTACCCGGGACAAGGTCGGGCACCCCGGAGGCAGGATCGGTATTATCATTGCAGAACCATTCCTTGCCGTTTGTTGTCGCCAGAACCAGTGTTCTACCGGATCCTCCCATCACCAGACCCGGACTCACTCCGGTACTCTTGAATTTTGCTATTACCTCAAAACCTTTTTCCCGGGATTCCGGTGTAAGGCTCTCAACATACTTTCCGGTCCGTGTGGGCACCAGATTGTCGAACTCCTCGGGGGTAGGCCATTTTCCCTTATCCGAATAGAACGTGGCAACAGGAGATTTAACGCTGTCGAGAAGATCGACCGCTTCGGTTACCTGTTCGCGGGCCTGGGAATCCTCATAGAGCCGAAATGCAGGCGGGATAGCGATCGTCGCCAGAATGCCAATGAGGGCAATTACCATCATTGACTCGATCAAGGTTAAACCCTTCTGATCCTGCTTCATTCTAAAAAAGCTCCTTCTTGGTTAAACGCATTACATCCCCTGATATCTGCCATTCCTATTTGATCAGGAGCACCGGAATCTTCGAAAGCTGTATGATTCTGCTCGCAACCGAACCCAGCAATATTCCTTTCACCGTTCCAAGTCCACGCGGGCCAAGCACGATCTGATCGAAATTCATTTCTTCCGCATAGCGCAGAATGATGTTCGGCGGGTTTCCAGAAGAGACGTGGAACCGATAACTGATACCGGCCTGATCAAGCAAAGCCCGTGCGGATGACAGCTCTTTCGCGCCTTCCTCCTGGTAATACAGATCTATGCTCTTCTTGTCTATGAACATCGGCACGTTGCCGCGCAGTGGGAACTGTACGTTCAACAAATGTACTTCCGGCATTTCCCTGTATGAGGGAACCAGCTTGATGAACTGCCCGACTGCGTTGTCCGATGCGCCTGAGCCATCTACCGGCAACAAGAGTTTCAGCATGTTTTCTCTCCCATCAGCAGTTAAATTGCCGCTACGAGCGCGGTTTGTCGTTTATGTCGTCCATCAGGTCGACAATCGCGGCTCTTCTTGCCCCCGTCCTGTTCCCAAGCCATTTACCGATGACCACGATCAGCAGAGCGCCGCCGGCGGGCGCAACCCAGTGCAGAAAAGCCGCATTGTTATCTACCCATTCCCTGCTGACCGCGTCGGTAACGCTCATGTGTCCCGCGATCCAGCCAAGCAGGCCCGCACCGATGAAGATAGTGACGGGAAATTTTTCCATGAGTCTCATTACCAGCTTGCTGCCCCAAACGATGATGGGCACACTCACCACCAGGCCAAAGACCACCAGAACGACACTGTCCCTGGCGGCTCCGGCAATGGCAATCACATTATCCAGGCTCATCATGGCGTCGGCGATAATGATGGTTTTAATCGCGCCCAGCAGAGTTGCGCTTGCGCTGATCTCATGTCCGTTCCCTTCCGGCTCGGGTTGGAGCAACTTGATGCCGATCCATAATAGCAGCAGTGCCGCCACGATTTTCAGGAATGGAATTGCCATCAAGGTGAAAGCGAAGTAGATCAGCACGACCCGCAGCACAATGGCGCCGAACACTCCCCAGAAAATACCGAGATTTCGCTGCTTTTCGGGAAGTCGCCGGCATGCAAGCGCGATAACCACGGCATTATCGCCTCCCAGAATGATATCAATGGCGATAATCTGGAGTACGGCAATCCAGAATTGCGGACTGGCAAGGTCCATAAGAAGTCTCTGAAAAATAGGGAATCAGGTGAAGCGACCAGGGCGTTCAGCCTGTCCCCGGAACTGGATTGCGGATTATACCAGTGTCGGATAAATCTGCTTGTATCGGTCCATTGATTGGCGCTGCATTGAGGAACCGCAAGAGTTCGGCTTTGCGCGGCAGTGTATCCTGATAGCCGAGATCGATGAGGGCGCGACAGAAGGGTTCTTCAAACAGAACATAGCTCAGGAGAGACGAGCCATCGCGTCTCATTGCGCCGATGGCCCGGTAAAAAAGCCGGATGGTATGCGGCAGGGTGGCAGCGTGATGCTGCGCAATTTCAGTGAATTCGACACTGGGGGAAATGACCATGTGCTGAATCTGGCGCAGCGGCATGTCGTGATTTTTCATGTTTTCTTCAGGAATCATGCGTAAGGTCCGGTTGATGCGCTGCAACCGTTCCAGATCGACATAAAGGTTGTCGAGAAAAATACTGCTCATGATATGGCCACCGATCTGCGCGAGCGTGGGATAGCTTTCTACCTTGACACGCTCAGGCTGCGTTTCCTCTATCTTGCGCACGCCAATCACCAGCACGCGGTCCGCCCCGAGATGCAGCGCAGGACTCAACGGCGCAAGCTGGCGCATTGAACCGTCTCCAAAGTATTCGCGGTTGAGCCGTACGGCCGGAAAAAGAAGTGGAATGGCGGAAGAGGCCAGCAGGTGCTCAATTTCGATAGGTACAGCGACACCGATACGGCGTTCCCGCTTCCACGACCGTATACTGTCCGCACCCTGATAGAAGGTAACTGATTGTCCACTGGTATAGCCCCAGGCGGTAATACCGAGCGCGTGCAAGGCGCCTGTGTCGATACTCTTCTGAATGCCTTGAAGCGGCAGGCTGTTTTTCAGCAGTTGCGCAAGCGGCGAGTTGTCGAGCAGCGAGGTCGCACCCTGCTTTCCCAAGCTGGCAAACAAGAGAGATGCGAGCCAGCGTAATGCATTTCCGTATACGCCGAGAGGGTCTGTCCGGTAGGCCTGGTTGACTTGCGCGTTTTCCCATACCGCTGACAGTCGTTGTACACCCTCATGAAAGTTGCGGGCGGAGATAGCGAGAACCGCGGCATTGAATGCGCCGGCGGACGTGCCGCAAATCACGGGGAAGGGGTTGCGCGTTCTCTTCGGCAGCATCGTGGCGATAGCCTGCAGAACGCCTACCTGATAGGCCGCGCGCGCGCCTCCCCCAGTCAGGACAAGGCCTACCTTCGGCGCCCGTGAGGATGACGGGAGCAAGCTCATTCACCGGAATGGCAGAGGCCACGGGAGCAGCAGCATTTATTCAACCCGAGGAGCATTGTGGGTGAATCATGTCTTCCGGTCTTACCCAATCCCGGAATTGATCGAGGGTAATGTAGCCGGTTGCAACGGCTGCCTGTTCCAGCGTAGTGCCTTCGCGATGCGCCTTCTTCGCGATTTCAGCTGCCTTGTCGTAGCCGATGTGAGGTGCGAGTGCAGTTACCAGCATCAGGGATTTGCGCAGCAATTCGTCTATGCGATCGATGTTTGCGGTGATTCCGGTCGCGCAGTGCTCGTTGAAGCTTATCATACCATCCCCCAGCAGGCGCACGCTCTGCAGGAAATTATGGATGATAAGCGGTTTCATGACGTTGAGCTCGAAGTTCCCCATTGCGCCGCCCATATTGATGGCGACATCATTGCCCATCACCTGGCAGCACAGCATGGTAAGCGCTTCTGACTGGGTCGGATTGACTTTGCCGGGCATGATGGAGCTGCCCGGCTCATTTTCGGGAATTTTCAGTTCGCCGATTCCGCAGCGCGGACCCGATGCAAGCCAGCGGATATCATTGGCGATTTTCATGAGCGAGGCTGCCAGGGTCTTGAGCGCACCGTGGGCATGGACGAGCGCATCATTGGCAGCGAGGGCCTCGAACTTGTTGGGAGCTGTCACAAACGGCAAGCCGGTCAATCTTGCCAATTCCGCTGCGACCCGCACCGCAAACTCAGGATGAGCGTTCAGCCCGGTGCCAACCGCTGTCCCTCCCAGGGCCAGTTCATATATATGGGGAAGCGCTGTCTCGATGTGCTCCAGCCCGTGGTCGAGTTGAGAAACATAGCCCGAGAATTCCTGCCCCAAGGTGAGGGGAGTAGCATCCTGCAAATGGGTGCGACCGATTTTGACAATGCCTGAAAATGCTTCCGCCTTAGTGGCCAGCGTATGCCGCAACGCGGCAATGGCAGGCTTCAACTGATGATGGAGGGAGCGGGCGGCTGCCACATGCATGGCAGAGGGAAACACATCATTGGATGACTGCCCCTTGTTTACATCGTCGTTGGGATGAATCCTGCAATCCGGCCCTCTTCCGCCCCCCAGCAGTTCAGAAGCGCGGTTTGCCAGCACTTCGTTCATATTCATGTTGGTCTGGGTTCCGGAACCGGTCTGCCATACGACCAGCGGAAATTCCGCATCATGATTACCTGCGACCACCTCATCCGCAGCCTGGATGATGGCAGTAGCACGCTCGTCATCCAGGACACCCAGATCACGATTTACGGCAGCCGCCGCACGCTTCACCAGTGCCAGCGCGTGAAGCAGCGCAGGCGGCATGCGCTCGCCAGAAATTCTGAAATTCTGCAAGGAACGCTGGGTCTGCGCGCCCCAAAGCGCATGCGCAGGCACCTGTACTGAGCCCATCGTATCCCGTTCATCACGGTAATTCATATCAGCCTTGGATCAAGGAAAGACAGGCGGGCATATAAGAAATACCTGAGCGCACGTATTCACCAGCTCATGGCAGGAAATAAAAGCAGTCAGGAAGGGAGACTGCGGAGAGGCCGTATGTTTGACACAGGCGCACTGAGATTCAGCGGGTGTTGCTGCAAAGATTGAAAACTGAGTCAGCGAAGGTTTATTCGTACTTATTCTGAAGAAGAGCACGTCAAATCGCTTGGACATAATGCGATGAGACGTGCCAGATCAATTATGTACTGATCAGTTTTCGAGCCGGAAGGGCCCTTCGCCGGGTTGGCCGGTTTCAGGATCGATCCAGTCGGATATGCCAATCTCGTCCTCTGCCTGCTCCAGGGTTTCTCCCGGTTCATAGTCCGAGTCGGCGTTGTACTCCATATCCTGGATGGCTTCAAGTAAGGTGGGGAAGGGACCGAATACCCTGTCACCCTCTTTTTCGTCATGCCAATAAAAACCATCGGGCCGTTCAACAATGCGCGTGGTGTCGTAGTCGCGGGACCCTTGTGGAATTGTACGAGCCATTGCCACCTCCATCAGATAGAGATTCGAATGAAAGTCAATGTTAACCTCGTCCTTAAAATTTTACCAGCGCAAATAATCAGTGTATGGAAAACGTATTGATGGCACGCATCCTCGCGCGCAGGCCTTAAGTGCTGGCAAACAGGCGGGCAAACATTTCCTATGGGGGATTGCGGGAAACCGGGGATGCGATGTGGCAGACGATCAGCCCTCGGGGTTGAGGCTTGCTACCAGGCGACGCTAAAACCCGAAATGCGAAGAGTTGTTTTCAGCGGGGGTAGGGCAGGCAGGCCCTTCGTGACGCGCCTGCTCCCCTCCCTATTATTCTAGGTGTTCAGTCCCAGTTCAACACCCCGCCCGTTTGATACTCGGTAACGCGTGTTTCAAAAAAATTCTTTTCCTTTTTCAGGTCGATCATTTCAGACATCCAGGGGAAGGGATTGCTGGCTCCCGGATAGAGAATGTCCAGGCCAATCTGCTGGCAGCGGCGGTTGGCGATATAGCGCAGGTATTCCTTGAACATGGGTGCGTTCAACCCCAGAACGCCACGCGGCATGGTGTCCTCGGCATAACGGTATTCCAGTTCCACCGCTTTTTGCATCAGCGCACTGATTTCGCTGCGAAATTCCTTGGTCCACAAATGCGGGTCTTCCATTTTGATCTGATTCACGACATCGATGCCGAAATTGCAGTGCATGGATTCATCCCGCAGGATGTATTGATACTGCTCGGCTGAGCCCGTCATCTTATTCTGCCTTCCCAGCGCCAGGACCTGTATGAAACCTACATAAAAGAACAGGCCTTCCATGATGCAGGCGAATACGATCAGGCTTTTCAGCAGTTTCTGATCCGCTTCGAGCGTGCCCGTCCTGAATGCCGGATCAGTTAGCGTATCGATAAAGGGAATCAGAAATTCATCCTTCTCGCGGATGGATTTCACTTCGTGATAGGCGTTGAAAATCTCGCCTTCGTCCAGTCCCAGCGATTCGACGATGTACTGATAGGCATGCGTATGAATCGCTTCTTCAAATGCCTGCCGCAACAGGTACTGGCGGCATTCCGGATTGGTGATGTGCCGGTAGGTGCCGAGTACGATGTTATTGGCGGCGAGCGAATCCGCGGTAACGAAGAAGCCAAGGTTGCGCTTGACTATCCGCCGCTCATCCTCGGTCAGTCCGTTCGGATCTTTCCAAAGGGCGATATCGCGGCTCATGTTGATTTCCTGAGGCATCCAATGGTTGGCACAGGCCGCCAGATATTTCTCCCACGCCCACTTGTACTTGAAAGGCACCAGCTGGTTGACATCCGCCTTGCAATTGATGATGCGCTTGTCTTCCACCGACACGCGCCGATGCATGTCCTCTGCGGAAGAGTCCTTTTCCGCTGTGCCATTCCCTGCACGCACTCCTGCGACATCGCTCACGCTACCTTCTGTCTCGGTCCCGTTCGTGTCGGCAAGGTGGCTCGCTGCTTCAGGGCCCACCCCGGCTCCTCCGGCAAGCGATCCCGGATCGCCGTTTCTCCGCGGCGTCGATGGCATGATTTCATCCTCGAATATCAACATATCTTTCTCCTAATATTACATTTTAATTGTTATTGGCATGATTCACATTCCGGGTCATCGATGGAACAGAACGACACATCTGTCGCCGGCGCTGCCGCACTCATGGCTGGCATGTTTCCTTCCGCGGACACTGCATTCAAAGAACCGGCCTGGACTGTAGATTTTTCTGCTGACGTTGCTCCGAGCGAGCGCAGATAGTAAGTCGTCTTCAAGCCACGCAACCAGGCCAGTTTGTAGGTTTCATCCAGCTTTTTGCCGGAGACGCTCGCAATATAGATATTCAGCGACTGGGACTGATCTATCCATTTCTGCCTGCGCGCTGCCGCTTCGATCAACCACTGGGGTTCTACCTCGAAGGCAGTGGCATAAAGCCTGCGGAGATCGGTGGGTACACGGTCTATCTTGCCCAGGGCTCCATCGAAATACTTGATATCAGAAATCATGACCTCGTCCCATAGCCCAAGTTTTTTCAGGTCGCTTACCAGATATTGGTTGGCAATGGTGAATTCTCCCGACAAATTGGATTTGACGTAAAGATTCTTGAAGGTGGGCTCGATGCTGGCTGAAACGCCGACAATGTTCGAAATGGTCGCGGTGGGCGCTATTGCCAGGCAGTTGGAGTTACGCATGCCATGGTTTCTGATGCGTTCGCGCAGCGCTTCCCAGTCCAGCGTCGACGACCTGTCCGCCTCGATGTATCCGCCGCGTTCTTCCTGCAGCAGGTCGAGCGTATCCTGAGGCAGAATGCCGCGATCCCACAGACTGCCGCGATAGGAAGCATAACGTCCCCGCTCTTCGGCCAGTTCAGTCGAGGCCCAGTAGGCATGGTAGGCGATCGCTTCCATGGTATGGTCCGCAAATTCCACTGCTTCATCCGAAGCGTAGGGAATGCGCATCCTGTGCAGACAATCCTGGAAACCCATGATACCCAGCCCGACAGGCCGATGCCTGAGATTGGAGTTGCGTGCCTTGGCAACGGCATAGAAATTGATATCGATTACATTGTCCAGCATGCGCATGGCGAGGCTGACAGTACGCTTGAGTTTGTTGCCGTCAAGCTTGCCGGCATCATCGATATGGGCTGCCAGATTGATCGAGCCGAGGTTGCACACCGCGATTTCCTGATCATTGGTATTCAGTGTTATTTCAGTGCAGAGATTGGAACTGTGCACCACGCCGATATGGTTTTGCGGCGAGCGGATATTGCAGGCATCCTTGAAGGTGATCCATGGATGCCCGGTTTCAAACAGCATGCTCAGCATTTTGCGCCATAACTGCATCGCGGGTATTGTCTTGTACAGGCCGAGTTCGCCGCGTGCGACTTTATCCTCATAGGCGAGATAAGCCTGCTCAAATGCCTTGCCATACTTCTCATGCAGATCGGGAACGTCCGAAGGCGAAAAAAGCGTCCATACGCCCCCTTCCATTACCCGTTTCATGAACAGATCGGGAACCCATGTGGCGGTATTCATATCATGCGTGCGCCGGCGATCGTCCCCGGTATTCTTGCGCAGTTCGAGAAACTCCTCGATGTCCAGATGCCAGGATTCGAGGTAGGCACAAACGGCGCCCTTGCGTTTGCCGCCCTGGTTTACCGCCACGGCCGTGTCGGATACCACCTTGAGAAAGGGGACTACGCCCTGGGATTTGCCGTTGGTGCCCTTGATATGCGAGCCCATTGCCCGCACACGCGTCCAATCGTTGCCCAGTCCCCCGGCATACTTGGCAAGCAGCGCGTTTTCCTTGATTGCTTCGTAAATACCATCCAGGTCGTCCGGCACTGTCGTGAGATAGCACGAAGACAGTTGCGAGCGACGTGTGCCGGAATTAAACAGGGTAGGCGTGGAACTCATGAAATCGAAGTTCGACAGCACATGGTAGAACTCTATCGCCCGTGCTTCGCGGTCGATTTCGTTCAATGCAAGCCCCATTGCCACCCGCATGAAAAATGCCTGCGGCAACTCGATACGGCTCTCCTGTATATGCAGAAAATAACGGTCATACAAGGTTTGCAAACCGAGATAGCCAAATTTAAGATCGCGGTGCGCATCGAGTGTTTTTGCCAGCCGGGGCAGGTCAAACTGCGCCAGCCGCTCATCCAGCAGTTCGGCCTCGATCCCGCGCTTTATGAAGGCCGGGAAATATTCCATATAGCGCTCAGCCATTTCCCTTTGTACGATTTCCTCGCCCAGCACCTCGAAGCGGAGCGAGTGCAGCAGCAATCGTGCCGTGACGTAGCTGTAGGCCGGCTCTTTTTCCAGCAACGCACGTGCTGACAGGATTACCGATTTCCTTACTTCCTCCATCGGCACTCCATCATATAAATCCTTGAGCGTAGCTTTGAGTATCAGTGCAGGATCGACCGCTTCACCCAGACCTTCGCAGCAGGACTCGATCAGCGCCAGCAGCCTCGCGGTATCGAGCGGAACCGTGCGCCCATCCTCGAGTACGTTCAGGACGCTGCCGGTCCCCTCCGTTGCCCCCGCCTCCTTTTGTTGCGCCCGCTTGCGCGCGCGATCCTCGCGGTACAGCACATAGGCCCGCGCTACATCGTGCTCGCCCGAGCGCATCAATGCGAGTTCCACCTGATCCTGGATATCCTCGATGTGAAAAGTTCCACCTGAGGGCTGACGGCGCATCAAGGCGTTCACTACATCTTCGGTCAGGCGCCCCACCACTTCGCGTACCCTGGCCGAAGCGGCACCCTGGCTGCCCTCGACGGCGAGAAACGCTTTCGTCATGGCAATGGAAATCTTGTTTGGCTCGAATCCGGCTACTGAGCCATTGCGACGGATGATCTTGTATTGGGAATAGCGCGTATCATGGCCGGGAGGGTTCGAAGAAAACTCATAGCCTGCCATTGCCGGCCGGGGGGCTTGATCTGTGGAAAGCTGCATGCTGGATGCTCCTCATTTGTAAGGGAAATGTGCCGAATCCCTGGGCAAAACTTGATATTGTGGGTGCTGTGGAAATGCTGTGGAAAACCTGTGCACTACTATATATAGTAGTGCATGAGAGTGTGTTCAACTACCTCTAGTGCTCAAGACTCAATAGTCCTATATTTTCTGACGGGTGTCAAAAGGTATTTTTGGGATTTTTGAGGGTGCGACTTTCAGGACTTTGACGGCCATATCCGGAAGGTGATGTGCACGGGAATTGAGGCAATCCGGGGAGATTACTATCGCCACATGAGCATGGGGCTCAATCTCAAGGAGAGGGGGGTAATGATGGTCGTGTCCATCATTCTTCTTGTGCTGGTCGACAAGATTCCGCCCATGCTAAGCAGCATTGTCGGCGGTGGGGCAGGGGGAATAGGCAACCTTGGGGCGGGGGCTGCGATTGCCGCGGCTGCAACTGCAAGAGGTGTTGCCACCGGTATGATGATGGCCTCGGCCGCCAATGCAGCCGGGGGAGCATCCGCTATCAAGGCCCGCATTCGATGCGGCGCATGCCAGCAGGGACGGCGGCATGGGTATGTTCGCTGAAGAGCAGCCCAGGCAGAGCGCGCCCTTGGGAGGACTAGCTCAGGCAATGGGCATGCCTTGGCGCTTTGTGGCTGAAATGGGCTCTCATCTCGCTCGTGGAGGAATGGAAGCGGTAAAGAGCAGCATTGCTTCGCAAGGCGGGCGCGTGGCACAAACCCCCGGCGGAAAAGTTGCCTCCGCCATTCGCTCCAACATTCCTGAGCCGCAATTCAAGGGCAATGCCTTTGCTGGATCGACGGAAACAAAGCTCGATGCCGAAGCGGAAGCCGCTGCCTTCCGGGGCAGCAAGTAACAGGGCAGGGAGTGGTGGATCTGTCCCCCGATTTGCCGGAGCGCGTCGCTTGTTCGATTCAAGCCGCGGTCAGATACGAAGTGCCTGCCAATATCCTCCTTGCCATCGCAGAGAAGGAAGGAGGCAAACCGGGGCAGTGGATGCGAAACACAAATGACACCTACGATGTCGGCCCCATGCAGTTCAATACCACATATTTATCCGACTTGGCCAAGTACGGCATTACCCCTGAACATGTGGCGCAGCAAGGTTGCTACTCCTATGCGCTTGCCGCCTGGAGTATTCATATGCACATCCGCAACGATCGGGGCGATCTGTGGACGAAGGTGGCCAACTACCACTCGTACACGCCTCATCTCAATGCCGCCTACCGAATAGACCTGATGCGACGGGCGTCCAGGTGGGAAAAATAGCTCACTTCCCGCTTTGCTACGAGGGAAGTAACCTTTGAGATGGACAAGCGGTAGCAATGTGGATGATCGGCACAGCCTACCGTCTGGCAGCACTAGCTTGACCCATGGACAACCCTGCTGGAAAACCTGATGGACGGATAAAGCCTCGTCCACGAGGTTTCCTACAGGGATTGCCCAAATTAATTGTTCTTACCAAACGTTTTCTCCCTTGTCCTCCTGGGAGTGAGGCACATTGAATATTTAACATTTTGCTACGTCACATTCCACACGTGCCAACTCGGCTAAGTCATCAGCGGTAGAACCAACGCCACCGCATACGATAACTAATACCGTTTTATACCCTGATAACGCTGCAACTTTTTCGTACACCGCAGCGAGCGCAACCCCGCAAGCAGGCTCAACGACAATTCCATGATCTTGCAAAAACTGCAAAGAAGCAGAAACGGCCAACTTGTCCGGCAACACAACGCTTTCGATACGGTGATCTTTGGAGTACGCCAGTGCTTGTTCACAAACAATACGCGCTCCTAAGGTCGTCGCAATACTCGATATGTATGCAAGCTCGACAAGGAATCCCGCGTTTAACGATTTCCCATAGGAGTCGGCACCTTCAGTCTCAACCGCGATGACGGGCACACCGGCCCCTCCATTTCGCCTCAATCCTTCTATAACACCGCAAAGAAGGCCGCCACCGCCGACTGACAGAACGATTACGTCAGGCTTTAGACCAGCACGGAATATTTCATCAATTAGACTGGCATGCCCTCTCCAAACCAGAGGGTCATCGAAAGGATGTATATATGCATCGGTAGATTGGATGAGTGACAGCGCAAATCGGTGCGCTTCGTCCAAAGACTTCCCATGGACTATAACTTCCGCATTCTCTAAGCGCATCAAGTTCACCGCCCGCTTTGAAGCTGCTTCAGGCACCACGATGATTACAGGTACCGAAAGGCGGCGTCCAGCAAAAGCAACTGCTAGTCCCGCATTACCGCCCGATGATGCAATGAAACGTTTTGCTCCTCGTTTTAAATATTCTTCGCATGCATAGCCGATTCCTCTGGCTTTGAAAGAGCCAGATGGTTGGGCGGACTCCATTTTCAGCCAAATAGATTGGCCCACTTTATGGCTGATCAAATGGGATTCAATTAGCGGTGTTTCAATATGTAGCGGCATTCAAAAGAGATCTCCAATGAGATACGAACAGCTAATCTGCGGCCAGTGCCACAAGAATCAAGTCGTACTGTTTCATCCAGTTCCAGCCAAGGTTCACCGCTGAGCTCCCGGGGCACTCCAAATCAATGCGACGCCGTCGAAGCAATATAATCGCGTTTCGCGAGTTGCGACCCCGTCCTGTGGTGAAAAGCAAATTCGGTGGCTTTCTCTGCCGCCAGCTTGCATGCCAGCTTGTATTTTTGTACTAGGGCGATGGCTTGCGCTTTTGAATCCTGCCCGTGTCTCCCTTGGAGGGACTTTTTGTCCTCGTAATACTGGAGCCGTTTCTGGTGTTTCACTGCTATTTCCAGCAGTTTCCTGGCCCGGTTTTCATACCCTTTTGCGAGGCCGTCGTGGTCGACAAGAGGCCTGATATTTTGTGCGGGCACACTGGAATCGTCTTTCTTTGCTTCGATTGTACCGGTCTCCGAGCAGCCCGCTAGTAGGCCCAGCGTGGATATCGCCGCTACAAACTTCCTTATTTCTTTTTGCATGAAGGCAGACTCCAATGAAATGGATGAAGTGAAAGCCACTCGTTCTGATACGGGCCATGACATTGGAACATTGTACTCGGCATTACTATAAATAAAAGTCACGTGTTTTGATTGTAATCATAATTTTTTGTTTATATATTACGGACCTTAAATCCTAGCTGCAGTTACCCCCGGAATAGCAGATAACGAATTGCGGGTGGCGGAGCGACCGGAGACCCAAAAAGACGCCATAGGGCAGGACTTCCATCCTCTCTGCCTGTCAGATGGATAGATAAAACCGTTTCAGGAATCGGGAAAGATTCGGGGATAATATGCTCTGGATTATCACGGAAGCGGATCACGGCGTGACGGCATTCCTTTTGCCGAAGATCATCAAAGCCGATGCCGGTGCTTGATAACACTGATACCACCAGCTTTTCTTTTCCGTTTTATTTAAGTATTCAGGAGAACCATCATGGAAACCATCGAAACCACTCTTATCCGCATTCCGATAAAAAAGCTTGTCATCTCGCCCCTGAATGTTCGCAAAAAACAGGGGACCGGCATCGAAGAATTGGCCGCCCTGATCGCTTCACAGGGATTGATCCATAACCTGGTCGTTACCGTGCAGCAGAAAAAGGGCAGGAAAAGCGGCAAGTATGAAGTGATTGCCGGCGGGCGCAGACTGACCGCCTTGAACCTGCTGGTAGCCGATGGGCGGCTGTCGAAAGACCATGAGGTGGATTGCCGCGTGGTCGAGCACAAAGAGGCGCTGGAAATAAGCCTGTCTGAGAACAGTGGCCGGGAGCATATGCATCCTGCCGATCTCGTCATGGCCTACCGCGCCCTGATAGATGCAGGATTTGCGCTGGATGAGATTGCCCCACGCTTTGGCGTCTCTCCGCTGACCGTCAGGCGTTACCTGAAACTGACCAAGGTCTCTCCCAGGATTTTCGCGCTGTATGCCGAAGACAAGATGAGCTTCGAGCAGATAACGGCGTTGGCGCTCACCGATGACCACGAATTGCAGGAGCGGCTCTGGCACAACACGCCGGAGTACCAGCGCAACGGCGCAACCTTCCGGCGGCTCATCACCGAAACTGAGATCAACATAAGGACGAACCCGCTTGCCCGGTTCGTCGGAGTAGAGGAATACGAGGCCGCAGGAGGCGTGATACGTCGTGATCTTTTCGGGGAGGAGGACGACGGTTATATGCAGGATGCCGAATTACTCGAATCGCTTGCTCTGGAAAAACTCAACCAGGTGGTCGAACCGCTGAAGGAGAAAGGATATGCGTGGGTGCAGGTTCGCACCACCTTCGACTATTCCGACAGGGCCGAATTCTCGCAGATGCGGATAGTCAGGCGCGAGCCGACTGCGGAGGAGCAAGCAAGGATGGATGCGCTGGCAGCGGAACTGGAAGCCATCGAAGCCGGATACGATGCCTCCGATGAGGAGCGGGGCAGGACAGGGGAACTCTACGAAGCGACAGAGAAAAAGAAAAAAGCGGAGTGCATTCGGGACGAACTGACGAAGCTTACCGAATCGCTGGAAGAAATTTATCCGGACGATCTTGCAATTGCAGGGGCTATTGCCACCGTCGACCACGAAGGCAAGCTCCGCATCGAGCGGGGCCTCATCCGCAAGGAGGATATGAAGAAGCAGCCGAAGGAATCAAGGGAATCAAAAGAACCAAGGGAATCGAGGGAACCAGAGGAGCCAGGAGAGTCAGGGGAGCGGGAAGCGGCAGGGATCGAAGGAGCTGGTGGCGAGAAGCCGGTCCATTCGGAAAAGCTGACCCGCATGCTGACCGTGCATCGCACGGCCGCCGTGCAGGCGGCCATGACGGATCGGCCGGAAGTTGCGCTCGCCGCCCTCGTGCATTGGATGGCGGTACAGATTTTCCCAAATGGCTCCGCGTCAAATCCTATCCTGCAGATCAGCATCGAGGAAACCCGTCTCAAGCCGGACGTGGAGAGTATCGAGCAGAGCAAGGCAGCGACTGCACTTGCAAAAAAGCGCCGGCAATGGCAGAAGCGTATCGATGCGGCAGGGCGGAGCGGCAAGACTCTGTTCGGGTGGCTATTAGAGCAATCGCAGCAAGACCTTCTGGATCTGCTGGCTTTCTGCACGGCGATTTCGGTCAATACGGTGTCGGAGCGGGAAAGTACACCGCCGCAGGAAGTCACTGCACTCATGACCGCCTTGAATCTGGACATGGCCGACTGGTGGAAACCTACATCCGGGAATTATCTATCGCATGTCTCGAAGGACAGGATTCTCTCGGTGGTCGCAGAAGCGGTATCGACCGAGCGTGCCAATCTCATGCGCAATCTCAGAAAGGAGCAGTTGGTGCGAAAGGCAGATGAAGAACTCTCAGATTCGAGGTGGCTGCCTGAAAATCTCAAGGCTATCGGACGGTAGAACGAATCGTGATCCATGGGTTATAAATCCCCGAATGGGGCTTTATAATGATAAGGAGAATAACTTCCTGATCTTCTACCACCCGCGGCCGATCACCCGATTATCCCCGATGGCAAAGCGACCTCAAATTGACCGTTCGGAACAATATCCACCAGACACGAGTGGCCATAGGTGATATCGTCAGAGCCGCCTGCGTCAATAAAATTGCTAGTCACCGGGAGACCCCCTATGGTCGTGGCGGCAATAAGCGGGTCGGTCCCTGCTGGAACATCATTACGCGTCTGGGCGAACAGATAAGTCGACCACATACCGATCTCCTCGTCTGGCAGCAAGGTAAGTTCCCCCCGGTAGATGCAGTAGTTCCGCAGTTGTTTCACGGTGCAAATTTCCACCAGTTCCGGCGATTCGTCCTTGCTACGAAAAACGACATGCGTGATGCTGGGAGCGGTGAGGTGCAACTCTGCGGGAGATACGCCTGATGTCGTCGCAGTCCCAACCACCTCGGCTCCATTGAATGCCGTCATGGTTACCGAGGCACGAAACACGACACGACCGAGCACCTCCTGTATCGGTGTCGGAAATCTTATGGTCAGGCCGGCAGGCGGAAAAACCAGCGCGGGTCGTTCGGTCGCAGCCGGCTGCACAAAACATGCGGTGTAGTCTTTGGGGTCGAAAATCATTCCGCTGATGCTGCGAGGCTGCCGAAAACAATCGTCGGGTTTTTGGTCATCAAAGGATGTGCAACGCCGCACAGCTCGGCCGTCCACCAGGCTTTGGCTGGGGTCGTCAATTCTCAGACCAGTATCGATCTCCCAAGGTTTTAGAATGATTTTATAGGCTCGATGATGGCTCGGGGACAGCGCTGCAGCCGTCACAAAGTAATTTTGGCAGGTTTCTTGATGAGGTTCGGCTCCCACCAGGGCGAAAAACACTACTTGGTTACCACGCTGGTAGATTGTCCGGTCCGTGAGCAATTCCTGCGTTTCCACGAAGTGCAGGTTCGGCTTGGTTTCCGAGACCGAATATTCCAAGGTGCGCCTATCTGTTTCCCGTTGGTATTTCCATTTCACATCGAGTTTATACGGGTACCCAGGAAGTGGTATCTCGGGATACTGCATCTCGACTGAAACGGTTTCACGCAGGGTACGCTCAGTGGGGTCGGGTACCGTTGCGTCCTGACCACGACGGTGGGGATCAATCTGATCAGACAAGACTGCTGCGATGGATGCAGCGGCAAAAACCCCGGCTGCCGCATCCACGATGGGATTATCGACAGGCCGATAGTGGAGCTGACCATTGGGACAGCAAGCTGCACTGTCGATAGAAACCTCGCTGTTTAGATAGAAGCGAGGCTGCTGCACTTCGTCGCCCACATGTCCGTCAATATCATTGACAAGAACATGCTCGTTTGTCAGCCCAAGCGGGCGGCTGTCGCTTTGCGCGAACAGGATCATGCCCAACGTGCCATAGACATTCATGTTCGCGTTTCCTACCGCGATTCCCCCTGCAAGTGTATCGAACATCTGGCTTCGCGTTGATTTCGTATCCACAGTTCCTCGTGGCTTTGTTATAGCCTGGATCACATCGGTAGGCACACCCTCGATTTGATCGGGAATAGGCAGATAGCCTCTGTCCGTCAACTTTGCCAGATCGACTTTTTCTCTGACATAGAAGCCTATTGCCAGAGTGTCAGGTTGAGCATACGGCCCCACAGTCTTGATTGCGGGCAAAATATCCAGGACATTTCGGTCTTGCCCCCACTGTGACTTTATCTTCGCGATAATTGATTCAACCTGGGCCCGAGCGGAGGGATCTTGCGGATTCAGTTTTTGCATAATATTTTTCCCTAGGGTCGCAATTTAAGGGAGAGCGCGGTGAGTACATCCTGAATCGGCGACACATTGGTGGACGTGTCGCCACCCCCATATAAAAGGCCGACTACCTGATTCATGGTAGCTGGTTCGTGGGAAAAGACCACGGAGCCGGAATCGCCGTGATCGGAGAATTGTTCTTCGCCAAAAGCGGGATCTGACGCAATGATAATTTGCCCTGTTAGAAACAGATCGGGGTGATGTGGATCCGTGCCGGTACATCCGGTGCCGGCAGCATTCTGGGGTCCCCTGCACTCGCCTGCCGGGGCGCTGGGATTAGTGATGATTCCGTGTGTGAGGCCAGTGCGGGAGCCGGATTTATAGACATGCATTCCCATAAATGGCGCGGCAACTGTCGGATCAATCGAAATCAGCGTGTCCAGGCCTGTGATAAAGCTTGAGTTCGGCTCACCGGTGATCGCATCGACGGTCTGCTGGACGAACGGCCTGCTGTTATCCAGTTCAATAAGCGCGGCATCGGTCGTCACCCGGTTAGAGGCACCCACAGTACCAATTTTGCGAGGATGGTCACCGACATTTCCCCATCCGGTTTTTTCTGCGACAATGGATTCTATGAGCCCGACCAGCCAGGCAATGAGTGCGATGATCAGCAACACGATCTTCCACCACGGGTCTTGAAACGCCAGTGGTCCGTGTTGGCCTGCGAAGCCGTCTTTAATTTCGACGCTGTAGTCAAAGGCGAGCGGTAACCATATGCCACCTGGCAGACACACCCGCTGCCATCCCCCAGAACCACCCCCGCCGCCACCGCCACCGCCACCGCAATCGGAGCCGACAAGACATCCGCACAGCAGCGTGATCAATTCACGTAGTATTTTCTGGTCGCAATTGCCTCCACGCATCCCGCGCACCAGACGGGTAATGTCGTCGCCCACCCTCGATCCTTTCGATCCGCTTCCCGGCTTGAACACATTCTTGCAAAGTTGCTGCAGGGCGACCGGATCAACCGCCATAGATTTGAGCGTCAGCGAAACCTTGCCTTCCGGTATATAAACCACGGATATTCCTGTGTTGGGATCATAGTCAAGTTCGGCAATGAAGATGGTTCTGGCATTGTGGCGCATCGCATCGTCCGGGTCCGGGTCGCCTCCCAGGTTATGCAAAACAAACTCCACGGGGGGCTTGCCGCGTCGTGCGCCGCTAGCGTCCACCAGAAAATAGACTGTAGTCTTTTCCCCGATCTGCAAAGGAGGTATACGGATTGCCCGCCCCTGTACCGTCTGCTGGGTAGCCGTCAACTCGGCGGCCGTCCATGTGTCAACGACCATAATTCCGAACGACGCGAGCGTGGCCCGCCCAATGTTGGAGATATCGAACAGGAGTTCGTCCTCAAATGCTTCTCCCCAGGTGTTTTCAATTTCGACACCCATGTACTGTATCCCGTTGATACCAAGGAACACGCCGTCGGCGAACATCAGTAGAGATTGACCATCGATCGCGAAGGGTCGAACGGTAACATTAAACATCGGACCGATCTTGTCCACCCGAATCACGAGGTCATTCGGGTCGGTATCGGAAGGGGTGAAGACATCCTTGGAGCGGATGACTTGCGAGAGGTGTGCGCCATTCTCCTGTAACGGGTCGGGGAGAACGGCGGCATTCTCCTGCCATCCGTGGGTGCCGTCATTATGCTCGACCGTCAGATTCCAGAGGGTCCCGTCCACGATCTGCGTTGAACCCATGACGCCTGCGAGGATACCGCCCCCGCTTGAGGCCCCGGTAATTGAAATACGTTGATCCCAGGCTGAATCTTTACCTATGACAGTAATCTGCCAGCGCCCGCGATATGTTTGCATGTTCGTTCCCCCTGATGATGGATGAACTAACGCTAGCCCATTTATTTTGGTGATTCAATCTCAATGGCTGCCAGTAAATGTCATAGCTTTCCATTTATAGACCAGATAAGGGAAATTACAACGCCTGATTGAACGATACGTAATTCGCGGGAAAATCGTAGAGGAATGGTTGAATATCACCAACTGGCATTACGTTTGCACTTTAGGGGTGCTTTCAGGGCGTTTTGATGCGTATATGCCGCCAAGCCAGGGTACTGCCAGGATACACCTGTATCCCGATGAAACCTGGAGCTCGACCACGCTCTCCATCGGTGTTGTCAAATGAGGTGGTCTGCTGTCGTATGCCGGTCTCGATATTGGTTAGAAAAACCTTGTAGTTATTGCCCTGTACCTCGATCTCGTATTCGAACCACACACCAGGAACAAGCGCGGGCCCAGGGGTGTAATTCTGTACGGCAGGCTCGTTGAAGTTCAGGTGCCAGACGCGATCGCCGGCTTGAATCTTGTATATGGCACCCGTCCGGTTTTTGAACAGGCCATCCGGCTCCGGCCTGATTTCATAGAAATCCTTGCCCGAGTCCCCCCACGCGTTGTCATCGATCTGAACCTCAAAGCCCGCTAGGACTGCCCTCCATGCCGCGTTGCCTGCATCGAAGAACGGCTCATTCGGGATACGGGTTTTGAGCGTATCGGCAAGTTCAAGTGTCGGACGCGGGAAGCGAACGAAGACGCCACTGTTATGGTTCGCGGTGTCGAAGATACGGAACTGGAGGCGCAACGTAAAATCGCTAAAGGCTTCCTTGGCGTAATAAAAGAGTCTCAGCCCGCCACCCCCGTAACTTACCATCTCCCCGTTCAAATGAAGCATGCCTCCACCCCCCGGACCGGCAAGGTACCAGTCCTTGAAGGTCTTATCCGTACCGTCGAATAATGAGCGAAAACCCGCTTCGGGCTGGGGACTGATGATCGCGTCTGAACTGGGCAACACACTGCTGTTGAGCAGGTCGGCGGTGCGGCGGCACAGGGCGATGCCAGTGAGCATCGGGTTTGGGGAACCCATCGTTGGAAAGAGCGCGGGGCTGGCGATATAGCAGTTAGTGGTATCGTGGATGCGGCCGAAGTCGTTGGTAACAGAATCGGCGATATCGTCGCCCATACGCATCGTGCCGGTGTCGTGGTGCGTCGTACCCAAGTCGTCGCGGCGGTTCCTGAATGCGCCCAGTAAGGCGAGTCGTTGTGCTCTGCTTCCCACCGGCACCGGAATGGCGCTAGATTGAGTGGGGAGAATCTCGAATGGCTCATTTCCTGCGAAGATCAGCGCGATCTTGTCAGACACGGAATCCATTTCATCCCATGTGGCCCGGTCGATGTTTGTTTCGTTACTGCCTGGAAAGGCTTCTGGTGCTGCTTTTGCGTTTCCAAGATGAACAACCGCCTTTGGCCGCCCGAATTCAGCCTCGAGCATAGACAGATCAACAAAGCTGTTCGGATTGCGCGGTTTCATCTCGCCGATGCCGCGAATCGTGATCACGACGGTTTTATCGTTGGCACGAAGCATGCCCTCCAGATGTTCAAGAGTTGGAATTTTTTTGAAGAGTTCTGCCTCGGCGTCGGTACCCAGTTCGTTTAAACCTGAAGCTGTGATCTGAAAGTGGAAGGTACTTCCGCTGGCTGCCTTGCCTTTCACGAATAGGGCGGAACATTGGAGGCTATTGAACGGTTCGGGAGGCAGATTTGCTTCAATTGCCTTCCTTGGCACACGAATGGTCAGGTTCGAGCGCAAATGAGCGATGAGATTTGAGCCCATGCGCTGTGCGGCACGACCTGCGAGCGATTGCTGGAATGTGGTGAGTGCCACACGTGTCGTTTCGACTGTACCGAGCGCAATGACGACTGCGCTTTGCCCGCTATCTCGCGGCGGTGCGAGTGGAATATCCACGGACATCCCGTTTTGCCAGACCCGCACTCCCGTGATACGCACCCAATTGTCCGCTTGGGTCTCAGTGATGAGTTCCTGTACATGACAGTCCGGAACGATCATGAGCCTCTTTCGCGCGTCCGCTATAGGCCCTGTACCATCAGCCTCGCGGTTTGCGAGCCGCGCGGCGCGAATGAGACCGGGCACAGCGCTGAATTTGTTCGTTGGAAATAATCCTGATTCAGTCCTGGATTGAACTGCAAGGGGCGCTTCAAGTTTGAGCAGTTCAAGCAATTCTGCTTTTGATGTCCTGTTCCCGGCAGGGAGATTCAACCATTTGCGCAATAGTGCGACGTTGATCGGGCCAAGCGTGGAATCGTGATAACGCACACTGGGGTGATCGGGCAGATCGGCGAAGGAAAAACCTGTTTCGTTACCTGGCGTTTTAAGGCCAGTATGAAGTTGCTTGCGTAACGCACTGTGAAGCGGGCCGAAAATGAAGTCGTTCGTCGCCGTGACCCCGATCTGATCACTTGACTGCTCAAAATATCTCGTGCGCAGGTCATCGCGTGTTGTTTGTGGCCAGGTGGCCCACTCTAAGTCGAGCAACTCAGGCGACCAGCCGCCCCAGGTCAGTGAACGCCCTCCAATGGCGAAGATCAGTCCGCTGTAGTTGAGTGCCGGGTGATTTACCCACGGCACACGCAGATCCGGAGCGCCTCCCATAAACGGCATGTTCTGCATGTGCTCGGGCAGCACGAAAGGTCCAGCCTCCAGCACGAGGATTCGGCGGCTACGTGTACCGTCTCCTCCAGCGTCGGTTACGAAGAGATGTTCCGCGATGGCAGCTCCGAAGGTTCCCCCCCCGACAACGATCACGTCGAACGCGCGTTGTCGACCGGCAATGGTTTGGGTGGTGCTATCAAATGCTTCCTGCAAGGTATTGCAAAGGTACCTCCCCATATTGTCCAGGGTGAACGAGGTCGATTCAGAAGTCAGCGGCTGGGCCATATATATCCTCCTGATTCATTTCAATCACTACAGGAAACAGTCAATCCTGCATTAAGTAAACGAGCTTGCTTGAGAAGCCGGAACTTCCAAACATTATCTGCTTCGGGGGTTACACCAAAGTTAATTTATTCCCGCCACTTGGGGGATTCCTTTTACTTTACGAGACCGAATGGATAATTGCTGAATTTGGATTTTGTTTATCCTATTAACCTTAGTTTATAAGCTGCGCATGTCAAGAAAGGACGTGCCAGACGAGTTGCATGACAAATGGCTGGGAGGGTAACCAGAGAGGATATCCTGCCTACAGTGCTGATGCGGATAGCACTGAGATAAAGATCCGATGGTTAAAATGTGTTGCCGAAGGAGGAAGAGGGAAGGGCTAAGATTAGCCGGGGTTGCTACCCCAGACTGCATCCATTACAAGAAGGACACGGGATTGACCTGCGGCGACGGCAGGAGAACGATGGAGCGCACCTCGTTGAGGGTTCCCCTGCCATAGAGACCCCTTGAGGAGGGTAATGTCGAAGGGTGCTGTCGCTTCGACCCTGGTTCTTTCATCAAGCAGACTGGGAGCGCTGTCAGCAAAACCAAGGGAGTTCAGTTCAGGTTTATCACGATCAACCCGTTCGTCATTGATCCACTCCGTTCCCTGTCCATGATAGGTACAAACCAGACGAATACCTGTGCGATCGACATGAAAGCGGGGACACATTGCTTTATCAAGCACTTCCAGACGCAGAGCAATTTCATTACATCCCATGAGGTCAGAGTAAAGCTCCGCAAGGAAGCGCACATCCTCAACCATTGCTTCTCGACCGGGAAGCGGAGGCAGAAAATCCGGTGCGAGACCTTCCTCAGAACGGATAACCGTTAGAAAACCGTTTCCGAAAAGGTTATTTTCCAATCCCTGTTGTATGTAGCGATCCACAATGTTGCTGGTATCTCGCTGGCATATCACGATCTGGGTGAAGGGATGGAATATCCGTATCAACTCCTCAAGCTCAGAGGTGATATATGCGTACGGTTGGGGTTCCCAATCTTGAGTCAGATTGGGAGAAAGCGCCTTGGTTACTAGAACGGCCATACTATATCCCTCACGGTTCTTCTAACGCTACGGCACCATGAGTGCGCTCAAGCAACTCGTGGCGTTCCTGGGCCCCGATGCACAGGTTGGCAGTTGGCCTTGCCAGTAGACGGGGAATACCGATAGGATCGCCTGTTTCCTGGCACCAGCCATAAGTCCCGTCTTCGATGCGTTGAAGCGCCTGCTCGATCTTTCTCAGCAAGTTGCGTTCCCGATCCCGTACCCGGAATTCCAGCAGAAATTTTTCCTCCCTGCTGGCGCGGTCATTGAAATCGGGCTCTGTGGCTACCTCCTGCATCTGCTCCAGCGTACGTCGCGCACACTCCAGCAGTCGCTCCCGCTCATCCTCCAGGCGAGCACGAAAGAATTCCAATTGCGGAAGAGACATGTACTCCTCTGGCGGGGCGGTCAGAAGTGATTTTTCGAAGGAAGAAAGCTGATCGGTTTTCACGGTTGATTGGCGTGGCTTGTCACTTCTCCGGCTGATGACATACTGGTAAAGGTATCTGGGGAATGACTGCACTCATGCGTACTCTGATTCCCCTTCTGAAGCGAGAGCCAACGGTGTCCATTGGGGAAACTGGTCCGGCATCTTGCGCCAGTAATCGATACCCTTGCGAACTTCGGCAGCTTCAAGCTGACATTCCGCAAATGCCTGCTCTACGGCTTTCAGGTCCTGGGCGCGATCCTTAAAACGACCAATGAAAACCACTTCATTGATCCTGTCCCCATAAGGCATGCGCCAGGATTGTTCTATTGCTTGGCGCTCTTCACTGCCCTTCGCGGGCCATCGTTCCTCTGGGACGGCGGCCCACCAGCGTCCCACCGGTTCCACAGCAGCAGTATTGCCACAACGCGAATACGAGATTACCCAGTCCGGGCGGCTGGCCAGCCAGACGTAACCCTTTGCTCTCAGGATTCCGGGCAAGGATTTTTCGAGGAAAGCGGCGAAGCGCTGCGGATGCAGCGGTTCAGGCAGGCGTACAATGAAACTGCTGATCCCGAATTCTTCCGTTTCCGGAGTGTGCTCGCCCGCCAATTCCTTGACCCAGCCAGCCATCCTGCTGGCACGATCAAGGTTAAACCGGCCGGTACCGAGCACCTTGTTCAAGGGGACGTTTCCGCGGTGGGCATGAATGATTTCCGCCGTTGGATTCAATGCCTTGATCACGCCGATCACCTCGTGGAGTTGCGCAGGCGTCACCCTGTCCACCTTGTTTATGACAATTACGTCCGCAAATTCCATCTGCTCGGTTAGCAGGCCGGCCAGCGAGCGGTCGTCCTCTTCGCCCGCCACTTCCCCGCGCTGGGCGAGCAACTCCTCGCTGGTAAAATCTTTCAGCAGATTTTCCCCATCGACGACCGTTACCATGGTATCGATGCGAGCGATATCATTGAGTGAGTTTCCATTTTCATCGCGGAAATCAAACGTGGCGGCAACGGGCATGGGTTCCCCGATACCGGTCGACTCGATCAGCAGGTAATCGAAGTGGCGCTCGGCGCAAAGCTTGCGCACCTCGGTCAGGAGGTCTTCGCGCAAGGTACAGCAGATACAGCCGTTGCTCATCTCCACCAGTTTTTCTTCAGTGCGCGATAAAGCGGCACCCGCATTCTGAGTGCCTATAGCTACAAGTGATGCATCAATGTTGATTTCGCTCATATCGTTCACGATTACTGCCACGCGCAATCCTTCGCGATTGGCCAGAATGTGGTTGAGCAAAGTGGTTTTACCTGCTCCGAGAAAACCGGACAGCACGGTGACCGGCAGGCGTTGATCGATTAGCGTCATGATGATCCTGGCTGATTTAGTTGAATGGAGTCTCACTCATCGACCCGCTTGCTCTACTTTCGGAAGTGCTTCCTCAGAATGAGACTTTTATTTACGAGAAAGAGCAAAGAAAGTATCAGTAGTGCAGCCAGTGCAGTCGCCTTCTCACTATCGATCCCGCCAGGAGCAAACCCGCCAGGAACATTGCGTAAGTGTGCGGTTCGGGTATAGGCGAAACGTTGAAATCGAAATGGAATGTGCCCGAGTCCAGGATGGACGAGCCTGTTTCCGTATTTAGCAATTCGAAAGTTGCCGAATAAATGCCCGCTGGAGCCGCTGTATCGGTCCAATAAACCGGCTTGAACTCGAAATCATTGCCTGCCCCTAGAGTAAATATATCGCTGCCGGCGTAAACGTCCTTCGTGGTTTCCGTCCCGATATGTAACTCAGGTGTGCTCTCGACCAGCCTGAGTCCGATTTCCACATCATTCAATTGATCTGACCAGCGGTTATTGCTGCTTTGGAAAAGGACATCTTCCATACTGCCTGAGGGGTGGTTGGCAAGTGACTGAATGGAAGCTATGCCGAGGTAGCTATATTCCGAACTGCTAACATTTGTTCGCAACGTATCTGCGTAGATTCCATTCCCTTGTGCCAGCGGAAGAGGTTCTTCCTTGGAAGAAATCTCAGGAATCCGATTATTCGTGTTGGTTGACAGTATGTCGGGTGAAGAGGTTGGCCCAGTGTAACTGTATGTCCCGATACCATGAAAATGGTTGCCGTGATCGAGCAAAAGAGTCAGGCGGTTCGAGTTCGGATTGGATAATCCGGCATACGTCCCGGAAGTCAATGTGGACAATCCATCATAGCCAATATAGAACCTGATTCCCTCATCATGCCTCGAAGCTGCCGACGAAGGGAAGGGCGTCAGCGCCAGAGCGACCAGTCCCAAGATACTGCTTTTCGATGTAAGGCTCATCTATCTCCTCTTTTTTCAGTTATTTTGAATGATAATAATATATCAATAGCAACAGTATTCGGTCAAGGCTACGATGACATAATGAGAGTTAAGAGGCTCGTGAATCGGATAATATCTATATAGATATGGAATGATATTGTTGAGGCAAATTCATGGAACGTAATACTCGGCAGCGGGATGCAATTCTTGACGTCATTTCAGGGGCAGGAAGGCCGCTTTCGACACAGGAAATACTTGCGGCAGGAAAGGCTGCGGTATCCTCTCTGAGTATTGCTACCGTTTACCGGACATTGAGAGATCTCGTAGCAGAAGGACACATTCTGCCCGTCAAGCTGCCTGGTGAAGCGGACCGATACGAAATGGCCAAGCTGGATGATCACTATCACTTCAAGTGCAGTACCTGCAGCAAGGTATTCGACATTCACGACAGCATCAAAAAGAACAATCTTCACGTACCCCGCAACTTCGTGATCGATAAATATGACCTGATTCTTTATGGGCAGTGTAGCGATTGCGTTCCCAAACATTGAAATCGATCAAAGTTACGGTATTTCCAACACGGATGCCGCGATATCCGACGCAACGTACTTAACTGCCATCTGGCGTAGACTTGCGTGTCTCATCTTCGCGAAACGCGGGATTGGGCAGCGTCAGCGGGGTAGGGTGGACGGGGTTGGGGGGGAGAGCTTGGGTAACTGGAGCGGCTGCCTCGCCATTTCCAGCGCGTGGCGGATTTGCGCGGGATTGTGGGTGCGCAGACCTTCCGCAAGGGCGCGGGACGCATCCCTGCGGCGTCCGGCGTAGTCTCGCAGCATTTCTACTGTAGCGGCAGAAGGCAATGCGGGATCAGGTGGAAGTTCCGAAAGCTGCTCGAAGCTTTCTTCATAGGGATTACCCACCGCGGTATCGATTTGTCCCGCCAGTTCGTCAAAGGAGACTCCTCCTCTCCTGGCCTCATCGAGTATATGCTGCCAGGCCTGGGTGATCGCCCTGTCATCGCGCAGAAAATTGCCGATTTCCTTGCGCGCCAATACTTCCTCGCTCCACTTATAGGCGGGAGGTGGAATCCGAACGATCAGCGTGAAGACGGCCAGTGCAAGAATGCTTATAGCGGAAAGGCGACTGCTGAACACGTGAGAAGACTTTCCGCTCATCCTGGCGGGGTCCGCAAATATTATTCCACCGAGCAGACCGGTTACGAAGCCGCCGATATGAGCAGCGTTATCGATACCGGTAATTGCGAGGCCGAGTCCAAGGCTGACAATTGCAAAGGCCGTGGCGCCCCAGAAAAACCATCGGAACTCGTGGGGATGCAGCCTGCCGCGCTCGCGCCAGAGAAATACCAGCAGGGCGCCATATAGGCCGAAAATGGCGCCTGAAGCGCCACCGGAGATGGCCAAGCCTTTATGTGCAACCAGCGAGAGCAGATTGCCGGCAAGACCGCTGGCAAAGTAGAGGGCGGTAAAGCGCGCGTGCCCGTACATGCGTTCAACCAGTTGGCCTGCATCCCAGAGCGCCCAGAGGTTCAATGTGAGATGGACCAGGCCAAAATGAAGGAACATGGCGGTCCCGAGGCGCCACCACTCCCCATCCTGGGTAGCGGGACCGAAATTGGCGCCCCAGGCGAGTTGTACGCTGTTGGATGAGTGCCACAAGCCTGCTCCGCTGGCAAGCATGGCTACGAAGATCAGCAGGTTGGTCGCCACCAGCAGCTTCGTTACTGGAACTCGAGGAACCTGCCGGTGAAGAAGATCATGGAGTGACAGCATGGAAGGTAGACCTGTTCTTCTGGAATCATTATGATGCATGCGGATGAAACGTATTGATGCAATAAGGAATAACAATCCCTCTCTGATCCCCTTTTCGGGGCATTGGTTTCCTGGATGCTTTTCCACCAGCCGGGTGCAGCGGATAATGTGCCTGACCCAGAGAGATGCAGCGTACCGGTAGCAAATCCAGCTTTCTTCTGGCAATGCGGATTGCGCTCCTTGTCGCCACTCCACTTGTCATGCTGTTATTGCTCCCGTCGGCAGGCAAGGCCGAAACGCACATCCAGTTGCCGCAAACCAGCCTTACCTCTGACGACGTCGCCGTCATCATCAATGACAGCGACCCTCTTTCAGTGCAGATTGGACAGTACTACCGCGAGGCGCGCGGCATTCCGGCGGCCAATATGATTCATTTACAGTTTCCTCCCGGTCGAACCGCACTGTCACGGGAGGAGTTTCAGGAACTGAAAGCCGAGATAGACCAGAAGGTGCCTGCGCACGTCCAGGCCTACGCAGTGGCCTGGACCCTTCCCTACCGGGTGGATTGCATGTCGCTGACTTCTGCGCTGGCTTTCGGATTCGACGAGAAGTATTGTTCCTTTAATTGCAGCGCAACTGCCGCCAGTCCCTATTTCAATTCACCGAGTCATCATCCTGTCAGTGACCACCAGTTGAGGCCGGCGATGATGTTGGCGGGGCTCGATTTCGAACAGGTCAAATCGCTGATCGATCGCGGGGTGGCAGCCGATCACACTTTCCCCGCAGGACATGCCTATCTTGTCATTACTTCTGACAAGGCGCGAAGCGTGCGCGCGAATTATTTCGAAATGACAGCACAGCAACTGAACGGCGTTTTTCCCATCGAGATTCTTGAAACGGATGCGATTACCGACCGGCACGACGTTCTATTTTACTTCACGGGACTGGTTCGGGTACCGCAGCTCGATACGCTGGATTTTTTGCCGGGCGCATTGGCGGACCATCTGACCTCGGCGGGAGGGCAGCTTACAGGCTCAAGCCAGATGAGCAGCGTGCAATGGCTTGAGGCCGGAGCCACGGCAAGTTATGGGACAGTGGTGGAACCCTGCAGCCATATGCAGAAATTTCCTTTTCCCGCTATTGCCATGTTTCACTATGCGCTTGGCGCCAGCGCCATCGAAGCTTACTGGAAGAGCGTGGCATGGCCGGGAGAGGGCGTGTTCATAGGAGAGCCGCTCGCGCAGCCATTTGCGCCGGAGTTGCGGGAAATTCGCACCGGGCAGTTCGAATTACGCATTTTCTCGCCACGTGAAACACAACTTCGAATCGAGCAGTCCCGTTCAGCCGCAGGACCGTTCAAGCCATTGCCCAGGCAGGCCGCAATCCGGCGCGGCATGAATCGACTGCGCTTCAATTTCAATCAAACAGAAGGCTACCTGCGGTTGAGATGGTAGATGTTGTCCGAAGAGTATGGATTTATGAAGAGGTCAACCGCATAGACAATAGAGCAATAGGCGATAAAGAGGTTCGATCGAAGCATGGTATTCGAAGAGCAGACGGCCGGGTTTGCAGCTATGCTGAATAACTAGATCACTGAATAAACCCTGGAGAAGAATATGCCGCTCAATAATTATGGTGTTCTGAAAGGCAGGGCAATAGGCCGTCGTTTAGGTTCGGGATCATCCCCCCACTATCAGATTCATCTTGTCGATGAGACTGGAACCCACTACCGCATTGCAATCAACGTGCGATCGCAGTTGGCTCCATCCGAGTTGATGTATTACATCAAGCCTTATTTTGTCCATCCGCTCACCTCGACGATAGAGGCGCTTCCCAGCGGCTTTAGCCGGCTTGCACCCAACTCCGGCTCGGGTGCACTTGATCTGATCCGCGGCAACCTCCTGCAACCCGGGATGATGACGCCGCTTCCACCCGATCTTCCCGGCCCCGATAATGACCTGAACGAGAAGCTCGATCAGATCGTGCAGCGCGCGATGGCGGATGAAGAGGCCCTGGTTTACGCCTTCGGTGAAAGGTGGGGACCGGAGAGCAACAAGGCGGATAAGTATTTTGGTTTTCTGCCCGGTAACGGCATACACGATATTCACATGAACCAGGGAAATGTCGGAAGCTTTATCAAGGATGATGGCGTGTGGCAGGATGGCGGGGCGCTATTCCATTTTCCTCTCCAGCGGCAGTGGACGGCTGTTTTCTTGAAATTTCAGTCGCAAAGCTGGCATACCGATGACCGGACCGGCCATACGTTGGCCGAAGGTGAAGAGGGAGAACCGAGGAATCCGGATCCGATCGTGCCGCAGCCGACCGAAGCACTGCCGGACGGACTGGTGCGCATTATTTCGGCAATGGTTAATTCGATCGAATCTCCCGAAAAGGAGTGGGTCAATATATTGAACGCAAGTGATCGCGCTATTTCCCTGGCGGGCTGGCAACTGGCTGACAAGCAGAAAGCGAAAATGCCGCTGAGCGGGACTATCGAGCCGGGCGCGCCGCTTCGGATCGATATTCAGCCTCCGGTCGCGCTGTCCAACAAGGGGGGCATCATCACCCTGCTGAACCAGAACGGCCTGAAGGTGCATGGTGTATCCTACACCAGGCAGCAGGCAAATCAGCCGGGTTGGACGATTATCTTTTAGCAAGACTGCGATTTATCCATCCCCCACCGTAAACTGACGCGCGTAACTTGGCCGGAGGCCGTTATAATAGCGGCTGTGTAACAGCCGAGAATGCCGTGATTCCCCCTGTTCAGCCTAACTTCAAATCCCATTTTACCGATATCCTGCGCAATACCCTGAATGACAGGGGATGGGCGGACCTGAATCTCGATATAGAATTTGCCCGTCCGCGGCAGTCGAGCCACGGCGATTATTCCTGTAACCTGGCGATGCAACTGGCCAAGCCATTGCGTCAAAAGCCGCGCGACATTGCGCAATCTCTTGCCACCGCACTCGCCGCCTCCCCTTATCTGGAAAAAGTGGAAATTGCAGGCGCGGGTTTTATCAATCTGTTTCTCGCGACCTCGGCCAAGCAGCAGTTTTCGCGATATGTGCTGGAGAGCGGCGAGAAGTTTGGTCACAGCAACATGGGCGCAGGGGAAAAAATCCAGGTCGAATTCGTTTCAGCCAATCCCACGGGTCCATTGCATGTAGGACACGGCAGGGGTGCGGCATTTGGCGCAAGCCTTGCCAATGTGCTCGCGGCCGCAGGCTATTCGGTCACACGCGAGTATTACATCAACGATGCCGGCCGCCAGATGGATATTCTCGCGCTTTCCACCTGGCTGCGCTATCTGGAACTGAACGGTGTCGCATCAGCCTTTCCGCCCAATGCCTATCAGGGGGAGTATGTACGCGACATGGCAAGGCTGATTCATAAAGCCCATGCCGGACGTTATGTGCATGAGCCGGAACTGCTGTTTGATAGCGCTGCCGACTCGGAAGCGGGCACAGAGGCTGCCCTTGATGGATTGATTGCCAACGCGAAAAAGCTGCTGGGGCAGGATTATGCCTACATCCATAACTTCGTTCTGAACGAGCAATTGGGAGATTGCCGCAACGATCTGATGGAATTCGGCGTCACCTTCGATATCTGGTTTTCCGAGCAATCCTTATTCGACAGCGGGAATGTGGCGCAGGCTGTTCATCTGCTCGAAGAAGGCAATTACCTGTATCAGCAGGATGGTGCCAAATGGTTCCGCTCCACCCATTTCGGTGACGAAAAGGACAGGGTGGTGCAACGCGAAAACGGCCAGTTCACCTATTTTGCCTCCGATATTGCCTATCACCTCAACAAATTCTCACGAGGATTCGACCGTGTGATCGATATCTGGGGTGCGGACCATCACGGCTACATTTCACGGGTGAAAGGCGCCATTCAGGCATTGGCGCTCGATCCCGGGAAACTTGAAATTGCCTTGGTGCAGTTTGCCGTACTCTACCGTGATGGCAAGAAGGTGCCGATGTCCACCCGGGCGGGAGAATTTGTCACCTTGCGGGAGTTGCGCCAGGAAGTGGGAACCGATGCGGCGCGCTTTTTTTACGTATTACGCAAGAGCGATCAGCATCTCGATTTCGACCTGGACCTGGCAAAGTCGCAAAGCACCGATAACCCGGTGTATTACGTGCAATACGCGCATGCAAGGGTGTGCAGCGTGCTGGAACAGTGGGATGAAGATCCAGGCATGCTGGTTACAGCCGACACCTCTGCATTAACCGGTCCTGCGGAGCTCTCCTTGTTGCAGAAGCTGATCGACTATCCCGAAACGGTCGAAGCCGCGGCGAGGGAATTCTCTCCCCACCTCATTGCCTTTTACTTGAAGGAACTGGCAGGCGAGTTCCACAGTTACTATAATTCTACTCGTTTCCTGGTGCCGGAGATGGCGGTCCGTCTTGCGAGATTGGCGCTTGTGGCGGCGGTCAGACAGGTATTGAATAACGGTCTTAAACTATTGGGCGTGAGCGCGCCAGCTAAAATGTGATGACGCATCCTTACTTGAATCGAGATTATAAAACGCCTCTTTACTCTGGAAAGAAAACAGGCACCCTCTTTTTCGGAATGTTTATCGGCTATGTCCTGGGTCTTCTCACCGCCATGGGCACCTGGATGTACATGAGCCAAGCGCCCAGTCCCTTTATCTCCCAGGACAAGCAGGCGAACGGTGCCGCGAGCGGGGATGCTGTGGAGAAGTCTGAGAAAGAAGAGGAAGGGGCTGGCATTGAAGACAAAACCGCGAAAGCGCCCGACAGCAAGCCGCGCTTTGAATTTTATAATATTCTTCCCTCCACGGAGGAACCTGTAACGGAGCAGCAGCTGAAACAGGTTGCCAAGCAGCCGACCTCTCAGGATAAGTACTTTCTTCAAGCGGGGGCATTCCAGAATCCGGATGATGCCGATAATATGAAAGCGAAGCTGGCGATGCTGGGAGTGGAAGCGGCTGTCCAGACTGCCGAGGTCCCGCAAAAGGGACTGTGGCACCGCGTACGTGTAGGACCTTTTTCCAATGTGGATGACATGAACCGGATTCGTGCGTCGCTCCAGCAGAACGGCGTCCAGACAAGCCCCATCAGGGTGCATGAGGGAGCGTAGGGGCAGCAAGACAGGGACCAATAAACGATCCACCAATCTCGGGACGTTCAACTGAAGGAGAAAAATATGAATTTACTGCGGCTGCTTACCGCATTCCTGTTGCTGGCCGGTATGAACTTTCCGTCGATTTCCACTGCTCGCGCGGATATCGTCGAAGGAAAGGATTACAAGGTCCTGCCCCGTCCTTTTCCAACGGAAGGGGGAAAGAATATAGAAGTCATGGAATTTTTCTGGTACGGCTGTCCGCACTGTTACGAGTTGCATCCACGCATCAAGGCCTGGCTCAAGAACAAGCCCGCGGATGTCAGCTTCCGCTATGTTCCGGCGGTTTTTCGTCCAACCTGGGAGCCGGCCGCAAAAACATTTTATGCGCTGGAAGCACTGGGAGAAAAAGATCGGCTGCATGACAAGGTCTATGATGCCATTCACAGAAACGGGTTAGACCTGGGCAGGGAGGACGTGCTGTTCGACTGGATTGCAAAGCAGGGAATAGACCGTCAGAAATTTATAGATGTCTACAATTCGTTCTCGGTACAGAATCAGTTATCCAGATCGGTGCATTTCTCGAAGGATTATGGCCTTACCGGCGTGCCTGCGATAGCGGTGGATGGCAGATATCTCACGAGTGGCAGAATGGGCAGTACGCCGGACGATACCATTCGAACCATGGAAGAGCTGATACAGAAAGTGCGCAAGGAACGGACCCGGAAATAGCCTCTTCCGTTGACACTAAAAGTCATTATCAGTGGCGCCTCCGCAGGCCTCGGAAGGGCATTGGCGCGCTATTACGCCGACAGCGGCGCAACGCTCGGCCTGATTGCGCGGCGGGCGGATTTGCTGGAGAACCTTGCGGCGGAGATGGCGGAAGTATCTATCTACGTCGCCGATGTGCGTGATGCTTCTGCCCTGCGGACTGCGGCAGAAGATTTTATCGTCCGCCATGGCTGTCCCGATATCGTCATCGCCAACGCAGGTATCAGCCACGGCACGCTTACCGAATGCGTCGAAGACAAGGAGGTTTTTGAGGATATTCTCGCCACGAATGTTGTCGGCATGGTGAACCTCTTTCAGCCCTTTGTTTCGGTCATGCGCACCGTCGGGCAGGGTAGTCTGGTCGGAATTGCAAGTGTCGCCGGGTATCGCGGGTTGCCCGGCAGCGGCGCCTACTCGGCTTCCAAGGCGGCTGCAATCAGCTACCTGGAAAGCCTCCGCGTCGAATTGCATGGAAGCGGCCTATCCGTCATAACCATTTGCCCCGGCTATGTCGTAACGCCCATGACAGCCGATAATCCCTTCCCCATGCCCTTCATCCTGACGGCGGACGACACCGCCCGAAAGATCGCCCGCATTATCGAGAGCAAGAAATCGTTTGCCGTAATACCGTGGCAGATGGCAATTGTCGCGCGCGTCTTGCGGTTGCTTCCAAATTTCCTGTATGACCGGTTGTTTGCCAGGGCACCGCGTAAACCTCGCCTAAATCACAAAGACCACAAAGGCCACAAAGGCTCCAAAGAAAATTATCAGGTTCCCGATTGATTTGTACGGAGAAAACACCATTTAACCGATTAACCAATGTAGCCAGTCCGCCGATCATGGTTTACATGACATAAGGGTACAGCAATGACAGAAAAAGCGATTTTTGGAGCAGGTTGCTTTTGGGGCGTGGAGGCCGCTTTTCGTTTAGTTAGAGGCGTAAAGGAGGTTACCAGCGGCTACTCTGGCGGGCATCTGAAAAATCCGTCCTATCGCGACGTGTGCACTGACAAGACTGGCCACGCCGAGGTAGTGCAGGTGGAATACGATCCGTCCCAGGTCAGCTATGATGAGTTGCTCGACATCTTCTGGAACTGCCATAATCCCACTACGCTCAACCGGCAGGGACCGGATGTGGGTAGACAGTATCGCTCCGCCATATTCTTCTACACCCCTGAACAGGAGAGCGCGGCGCGAGCATCGAAGGAAAAACTGGAGCAAAGCGACCGCTGGTGCGCCCCAGTCGTGACTGAAATTACACCTGCCTCAGATTTTTATCCCGCCGAGGAATATCATCAACGCTACCTCGAAAAGCGCGGTATCTCCGGACACTGCCAGATGTGAGCGCTAACTCAGCTATAAGAAAAGCCTATGCCCCGCTTTTCCTGGCGCAATTTTTAGTGCGCTCAGGCCTATCGAAGGAAAAAGCGATCTTCAGGTCAGGCTTTCAAGACGGTTTCTGATTTCAGCGATACGGGTTTCGCTTACCCTGGTGTTAATGGCGACAGGCAGGCGGCTGGGATCGGAAACACTTCTTGCCAGTTCTTTGGCAATCGTCCCCGCATCCACGCTTCTGGCCGCGTGAAACGCTTCGCGTAATCGATCCGCCTGGGGATAAGGTCTCTCCGCGTAGCCCGGCCGCCCATGGAAATCGCACGAGCAGGCTTGCAGGAATTCTTCGAAGCGCTCGGCTTTGCGATATGCATCCACTCCCTGGAGCAGGTTGGCGATCGTGACAGGGCGCAGTTCGGCGGCGCGGTGTACGTCGCCGTGATAGCGGGCCACCAGCAATGCCAGGTTCCGCATTTCGTTAGGGGGGTTGATACGTTCGCATAGGCCCTGCACCAGTTTGACGCTGCGCGCCTCGTGTCCGATATGGCGTGGCCATTCTTCCGGAGGAGTCGTGCCTTTACCGAGATCGTGGGTGAGTGCGGCAAACCGGACCGCCAGGGAATAGTTCCTCGAAGCGGCGTAGTCGATCACCATCATTACGTGTACCCCGGTATCGATTTCAGGGTGATACTGCGGTGGTTGCGGCACGCCGAATAAGGCATCCACTTCAGGCATGATACGGGTGAGGGCGCCGCACTCGCGCAGCGCGTAAAACATGCGTGAAGGGTGGCGCTCCATCAAACCGCGTGCAAACTCCTGCCACACCCGCTCCTGCACCAGGGCGTCCACCTCCCCGTTATGGACCATTTCGTTCATCAGCGCCAAGGTTTCGGGTGCGATATGGAAACCGAAACGTGCAGCAAAGCGAGCAGTACGCAGGACACGCACCGGGTCTTCAATGAATGCCGGGCCGATATGCCGGAGCACCCCGGCTTCCAGATCAGCGACTCCGCCGAAAGGGTCGATGATATTGCCGTGCTCATCCTTCGCGATCGCGTTTATTGTCAGATCACGGCGCGCCAGATCCTCCTGTAGTGTAACCTCGGGGGAAGCATAAACCTCAAACCCTTTGTAGCCGCGCGAAACCTTGCGCTCCGTGCGCGCCAGCGCGTATTGTTCCTGGCTTTGCGGGTGAAGAAAAACGGGAAAATCTTTTCCTACCGGGCGAAAGCCAAGTCGCACCATTTCTTCAGGCGAGACGCCGACAACCACGTAATCATGATCCGTTACGGGTAGTCCCAGTATTTCGTCGCGCACCGAACCGCCCACCAGATAGGTTTTCATTCCGGAGCTAGCTGTATGAATCTATCCGCATTCAACGCCCTGACCAATGCCGCAGATAGTCGTAACGTTCCCGGGGCAACTGATGATTCAGATATACCGGTGCCGCCTCTTCAAGTGCCGTAGGATGAATTCCCCAGACTTCCAGCAGTGCCTCTGAATTATCGCAGTCGCACACGCTGTCGATCTTCATGGAATAATAATTATCGACGCTCATCAGTTTGCCTGGCAGTATCTCCATGGCTGCTGCTTCAAGATGGGAAAGGGCATCCCCAAGGCCGATGATGGCGGGATCGTGTCCCGTCACATGCACCGCATACTCCACCAGTTCGCGAAGGCTGTAGCACTTCGGTCCGCACAGGTCGTAGCTTCGCCCGAAAGTACGCGGTTCATCCAGGCTGAGCGCAAACGCCTGCACGACATTCTCGACGAAGATCGGCTGGAATTTTGCATGGGGTGAGGCCAGCGGCAAGACCGGCAGGCGCCCCAGCCTGGCAAACAGATTAATTGAGGCGTCGCCAGGACCGAATATGACTGACGGCCTGAAAACAGTAGCATCCAACCCGGATGTCTTTACGATCTGTTCTCCTTCTCCCTTTGAACGCAAATACTCACTCGGTTGACCCGGCCCGGCTTTCAGGGCACTCATATGCAGTATGCGGGTGACGCCGTTGCGCTTGCAGGCCGCGATGAGCTTTTGCGGCAGTTCGACATGGGCGGCATGAAAGTCACCCTGCAACACACCTACCAGGTTGATCACGGCATCGATGCCAAGGAGCAGCCTGTCGAGGTCTCTATCATCGTGGATATCGGCTTCGATCAGATCCGTAGTGGGTATCACCAGCAACTCCTTCGCACGCTCGTAGTTTCGTGTGGGAATACGCAGGTAGATTTCCCCGTCGGTCAGGAGATTTGCGAGATGTTTCCCGACAAAGCCACTGCCACCGAAAATGCAGACATTCTTGAATGTCATGTCAGACCCCTCACTCCGACACTTTTTCACTCCCGAACCGGGACGACACAATACCCAGGCGCTGCTTCAGCGCCTTGACCTGATGCCCGAAGTTGCGGGCGTAATACATGGAGTTGCTCATCACCTTTTTGACATAATCGCGTGTTTCATTGAAGGGGATCGTTTCAGCATAAATCGCGCCCTCCAGCGGCTTCTCATCACGCCACTGCCACACTCGGCTGGGACCAGCGTTGTATGCGGCTGAAGCCAGCGACTGATTGTCGAACTGGGTCAACACGTGTTTCATATAATAGGTGCCCAGTGTCAGATTGGTGTTTACCTCCGTCACCAGGCTCGGACGATACTTTCTCAGCCCCACCTGTTTGGATGCCCATTTTGCCGTGGCAGGCATCAATTGCATCAGCCCCATGGCGCCGGCGCTGGACTTGGCATCGCTGACGAAACGGCTCTCCTGGCGAATGAGGCCGTAGACCCATGCTTCGTCGAGATCCTGCTGCTTCAGGATGTTGCGCATTGCATCTCTATGCGGTGCAAGGAACCTCAGGTGGAAATCGTGGCGCTGCACGGTTCTGTCGGCGGTATTGATGGCGCGGTCGTAGTGCCCGTGACGGCGGGCCACTTCCGCAGCCGCCAGCAGCTTATGGTCATCAAAATTTCGCACGGCCCAGATCCATTCCTGTGCCGCCTCCGGACGCAAATTCAAGTTGTAGAAGGCCAGCGCTCGCGCGATTCCAGGCGTCCGCTCCATTGCAGAAATTTCTTTCGCTGTCGGCTTGAAGGATTCCGCAGGAGCGCCGATGGTAACGCCCAACTCCTCTTCGGCCAGTTGCCCGTAAAAATGATGCTCGCTGCTCAACGGTGCAAGGATGGCATTTGCTTCCTTTATTTTTCCTTTAGCTCCCAACGCACGCGCTTTCCAGTAACGCCAGACCCCCTCTCGTTTTTCCGCCGCCGACATGGCCTCGATCGTATCCAGCACGAGATTCCAGTCCCCGGCACGCAAGGCGGTGCGGGTTTTCCAGGCAAGCTGGGCGTCGGTGAGCTGAACAGACTTATGCGTATTGGCGGCTTCTCCAAACCACTGCAATGCGCGCGGATCCAGCCGTCGCGCCCCCTGGTCCGCAAGTTGCACCAGAAAATACGCCTGATCCGGTGCGCCGAAGCGGGCGCGTATCCGCGGCCAATAAGCATGCGCCTGATCAAGTCCGCTGCGGAGCAAACGCACCATGGCGAAAAGTGCAATTTCCCGATCGGAGCGTGTTTTGATCTCACGCCGATGCCTTTCCAGATAGCGAAGAGGGTTTTCTGTGGCGGCATTCAGCTTGCGTTCGTTCAGACGCTGATTTTTGGACAGGTATTCATTGATGCGTTTTGCCGCGCTGACATTGCCGGATTCGAGAGCAAGACGTAGCCTTGACCAGATATCATCGTCCGTCAGCGTTCCGGCAGTGATCAACACATCGAATATCTGATTACAGCTCTGCGGCATCTCGCGTGCATTGAACCATAACGGAAATGCCTCCTTATAGATGCTGCGATCGCCTGCCGCCAAGCGCTGTTGAAGAGAGTAGCAGACCAGCTCGACATCCTTGTTGACCATGCGCGGATAGTTTTCCGCGAAAAGATCCCACCGCTCGGTCCAGCCCAGGACCTTCAGCCATTCCCCCATCAGGCGGTCACTGAGAGGGCTATCGCGATATTTCTCAACAAACTCCTTGACAGTCTCCGGACTCAGCTTCGGACTCCAGAGTTGCGGTCGCAGTTGGTAATACGCTGCATAAGGCTCAAGCACATGTCCTTGCAGCCGTTGCGCATACATATTCACGCGCGCAGTGTTGCCGGCCTGATATGCGTGCCTCAGGGCAAGGAAGTCCTGATTTCTTGCGGCTGCACATGTTGCAGTGGAGGTTATTGCCAAAAACAGCCCGATCAACAGTTTCTTCATAACCTGCTATACATTAGTAATTGAGGGAAAAAATTGAAGAGCGTATCTGCTCCAGGTTCACTTACAGGCTGTTTTCCTTTATTTCCTTTATTTCCTTTTGCCAGCCCCTGTTCCCATTCGGATTTTGTTTTAAGAATAGCACATCATGCCATACATCAGTTTGAATCCGGCGACCAATAAGACACTGAAAACCTATATGAGCTGGAATCGCAATCGTCTGGCCGAGGCGTTGGAGCAAACATATCGTGCACAGCCTGGATGGGCGCGACTGGGTTTTCCCGAACGCGCAGAGCTTATGCACAGAGCCGCCAGCCTCTTGCATGAACGGGCAGCCGAATATGCCATTCTTATAGCTGCGGAAATGGGCAAGCCTGTGCGCGAAGGTCGCGCGGAGGTGGAAAAGTGCGCGCTGGTTTGTGATTATTACGCAGTGCACGCCGAGCATTTCATGCAGGTCGAGATGGTTCAGACCGGTGCCGGCAAAAGTTACGTGTCCTATGAGCCTCTTGGAGTCGTCCTAGGCGTGATGCCCTGGAATTTCCCTTTTTTCCAAGTGATCCGCTTCGCCGCTCCCACACTCATGGCGGGAAATGGTTGCGTGCTGAAACATGCATCGAATGTTCCGCAGTGCGCTTTGGCGCTCGAGCGGCTGTTCCAGGATGCCGGTTTTCCCCCGCACCTTTTCAGCACGCTTATGATAGAGTCATCGGAAGTGGGTGAGGCTATCGCCAGCCATCACGTGCAGGCGGTGACACTCACGGGCTCCGAGCGGGCCGGTCGGGAAATAGCTTCCCAGGCAGGACAGCATTTGAAGAAGTGCGTGATGGAACTCGGCGGGTCGGATGCGTTTATCGTCCTGAAGGATGCGGACCTGGAACTCGCCGCCACCTTTGCGGTGAGATCGCGCTTTCAGAACTGTGGACAGTCATGCATTGCAGCAAAGCGCATTATTCCTGTGGCCGACATTGCCGATGAGCTTGGTTCGCTGCTCATAAAGAAAACAAAAGAATTGAAAATGGGCGATCCCCTGAACGAGGCGACGCAGGTCGGTCCGATGGCAAGACTTGATCTGCGGGAAAACCTGCATCAGCAAGTAACTGATTCGATTGCACAAGGAGCCCAAGTGGTTCTCGGGTGCGAACCGCGGGAGGGGGAGGGCGCATTCTATCTCCCATCCATCCTGGATGGTGTCACGGCCGCGACGAGAGCTTATCACGAGGAATTATTCGGACCGGTGGCGGCCGTGATACGCGCGGCAGACGAGGAGGACGCCATTCGCATTGCCAATGACACCCGCTTCGGGCTCGGCTCCAGCATCTGGAGCCGAGATACCGAACACGCCGAGGAACTGGCGCATCGAATCCAGGCGGGTTGCAGCTTTATCAACGGCATGGTCAGGTCAGATCCACGCCTTCCCTTCGGAGGAACCAAAAACTCCGGATTCGGTAGGGAACTGTCCTATCATGGCATCCGGGAGTTCGTTAATGTAAAAACGGTATGGGTACGATGACTCCACAAAAAACCCCACAGCGCGAGTTCATTCCGTTTTCTCTTCTCCCTCCTTGAAACAGGAAGGAGCGAACCGGGACCGGAGATTGCTCACTCAGGCCCTAGATCACGCCCTGGCCTGTCATCGCATCCGCCACCTTTACAAAACCTGCCACGTTCGCCCCGTTGACATAGCTGATGGTGCCATCTTCCCGCCGCCCATGCTCCGTACAGGAGCGGTGGATAGCCTGCATGATCTGGAGCAATCGGGCATCCACTTCTTCCCGCTGCCAGGAAAGACGCATGGCGTTCTGGCTCATTTCCAGACCGGAGGTGGCTACACCGCCTGCATTGCTGGCTTTGCCGGGCGCAAAAAGAACCTCGCTGCGCTCGAAGTGCTTTACCGCCTCCGCGGTGGAAGGCATGTTGGCGCCCTCTGCCACGCATATCACGCCGTTTTTGATAAGCGTGGCGGCGTCCTCTTCATTCAGCTCGTTCTGTGTGGCGCAAGGAAGCGCGACCTCTACAGGAACATGCCACGGTCTTTTACCGGGAATAAAATCGGCTTTCACACGCTCTGCGTAGGCGTTGATACGGCCATACTGTTTATTCTTCACATCCATCAGTTCAGCGAGCTTTTCGGGGGTAAAACCTTCTTCATCGACTACTGTGCCGTCTGAATCGGAAACCGTTATCACTTTGGCGCCAAGCGCCATTGCTTTCTCCACCGCATATTGCGCCACGTTTCCCGAACCCGAGACGGCAACGCGCATGCCTTCCAGCGAGCGTCCGGATTGCTTGAGCATCTCCTCGGCAAAGTAGACGGTACCGTAGCCGGTAGCTTCCGGACGAATGAGCGACCCGCCGAAACTCAACCCCTTGCCTGTGAAGACGCAGTCAGCACGATTGGAAAGCTTTTTCATCATGCCTGCCATGAAGCCCACTTCCCGGGCTCCCACGCCGATATCCCCCGCCGGCACATCGACATCAGATCCGATATGCCGGAACAACTCCGTCATATAGGCCTGGCAGAAGCGCATGATCTCGCCCGGGCTGCGGTCCCTGGGGTTGAAATCGGCGCCACCCTTGCCGCCACCCATGGGAAGTGTAGTAAGCGCGTTCTTGAAAGTTTGCTCGAACGCAAGGAACTTGAGGATGGAAAGATTGACCGAGGGATGAAAGCGGGTGCCCCCCTTATAGGGGCCAATGGAGGAACTGTGTTGTATGCGGTAACCGCGGTTGACCTTCACCTCACCCCGATCATCCACCCAGGACACACGAAAAATGATTATTCGCTCCGGCTCTACAAGGCGGTCGAGAATGCCATGCTCCGCATAACGAGGGTTTTTCGTAATAAAGGGCCAGAGGCTCTCCATGACTTCCGTCACTGCCTGGAGATATTCGGACTGTCCCGGATTATGCTCCGCCACGTACGCGCAGAATTCCTCGAAACTGCGATATTTCATTGGTTATTCCCCTTATGTCCTCTTGTGCTAAACCATTTTCCCAAGACAAGTATTCTGCCAAATAACTTGCGGAATCGCACTGAATTTATGTTCGGAATTGCGCGATGGAAAGCTGGATGCGCGGGACGTGTGGAAGAGATGAAACATCGAAGCATCGGACGTCTTGTTTTCCGGCAACAGGCTTTCAAAAATCATTTCAATGAGGCGCTCCCAGGGAAAGCGAACCGACAAGTCAAAGCGCGCCGGACCAGAGGTGCTCTTGTTCTTCGTTATCATATCCTGCCATCCTCTCATCCGCCTTTCAACTGTCCAACTGTCAGCCCGGGATCTTGAGGTCCTTACTCTTTATTGTCTTCATCCTCATCCTTCTTTTGGGGTCTTGTCGTCCACCAGACGACGAGAATCAGTAGCGACAGCGCTACGCCGGCTTCAAGCAGTAATATCCACATAGGATCAACCATGATGTATATTAAGAGGAAGCCTCTGATGCCGCCACGAGCGGGATTGCTCTTTCAGAGATTTCCGATATGAAACTTTAACCCAAAACTTCATGAAAGACCAATTACGCACACTTACCGTTGTCGCGCTACTGTTGCTCGGCGCCTGCAATATCATTCCTACTCCCCGTGTCACGGAGAAACCGGCCGAACCCCAGCCCATGCCTGTGCTCAAAGCCGCTGATTGGGACACAGTAGAGGGTTGGAGGGATGACGAGATTGTGCCGGCCCTGGATGCGTTCCTCCAGAGTTGCACTGTTTTGAAAAAAAAGGCGCTATGGCAGGAAGCCTGCATTCAGGCTGATTCCATGAGAGGACAGGATGACGATACGGTGCGCCAGTTTTTTGAAAGCTATTTTGTTCCCTACCAGGTATTGAATCCTGATGGGACCGAGAATGGTCTTATCACCGGTTATTACGAGCCTCTGCTCAAGGGGAGCCGCACGCCTTCCGCCCGTTACCGCTATCCGCTTTACACCACCCCTGAAGAACTGCTGATAGTGGATCTGAGTTCCGTCTATCCCCAGCTCAAAAACATGCGGTTGCGGGGACGACTCGAAGGGCGCAAGGTGGTCCCCTTCTATAGTCGGGCCGAAATATCCGGCAACCCTGCAGCGCTACAGGGAAAAGAACTGCTCTGGGTGGATGACGAGGTCGATCTGTTTTTCCTGCAGATTCAGGGTTCCGGTCGGGTGGAGCTTGAAAATGGCGAGATCGTAAGGGTGGGGTACGCGGATCAAAACGGCCACCCGTACAGGTCCATCGGGAAGCTGCTGGTGGATCGCGGCGAATTACCCCTGGAAAGAGCCTCAATGCAGGGAATCAAGGCCTGGGGGCAGAAGAATCCCCGGAAATTGCCGAATATTTTGCATCAGAACTCAAGCTTCGTCTTTTTCCGTGAACTGCCGGGTACGATGGCGGGTCCGTTCGGCTCCATGGGTGTGCCTCTCACGGCTGGAAGAAGCCTTGCGGTGGATCCGCGTGTGATCCCCCAGGGCGCTCCGGTCTTTCTTTCCACTACCTGGCCAAATACCGATGAGCAGCTTCAACGGTTGATGGTGGCGCAGGATACAGGCGGGGCAATCAAAGGAAATGTGAGGGCGGATTTTTTCTGGGGATTTGGCCCTGACGCAGCGCAGAACGCGGGCAAGATGAGGCAGACGGGGAGAATGTGGGTATTGATGCCGGTGGAATATCTGCCCAAGGACTTTCCACCTGCCGCGCGAGTACTGGGAAGCTCCAGATAAATCCGCGAACTGGAGGATGCAGGCGCTTCCCAGCGCCTGTCATCGATTTATTTATTTCGTGGAGGTCGCGTTTAATTTCTTTTCTATGGTTTCCGCGGGAATCAATCCCGGCGTTACCGAGCCGTTGGCAAAAATCAGGGTAGGCGTACCGCTTATATCGTTTTCTTTCCCTGCCTTGAGAATCACGTCTATGGGTGTGGCGCAATCCTTGCCGGCGGGCGCAATATTCCTGAGCATGAAATCTTCCCAAGCCTTGAGCCTGTCCTCGGAGCACCATATCGCCGTCGCGGTCGGGATTGAACCGTTCAGCACCGGATAAAGCAGGGTATAGACCGTTACATCCGTTACGTTAACCAGCTCCTTTTCCAGACGCTTGCAAAAAGGGCAGTTCGGGTCGGAGAAAACGACAAGTTTGCGTTTTCCATTCCCCTTGACCGCCTTGATCGCATGCTCCAGGGGAAGAGTGCCCACATCTATGCGCCGAGCTTCCTTGATCTGTTGCAAGCGTTCGGAAGTCAGGCTTTCCTTCGTTTTCGGATCAATTACGTGACCGAAAAAAAGGTACGAAACCTTGTCGTCCGTATAGAACAATTCGCCTCCCACCACCACTTCATATAGACCGAGATAGGGGGTTTTTTTTATGCTTTCGACCTTCTCCCCGGGAAAATTTGCCTGAATCGCTTTTTTCAGGGATGCCTCGTCAGCGGACGCGCTGGAAAGGAAGCATAGCAATAGAGAAGGCAAAGCGAGAGAAACGAGTTTTGAACGCATGGTCTTTACTCCGTTTTGGGATGGGATGCAGCCGGACGGCCTGCGGTTGTTCTAGTGGATGGACAGGAAAACGAATCAGCCGGATTCAACTCAATGCCTGCTGCATCAAGCGGTCTTTTATCAGGGGCAACTGGTTGGTGATTTCCAGCCCCAGATTGCGCAGGCGAATGAGTGTCGGGTGAGTATGGTTGAACAGCTTCTGCAAGCTATCGGTAACCAGTTCCATGGCCAGGATGTCTTCCTTGCGGGCGCGTTCATAACGACGCAGCAACAGGTAATCACCGCAATCCGATTGCAGTCCGCGCGTGAGGATAACAGAGGCGAGTTCCTGCGCATCGCGTAAACCGAGATTCACGCCCTGCCCCGCAAGGGGATGTATGCCATGCGCTGCGTCGCCGATGAGCGCAAGATGTGGCTGGGCCAGCTTTTTCACATGTACAAAATTCAGGGGAAAAGCGGCAGGCCGCGTAACGAGCCGCATCTGACCCAGGACATGTTGCGAAGCCCGGACGACGCGCTCGCATAATTCCTTTTCAGGGAGCTCGAGCATCGTTTGCGCGAGTTCTTCCTTTGTAGACCATACCATGGACACCACTCTGCCAGGCATTGGCAGCAGCGCCAGCACGCCATCGCGCCGAAACCACTGGTGGCCGACGTTATTATGGGGACGCGTTGCATCGAAGTTTGCCACCACCCCCATCTGCTGGTAGGAATGCCGCGCCACTTCAATACCTGCCTGTTCGCGTACCCAGGAATTCACCCCGTCCGCCCCCACGATCAACCCCGTCTGCATGACAGTTCCATCATCGAGATGCAGTTCGGCGTGAGACTCGGCGCGGAGCATCATGGAACATTGCGCGGGACAAAAAACCTGGATCGGATTCCCGCGGTGCTTGAGTCCTTTCCAGGCGGCGTTCTGGAGCTGGCGGTTCTCCACTATGAAAGCCAGTTCGGGGACGCCGATATTGTAGGCGCTGAAATCCAGCCGCGCCGCGCTGTCGTCGCCGAAGACCGCCATATTGTAAACAGGAGTCACCCGCTCCTGGTCGAGAGCGTCCCACACTCCCAGGTTTTGCAGGAATGCAGCGCTGCCCGGACTGATGGCGTAGACTCTGCTGTCCCAGCTCTCATCGTCAGGAAGCGGCGGGATGGGGCGGAATTCAACCAGCGCTATTTTCAGACCGCTATCCTTGAGGGCAAGCGCCAGGCTTGCTCCAACCAATCCCCCCCCCACGATAACGATATCGAATTTCATGGAACCATTATACAGCCGCTTTCCGCTGCGCGGGGATGCATGGATAAGCCGGTACGCCTGTTTTTGCCTCGGTAAACAACAGCTGCGCCCCTCCTATTTTAATAACTGAATCAATCAATTGGATAAACTGGTGCCGCCAATCCGAATCTTGACAGGAAGGTGGTGCGAAGGCATAATGTCAGACCTTCCATATAAAACAGTAGCGAATTAGCTCAGTGGTTAGAGCAGCGGAATCATAATCCGTTGGTCCCCAGTTCGAATCTGGGATTCGCTACCATTCTGGGCTCTTTCCCATTAACGGGGGATGGGTCATTCATCAGACACGGTTGATCACACCGTTCCAACCGCATTGAGCCAAGACCCTCATGCGGTAATTC
>NZ_QAOK01000002.1 GCF_003050865.1 Nitrosospira multiformis | reverse complement strand
TCCCCACGGAAATGACGCCATTTGAAATCGGACATTGAGAGCTGCCCCGAAAAACACAATGATGCACCTCGCTTCTTATTTTTTGCAACAGAGCCCGATTTTCTGGCTGGTCATTGTCTTCTCTACTATAAATGTCAGAGTAGAGCCTTTGACCTTCATTGGTGAGTGTCAATCAATATAATTGATAACTCTAGATTGACATAAAAGAGGGGGAAAAGTGTCAGGCAGATTTGTCAGCATGGGGTGTACTCTACATTGACGCACTCAAGCAGCCAATTGGCCACTTAATCCTTCGCATGCTGCTGACGCAGCAGAGGATGGTCGGGGAACTCCTGTTCTACTTGGTCACGCCGACCCGCGTCGATTTGTTGGTGGATATAGTCCGGAACAGTCAACTCAGAAAGAGGCGAGATGGGGCGGTCCCAAGGATCAGATAAAAACCAGCGAATAAAGGACTCCGCTGTGGGTTCTTCCAAAGGAGCATTGGTAGTCTGCTTGCGCAGCTCGTTGAGCTGTCCTATTTGATCTTTGAAAGATTCAATAGCGCCGAGTTCGTTCAGTTGCCTACCGCCTATTACCTCTGCAAGTACTGGAAGCAGGTCTTTATTGTCTTGAATGACCAACCCTGTATCCCACAACCGCGCGGTGTTGTCCAATGATGCGGTCACCACCTTCGTCCCGTCCTGGCTGAACTGGGCAGACCAGACCCAACCTTCATGCCTCAGGGGCTCACCGAGAGGCGCGCCGGTTTCGGCATCCCACAGCCGCGCGGTGTTGTCCCCTGATGCGGTCACTACCTTCGTCCCGTCAGGACTGAACTGGGCAGACTCGACCCTATCTTCATGCCTCAGAGGCTCACCGAGAGGCGCGCCAGTTGCAGCATCCCACAACCGCGCGGTGTTGTCCCCTGATGCGGTCACCACCTTCGTCCCGTCCTGGCTGAACTGGGCAGACTTGACCCAACCTTCATGCCTCATGGGCTCACCGAGAGGCACGCCAGTTGCAGCATCCCACAGCCGCGCGGTGTTCTCTGATGCAGTCACCACCTTCGTCCCGTCCTGGCTGAACTGGGCAGACCAGACCTCACCTTCATGCCTCAGGGGCTCACCGAGAGGCGCGGCAGTTTTGGCATCCCACAGCCGCGCGGTGCTGTCCACTGATGCGGTCACCACCTTCGTCCCGTCCTGGCTGAACTGGGCAGACAAGACCCAACCTTCATGCCTCATGGGCTCGCCGAGAGGCACGCCAGTTGCAGCATTCCACAACCGCGCGGTGTTCTCTGATGCGGTCACCACCTTCGTCCCGTCCTGGCTGAACTGGGCAGACCAGACCCAACCTTCATGCCTCAGGGGCTCACCGAGGGGCGCGCCAGTTGCAGCCTTCCACAGCCGCGCGGTGTTGTCCACTGATGCGGTCACCACCTTCGTCCCGTCAGGACTGAACTGGGCAGACCAGACCCAACCTTCATGCCTCATGGGCTCACCGAGAGGTGGGCCGGTTTTGGCATCCCACAGGCGCGCGGTGTTGTCCACTGATGCAGTCACCACCTTCGTCCCGTCGGGACTGAACTGCGCAGACTCGACCTTGCCTTCATGCTTCATGGGCTCGCCGAGAGGCATGCCGGTTGCAGCATTCCACAACCGCGCGGTGCTGTCCACTGATGCGGTCACCACCTTCGTCCCGTCAGGACTGAACTGTGCAGACTCGACCTTGCCTTCATGCTTCATGGGCTCGCCGAGAGGCACGCCGGTTGCAGCATCCCACAACCGCGCAGTCTTGTCCTCTGCTGCGGTCACCACCTTCGTCCCGTCCTGGCTGAACTGGGCAGACTCGACCCCACCTTCATGCTTCATGGGCTCACCGAGAGGCGCGCCGGTTGCAGCATCCCACAACCGCGCGGTGTTGTCCCCTGATGCGGTCACCACCTTCGTCCCGTCAGGACTGAACTGTGCAGACTCGACCTTGCCTTCATGCCTCATGGGCACACCGAGAAGCACGCCGGTTGCAGCATTCCACAGCCGCGCGGTGTTCTCTGATGCGGTCACCACCTTCGTCCCGTCCTGGCTGAACTGCGCAGACTCGACCCCACCTTCATGCTTCAGGGGCTCGCCAAGAGGCGCGCCAGTTGCAGCATCCCACAACCACGCGGTGTTGTCTAAAGATGCGGTCACCACCTTCGTCCCGTCCTGGCTGAACTGGGCAGACTCGACCTTGCCTTCATGCCTCATGGGCTCGCCGAGAGGCACGCCGGTTGCAGCATTCCACAGCCGCGCGGTGTTCTCTGATGCAGTCACCACCTTCGTCCCGTCCTGGCTGAACTGCGCAGACTCGACCTTGCCTTCATGCCTCAGGGGCTCACCGAGAGGCGCGCCGGTTGCAGCATTCCACAGTCGCGCGGTGTTGTCCCCTGATGCGGTCACCACCTTCGTCCCGTCAGTACTGAACTGTACAGACTCGACCCCACCTTCATGCCTGAAAATCTCGACAGGCAGAAACCATCTTTTTTGCTGCAGGAGATTGACCAGCAAAGTTCGACTGGATGTTCCCTCAGGGTCCAGTCTCACTGCCTGAGCGAGATGGGCCAAGGCATAATGAGTGTTATGACTTTGATAGTACCGCTGCGCCTCACGGAAATCAGTGGCTGCCAAGGTCGCTTGTACCTTTTTCTTTGAATTTTTCGCATCACTATAACGCTCAATAGCCCATCCTAGAGCAATAAGCACAATGACAACTGCAGCTTGTAATTGGCGCTTGCGCTTTAGCAACCCCTGCACTGCTTGCTGTTGTTCGGCCGCAAGCGTTTCTGCTGCCATCTCTCTTTCTTTTGCTGCCTTGAGTTCAGTTTCGGCAAGCTGCTTTGTAATGCGTTCCTGTTCTTCTACCGCAACCTGTTTTTCTTGAACCGCAACCAGTTCAGCCTGGTGCTGACGCTTTTCGTCTTTCCGTCGCTTGGTTCGCATCCTCGGTACCCCAATTAATTTATGACGGGCTGCCCTCTGGATGTTGCAGCAGTTGGCCACGACATTCGGCTCTGCTCTTTTCCAGCATTGTTTTTACTTCGCCCAAGTTGACTGGCATGAGACCAAGATCTTCGTTTGCCTGGCAAATTGCGTTTACTAATCCCCGCTTCAAATAGCACGGCTGCGTTCGGAACAAATAACTTCCAGTCTATGAAAGTGCTGTGCATTTCGTATGAGTCGCGGCAGGAGGGCGGCACGAAGGAATGATGATTTGCCGATCCCGAAGAACAGGGTATGACGAACAGGCATTCATTGCCTGCTGCGCGTGCCGCGGAGCTTGTCCAGGCCTTGCAGTAATTCCATGTCCCGCCCGAAAAACATGGCAGCATCCTGCGCCTCCAGCGGTTCAACTCAGCGTCACCCACAATTTCTGATCCAGTTCTTTCAGGGCCAGCAGATCTGACCCGGTATCGATCTGCACTTGATCGAACCGCCTGCCCGAAAAAACTTCCATTGATGTGGCGATCCCATGATTTCTCCTTTTATTTTTGTTCAAAGCCGGATTCCTTAAGAAGTTATAGCCCAACACATTTATATTACAAGGGGAAGGCACCAAAGCGCCAAGTCATGGCAGCAGGTCGGCTTGTGGTAGAAGCAGCCATGATGCCTAACGATTTTGAGGCTTGCCTGAAAACCAGGAACAAGCTCTTCCCAAACCAGATTGACTGGCCTCATCAAGAGAGGCATCCTCGGATTGCCGTGTGCTCGGTTGAGCCGCTCCTCGCCTGAAGGAGAGTGCCACCGTACAGGCATTTCCGCCACCCTACGGAATCCCTGCGTCAGCTAGGCTCAGGACTCATTAATTGAGATAGAAGATGACGGTAGCGGCGATACAGATGGCGGAGAAGAAGGTGTGGGCGCAACGGTCATAACGCGTGGCGATGCGCCGCCAGTCCTTGAGCCTGCCGAACATGTTTTCCACCTTGTGGCGTTGCTTGTAGAGTTCTCTGTTGTATTCGATCTGGGTTTTACGGTTCTTCTTGGGGGGAATGCAGGGTGTAATACCCTTTTTTCGGCTCTGTTGCAAAAAATAAGAAGGGAGGTGCCCTATTGTATTTTTCAGGACAGATCCTCAATGTCCGATTTCAAATGGCGTCATTTCCGTGGGGAGATGATTCCGGGTTGTGTCAGGTGGTATTGCAAATACGGGATCAGCTATCGTGATCTGGCGGAAATGATGCTGGAACGCGGTCTTAAGGTGGATCATACGACGCTCTACCGTTGGGTTCAGCATTACGCGCCGGAAATGGAAAAGCGCCTGAGGTGGCATTGGAAATCTTCCATGGGCTACAGCTGGCGAGTGGATGAAACCCACGTAAAAGTAAAAGGGGGAGTGGACATATCTCTACCGGGCACTTGATAGAAAAGGCCATATGATTGATTTCTATCTCTCCGCTACTCGCAATACCCAGGGCGCCAAACGTTTTCTGGGCAAAGCCCTGAAATCCATGAAACCCTGGGCCCACCCCGATGCTATTAATACCGACAAGGCGCCCGCTTACAGGTCCGCCATTGCCGAATTAAAAGCGGAAGGAAAGTGTCCGCCGGATATCGTGCACCGGCAGGTCAAATACTTGAACAATATTATCGAAGCTGATCATGGCAAGCTCAAACGCTTGATGAACCCGGTGCGGGGCTTTAAATCGATGAAAACAGCCTACGCCACCATCAAAGGTTTCGAGCTTATGCAGATGTTCAAGAAAGGACAGCTGGACATTTGGAAATTGGGCCAAGGCCTCACAGGAGAAATCTGGCTCATTGAAAGGCAATTCGGTATCTACAGGACATAATCAATCAGATCACACGCCTCGTTTTCTGGTTTGTCCTTTTTTTGCAACAGAGCCTTAGAGGTCATGGCGTCTCTCCTGCATCCACTGATCCTGCTGCAGTAAGGGTCTCCTCCTCCCAAGTCATTGGAGGAAACAACCAGTTTGAATTCACTATGACTCGAGAGCGAGAACTAAATTCTCTTCGAATCATCGGACAAGCGTTTATCAGGGTCTTCGCTATCGGCCCATGCGAGAGGCCGTCAAATTTACATCAGCATGCTCCCAGGCCTTTTTGAAGCGCGCCTCAATAACACCTGCCTCGGCTTCCTTTTTCTGAGCGTGCAGGGCCTGCAGCAGCCCAAAAAGGGCCCAACCGCTGTCGCGGTTGCGTTGCAGATCATTCCAGTAGACCGTCTCTGCTTCGTCCGGGTATCCCGCCTCCAGCAGGATGGCGCCCAGCGCGAGCCGGGGCGGGTAGTGCCATTCAGCAGGTTCCGTATAAACCAGCGCATCCTCGTAGCGGATCGCGCGTTCAAGATGTGCTATGGCCGAATCGAATTTGCCGCGCGCGGCGTCAATTTCGCCGGCCAGCACTTCGGGAGCGATCCTGAGCACAGTGCGCGGCGTGTTCTTGGAGAAGAGTGCACCGTCCAGGCCTGGGTCTTTCATGATCTCGCGCAAGGTTCCCAGTTCTTGCTCGGCCTGGGAGAGGCGCCCAGTTGCGACAAATGCCAGCCCCCGGACATAATGCCAACTCCCCTTGAGGAATGCGTTCGTGGCAGGGGGTGCGGGCTCATCGAGTACCTCCTGCCAGTGTCCGAACCTCGCGAGAGCCCAGTAGGGTGCCATGCGGAACACGGCAGTCAGGGGCATTTCCTTCAGCGTGGCATCGTCTATCCTGCTGGCGGTCTTGCGAGCGGATTCGATCGCGGTTCTGCTTTGACCGCTTGCCGTGGCAGAAAACGCAAGAAAGTGGATGTTATGCGGGTAGTAGGCCATCGGGTACAATCCCTGTGCCTGGCATTGAGCGATGTAGTCCTCGTCGGCCGCTATTGCCAACTGGTTGCTTTTTATCGCGTCCGCATATCGTCCTACCCGCTGATAAATGTGCGACGGCATGTGTATCATGTGCCCTGCTGCTGGCATCAGCGGGAGCAGCACATCTGCGGCTTTCTCCGCGCCCTCGGGCGTGGTCGTCGGCTCCATTAGATGAATTTGCATGTGTAATGCAGCAGGATGCGCGGGATGACGACGCAACACTTCCTCGGTCAGCGCCACGATTTCAGCTGTTCCCTCATGCGCGTGGCCGTCCCGCATCCAGTATCCCCAGGGACGAAGGTCCATCACTGATTCCACATAAAGCATTGCGATATCGGGATCAGCGGGAAAACGCCGATGTACGGCCCGCATTGCTTCAGCATAAGCCTTGTCATTTGCTGTGCGATCCGTGGAATCGCCTGAATAACGTTTCTCCAGCGCGCTGATCAGTGCCTGCTCCCTTTCCGAGGCCGGTCCCATCAGCGATCTCGCCTTTTGCACCAGCTTCAAGGCATCGGATTCATCGTTGGGATCCATTGGTGCGTTGATGTTGGGCCCCAGTACCAGCGCCTGGCCCCAGTACGCCATCGCCAGCGCAGGATCGAGTCGTGCAGCTTCGCGGAATGCGCGCCGCGCTTCGGCATGGTTGAAGCCGTAGGCCAGGTTGATGCCCTGATTGATAAAGAGCCGTGCTCTTTTATTTCGCGTGCTGACCGGGAATGCATGATTGCCGAGGTTCTGCAGCCTGGGTGCCAGTTGCCCATCCGGCCCTGGCTTGTTCGCCATGGGAGACGCTTCATAATGCTTGTGGTTCGCTCCTTGCCCCGCGGGGGCTTGGCGTGACTCGCCCAGAGCCGCGCCGCGCGCTTCCGAGGACGGGCAGAAGACACTTGCCCCAGCCAGTACCAGTCCCATCACAAGGAAATTAAAAGCACGGTATTCCATGTAGAACTCCTTAAAAATATTCTTACAGTCGCGCGGGTTTCTTTCTCTATTGCTCGAATTCCGCGTTCTAGCAACTCTCTGCCGTGGTGGGATCGATTACAGACAGGACGCGGGAAACACGATTTGCGGGAAAATCACCTTGTTCGGCGTGAGCTCTTATGGCCGGCTCATCCGGTGCAATATAGATACAATAGACCTTGTCGTCGGTCACATAGCTCTCCACCCACTGGATCGGAGACCTCATATTGGCCAGCACGCTGCATGACTTCTCTGAAATGGCTTGGAGATTCTGGGTGGTAAACGAGCCTGCTTCGGGGATTTCACGTTCAATAATGAATTTGGGCATTTATACCTCCTGTTCGATTAATAAATATATGACTGGTCGTCTTGATAAAAGGGAAAAAATTAGCGAGATTCAAGGGGCCTGAAAAAATCTCCCAGCAGATCCTGACAGCATTGCTTGACGGGTCCAGACGATTTTTCGATCTTCGCTCTCAGCAAGGCCCCCTGCCAGGCATTTATCAATAAATCGGCCATCTCCCCCGCTGATTTGTCTGCCCTGACACTGCCTTGTTGCTGGGCCTTGATCAAACCGGATTGCAGCAAATCCCGATACCGGGTAACAGCCGTCTGGAGGGATTGCTGACAAAGAGGACTGGTATCACCGATCTCACCCATTAAATTGCCAAGCAGGCAGCCGCCCTTGAAATCGTTTTTCTCCAGCTCCGCGACAAGCTCATCAAAGTAATGCTGTATCGCGCCGAGTGCGTCGGTCTCGGATTGTTGTAAATGCGTGGTCAGCTGGGTGATAAAAGGATCGACGTAATGCTGGATGACCTTGGCGCCAAAGTCTTCCTTGCTGTCGAAGTAATTATAAAAAGAGCCTTTGGGAATATTTACCGCATCCAGAATCTCCTGGAGCCCGGTGCCGTGGTAGCCTTGCCGCATGAGCATGCTCACACCCTGATTCAACAGGCTGTCCCGGCTCGCTTCCTTTTTTGCAGATCGAGGCATGGAAAAATAATACGACTGGTTGTCTTTTTTTGTCAACTGTTCTTTGCCCCTACTCATGCGGAAAATCCGTTCACTTCCGCAGCCACCCTTCCTATCTATATTTGACCCAACCAATCGAACTGAAGAAGGATCATTTCTCATCCATTACGCCAATGTTGCGTCCATAAAGTCCCCACACGGAGTTGCCCACAAGCTTCTGACCTTCACCAAATCCCTCTCTGGTGATTAGCCAAATCTTATTTTTAGAAAAATTGATATTCACTCCTCTTGTAATGACTTTATTCCAAGCGTAGAATAAAAATAGACTGATCGGTCTAGACTAATCAGTCTAGTGGCTCATATCTGCATCAATCCATACAGATCGTGGAGGAATAGGTTGACGAAGGAAGCTCGCACATCTACCGAGGAAAAACTGCTTCTGGCAGCACGCCGCCTGTTCTGCCGCGCCGGCATACATGCGACCGGCATTACACGCATTCTTGAGGAAGCCGGTGTGGCCCGTGGCAGTTTGTATGCGCACTACGGCTCAAAGGAAAATCTGCTCAAGGCGGTGTTCGATACGGAAGCGAACATGTGGTTTCACTGGTTCGACCTGGACCTGCCGCATCTCAAGTGTTCCCCCAGGGAGCGCATCCTGGCCCTGTTCGATCTGCTGGAGAAATGGTTCGCGAAGGAAGACTTCTTCGGTTGTGTATTCATCAACGCCGTGGCGGAGCATGAAAAGGATAGCCGCTGGGTAAAGGATGTGGCGGGTGCGTACCGGGACCAGATAATTGACCGGTTGAGGACACTGGTTGGGGAAAGCGGGGCCACGGATCCGGATATGGTCACCCAGAAACTGGGCCTGCTCATCGAAGGGGCGATCGTGACTGCCATGGTCACTCAAAACAGCCAAGCAGCCTATATTGCCCGGCTTGCCGCCGAGGATGTTCTGAGGTGCACGGAATGCGTGTCTCCCGAGAACGGCCCTACATCATCCGCTGCGGCTGCTGCCTTGGAATCGACTTAGGCCGGAATTTTTACAGGAGAAAATATGGACAGCATCTGGGCAAATTTATCGACAGGCATGCGGCGTTTCCTGGTCCTGACCGGATCCCTCGCGGTTATCGTCGCGGTGGGCTTGCAGTTCCATGTGAGCTCCCAGGGGGATATGTCCGGCACCTACCCGAAGGGCTTTCGCGGCGGCACATGCACCATAGAGTCCGACTCCCTGGTGATTGGCTATTCGGGTTATTTCATTCCAACAAACTACGAAATCCCTGAGGACGCAACAGGCGCGATGTCCGTCCCTGTCCTGTGCGGAAAAATACCCAGCCCCGGAACGCTGGATGTCACGATCGATCTTCTTTACCCCGAATCTGCGCGTGAATGGCCGCTGACCATGAGGCTTGCAAAAATGGAAGGCGGCGTGCCGGTGAAGACTCTGATGACGGTGCCGTCGAAAACCTACGAGACCGGCATCATCACGCATGTGCTGAACATGGGCGAGACGGGTGAATACCGGCTTTATCTATCCGGGAAGGATGGGAACCAGGCTGATTTCACGCTGGAAATCCCCATCATCGTGGGCGCGCCCTGGTATGACAGCATCCCTCAGCTCTGGCCCGTATTTCTACTGATCGCCGGAGCAATTCTTTATCGTATTTTCAGAAAGTTCTAACTGTTCAAGCAAAGGGGAAATTCAACATGAGATTCCAACAACTGCGAAATGCAACGCTCATCATCGATTATGCAGGAAAAAAATTCCTCATTGATCCCATGCTGGGGGAAAAGGGGGCTTTTCCGGGATTCGAGGGTACTCCCAACAGTCACATAGCCAATCCCGTGGTGGATCTGCCTATTCCGATGGATGAGACCCTGGATGTCGATGCAGTCATCGTGACCCATGTCCATATGGATCACTGGGACGAAGCAGCCATGAAGCTCGTGCCCAAGGACATGCTGATTTTTACGCAAAACGAGAATGATGCAGCGGAAATCCAGGGGCAAGGCTTCAAGAACATTCGGGTCATGGGGGAGAACACGGTTTTTGACGGCATCACACTTATCAAAACCCCCGGTCGGCATGGCGGAAAAGAAACTGTTGAAAAATGGGCTGAGCTGTTGGGCCACGTCTCCGGTGTCGTATTCAAGCACCCCAATGAAAAAACGGTATATATCGCGGGGGATACCGTCTGGTACGAGGGAGTCGAGGAAAGTCTGAAAAAATACGAGCCCGATGTGGTCATCCTGAATAGCGGAGACGCCCAGGTGCTCGGCTATGAGCCAATTATCATGGATAAAAAGGATGTTTACGAGGTTTACAAAGCAGCCCCCAAGGCAACCATTATTGCGAGCCACATGGAATCCGTGAATCACGCCATGCTCTCGCGAAAAGAGCTGCGGGAGTTCCTCAGTGAGAAGGGTATGACACAACGCGTATTGGTGCCTGAGGATGGTGAGTCCTGTGTTTTCTGATGGGATTCGAAGGGCGATACCTATTCAGTATTCGGGACGGGAACGGGGCTGATGGTGTGCATAATGAGGCGGCCCGCCCCGGCGGGTTTGTCGAGGCGTATGAGCTGAAAAGAATTGGCTTTGATCCCTGGTGCTGGAGAAAACAGTCGCGGTGGGAGATGTCTGCCGTAAGCATTACGACGGGGTGCGTATACCTTCTCAATCTCAAAAAGAGAACGAATGGTTTATTTTTATCTGGAGAGGAGAAACAGAATGAAAGACAGCTCTGTTATGAAGTTTTATTCCACGCTATCGGTTTTAATGCTGGTCGGCAATCTGTCTTATGCCATGCCGGGTATGCACGGAGCCGAAGGCAGTGGAGTGACTGAGCCGCCTGCTGCATCAAAAGATATGGGGGCGCCCATCAACTCATCAGGTTCGGAAATAGAAATTACCTACAGTGCAGACGGCAAGACAGCTATTTTTGTTTCAACCCGCAAGGGCAGTATCGAATCACCCGGCACCCCTTACAATTTCGACATATGGATGGCTCACAATGTGGATGGCGTGTGGCAGGAACCCATTCACCTCGGTCCTGACATCGATCCGACCGTAGGCCCAAATATCAATACAGCGGCCTGGGACTTGGAACCCAGCTTCTCGGATGATGGCAACGTCATTTATTTTACGAGATATGAACCGGGCGACCTGCTGTCAGGTGATCTTTATGTCGTTCAGAAAGTGAATGGTGTATGGCAGTCGGCCAGAAACTGGAACGATGTTCCGGAACTTCCCAGTATCAATACCCCAACTGGGGAGGAACATTGTCCGATTATTGTTTCCGACAGCCTGATTTATTTCAATTACAGCCAGCCGGGAGTCACGCAAGAGAGTGATATCTGGAAAGTGGAGAAAAAAGAGGGGGTGTGGCAGAAACCGGTGAGCCTGGGCGCGAAAATCAATTCTCCACAGCGTGACCATATGCACTGGACCGGGGTGTCAAAGGATGGCAAAAGCATGGTCGTCACCAGTACACAGGTTGATCCGGATTCCCGAGGTGGGCACGATATGTGGATCTCACGTCAGGATGCCAATGGAGAATGGCAGAAACCGATCAATCTCGGTGATGTCATCAATACCTCAGGTGAAGAAATGTGTTGGACTTTCACGCCTGATGGTAAGAAATTTACCGGCAGTTGGGGACCTCACAACACATTTGATACGGATATCCGCTGGATAAGCAAAGAGGATATTCCCTTATTGAAAAAATTCGACCCCATTGGGCCACCACCTAATTTACTTGCCAAAACCAGAAAATGATACCCAAGGCGGCTGGAATCAAATTCATGAGGAAAAGCGCTACAGTATTAGTATCGACGCTCTTGGCACTGGCATTGACTCAAGTTGCGCGAGCGGATGACGAGGGTTCACATAAACCCCGGATTGGCGATGTGCATTTCAAAGTGGAGTGCAACGCTGCGGCACAAGCCAGGTTTAATGTGGCAATGGCCTACTACCACTCTTTTCAGTGGCAGCGTGCCATTGCAACGGCTGACGACGTACTCAAGGCCGACCCCACCTGTGGCATGGCTCATTGGGTAAAAGCACTCGCGACTCTCGATAACTCGTTTGCCTGGCCAGTCACCTTGTCAGAAAAAGCAATGACTGAGGGGCCGATATTACTCGATGCCGCGCGTAAGGCCGGGCTCAAGACTCAGCGAGAGCGTGACTATGTCGATGCGCTCGAAATATTCTTTAAAGGCCTGAACAACGCGAACTATCGAGAAAGGGCTGATGCCTTCGAAAAAGCGATGGCGCAACTGGCGCAACGAAACCCCGAAGACAGTGAGGCAACCGTGTTGTATGCGCTCATTCTCTCGAGGAACTTCGATCCCACTGACAAGACCTATAGCAATCAATTGCACGCCGCCAAGCTGCTCGAGCCAATCTTTGCCCGGGAACCGAACCATCCTGGAGTGGCGCACTATCTGATTCACAGTTATGACTATCCACCGTTGGCCAAGAGTGGGATCCACGCTGCGAGGAAGTACGCGAAAATTGCCCCGGACGCGCCTCACGCCTTGCACATGCCATCGCACATCTTCACCCTCACAGGCCTTTGGCAAGAGTCGATTGATACAAACCGTCGTGCTGCCGCAACGGCTGATGACTCGATCACCCACGACGGGCATCATGCGTCCGACTACATGGTATATGCCCACCTGCAGTTAGGGCAGGATCTCGCGGCGCAAAAAGTCATGGAGCAAGAGCAAGCGAGACATGGAATCGACATGCTTGGGGTCGCGTATCCGTACGCTGCTATCCCCGCAAGGATCGCACTTGAACGCGGAGCCTGGCAGGAGGCAGCGAATTTGCCGTTGTATTCCCGGGATACCTACCCATGGAAGAAGTATCCGCAGGCTGAAGCGGTCAATGCCTTCGCCCGCGGTATTGGTTCAGCGATGAGTGGAGAGCCGGCTAAGGCAAACCTCGAGGCGAAGCGGTTGATCGAACTTCGCGATGCAGCGGCGGCTATGAAATTAAACTACTGGGCCGATCAGATCGATATCCAGGCCGAGGTAGTACGCGGACTGGCAGCCTTTGCGCAAGACAAACGCGATGAGGGTATCGCAATACTGCGCCGAGCGGCAGAGCGTGAAGACGCGAGTGCAAAGAACGTCGTCACGCCTGGGGCGATCGTTCCGGCGCGAGAGATGTTGGCGACGACACTTGAACGTGACCATAAACCGGCTGATGCTCTCGCTGAATTCGAAAAAGTCCTTGAGCAACAGCCCAATCGATATCGCGCGCTCGCGGGAGCAGCTCAAAATGCAAAGCGAGCGGGCAATGAGCAGAAGGCCGTTCACTACTCGGAGCAGCTGGTTGAGTTGACCAAGCACGCTGACGGCCCACGCTCCGAGATAGTCGAGGCTAAGCGGATACTTGGGAGGTAACTGTACAGACGTTCTCCCAAAAGCATCAGAGACCTTTATTTGCGCCGCTTGCTACTTGCCATTGTTCGATAGCTCGGACAATACGAGAGTGGGACAGATCAACTCATGAAGGTGGTGCCCGGCCAGGAAGCTCAGTCAGGCAGGTAGATAAGCAGGTCGATTTACACCGCCACCCTCTTTTGGTACATTGATCGGCAAGCTCTTGCGTACAGCTTCTTAAGGCTGTTGGAGGATTGAACCATCCCGCCCGGTACGATTTCTGATGCCGGGGCGACCGTAACTTCGGGAGTACGGCGTGGCAATTTCAGCCCTTGTATCGTAATCCACGCAAGGGCTTTTTCATGGGCTGGAGCACTCAATTTCCCTCGCAATTTATCGGTGCAAGCAGGTGCTTCCCGTTATTACCCGGATCCGCCCGGTTCACCTCCCGGCTCACGCGCCACCACATGAATTCCTCGCTTGGCAACGACCGGCTTTGGGCAATGTGGGCCGCTTCCTCGACTGGTGTCTCCGGGTCCATCCAGCGCCAGGCATCCTCGGGCTCCAGCACGACGGGCCTGCGATCATGGATGTCTACCATACCGCTGCCCGAGTCTTCGGTGACAATGACAAATCCGACTTCAACGACCTGCTGGATGCCCGGCCTGAAGTTGGTGATCCCCGCCATGAAAATGGGCGCCCTGTCCTTCCGGGTGATGTACCAGGGCTGCTTCCTGCCCTGCTCAAGTGTCCACTCGAACCAGCCACCTCCGGGAATGATGACCCTCCCCTCCTGGAACATATGCCGGAAATAGCGCCCGGTCAGCGCTTTCTCCACCCTGGCATTGATCCAGGGCCGCTTCTTCTCTTCCGCCTCCTTCGGGGTGCGGTAGCCCCAGATGACGTAATCGGAATGAAGTGTTCCCTGCAGCCTGTGCAGCATCAGCGGAGAACTGCCGGGGCTGACGTTGTATTTGGGGATGTTATCTCCGCCCTGCCACTCAAGGCCATGCGTATCCGCGCCCAAGGCTCGGGCGTAATATCCGGGTGTTTCCGATTGCTCAAAACGTCCGCACATGTCTTGATTGTTCGCGAACCGCTGGACGAAGAATTTCACCGCAATCTCGCGGACCAAATTGCGGAGATTGAAAAACAGCGCCTGGATTCTGCAGGAACAGACGGGGTAGTAGTTATCCAGGTCAAAGGCGATGTCAGCGCGTCGATCCCGCAAGATGCCCGCGCCATTGGCGATTTGCTGCTGTGCTTTGACGCATTCGACAAAAAGGGGCTGCGCACACGCATCCTTCCCCAAATGTCGGGCGTCCTAACCGCGTTGCGGTTGGGCGGCAGGAGAGACTATAAATTCCGCTCCCTTGCGGAAGGCAGCTACTTAACTACCCTCAATGGAGAAATTGTCCATTCCTTCTCTATCGAGGGAGGATCAGTTGGAATGTACGTGTCCTCTCCCCTGAACAAAGCTGAACTTGAGAGAGTGTCAGAAGACATTTCGCTTATTATGAAGGCTGGCAACCTCGAACGAGTCGCTCGCCTCTATACGCAATCGCTCAATCAAGCTACCGACAATTATCGCTCCTTCATCGCCGCTTGGTCATCACTCGAAATCCTGGTCGGTAAGATCTTTCCTGTCTATCATGAGCTTCTCGCAGCGGAACTGCGGAAGGTGAGCCAAGCCCCCGGACTCCACGCGTACCTCGACCGCATCATGTTAGTAATGGGAGGAAAGCACAATCTAGCAGACAAGTTCGCGGTCATTTCGATGTTTCTCGATGACGAGAGTAAGCCCGAAGAGATAAAGACCTTTCGTAAGCTGAAAGACGTTCGTGATCGCTTGTCCCATGGAGAAGAGCTGCCCGAAGATAGTTTGCCCACTACAGAGGTGCAGCGGCTATTTGACAAGTACCTCCGGAATCATTTGCGTCATGGCGCGTAAGGCTTCAATCGAGCGGGCCCGGCAGAAGTTTAAGCATTATGCCGATTTTGGCATTCAACCTGTTCTTTTTGCTAAAGGTAGCTGCAATTTTTTCCGACTTAGTGTCCCTCTAGTGCCCCTCAAAAAGAAAAGGCTCACAATAATAATTGTAAGCCTTTGCCTTTGTATTTATTGGTGGGTCTGGTTGGACTCGAACCAACGACCAAGGGATTATGAGTCCCCTGCTCTAACCGACTGAGCTACAGACCCTTCTGCAACTTTTAACTTAACCTGGAACTGTATTGAACTGGATAACTGAAGGCTGATCAGCCTTCAGTGTCCAGGAAGCTGCGCAGGCGCTCGGAACGGGACGGATGACGCAGCTTGCGCAGCGCCTTGGCCTCGATCTGGCGGATGCGTTCACGCGTCACGTCGAACTGTTTGCCGACTTCCTCCAGCGTGTGGTCGGTATTCATTTCGATACCGAAACGCATGCGCAGTACTTTTGCTTCACGCGGTGTCAGCGAATCCAGTATATCTTTCGTAACATCGCGCAGGCTGGCATAAACTGCCGCATCCGCAGGCGCCATGGTGGCTGAATCCTCGATGAAATCTCCGAGATGAGAATCTTCGTCATCTCCGATCGGAGTTTCCATGGAAATCGGTTCCTTGGAAATCTTGAGAATTTTACGAATCTTCTCTTCCGGCATTTCCATTTTCTGCGCGAGGATAGCGGGCTCCGGCTCCTGCCCGGTTTCCTGCAGGATCTGGCGGGAAATGCGGTTCATCTTGTTGATCGTTTCGATCATATGCACCGGGATACGGATGGTACGCGCCTGATCGGCGATGGAACGTGTGATGGCCTGACGAATCCACCAGGTTGCGTAGGTAGAAAACTTGTATCCGCGCCGGTATTCGAATTTATCCACCGCCTTCATCAGGCCGATGTTGCCTTCCTGAATGAGATCGAGGAATTGCAATCCCCGATTGGTGTATTTTTTGGCGATGGAAATCACCAGTCGCAAATTCGCTTCGGTCATTTCACGTTTGGCGCGGCGCGCCTTCGCCTCGCCCGTGGACATGCGACGGTTGATTTCCTTGAGTTCCTTCAAGGGAATACCTACCTGCTTTTGCAGTGCCAGCAGGTTCTGTTGCTGTTCCACGATCTCGGGACGATAACGTTCCAGCGTCACGCTGTAGGGCTTGCCGAGCGCAATCTCCTCATCCACCCAGTGCAGGTTGCTCTCGTTACCGGGGAAGGTCTTGATGAAGTGGTTACGCGTCATTCCCACCTTGCTTACGCAAAGCTCCATTATTTTTCGCTCGTAACCGCGCATTTCATCCACCAGCGCGCGTTGCGTATCGCACAGCCGCTCAACCATTTTGGCAGAGAAACGGATAGCCATCAGCTCGGATGAAATCTGCTCCTGGATGTCTTTATAGGCTTTGTTGCCCGACCCTTTCCTTTCGAGCACTTTCTGCATCTCGTCATAAGCCTTTTGAATCACTTCAAAACGCTCCAGCGCGTCATTTTTCAGCTTGAGGAGGTTGGCATTTGCAACTGCGGTGACATCGTCGTCTTCTCCTGCGTCCGAGTTCAATTCCTGTTCCAGGGATTCATCGGAAATCTCTTCGCTGATAATTTCTTCCGTGCTGGGATCGAGCAACCCATCCACCAGCTCATCGACACGCATCTCGTCTTTCGACACTCTCTCGGCGAGTTCGAGAATTCCGGCTATGGTTGTCGGACAGGCGGAAATCGCCTGGATCATGTGCTTCAAGCCGTCCTCGATACGTTTTGCGATTTCGATTTCGCTCTCACGCGTCAGCAGTTCCACCGAACCCATTTCGCGCATATACATCCGGACAGGGTCGGTCGTGCGCCCGAACTCCGAATCCACGGTGGAAAGCGCGGCTTCGGCTTCTTCCACCACATCCTCATCGGCCACGGTAGGCGCGGTTTCAGACATGAGCAGCGTTTCTGCGTCGGGCGCTTCGTCATAAACGGAAATCCCGACGTCGTTGATCATGCTGATGATATTCTCGATCTGCTCCGCGTCGAGCATGTCATCGGGAAGATGATCATTGATTTCGGCGTAAGTGAGATAGCCGCGCTCCTTGCCCTGCACGATCAGGTTCTTGAGACGCAGGCGGCGCGCCTCGAGCTCCTGGGAGGCTGTGGCTTTTTCCGGATCCCTGGCCTGGGAGTTTTTTCCTTCCCTGGCCGCCTTTGATCTTGCGATCTTGCCATTGGCAGGCTCTTTTGCCGCCATCACTGCCTTCGCAATCTCGGTCACCTGCTCTGGAGCTTTAGCCATTGCATCGGTTTCCGCTTCACTGTCATTTTCGAACATTTCTTCATCCACCTTCGTCAGTTCTTTTGCTGCCGCTTCTTTCGCCTGCGCTCTCAACAGCTTCTTCATATCTTCAGATTCCTTGATTGCCATCCGAACCTCGCCCTCAGGTTGACCCGAAACTTCGGCAGACACAGCCGTCTTTGCTTTTACCGCTGCTTGGACTTGTGCCCGGGTTTGACCACGTTCTTTTCCGAGTTCTTTCCGTTGAAAAGTAAAATTTTTCCATTATATCAGAACATGCTCGCATTCATGCCACAGCTGGCAGTTCTGCTTCACGGCATCGCCATTCGCTGAAGCTCCTGCCTTTCCTCAAGGGTAAGGGCGCTCAGGGATTTATTGTGCAGCACTGCCATGCGTTGCTTGCGTTTCATCTCATGTAATCGCGCCATCGCTCCGGCAAATTCCGCTTCCAGGTCGATCTCGCCGTCCCAGCCAAGTGTTTTGCTTGCCGCCTGCTCAAGGAGCGCCCGATGAGGACTATCGCGAAAATAAACAACCATCAAAGGTATCGACGTACCTTCTCCCATGTGGGGGTGGGCGTCGATAAATTCAACGAGCGCGGCCAACGCTGCTACTTCTTTCTCATATTTCTGGTCATACGCAAGCAGTTCCCTGTCAAGCTTCTGGATATAGACAGGGTGGTACAACAATACCTGAAGCAGCCATTCGTAGGGAGAAACAGGCTGCGGACGGGAAGGCTTTTCGCGGACCGGAAAAGCGGTAACCCGTCTGATCTTCAAAATACTCTCCAACTCCCGTTCGCTCAGACCACTGATCTCCGTCAATCGCTTCACCAGCATCAATGCAAGCCCGGGTGCAGTGATTCGCGCCAGCAAGGGTTTGACATCCTGCACCAGCTTGGCACGGCCCTCGCTACTTTTGAGGTCGGCTCGCGCCGACAGTTCCCTGAAAAGAAAAACAGATAGGGGCAATGTTTGCTCAAGCAGCTTTTCGAAGGCGCTCCTGCCATGGTTGCGGATGTAACTGTCAGGATCCTCCCCCTCTGGCAGAAAAAGAAAACTGATGCTCTTGCCGTCGGCAAGCTGTGCGAGGCTGTCCTCCAGGGCGCGCCAGGCCGCTTTTTTTCCAGCACTGTCTGCATCAAAGCAAAAGACGATATTATCCGTCTGCCGCAGCAGCTTCTGGATATGGTAAGGCGTGGTGGCAGTGCCCAGGGTAGCCACCGCGTATTCGATTCCATGCTGGGAAAGAGCCACTACATCCATGTAGCCCTCCACTACGATAACCTTTCCCGCTTCCCGGATCGCACGCCGGGCGCCAAAGAGATTGTAGAGTTCGCGGCCTTTCTGAAATAGAGGCGTTTCCGGGGAATTGAGATACTTGGGCTCCCCCTTCTCCAGCACTCTGCCACCAAATCCGACAATCATCCCTTTGAGATTGACGATGGGAAACATGATGCGATCGCGAAACCGGTCATAACACTTGCCCCCGTCGCCCTCGACCCTCAACCCGGCCTGTACCAGCAGGCGTTTCCTGGCATTCTCCGGCTGCCCGGAGAATGGAGCGTGCAGGTTCTGCCAGCCTGCGGGAGCATATCCGATGCCAAAACGCGCAGCGGTTGCGCCCGTCAGGCCGCGCTGCTTCAGATAGTCGATCGCATTTTTCGAAAGCTTGAGTTGCTCCCGGTAAAAACTCGCGGCAACCTTCATTGCCTCAAGCAACGCACCCGGGGAGTGTTCTGTTCCATCTGTTCCATCTGTTCCTTGCGGCTTTGCCTGTGCAGAATTCGATTGAGACCCTGGCCCCGTTTCAGCTTGTTGCGCAGGGACCTGGAGCCCGACTCGGGCTGCAAGTTCATTCACAGCCTCCACGAAGTGCATGCCGCCGTACTCCATCACGAAACCAATGGCATTACCGTGGGCGCCGCAACCGAAACAATGATAAAACTGCTTGGTGGGGCTTACCGTGAAGGAGGGGGTTTTTTCACTATGAAACGGGCAGCAGGCGCTGTAGTTCGCGCCCGCTCTCCTGAGGGGCACGTCGCGCTCGATGACATCGACAATGTCTGTCCGGTCGAGCAGTTCCTGAATGAATGATTGTGAAATCATTTATGACAGATCAGGCAAGCATATGGAGAGTGGAGCGCGGGCAGAAAACTCACTTGAAACTCACTTGTGAGAAAAGAGCATCCCACTTTTGATACACGCAGTACCTGCAATTGAAGTCCGCTACCTCAATGAGGCCGCAAGCGATATGTCAGACGGCGAGTCTGGTCTTGACCAGAGCAGATACTTTGCTCATATCCGCCCGCCCGGAAAGCCTGGGCTTGAGCAGCGCCATTACCCGCCCCATATCCTGTTGTCCCCTGGCCCCGGCATTGGAAATCGCTTCAGCGACAGCACATTCCACCTCGGTATCGCTCAATGCCTGAGGCATGTAGGATTGCAGCACCTCCATTTCATACTTCTCTGCATTCGCGAGATCCTGCCGGTGTGCTGCTTCATATTGGACAATGGAGTCTCTGCGCTGCTTGAGCATTTTTTCGATAACGGCAACGACGGCCGCATCATCCAGCTCTTTGCGCTCATCCACCTCACGCTGCTTTATCGCAGCCTGCAACAGCCGGATGGCATCACGCCGCCGCGCATCGCCCGCTCGCATCGCGGCTTTCATATCTTCGGTTATTTGCTGTTTCAGACTCACGGCGGCCGAACAGAGTTTACAGAGATTTACAGATAACTTTTATTTTTCGACTGACTTGAACTAGTAAAGTTTCGGTGGAAGCAACTGGCTGCGCAGGCGCTTGTAGGTACGTTTTACTGCTGCTGCCAGCTTCCGCTTGCGCTCAGCGGTCGGTTTTTCGTAAAATTCCCTGGCACGCAATTCCGTAAGCAGGCCTGTTTTCTCTATCGTGCGCTTAAAGCGGCGCATTGCGACTTCAAAGGGCTCGTTTTCCTTGACTTTAATAGTGGTCATGAAGATTTGGTTCCTTTCCTGAAAATGTTGATCAATAAAAAGTGACGACTCGTCTTCGTCTAAATATAGACAGCCCGCTATTATATAACAAGTAACAATTCCTAAAAAACTCCTGTAAAGAATCTGATTCTCTCTACCTCAATTGCTCGTACTCGGAATTGAAACCTCCTGCGACGAAACGGGTGTCGCGCTTTATCACACCCGGCAGGGCCTACTGAGCCATGCCCTATATTCCCAAACTGAAATGCACGGGGAATATGGCGGAGTGGTTCCCGAACTCGCCTCCCGCGACCATATCAGGCGGCTGCTGCCCCTCATCCGGGAGATATTTGCCGAAGCCGGCCTCACACTGCAAGACCTGGATGCCATCGCATACACTCGGGGTCCGGGGCTCGCGGGCGCGTTGCTCGTAGGCGCAAGCGTGGCAGCCGCGCTTGGCTTTGCGCTCAAAGTTCCCGTGCTCGGGATTCACCACCTCGAAGGCCATCTTTTATCTCCTCTGCTCTCCGACCCTGCCCCTGCTTTTCCATTCGTAGCGCTGCTCGTATCGGGCGGCCATACGCAGTTGATGGAAGTGACCGGTCTGGGGCAATACCGATTGCTTGGCGAAACTGTGGATGATGCGGCAGGCGAAGCCTTCGACAAGACAGCCAAGCTGCTCGGACTGGGTTATCCAGGGGGTCCCGCCCTTTCCCGGCTGGCGGATGAATTTTCCCGGACAGGCCAATCCTTGCCTTTCGAGCTTCCACGTCCCATGCTCCACAGCGGCGATTTCAATTTCAGCTTCAGTGGTCTCAAAACAGCCGTGCTGACACTGGTGAACAAACATGAGATGACATCGCAGAGTCGCGGCGCGATCGCACAGGCTTTCCAGGAGGCAGCGGTCGAAGTGCTGACCGAGAAATCGCTTGCAGCACTTGCAAAAACGGGACTTACCCAACTGGTGGTGGCCGGCGGGGTGGGAGCAAACCGCCAGCTGAGAAGCAATCTCGACCGCAGGGCGGAAACGATTGGCGCTACGGTATATTATCCTAAACTCGAATTCTGCACCGACAACGGCGCGATGATCGCATTTGCAGGGGCGATGCGCCTGGAATCTGGCCTGGAATCTGGAGAAACCGAAAGTTTAAAGCTCGGCAGGTTTACGATAAACGCCCGCTGGGATCTGGAAATGCAGGAAAAAATTGGCCAGGACACATAAGATGCAATCGAAGATACCGTCGGTTTTCGCGCTTGCTCTGCTCTCCGGACATAGCCGGGAAGGCGGGTTGCGCAGCATCCCTCAAGAGATGTTGCGCTTGCCAATACGCGATTCCCTGCCAGCGATCAGGTCGGCGATATTTGACTTATGCCGCCAGATGAGCAGCAGGGACATGATGAAAACAACAAGGGTGCGCGCTTCGAAGCCGAGAAAAAATAAGGCATAGAATGGCGCCAGGCCTGCTGCCGCTATTGCCGCCAGCGATGAAAAACGCCAGATCACCGCTACTGCGAGCCAGATTGTGACGGCAAGCAATCCCATCCAGGGATTGAATCCCAGCAGTATCCCCAGCGCGGTCGCCACTCCCTTCCCACCCCTGAAATGCAGAAACACGGGAAACAGGTGGCCCAGAAAAACCGCCAGGGCCGCTGCCGCAACTGCCTCGTTACCCAGGCCCAAAAAGGGTGCATAATACTCCGCCAGCGCGACCGCAAGCCAGCCTTTCCCTGCGTCCCCCAGCAATGTAAATATCGCTGCGGATTTTTTCCCGGATCGAAGGACGTTCGTGGCGCCGGGATTGCCGGAGCCGTACGTGCGCGGATCAGGCAGTTGAAAGAACCGGCTCGCCAGCACGCCAAAGGAAATCGAGCCCAGCAAATATGCTGGCAGAACCAAAGCTATCAGCGTCATTTTTGCAAATAGAATAAAATCCCCTGCTGATTCTACTTGAAAAACAGCTTCGGCAATGTTGCTCGCCGGTGCTTTAATGCTTAACAATGGATATTATCTTCCTGCACGAACTCAAAGTTAAAACGCTGATTGGAATTTACCCGTGGGAGCTCAAAGTTGCGCAGATGATCCAGCTCGATCTGGAGATCGCATTGCCTGCAAGCCGGGCCTGTCAGACCGACAATTTCGAGGATGCGCTGGATTATGCCCTTATTGTGCAGCGCATTCAGGAGATCCTTTCCGAAAGGCATTTTTCCCTGCTTGAAGCCTTGGCCGAGCACATCGCGCAGACCATCCTGCTCGAATTCAAGTCACCGTGGATCAAGGTAAGCGTGGCGAAACTCAGCGCGATTCGGGGTGTAAAAAAAGTAGGCGTGCGCATCGAACGCGCATCATGCGGTGGTTAAGTGCCTCGGAACTCAGCTCAAACAAATAATGGCCTGCTTTGAATGTCATACCGGCTTTCGCCGGTATGACGTTTGTACTGTTTGCTCGCCGAATCAATAAGACATCAGCCTGCCGCGAGCGCCGCCTCTATTTCGGTAAAGGTCCTGGCAATTTCCACTGAAGGAATGATAGTCCCGAGTTGCTTTTCGATTTGCGTCAGGGAAAAAATTCCGCAAACGGTGGGCGTGCCATCCACCCCATTCTCTATTACGAGGGTATGCTGCCGACCGGTGTCACACAGGCTGGCGATAATATTTCCGACTCTTGCATGCTGGATTTCTGACATGTGAATCGCTTCCAGCCGATCCAAAGAGGTCATGATGTCGGAAACAAGAATTTCATTGTGCTTGACGCACCTTTCCTGAATGAAACGCAGGGGTTTTTCCCCCAGAATGTCGGTCGCGGTGATAATGCCTGCGAGAAGCTTGTCCCCATTCAACACAAGCAGAGATCGTATTCCGCGCAGCATCATATAGGCATTAGCCGACTCCATGGTCACATCCGGCTCGATTACAGCGGCCGGAATATGCCGTAAGTCGGTCATTACAACGAGCGCGGGTGATGTCAGAGTTACCGGTGCAGGCTGGACTGGCGTTGCCACCCGTACAGCGCCCGTGAGACGCTGCACCGGGAGGAGATGATAGTCGGACATAACGATATCCTCCACGTTAGAGAGGGAATACGCTTGAAATCAGTGAAATCGAATCCAAGCATTCCCCTGAATCTAACTCTACGCCCACCTTCACAAAGGGTCAATGCGACTTTTTGTAACGTCGGAATATAGCAAACCACAAAAAGAGCTTCTCATCACCCCAGGCGCTCTGCCCGGTTCGCCAGCCTTTCATCCATTTCATTTGGAGTACAACGCTACCCGTGCTTCCCGGCAGAAAAAATCTGTCGCGAGTGCAAAAACTGTCAGCGCCTGCTCGATCCGACTTATGTGGGAAAGCGAACAGAGGCCCGTAGCCAAACTGTAGAAGATTCCCCTAACGCTTATCGCAAAGATGGCGCCGATGGATCTGTTCCGGTTTGCGATTTGCGGCAGGCTCGATTAGAACGTTCAGTAATTGCTACTCTATCCGACAGTTTCTTTCGTGGAGAACAGTATATGAAAAATGCATACAGGGGCTTCGATCTCAATACTGCCGAATTTGATAACTGGCTTGAACCTGCCACTACCAGGATGGTAAAGCATACAAAATCAAATAAAAACAAACTCTGGGGTGACTTCGAGGGTAGCCAGATAAACCGAAAGAAAAAGCGCGAGGCCAGATCCGACTTGTGGGCGAAATAGATAACGATTTTTTCTGAATCAGCAAGCCCTTCGACAGATTCTGGGCACAGGCTTCATCTCTCTCAGAAATTGTCGAAGTGACTGACATCCCTGATATCTTCGATATCCTTGTTCAGCCGGCTCAGCATCTCCACCGGTTCAGTCGCCTGGGTAATAGGTCTGCCAATAACAAGATAATCCGATCCGTTCTCAATCGCCTGACGAGGGGTTGATATCCTCCGCTGTTCATCCGGAGAACTATCGGCTGGCCGTATTCCCGGCGTTACCAGACAGAAATCCGCACCCATCGCCTTTCTCAGCCTGGACGCCTCGAGCGCGGAACATACGACTCCATCCAGGCCGCAATCCCGTGTAAGCGATGCAAGACGCTGCACCACGTCCTGCGGTTCGCCCTTCAGACCCACCTCATCGAGATCGCTCTGATCCATGCTGGTCAGCAGCGTCACTGCGATGAGCCTGGCTGTTCCCGGCGTCACGGCTTCACGCGCTGCTGCCAGCATTCTTCTTCCACCCAGCGCATGCACGTTCATCATCCACACTCCCAAGGCTGCGGCTGTCCTGCACGCATTTGCCACGGTTGTGGGAATGTCGTGGAATTTCAGATCGAGGAAGATCTCGAAACCTTTACCCATCATCGTTTCCACCAGCTGCGGCCCGGCAGCGGTGAAGAGCTCTTTGCCGACTTTAAGCCGGCATAGCGAGGGATCCAGGCGGGCTACAAGATTGAGTGCGGACATTGAGTCCGGAAAATCCAGGGCGACGATAATACGGGGATCATTCATACGCAATTTATCGGGAACGGAAATCACAGGAAGGTATAGTGGATTACAGATGAGCGTCCGGGACGTCATATTTTCTCCGGTATGAGGCGAGTTGCCGTCTTTGCCTGAATACGATGGCGAGGCAGCCTGCTGCGCCAAGCGCCACCCCCAGGGCAAAGAAAAACAATATTACCAGTACCAGCGGTGCCGTCCATTCATAACCGAAGTAATAATAAAGCGTTACCGGTTCGACATTTCTCACGGCAAAGCCCAGCAGGAGGAGAAACAGCACAATCCGCAGGAACCATATCAGATAGCGCATGATCAGTTTTTCCGAAAAAGAACTCGCGTTGACATCAGGAGCATTGCTCAAACCAGGACGACACCGCGCACGCAATCGGCGAGCGCGTTCCCCCTGCATAAAAAAGCGGCATGATCTTTCAATCATGCCGCCATTATATCCATCCGTTCAATTTGCGTTTTTCAGTTTTTCTGATCCACCCGCTCCCTCATTTCCTTTCCTGCCTTGAAATGAGGGACATATTTTTCCGGTACCCGGACTTTTTCTCCCGATTTCGGATTACGCCCGACACGCGGAGGACGGTAGTTCAGATCGAAACTGCCAAATCCGCGAATTTCAATACGCTGTCCTTGTGACAAACTCTTCGCCATCGCGTCAAGTATAACCTTGACTGCCAGCTCGGCATCTTTTGTTCCCAGTTGAGGATGGCGAGCTGCAAGCCTCGCGATCAGTTCAGACTTTGTCATGACGCCCTTTATTGTTCCGTATTCTTAACATCCATTTTGGCTTTGAGCAAAGCACCCAGACTGGTGGTTCCCGCGCTGGCGGATGCGTCACCTGTCACCTTCTGCATCGCGTCGGATTCCTCTGCCATATCCTTTGCCTTGATGGAAAGATTAATGCCACGGTTCTTGCGATCGACGTTAATAATCATTGCCTCGACCACATCACCTTCCTTCAAATGAGAGCGAATGTCCTCAACCCGGTCGCGCGACACCTCTGAGGCGCGCAGGTAGCCTTCGACATCATTCTCGAGTGAAATCACGGCGCCCTTCGCATCAATCGACTTTACCGTACCTTTGACAATGCTGTTCTTGTCGTGAACCGAGACAAAGCTGTTGAAGGGATCGCCTTCCAGTTGCTTGATACCAAGCGAGATACGCTCGCGCTCCACATCGATGGACAATACCATTGCCTCGACCTCGTCACCCTTCTTGTAATTGCGCACGGCTTCTTCGCCCGGCTGATTCCAGGAAAGATCGGAAAGATGCACCAGCCCGTCTATCCCGCCTTGCAATCCGATAAAGACGCCGAAATCCGTAATGGATTTGATCTGGCCACGCACCTTGTCGCCTTTTTGATGATTCATGGCGAAATCTTCCCACGGATTCACTTTGCACTGCTTCATGCCAAGCGAGATGCGTCGCCGTTCCTCATCTATCTCAAGAATCATTACTTCCACTTCATCGCCCAATTGCACCACTTTGGACGGGTACACGTTCTTGTTGGTCCAATCCATCTCCGAGACGTGCACGAGGCCTTCAATGCCTTGCTCGATTTCAACAAACGCACCGTAATCAGTAAGATTGCTGACCTTGCCGAACAGCCGGGTATGGGGAGGATAACGTCGTGACAATCCTACCCACGGGTCTTCCGTCAATTGCTTCATGCCCAGCGAGACGCGATTTTTTTCCTGATCGAATTTGAGGACTTTCGCGGTTACTTCATCACCCACGCTGATGACCTCGGAGGGATGCTTCACCCGCCGCCATGCAAGATCGGTAATGTGCAGTAAGCCGTCTATACCTCCCAGATCCACGAATGCGCCGTAATCGGTGATATTCTTGACAATACCCTTGACGATGGCGCCTTCGGTCAGGTTGGCGAGCAACGTCTGGCGGTCGGCGCCCTGGGTTTCTTCCAGCACTGCGCGGCGAGACACCACTACGTTGTTTCGCTTCCGGTCAAGTTTGATAACCTTGAATTCCATCTCCTTGTTTTCGTAAGGAGTCGTATCCTTGACCGGCCGGATATCCACCAGCGAGCCGGGCAGAAAGGCGCGAATGCCATTGATCATGGCAGTCAATCCACCCTTGACCTTGCCGCTCACGATACCCGATACGATCGCGCCGTTTTCCATCGCAGCTTCCAGATCATGCCAGGCGGTAAGGCGCTTCGCTTTGTCCCGTGACAGGCGGGTTTCGCCATAACCATCTTCCAGCGCCTCGATGGCGACGCTGACGAAATCGCCAGGCTTGGCTTCAACTTCGCCCTTGTCGTTCTTGAATTCGTCGACGGGGATGAAACTCTCTGATTTGAGTCCGGCGTTTACGACTACAATGTTGTAATCAACCCGGACGACCTGGGCGGTGATGACTTCACCGATACGCATTTCCTGACGGGAAAGGCTTTCTTCAAATAACGCTGCAAAACTTTCGGAAGAATCGACAGCGGGGGAAACAGTAGCCATTGTAAAAACCCTGATGTGGGTCCCATCAAAACCGGCAGATTTTCATGGGGTTAAGGTTAATAATAACTGCGCTTGAGGGTTCTCTTTTTTTGAAAGCCCATAACGATATGGCAGCACTCGTATTACGTATTACCGACATTTCAACTGCCCGGACATTCGAAATATCCGGCTTCAACTGCACTTCCTGCTCTGGATTCATCCTGAATCCAGCTACCCGGCATTCGATGCGATTGAATGTGAAAAAACACAAAATGGTCCGGGAAATGGATTTTTTACGTGTTCCTGTCACTCAGGAGCGCTTGAAGCTAAGCGAGGGCAAGCTTATAGGATTTGACGGATAGAACCTCTCTACACGACATGCTCAAATGGGTCCTTTTGCAGAAATTTCAGCGTACAGACTCAATACGCGATCAACCGCCTGGTTGATGTCGAGTGAAGTGGTATCCAGCAAGTGTGTCCCTGTGCCTAATTGCAATGGCGCAATGCTGCGATTGCTATCCCGCTCATCACGCTCCCGTATGTCCTGCAAAAGGGTGGCAATATTAGCACCCATCCCTTTTTCCATCAACTGGTTATAACGCCGCTGAGCACGTGTTTCAGTAGTCGCCGTGAGAAATACTTTGAGAATGGCAGTGGGAAACACAACCGATCCCATGTCGCGACCATCGGCTACCAGACCCGGAATCTGGCAGAATGCGCGCTGTCGTTCCAGCAGCGCCGCGCGAACGAGAGGATAAGCAGCTATTCTGGACGCCGCATTGCCGCATTCTTCCGAACGTATTGCATCCGTGACGTTTTCATTGTCCAGGCGAATCTCCGCATCTGCAAAAACGACATTCAGATGTGCAGCGACTCCACTCAGCGCATGCTCATCCTTAAGCTCGATTCCCGATCGCATTGCGGCCAGCGCCGCCAGACGGTACAGCGCGCCGCTGTCCAGATAGTGAAAGCCGAGTTTTGCGGCGACCCGTTGCGCTACGGTGCCCTTGCCGGAAGCAGAAGGACCGTCAATCGCGATGACGGGAATATCCTGAATATTCTTATCGTTCATAAAATATTAAAAGAATCGACCGGGGCGGCGAATTTACCCTGGGCTGGATCGGCATGGATGATGGCCGCAAATTTTTCGAAATAATCAGGAAACGTCTTTGAGACACATTGGGGATCATTGATTCGAACAGGCGTGCCAAAAGACACGAGAGAAAAGCACATTGCCATGCGATGATCGTCATAGGTATCAATAGCCGCATTCGCCGTCAGTTCCCCGGCGGGCGGCGTGATTTGCAGAAAATCGTGCCCTTCCTCCACTTCTGCGCCGAGTTTGCGCAATTCCTGCGCCATGGCTGCAATACGGTCGGTTTCCTTTACGCGCCAGCTCGCGATATTCCTGAGAACGGTGTTTCCCCGCGCGAACAAGGCTGTCACTGCAAGCGTCATCGCTGCATCCGGAATATGGTTGCAGTCCAGATCGATTGCTCGCAGGCTACCAGATCCGGGAGCGCTTGCTTCGATCCAGTTATCGCCAAATCTGATATCGGCTCCCATCTGCTCGAGCGCCTCGGCAAAGCGAATATCTCCCTGGACACTATCACGTCCTATGCCTTCGATGCGTACGGGCCCTCCCCCGATAGCGCCGGCCGCAAGAAAATAGGAGGCGGAGGACGCATCACCCTCGACGAATACCTGACGAGGACTCCGATAGCGCTGGTCTGGGGATACAGTAAAGCGTCGCCAGTCCTCCCGCTCCACCTGCACCCCAAAGCGCGCCATCAAGGCGATGGTAAGATTGATGTAGGGTCGCGAAATCAGTTCCCCTGTCACAGTGATGGCCGGCAATACATCCATTTCTGTTCGCAGGAAAGGCAGTACCATCAACAGGGCAGTAAGGAACTGGCTCGATACATTGCCCCTTACCGTCATTTCTCCAGGATGGATCTGCCCGGGTTTGATCTGGAGCGGCGGGAAACCTTCCTTCCCGAGATAGGTAATATTCGCACCTACTTGACGTAGAGCGTCGACCAGATCGCCAATGGGGCGTTCATGCATTCGCGGCACGCCAGACAGGCAGTAGTGCCCTTGAGCAAGCGCCAGCACGGCTGTCAATGGACGGAAAACGGTACCTGCGTTCCCTAAAAACAGGTCCGCTTCCGTTGTAGGAAAACGAAGGGGAAACTGGCTCCCCACCCCCTGCACGCGATAATGGTCTTTACCAATCTGAAGGATGGATACACCCAGAGTGGAAAGCGCATCGAGCATGCGGGCAGTATCATCGGAAGCCAGCAGGTCGCATATATCGGTTACCCCCTCCGACAGCGCGGCAAGTAACAAAATTCGATTGGAAATGCTCTTTGAGCCAGGCAAGCGAACGATACCCTGAGCACGCCCGACTACCGGCAAGTCAACAAAGTTCACACGCTGCCTTAGGGATTGTCTTCATCGATAAACAGCCAGTTGGGCAATAAAACCCGCTATTATAATCGACCTCCAATTCCGAATAAATAATAAGCACAATTGGCTCCCAGGAAGCAGATCATGCTCGAATCTCCAGTATCTCCTGGACAATCCGTGTATGGAAGGACGCATTGACATTGAAAATGGCGCACTGGTTCAAAGATAATTCCCAGACCATCGGGCGCACGCCATTGGTCCGGCTTAATCGCGTCACGGATGGCGCCCCGGCAACGGTACTGGCCAAGATCGAAAGCCGTAATCCCGCTTATTCTGTAAAATGCCGTATCGGCGCGGCAATGATCGAAGACGCGGAGCATCGCGGACTGCTTTGTGCCGGAATAGAACTGGTGGAACCTACCAGCGGCAATACGGGCATCGCCCTTGCTTCTGTTGCAGCTGCCCGCGGCATACCACTGACATTGACCATGCCCGAAACCATGGGTCTGGAACGCCGCAAGCTGCTTCTCGCTTACGGGGCAAAACTGGTTCTGACCGAGGGCGCACGGGGCATGAAAGGCGCGGTGGCGAAGGCCGAAGAAATCGTTGCTTCCGATCCAGGCCGATACCTCCTGCTTCAGCAATTTTCCAACCCGGCCAACCCTGCCGTTCACGAGCGCACCACGGGACCGGAGATCTGGAACGATACCGACGGGGCAGTCGATATTTTTGTTGCCGGCGTGGGCACGGGAGGCACCATTACCGGTGTTTCGCGATATATAAAGGGGACGAAGAAAAAGTCCATCATCTCGGTCGCCGTTGAGCCCGCTGCCAGCCCGGTGATCACGCAGCATCGGGCTGGCGAACCGCTGAAACCCGGACCTCACCGAATCCCGGGAATTGGCGCAGGGTTCATTCCTGCAAATCTGGATCTCTCTCTCGTGGATGATGTACAGCAGATCAGCAATGAAGATGCGATTCACTATGCACGTCGCCTTGCACGCGAAGAAGGCATTATTTCGGGGATTTCATGCGGCGCAGCGGTTGCAGCCGCGTTAAATCATGCGAAGCGAGCGGAAAGCGCCGGAAAAACCATTGTTGTCGTTCTGCCCGATTCAGGAGAACGCTATCTGAGCTCCAACCTTTTTGAGGACGTTTAGGAGGCTCAGGAATAGCCAGGTTGAGTGATAATAAATGTAAATGAAGGAGTATTTCTGATTGAAACGAACAGGGCTGGAAATTGGCGGCGTAGTGTCCGAATTGCGCGCACTGCGGCTCAAATCCCTGGAAAACCGGCAGAGACGCGACAGGCCCCCCAAGCTTCCTTCCCGCAAGGTGCTGGTCGGCATTGCGGATGGACTGGGAGCCGTGTTGTTTCCCAATCGTCTGGGAATGCCCGATCTCACCAATGAAAGCGTCGATTATTATGTGGGCCACACGCTCGATGTAACGCTGCGGGAATTGATGGTGCAGGTGCGCCGTGAACTGCGCTTTGCTAGTGATGCGGACGCGACAGGCAATTCTGAAAGAGAGCGGGCAGCGGGAATTACGCAAGCCTTTGCCCAAAGGCTACCGCATATACGCAGTTTGCTTGAAAGCGACATTCAGGCAGCCTATGAAGGAGACCCGGCTGCACGAAGCGTAGATGAGGTTCTGGTATGCTATCCCGGAATTACCGCCATTACCTATTACAGGCTAGCGCATGAGTTGCACCGGCTGGGCGCGCCATTGATCGCCAGAATGATTTCTGAAATTGCTCATTCTTCCACCGGCATCGAAATCCATCCGGGTGCGCAAATCGGCGGATTCTTCTTCATAGACCATGGGACGGGTGTGGTTATCGGCGAGACCGCCATCATCGGCGAACATGTGCGCCTATACCAGGCTGTCACCCTCGGCGCCAAGCGCTTTCCAGTGGATGAGCATGGGGCTCTGGTAAAAGGCAATTTGCGTCATCCTATCGTCGAAAATGATGTCGTCATATATGCTGGCGCGACGATCCTGGGACGCATCACTATCGGCCGAGGCTCGACCATTGGCGGGAATGTATGGCTCACCCGCAGCGTGCCTCCTGGCAGCGTCATTTCCCAGGCGCAGACACGCAACGAGGTGTTCGATGGCGGCGCCGGCATCTAGTCCCGGCTGCGGGCTACGCAAATCTGCTCGCAAACCACCTCGCCATCATCCCGTAATGCGTGAAATATCCGGGCTCAGGCTTCGTTGCGGAAAACTGTCGGACTGCAAATGCTGAAGCACTTCGATCTTGCCGGGTTTTCTATTCCGGAAAAACAACTCCGCGGAGTCAGCTCCGCGATACCACGGTTTCGGTGGTTGACGTCCGTACAGGCAATATTTAGACTTGTGGAAAAAAAACAGGTACAAACACCGCAATGAGTTCCTCAAGCAGGACAGCTACCCTACCCGATATCATGTACCCAAAATGCATCAAGTGCGGGAGCGAAAGAACGCACCATTCGCGCGTGCGTCCCGGCGAGCGAACATTGGGTATGCTGTTCCTTCGACCCGTACGTTGCCGGGAATGTAAGGAGCGCTTTTGGGTGAAAAATCCCAATGCCTTTCTTGCATTGGGGGGAGTGCTGTTCATCGGCGCATTGCTGATTACAACGGTCTGGCTGATCATAGAGCACAACATGGCTGATCCCTATGCGGACCCCGTCCCGGAAACTGGAACCGAGAATCCTGTTACCCCCGCGGCCAGCAAACCGCAGAATAGCCAGGAAGCGCTCCTCGGCCCGGCACTGGGGACGCGCAGAACTCATGACATCAACCAGTCGTCCGGAAGCATCACCCCTTCCGCTCCTGCGCTAAATCCCGTGGAGGATCATAGTTTTACCGTTCGACTATATCAGGAGGCGGCGATTAACGGAGACGCGGATTCCCAGTATAAGCTCGGGCTGCTGTACCTGACGGGGAACGGCGCACTCCAGGACTTTGCCGAAGCTGCAAAATGGCTCCAACTGGCCGCAGAGCAAGGCTACGGGCCCGCACAATATGAGCTGGGCCTCATCTATCGCAATGGATACGGTCTCCCTACGGACCATGTGCAAAGCTATGTATGGTTGAATCTTGCGGCCGCTGCCGGCGTCCAGCAGGCCATGCCAGCCAGGGATGAAGTCATGCGCGCGCTAAGCAGCAAGCAACTGGCGCAGGCACAGAAGATTTCCCGGGAGTGGCTGGCGGCACGGACCGGACCGGAAAGCGGAAAAGAGGCTGACCGGGTTGAATCAGCACCCCACAGGCGTAAACAATAGCTGCTAAACAACGCGCCGCTGAATAGCACGTCCTTCCCCCAGAACAACTGACTGCCAGGGGAGCTATCCTGGATAAATGATTCTCGCAGTTCGATTGCCAAGTCAAGGAGGGACACCTCATCTCATGAAAACATGAAAATTCGTCCAACATCCTGATGAAGAGGAAATCCTCGTGAGGGAAACTTTCGACGTTATTATCATCGGCGCCGGTACCACAGGATTGGCCGCTCTCAGGGAAGTAAAGAAGCGAACTGACAATTTCGCCATTATCAACGATGGTCCCTGGGGGACAGTCTGCGCGCGTGTCGGGTGCATGCCTTCCAAGGCCCTGATCGAGGCTGCAAAGGCGTTCCATCGCCGCACCTCCTTTGAGGAATTCGGAATCCATGGAGCAGATTGCCTCACGCCGGATATTGCAGCTGTCCTGCGACGGGTGCGTCGACTGCGGGATGACTTTGTCGGCAGCACGCTGAAGGCGACGGAAGTGCTGGGAGAGCGAGCTATTTCCGGGCGTGCGCGCCTTCTTGAAACAGGAAGGCTCGAGGTAAACGGGCAGGAATTGCGCGCTCGGAACATTATCATTGCCACTGGCTCCAGACCGTTTGTACCTTCTCCCTGGCTTGCACTCGACAGGCAGATCCTGACGACTGACACGTTATTCGAACAGAAAACACTTCCCGATCGTGTAGCAGTCATAGGCCTGGGGGCGGTGGGCGTGGAAATGGCTCAAGCGCTCGCGCGGCTGGGAATCGAGGTAACGGCATTCAGTAAAAGCGACACCGTCGCCGGTTTGAGCGATCCGAAAGTGAATGCGGTTGCGGCAGAGCTTCTTGCAGACGAGTTCAGGATACATCTGGGCAAGCAGGCAGATCTCCGGGTAGCTGATGGAGATATGCGGGTGTGTGCCGGGACACAGGAAACCGCGGTCGATGCTGTTCTTGCCAGTCTGGGCCGCAGGCCTAATATCGAGAATCTGGGACTGGAGACGCTAGGCATCCAGTTGAATGAAAGAGGGCTGCCCCCTGTTGATCCCCATACCATGCAGATAGCAGACCTGCCGGTTTTCATGGCAGGGGATGTGAGCGGCATGAGACCTCTGTTGCACGAGGCAGCGGACGAGGGCCACATTGCAGGAATCAATGCCACCCACCCTGCTCCCATTCGCTTTGAGCGTCGCACACCACTTGCGATCGTGTTTACCGATCCTGGCATAGCCATCGTCGGTAAAAAACATGCCTCTCTCGCCAGCGGAACATTGGCAGGAGAGGTGCGTTTCGAACGCCAGAGCCGGGCGCGCATGGCGCAACGTAACGACGGCATTCTGCGCATTTACGCCGAACCGGTCAGCGGCAGGCTCCTTGGAGCTGAAATGTGCAGTCCCGATGCGGAGCACATGGCGCACCTGCTGACACTGGCGATCGGCCGCTCACTTACCGTGCATGAGATGCTGCGCATGCCCTTTTATCATCCTGTCCTGGAAGAAGGTCTGCGGACTGCATTACGCGAGCTCTCGAAACAACTTCCCCGCTGCCGCGAATCCGACCTTGCAGGCTGTGAGGCGTTCGGTGCACAGGCGCTGGATTGATGCAACACGGACGTTACGCCGCGGATTTCGATATTTCACCAGCATATTGCTGGAACTCCGGCATGAAGTTCGAGGATACCAGAACGGATATCGAAAGCGTACAAATGCAGTCAGTCAGTGCCAGAACTTAATATTTACACAGGAAGTCTTAGCTCGGGAATAGCCGAAGGGAAAACTTGATGAATGAATTCGCATTTGCCCGAGTGCTGCATGTGCTGGGAGTCGTGCTGTGGATCGGAGGTGTCGCCATGGTGACAGCAGTGCTGTTTCCCATTATGGCGAAAATGAAATCCGCAGCCGAGCGGACGGAATTTTTCAGCCACATCGAAAACCGCTTTGCTCCGCAGGCGCGCTGGACCACACTAATCGTGGGGCTGAGCGGCTTCTACATGGTTCATGTTCTCAATGCCTGGCACCGTTTTACTGAGCTCCGCTTCTGGTGGATGCACGCCATGGTTGCTGTGTGGCTGATCTTCACCTTGATGCTGTTTATAGTGGAGCCCCTGGTATTTCGCAGGCAGAAGGCAAAAATGTCTCAACGCGATCCCGCGAAGGCTTTCGCACTGGCGCAGCGGATGCACTGGATATTGCTGAGTTTAAGTCTCGTTACCGTTGCCGGGGCAGTGGCCGGCAGCCACGGCTGGATGCTGCAGGGAGGATAGGCATGAGTTATGCAGCAATAAAAATGATCCATGTCGGCAGCGTTATAATAAGCTATCTTTTGTTTTCATTGCGCAGCATCTGGATGATCCAGGGAACTGCTGGCTTGAAACGGCGCTGGGTAAAAATTACACCGCATATAGTGGATACAGTACTGCTTGCGAGTGCTGTTGCACTGGCTATCCGTATTCAACAGGATCCGATACATGACTCCTGGCTCAGCGCCAAGGTCCTCGGGCTGCTGCTGTATATCGGTCTGGGCATGACGGCGCTAAGATTTGGAAAAACGCGCAAGGCAAAAATATTCGCATGTGTCGCAGCCCAATTCGTATTTATTTACATCGTACTGGTCGCCCTGACAAAAAATCCCGCAGTTTTTTCCCCCATCTCGTAAGAAACTGGATCGCGGGCCTTGCATTTTCCGAAAAATCTTTCAAAATGCCCTGCCAACGCTCTCCGAGCGATTGCTGTGTCTTACATAAAACGTAGTGTTATTTTTATAGAATGCCCATGCCTGTCTTAACCTTCCTCTGCAAGAACCTACTCACATGCTAGCGCGGTGGCGGTGGTGGGCTTACCCTTTGGCCGCGCTTTTTGCATTGGTTGTCATCGGAGCCCTGGTTTTCGGTTTCGCAGCATTGGTAACCATCCGTGCCTTACCCTCGCTCGATGCTTTAACAGACTATCGGCCCAAGGTACCGTTACGCGTATATAGCGCGGAGGGCATCCTGATCGGCGAGTTTGGAGAAGAACGACGCCAGGTTGTCAAAATCGATTCAGTTCCGCTGCGACTGAAGCAGGCAATTCTGGCTGCCGAAGACGACCGGTTTTATCAGCATGGCGGGGTAGACTACACTGGCATATTGCGTGCTGCTTATTCCAATTTCACCTCCGGCGGCCTGCGTCAGGGTGCCAGCACCATCACAATGCAAGTGGCACGAAATTTTTTCCTGACAAAGGAAAAAACACTGAACCGTAAATTCAGCGAAGCTCTGCTTGCGTTCAAGATCGAACACAGTTTAAGCAAGGACCAGATTCTCGAACTCTACTTCAACCAGATTTATCTAGGTCAGCGTTCGTACGGTTTTGCCGCTGCCGCGCAGGTTTACTTCGGTAAAAGCCTGAACAGAATCAATCTGGCGGAAGCCGCGATGCTCGCCGGACTCCCCAAAGCGCCTTCGCGCTTCAATCCGGTCGTCAATCCGCAACGCGCGCGAGCGCGGCAGGTATATGTGCTCCGGCGCATGCGTGATCTGGGCTACATTCCGAACGAGGAGTTCGAACAAGCGGAAAAACAACCTCTGCAAATCAGGCGGGAATCGCAGGAATACGCTCTGCGGGCGGATTACGTCGCAGAAATGGCGCGCCAGACCATGTATCAGCGCCACCACGAGGATGCGTACACGAGAGGTTACAAGGTCTATACCACTATCCGTTTTCTCGACCAGGAAGCCGCTTATAATGCGGTACGCCAAGGCGTGCTGGACTATGACAACCGGCACGGTTATCGCGGTCCGGAAGCAGTCATAAAGCTGCCGGCGGGGGACTTGAAGCGGGAAGAAATACTCGAGGAAGCCTTGCAGGAAGTGACTGACAGCGATGGCATTCTTGCCGCAGTGGCACTGGAGGCCAACCCGAAGCGGGTCAAGGCGTACCGCAAAGGCGGCGAGATCATCGAAATCAAGGGCGACGGGCTCAAATTCGCGCAGCAATTTCTGACTTCCAAACCCGCTGCCAACCAGCAGGTTATTCGGCCCGGATCCCTGATTCGTGTCCACAAAAACGAAAAGGGCGCCTGGGAGATTACACAACTGCCGCAAGTAGAGGCTTCACTGGTCGCCATTAATCCCCACGATGGGGCAATCCGGGCCATGGTGGGAGGGTTTGATTTCAACCGCAACCAGTTCAACCATGTTACTCAGGCATGGCGCCAGCCTGGCTCCAGCTTCAAGCCATTCATTTATTCCGCGTCTCTGGAAAAAGGCTTCACACCGGCCACTGTCATCAATGATGCTCCGCTTTCGTTTACGGCTGAAGAGACCGGGAGCGATCAGTGGGATCCTCGAAATTTCGGGGACCGCTATGAGGGGCCGTTGCGCATGCGTGAAGCGCTGGCGAGGTCAAAGAATCTGGTATCCATTCGCATTCTGCAGGCAATCGACGTGCAGTACGCGCAGGATTACGTGGCACGCTTCGGTTTTGATCCCAAGCAACACCCAGCCTACCTTGCGATGGCGCTCGGCGCAGGTTCAGTCACCCCGATGCAGATGGCGGTAGGTTACGCTGCATTCGCCAACGGCGGATTTCTGATATCCCCCTATCTCATACAACGCGTAGAGGATGTCAACGGCAATATCGTGGAGCAACCGAAGCCCCTGCTGGCAGGTGAAAACGCCAAGCAGATTATCGATCCACGCAATGCCTTTCTCATGTCCAGCATGATGCGGGATGTGGTGCAGCGCGGAACCGCCACCAGAGCAAAACAGTTGGGCCGTAACGATCTGGCTGGTAAAACCGGTACTACCAGTAATTATGTCGACGCCTGGTTCTGCGGATATCAGCCCGATCTGGTCGCCATTGCCTGGATCGGTTTCGATAACCCGAAATCGATGGGAGACAATGAAACCGGCGGTCGGGCGGCACTCCCCATATGGATGAATTATATGGACAAGGCGTTGAAAGGTGTACCGGTCGCCTCCTATTCCCCTCCGAGTGGTATCACAACCGCCAGGATCAATCCGGAAACCGGCCTGAGGGGCACCGGCGCGACGCTGGAGGAATACTTCATGGAGGAGCAACTCCCTCCCGAAGAGGAGGATCCGATAGATATCACGATCAGGTCGGTGGAAGACATCATAAACGACTTTCTGTCGAATTAGAATTCGTGCGATTCCTGCTTCCTGCCTGTTCGTCCTGTTTCAGTCCTCCTCCAGCCCTTATTCCGGCTCAGCGCTGTCTCAGCCATTCAGCCACTTCGGTGGCGTAGTATGTCAGAATGCCGTCGGCGCCTGCGCGCTTGCAGGCAAGCAGCGCTTCAAGCACACAGGCCTTTTCATCCAGCCAGCCGTTTTGCCCGGCTGCTTTCAGCATCGCATACTCGCCGCTCACCTGATAAACGAAGGTGGGCGCTCCGAAACGCTCCTTGATGCGCCGGACGATGTCGAGATAAGGCAGCCCTGGCTTGATCATGACCATATCCGCACCTTCCTCCAGATCCAGCCCCACTTCCCATAATGCTTCATCTGAGTTGGCAGGGTCCATCTGATAGGTGTGTTTGTTTCCAGCACCCAGATTGGCAGCCGAGCCCACCGCATCGCGAAAGGGGCCATAAAAACTGGAGGCATATTTTGCGGAATAAGCAAGGATACGGGTATGAATGAAGCCCCGGTTCTCCAACGCAGTGCGAATTGCGCCTATGCGCCCATCCATCATGTCCGACGGCGCAACCACGTCAACGCCCGCCTGTGCATGCGCGAGAGCCTGTTGAGTCAAAACGGCCACCGTTTCCTCGTTCATCACATAACCGCTGTCATCGATCAATCCATCCTGTCCATGACTCGTGTATGGGTCGAGGGCAATGTCGGTAATGATACCTAGTTCAGGAAAGCGTGCTTTCAATGCGCTTACTACCCGCGGCACCAGGCCCGAGGGATTGAGCGCCTCGGAGGCGGTTTCATTTTTCAGCCCGGCGTCGATGACTGGAAAGATAGCCAGTGCCGGGATTCCCAGTTCCAGGCATTTTTCGGCACGGGATAGCAGAACGTCCAGGCTTTGTCGCACAACACCGGGCATGGATGGAACTTTTTCCTCACGTTTTTCACCATCCAGCACGAATACCGGATAGATCAGGTCATCCGCATGTAACTGATTCTCACGCATCAGGCGGCGGGAAAATTCATCGCGGCGCATGCGCCGCATTCTTTTTTGGGGAAATTGATTAATGACTGACATGATAATTCTGCAAAAAAAGAAAAAATCTGATAAAAAATCAAAAATCCGGGAACTTGTGACTGGATTTTATATCTTACTGGCAGACGTTGTTTATTTGTCTCCCGCTTTTCCTCCCTGAGCGGGTACCTTAATCCCTATTAAGGTAGTTTGCCCCCGGTTTTATTCCCCTTTAACCGGGGGTTTTTTATTTTTGGCGTCCGGCATATTTCCCTTATTGCTTCCCGGCACGCGAGCCTCTCCGATCACCTCGGTCTCCAGGTCGATCCCTGATCCGAACCATGTATCAAGCAAGGCAGACGCCTCCTCAACACCTTCTCTGCTTGTGCTGGAAAACAATTGGACGCTGCATTGTGGATAAGATTCATGTAAAAAACCCAGCACGGTTTTGAGAACTTTCTGCCCCTGCTGCCTCGTAAGCTTATCCGATTTGGTAAGCAGCACATGCACCGCTTTCTTCGTTGGCGCAAACCACGCAAGCATTTGCCGATCCAGCGGTGTTAAAGGATGCCGTATATCCATGATAAGCACCATGCCGTGAAGCGATTGCCTCGTCTGAAGGTAAGTGCCGAGGAGGCGCTCCCAATGCCGACGGACTTCCGCTGGCACTTTGGCATAACCATAGCCCGGCAGATCCACCAGGAATCTGTCGTTTCCCAGCCGGAAAAAATTCAGATGCTGGGTTCGTCCCGGTGTTTTACTGACGAAAGCAAGACGATTACGGTTTGCCAGAGCATTGATTGCACTGGACTTGCCCGCGTTCGAGCGACCGGCGAAGGCTATCTCGACCCCAACAGGCACCGGCAGGTCGCGCAGCTCGTTGACGGTAGTATAAAAGGTTGCGTTCTGAAAAACGGACATATCCAGTCTACGTCCGCGGGACGCAAAAGCAGATCAATTTCCGATGGAATCTTCCGAGGAAGCCGCGGCTCCTCCCGAAGCTGTTTCTGAAGTCTCCCGGGCAATGGCCAGCAGGCCTTGCAGAACGAGATTATCCATTACTTTTACGTTCACGTTAAGCTGGGGTTGCAACTGCTGCGCGGCACCGCCGCTGAGAATGCACTCAGGCATGCGACCGAGGGTACCGGCAAGCAAGGCCGCCATGCGTTCTATTGCGCCCCCCATCGCGTGCAACGCACCACTATAGAGCGCATCGGCGGTACTGTCAGGATAATCGCAGAATTTTCCGTCCCCCGATTCCAGTGATCCAAGGTTCTCCACCGGTATCTTCTGCATCAGATCGATGCCAGGGGTAATGATTCCCCCGAGAAATTCACCTGTGTCGGAAAGAGCATCTACCGTCATGGCAGTTCCCGCATCGACTACCAGACACCCCTGCCGTTCCAGCACCCACGCTGCCACGAGCGCCGCCCAGCGATCACTGCCAAGCTGCGCAGGGTTGGAGTAATAGTTGCGGACACCGCATTGATAGGGAGCGGCAGTAATCCATTGCGGCTCTGCTTTCCACCGCGCCAGTAGCTCCGACAGGCTGGTCTTGGTCTGGATGTTGGCGACATTGGATATCACTACCCGTGAAGGTTCATGCAGATTCCTCCATTCCCGCTCGAGCCGCGCTTTGTCGCCCTGCGCCGCGACCCCCTGCATGAGCCAGTTACGGCCATCGTGCAGGCCCCATTTCACGCGTGTGTTGCCGGAATCCACCGCCAGCAGAAGCGGTTTCATTTATGCTGTCCTGCGCAGCGATATCTCGCCGCCGCTGAAACTGCGAAGACCCAGTGACGTTTGCAGCAACAACGCTCCGCTATCCGATACCCCGTGCACCATCCCCTCCTGGCCCGACCCGTCAGGCAGCTTAAGGGTGACAGCTTTGCCTTCACATACATGATGATCAACCCATTCCTCCTTGAACGGCGCAAAACCCGATTGCTCAAATTCTCTCAATACTCGAGCAATATTCAGCAACAATTCAGCCAGCAATTTGTTGCGATCCGGCATTTCTCCACTGATGGAAAAAATATCCGTTGCGCCCTGGTCTATCCGCGCCTGAATGCTGTCGGACAACTTCAGGTTCATGCCTACGCCGATTACAGCGACGGTGGGACCGAGCATATCGCCATGCAGTTCTATCAGTATGCCTGCCAGTTTACAGAAATTGAACATGACATCGTTTGGCCATTTGAGTACAGCTCCTTGTGTCCCCGAGGATTCGAGCGCACGTACTATTGCAACTCCTATGGCGAGGCTCAAACCCGAAAGGAAGCTTGCGCTCTGCTGAAACCGCCATAGCACGGAAAACGCGAGACCGACTCCCAGACCAGAGTGCCATTGCCGTCCTCTTCGCCCACGCCCCTTCGTTTGCAGCTCGGCCGCTACCGCATGAATGAGCCCTTCACCCAGGCTCAACCGGTTGTCCGCCTCATGCAGTAAAAGGCTGTTTGTGGAATCGATCGTATCGAGTATTTCCAGATTGAACTTGTCTGCCTGATCGCCGAGATGCTCAAGAATGGTATTTCGTTCCAGCCATTGCACCTGGTCGAGCAGGCGGTAGCCACGCCCCTTGATTTTATGGAGGGTCAATCCGGCTTCATCCACGTCGCGGAGTGCGTTCGATACGCTGGCGCGGGAAACCCCCAAGGCTTCGGCAATAGCCGGACCTGAATGAAATTCATTATCGCTCAGCAGCCGGAGAATGGAAAAGGTGAGTGGATTCATGTAATCAGTGTACTACAAAGAATATTTGTCACGCTTCAACGCCCGGCGAAGGGTGCCCCGGTCAACGTTCAACAGTCCTGCCATGCCTGAAACCGTCTCCCGCCCCTCCCGCACCATCTGCGAAGCATGGTGGATCTGTTCCCTGCTCAGTTTGAGGGGCCTGCCTACATGCTTTCCCCGCCGCCTGGCTGCCTGCATCCCCGCCTTTGAACGCTCGGATATCAATGACCGCTCGAACTCAGCCAGAGCGCCCATGATGTGAAATACCAGCTTCCCTCCGGTGGTCGTCGTGTCGATCCCGTCAGAGAGGCTTTCAAACCCGGCCCCCTCGTTTCGCAGTTTCTCGATTAGCGAAATCAGAAAGCTCAAAGAGCGACCCAAACGATCCAGTTTCCAGACCACCAGCACGTCTCCCTTCCCGACCGCTGCGATAGCTTGAGATAGCCCCTCCCGCTCGATTGTGGCCCCGCTGACCCCTTGATCGGTAAAAATCCGCTCACACCCTGCCCTGCCCAGAGCGTCCAGTTGCAGGTCAAGATTCTGGTCGTCTGTGGATACCCGCGCATAGCCGATTTTCATCTTTTTCAGTCTCCTGTTTTTGCACTACCCTTTTACACCACTTAGAAGATAAAAAAAACAATGGCTTGGCATTGTTCATTTCATTGCTGCAAAAGGGAACCATTTTGCATCAGTATAGAAGGATACATTCCCTTTTCTGAGAGAACGCAACTATTGGTGAAGTACCTGTTATTTGCTGGATAATCATCATAAAACTAGCCAATATGAATTTGGATGCCTTTATTTATGTTAATACTCCCGCACAACAATTAATTTCAAAGGTATTGAACAATTATGTTTTCCACAATTGATGTCTCTTATCCAAATAAGTATTTTGGGATTCTTATTTGTCTTTTCGCGTTATTTGTGAATAAACAAGCTAACGGGCAATTAATAAATTCATATTCTTTTCCCGATGGCAGCACATACGTAGGCGAGATAAAAAATGGTACCTTCGAGGGGTATGGAACACGTACTTGGCAAAATGGTGCCAAACATGTTGGTGAATTCAAAAATGGCAAACCCGAGGGACAGGGAACACATACCGGTCCGGACGGCTCCATATATACCGGCGGGTTCAAAAATGGCAAAGTCGAGGGGCAGGGGACATGTACCTGGCCAGACGGCTCCTCATATATCGGTGGATATAAAAATGGTACCTTCGAGGGACATGGAACACGTACCTGGCCAGACGGCTCCAAACATGTTGGTGAATTCAAAGATGGCACAGCCGAAGGGCAGGGAACACGTACCTGGCCAGACGGCTCCAAACATGTTGGTGAATTCAAAAATGGCAAAGCCGAAGGGCAGGGAACATTTACTTGGCCAGATGGCGCCAAACATGTTGGTGAATTCAAAGATGGCAAAGCCGAAGGGCAGGGAACATTTACTTGGCCAGACGGCTCCAAACATGTTGGTGAATTCAAAAATGGTACCTTCGAGGGGCAGGGAAAACATACCAAGCCGGACGGCTCCATATATATCGGCGGGTTCAAAAATGGCAAAGTCGAGGGGCACGGAATATATACTTGGCCGAACGGCAACTCATATAGTGGTGAATTTAAAAATGGCAAACCCGAAGGGCAAGGAACTTTATTCTTTTTAAGTGGAATTAAAATTTTTGGAGAGTGGAAGGATGGCCAGCCAGTTAAAGGTCGTTCAACAGTAGACTTAGGGGATAAAAGTCTTTTACCAGATGATTTTTTTATGGCAAGGTTTTCAGGGAATAAAAATCAGGCATCAGATTCTGACATTGATTTTGATAAAATTTTCAATTACGCCGTGGGAGTGGCCACGATAATATCGACTCTTCGGGGCCGTTAGAGCATAGGCCTCCTGCATCTAAAAGATAGCTCTATGGATGGGGCGTAGTGGCCCGAAGAGACAGAGGTGCAATCTTTACAAACGAAAAAGTGCCGGACCTTCCGGCCCGGCACTGCTCTTTAGAAATGGCTTCAGCTCTCTCCCCTGCCCTTGCAGGTCGTGGAGATAATCGGCGGCTTTCTAAGCATGGCTCGCGGCCGAGAAAATGGCCTGCTTGTCTTCCTTCAGGATATTTAGCCAGTGCGCCAGGTAGGCGGCATGATCTTCTCTCAGCTCCGGGGTGATGCCAAAAGATCGGCGTATAGGAAAGCCGCGCCCAGCTCGGCCACAAGTTCGCTGTACTGCACGGGAAGATCCTCTATCTGCTCAACATTGAAAATGGTATAGCCTTTCATAAACGGAATTTCCCGCTCAATTTCCTCGCCCTTCTCGTTGCTCTCCGTTCGGGTGAGGCGGTCGGCATAGACAACCAAGGAGCCATGTTCGCCCTTGCGGACATGCGCCTCGATACTCTCGGCCTGTTTGTAGTCATCCAGATATTGGAGCTGAACCCCTTCTCTATCGCGTCGGCCCATAACAGCAGGATATTGATGCCCTGATATGGGGTCCCGTTATGACGTAATGGCCGGGTGATGCGCTTTTCATGGTCTGCTCTCCTTTTAGCTGGGTGCTGTGCTCATGCACATGCACCCATGCCCGTCGGCGAGACCGGGGGTAGCAGAGCGCAAGGGCGGAAGGCAGGGAGGGGGATCACCCGCCTGCACAAGCGCAGCGCGGAAGGCCGGGGACACCCTGCCGGGAGGCAAAGCTTTACCCTTGCGTGGTGCGAGGGGCAGCGCCCCTTAGAAAGCCTTAGAGAAAAAAAGAAACAGCGTGGGCCGCATGGCCGACGCTGTCATTGATAATGCAGAAGGGATCGTTACTGGATGGCTGGGACTACAGGCCCGGGACACGCAGCGTCTAGAGCCCGCCCCGCTGACAGAATGTGAGCGGGCTGCCCTTTCTATTCGTCCAGATGACGGAAATAATCCATGCGACCATGCAGAATCCGGATAACACTGATCGACGTATCATCAACCCGGTAGAAAATGACATGGCTCCCGGCCGATAATCTCCGAAGTCCGGGCAGTAATCCGGACATCCCTATATCAGGATGCTGCTCGATCTTTTTGAAGGCCGTATCCAGCATGATCTTGTATTTCTCAAGCTGTTCCATTCCCCAGTTTTCGAGGGTGTAAGCCAGAATGTCGTCAATGTCGCGTTGGGCGAGATCAGCAAATACCAGGCGAAACTTAGGGTGTGACATCAGGACTGGGCTTTCTTCCCGCAGCTATGTTCTGACGGGCGCGAGTCTCGCATTGATCAAGAAAATCCGGAGTGTAGGGAGTTACCTGGCCAGCTTCAATGTCATCCATGCCTAGCTGCAAGGCATCCAGAAGCTTCATTCTTTTAGCTTCATCCTGCTCCCGCATTTTACGTACTGCATCCCTGACAGCTTCCGCTTCGCTCCGGTAATAACCCTTTCTGACGCTGTCCTTGATGTATTTCTCATCAACATCTGCCAATTCGATATGCATTATTTGCTCTCTCTGTATAGAAACGATACAGAAATCATACAGAAATCATACAGAAATTTAAAGCACTCAGTGATAAGGACTTAATTTTTAAGATTCACCCTTGTTTGTATCCTAGCGGGTGAATTTGCCCTTAAGGGCAAAGAGGGGCGGCAATGAGCCCCTTTTAGAGGTTGTGAGCGTTAGCGAACTCTTTTTATGGGGGGTGTTCTGGCCCCCTTTGGGGGCCTCGATGGAGCCTTTTTCGAAAAGGCACGGCATTCGATGCACATTTTCTACCCTATATTAAAAGAAGATTAAAAGAAGATTAGCATCTCCTGAGAAAGAGTTTATGTATTTGATTTTAAGAGTATATTAGAAATCCCTAAATGCATCGAATGCCGTGATTCGTGTGCATCGAATGCCGTGATTCGTGTGCATCGAATGCCGTGCCTTGTGCATCGAATGCCGTGCCTTTATGCATCGGATGCCGTGTTGATGTGCATCGAATGCCGTGCCCTCCTCTCTTCTGCCTTGTGCATCGAATGCCGTGCTAGGCGCGTTTTACAAGAGGCGTGGAGGTTCGCTGGACTCGCACCAGGTCGCCCTCGAATTCGTATGAGGAGAGAAATCCCACCCCGACGAGTTGACCAAGAGCGGTTCGCACCTGGCGCTTGAAACTAGCCGTTTGCTTGTTGCGGCTCCCCGTGTAAGCCTGAAGGGTTTCCAGCTTGACTGCGAACGGCTCTCGGTGGCTGCTGTAAAAAGCGTGCAGGGCCTGGGCAAGAGGCTGCCCACGCAATTCCTGCCGCTGTTTCCAGTCAAGAGCCGTCCACTGGTTTTCGCCGAAGAGCCGGATGATGCCCTTGTTCAGTTCGATACCGTAATGACGAGTCAGCTCGTCTTTCGCACCGGATTTAATGAGCGGCCCAAAGTAGGTTTTCCCCTCGTGAGTTACTTCGACTGCACACGCGGTAAGGCGCAAGAGTGTGGAATGGAGCTGCTTGTGCTGGCTGTTGCCGGTCGGCATACCCATGGCTTTTAGAAGCCCATGAGCGGTAAAACTGCAAAATGTGCCAAGGGGCTGATCGCGGGCCATGTGAACGATGGTTTCCCATACGTCAAGATCGGCCTGGTTGAGCTGCTCTCCTGTGAATTTCACAGTTATGCCGTCCTGGCTTGCCAGTACCGCTTCCTTGATGTACTGGCGATCCTTACTTTGAATTGCGGCAAACAGGGCGGAACGAATAAAGCTATTGGGTGCGCCACGCTTTGGCTCTGGCCATAGCGGAAGCTGAACGACGGCATTCCGCTCTCGCTCTTCCAGCTTCTTTTTCATACGGCCGAGCATTTCGTCCAGTGGTTTGTTTTTCTTGGTCATTCCCCCTACCCTGCCCTGATGGAGGTAATTATGCAACCTGGCTAGCAGATAAGCATGTTTTCATGTATGCATGCTTTCATGTTTCTATTTATGCATGCTTGCCATCTTTCATGTAAGCATGAAAACATGTAAGCATGAAATCACTTATGGTTTGCTCCCGTTCGGCAGCGGCAATCTTGATCGCTCTGGCCTCCTCTCGCGGAATACGGACCTGAAGGGGAATCTGCTCCACCTTCGGCTCGGCCTTCTGCGGCTGCTTAGCCTGTCCGGAACTACGGGGCGGTGTTGCTGCCTTGGGTGTTATCTGTGGCGCGGCTAGCGCATCGGGGGTAAGAATGACAGCTTTAGCCATAACGTTTTCCTTTTGCAGAGTTTTGCATGCTTGCATGCAAACATGCTTTTATGTTTTTCCAGAGTGAAGCAGTTTCCATCGCTGCCGGGCCTTTGCTGGCAAGCTCGATAGCCGTGCGCCCGTCTGTCATTGCAGACGCATAGGAAATACGGTCTGCAATAAAAGTCTCGGCAACCGGCCCATAGTGGGATAGGGCAGCCGCTGCCTGTCCTGTAATGCTGGCGTTGGCTTTGGCCTGGGTCAGGATAAAGAGAAAGGGGATGTTGGCCTCCTTGAGAAGGGCAACGGTAGCCGCTGCTGCCCATAAATCCGAAGGACTCGGCCGAATTGGCATAAGAACAATATCAGCCAGACGAAAGAGGGCGGCATTCTCATCCGTACGTGTAGGCGCGGTGTCAATGATGCAGTATTGGGCCTCATGCTGTCGCAATAGCTGCAAACCCGCTTCGAGGCCAGCCAGAGGAACATCAGCACGTTGTGGAACTTCGGCCTCCCGCTTCTCATGCCATGTACTCAACGTCCCTTGAGGGTCCGTATCGATCAGGAAGATTGGCCCATCGCCCAAAAGCTCGGCCTGAACAGCCAGATGGGCACAGAGCGTTGTTTTACCGCTGCCGCCTTTCTGCGAGTTGATAACAATCGTTTGCATGCAATCATGCTCCTATGTTTTCATGTTTTCATGCAAAATTGATAGCATGCAAACATGTTTTTATGATCTCATGCAATCATGCCAGAATGAGGGGAGGTGTCAAGTTCCAAAAATAAAAGAACATACGAATGGCATGGGATAATGACTTTACGTAAAAATAAAACAGCCTTTAAATAATCATGCTCTCTCTTCCTCGTGGCACCTTTCAGGGCAACCATAATGTGCCGCTCTCATCTGCCGATTGGGAAACTCCGCATGCTGTTGAACGTTTGGCCTTCAGAGGTGGTGCATCCCTGTTCCTCGGGGCCATCCCTTACTCGGACAATTGGAAAAAGCTCGCCGAATTCCACTCGGCTGCCGCTAAGGTCATAACCAAAATCGAAGAATCCAACCTACCGCCTCTGCATCGCGCCGCCCTGGTGGAAAGATTGGAAGATGTGCTGCGGACTGCCCAAGTTGCCGATTGCGTTCCGCTCGGCCTCGATGACGACCGGCACATGGTCACAGTCGCCGGGGCACGATCGGGGAAGGGGCGTAGCTCCATTATTCCCAATTTATGCCTGTATCCAGGCTCCGTGGTCGTCCTCGACCCGAAGGGCGAAAATGCGAGCCTAACGGCTGCACGGCGCGGCCCTGGGGATGAATGGACAGAAGGGATGGGGCAGGATGTCTATGTGCTCGACCCTTTCGGCGTGGCCGACGTGCCGGACGCCCTGCGGGCCGGGCTTAATCCGCTTTCGCTGCTCGATGCGGATTCCCCGCTTGTGGTCGATGATGCCGCGCTGCTGGCCGAAGGTCTGGTGGTGTCGCACGACCCGAGGGATTCCCACTGGGACGAAACCGCCCGTAATTTCGTCAAGGGACTAATACTGCACCTCATAACAACCCGGAAGAATCCAACCCTTTTCGATTTCCGCGATTTCCTCATGCAAGGGGACAGGGCAGGGTGGAACGCGGCCTGTGCCGAAGACCCGGATTTCAAGGAAGACTGTCCCACACCCTTCTGGTATCTGCTCGACACCATGCGGAGAAACGAAGCCTTGAACGGGGTGATCGCAGGGGCAGGGGAGAGCCTCGCCGGCACGGGACAGAATGAGCGCGGCTCCATCCTCTCGACCGCCCGGCGCAATACCGCCTTCCTCGATACCCTCGGCCCTCGTTTCCGGGATACATTGTCCGGGGCAGGGGCCACGTTCCGGCCGGATATCCTGAAAGAAGCGGAGAAGGGGGCAACCATCTATCTTTGCCTCCCGGCTGAGCGCATGGGCACTCATGGGCGATGGCTGCGCCTCATGATTGGGATATTCCTGGAACGGATGCAGCGCAACCTGAAGCCTCCGGCCTGCGGTGCGCCCGTCCTGTTCCTCCTGGAAGAGTTTTTCACTCTCGGCCCTATGCCTGCCATAGAAAAGGCGGCAGGCTACGCAGCGGGCTTTGGCGTGAAACTGTGGGCCATTCTGCAAGACCTGAACCAGCTCAAGTCCCTGTACCCTTCAAACTGGCAGACCTTCCTTGCCAATGCTGGAATTGTGCAGATTTTCGGGGCCTCCGACCGGGAAACCCTCGAATACGCCTCCAAATCCCTCGGGGAGTTTGAAGTCGTCCGGGTGGTGGCCTCCCAGTCGGAAAACCGTAACGAAGGCTATGGTGAACCGGCCCCCGCTGACGTCATGGGGCGTATGGTCGGCGGCCTCTTCTCGCGGGATTACAAGGCAAGCGCGGCCCAGCTCGTCGTCCATTCCGTCGCGGACAAACAGAGCCGGACAGGCAGCGCTTCCCAGTCCATGAATGCAAGCGAAGGCTTGCATACGGTGCCGCTGCTGCGCCCCGATGAAATCGCCTTGCAGTTCTCCCGCGAAAGCGGCGCGTCCCTGCTGCTCATCAAGGGGAGGCGGCCCGTGTGGTGCCTGAGGATAAATTATGACACTTCGCCCTGGTTCGCCGGGCTGTTCACACCCCTGCCGGACTATCGCAAGGATTCGGAAAAGGGCCTTGTTCCCTGGCCCCTCTGGCAACGCCCGGCGGAACCGTTCCGGGGACCGGCGAACGCCTTTAACGCCCTGGTCAGGGAGTGCGGTATGGATTAGGCGGGATAGGCTCGCGCGGTGCGGCGTAGAGATGGGGAGTGTTTTGCTGCATTTCGGCTATCAGGTCCTGGGGCGATAGCAGACCGGCCGCCCAGCTCTGCGCTATCCCGACAATCCGCTCCTGGGCGGATATCCAGCTTTCAAGCAATTCGGTTTGCATGGCGTCCCGGTCTGCCCGTGCGCTTGCCCGCAAGTCTGGCCCGCAATCCGGGGTCTGAAAGGCGATATTACCAAAGTCGCACCAGATTCCGAGATTGTCCTTGACGCTTGCCGCTCTGAACCGTCCATCCATCCCCCGCATCTTGGCCTCGATCACGCTGGCGAGAAGCTGCTGCGCATTGGCCCCGGCCCGGATTAGCTCGCTGCCGCGTTCGAATTCCACCCGGTAGGCAAGCGTCAATCGTTCCTGGGCGGCGCGGAGCTGCTCGACCTCCTGCATGCCCCGCGCTCTTTCCTGCTCCTGCACAGCGGTTAGCGCCCGTACAGCATCGATGCTTTCCAGAATTTCGACCGTCTGCACCTTGCCCCCAAAAGCGCCAATGAAGGTCGAGGGCTTCCACCCGGCAGGCGCAATATGCTCGGCCCCGATCATTAAAACCGCGAGCGCCGCCACGGACAGGCCGGAAACTTTCAGGGATGACGCCCAGTTCCGTTTTTCCTCTGGCTTAGGTCGAGAGCTTAAATAGTGGAACTGGTCGGAAAGCTTTTTGGATTCTGTGCGGGCTTCGCTTCCCAGTCTGTCGGGGTCAAGTAGCAGGCTCATGATGAATCAGGGGCGGTATCGATTGAGTTCGGTCACCTTCTGCCGGATGCGGTCATTGAGCTGAACCCGTGCATTCTCGATTCTGTTAACAGAAGCGGCAAGGTCGGTGGCTTGCTGGTGCAGCTCTGCGGCCTCGGCTTTGGCCTGGCGCATGCGGCCAACCTCGTCCATGAAGGTCCGTTTGGGATTGGAGGGAATCTCGCCGGTGCTTTGCCGCAGAAGAATGGAGGGTTTCCAGTCGAGGGGCACGATCATCTCTGCCGCTATCAGTGCAAAGATGAATACCGCGATACTCAGGGCCGCTAAGTTTAGCGATTTCACGGCTTTTCCCTTGGGTGTCGATTAAGGAATATTATGCCCTCAAAGATGAGCTAGAGCAATCGGGGTATACCCTATATGCATACCCGGATTGGGTTCTAGCCGCCGAAATCCCGGCCCCGCTCGCGCCCTCCGCCATCATTGCGTCCCTCGAAACGTCCAGAATCGGCCCTGCCTGAATCTATCCGCCCGGACTCTGCCACTCTTTCCGTATCGCCTCTTGTCCTGCCCCGCTCCGTATCCCTGGACTCCTCCTTCTCCTGCGCGGCCCGGCGTTCGCGGTAGGCTTCCCATGCCTTCGACCGGTCGTCGTTCATCTCGGCCCATTTCTGCTGAAGGGCGGCCCGCTCGGCCTGCTGCTGCTCCTTGAGTTCGGCCCGTTCTTCTTTCTGCTCGGCCAGCAATGCAGCCCGCTCCTGCCGGTAACTGGGCTGGCGTCCATCAGGCCCTGCGGCCTCGCGGAACCTGGAATGCATATTCTGCTGTCCGTTCTGTTCGCGGCCCGGCAGGGGGTAACCCAATTCCAGCCGCTCGAAAAATTCCTTCTTTTTCTGTTTCTGTTCCCGCGCCAAGGCGGCGGGGCGAGAATGCTTTAACACCTGGTCATTGAACAGCCGGGCCAGATTGTCCCGATGTTCCGCCCCCTGCTGGCCGACCGGGGTATGCGCGGAAATCCCGGCATCGCGCTCCAGCCGTTCCGGACGGGATTTTTCTTCGCGCCGGAATTCCGCCCGCTCGTTACGCAAGCCCCGCATGAACTCCCGGATTTCGGTTGCATGGCTGCGCCGGAAATCGTTTGCCAGATCTTTAAGCTCCCCCCGCTGCGCGGTCTTCAGCTCGGCCCATTCCTCTTTGTGGCGCAACGCCAGGGAGCGGCCCTCGTCCGAGAGGGTTTTGACGCGCTCCGCGTACTCGGCCTTGATCTCCTGATATTTCCGACTTTTCGGATGGGTGGCACCAATTGCCGCCTCCCAGTCCGCCCGGGGTTTGCTGTTGCCGTTGGCTGCTCCCTTGCGCTGCCGCGCCTCTTCGGCCATACGCTGGTATTCAGCCTTCTTTTCCGGGTCTTTCTCGTATTTCGCGGCACGCTCCGGGCTGTGATGTTCCATTCCTCGCGCCTTGTCATACTCGTGCCCCCAGGCTTGCAGAATATTCTGGTCGTCCTTCGGGTTGTGGGTCTTGCCGGTGACCGGATGGATGCGGCTGACGATGATATGCAAATGCATGTGCGCCTTGTCGCCGTGCGCGGCAAAAACGGCTTCATGCTCCCCATATCCAAGCTTTTCCAGTATGGCAGTCCCGGCCTCCATCATTTCGGTCTGAGTGGGCTTTTCGCCTGGCACCCAGGACAAGGACAGGTGATAGACCGGCGCGTCTGTCTTGCGCCCCGTGGCCTTGATGCCTGCCGCTTCCTTCAGCTCGGCGGCATGCTGCGCGGTATAGGCCATGACCTTGGCCGCCTTCTCCGGGTCGTCCGTGCGAAGGTTGCGTGTTTCTGTAAACAGTACCCGCTCGGCTGTTTTCGCTCCGTCCGGGTCGTGAATGATGTAGGCCACCGCGCCCTTGAAGCTGCGACCTTTCTTCGCGGCGTTCGGCGTCATTCCACGTCCTGCAACCGGTCCAGCAACTGATTGAGCCGGGCAAGAGTCTCGCTCAACTCGTGCGGGCTATGGCCGAGGCCGCTGTTCAGGGCACGGGCAATCTGGTTGAGGTTGACGCCCGCCCGGTTCACGGCCAGCACCAGGGCGGGGTCGGCCCGGCGCGGAGCAACGGCAAGCTTGCCTCCAAGGACGCGGCGGCGAGCGTAGTCGGTGGGGGTGAGGCCAGAAGCGGCAGCGCGGGCCTCTATCGTGGCCCGCTCGTCCGGGAGCAGGCGAAGATTCAGCCGCTCGCTCCGGGACTCCGTTTGCTGTTTTTTTGGTCGCGCCATAAGGACTGGACTGACGGTTATTCAGGACGGTACGCAATGGGACGCAAGCACGCCGTTTTCTCCCGGTGCCTCCGGGAGGGTGGAAGGCACCGGGACGGCCAGGCAATGGCCGTACAAAGGGGGTTCAAAGGGGGAGTGTCTCTCCCCCTTGCAAGCGTTTTTGGGAACCAAAAACATAGCTTGCTACCCTGCACCTACAATTGTACCACTCAACTCAGACGCTAGGTCAACTGCACCAAAGGGAGTTATGCACGAGGTTTTTCCGGCGCGGCGCGTCGGGAGAAACTGCCGCCCTACGGTCGGCAGTCAGAGGGGCTCATTGCCGCCCCTCCGACACCTCCCTGCTAGGATACGAACAAGGGTGAACGGCAGTTGATTCCGGGCGAAGCGGCCTGTATTCTGATGCGGCGGTACAGCAGGGATGCGATGACCGCCAAGGGTGAGAAATCACCGCAAAGGCCAGCCCTCAAAGCTGGCCTTTGTCTTTACGACTATTGCCGCATTCTGGCTTCCATGTCCCGCACGGTCGCAATGAGGGCGTCGGTGATCTGCTGGCGCAAGGTCCGGTCATACAGGGGAGCCGCCATGCCGGTCAGGATCAGGAGCCTTTCGCGGTCGGCTTCCAGCTTGTCGAACTCGCTAAGCTCGCAGGGCTTACTTTCTCTCGGCTGGAAAAATCTCAGAGAATCTGCGGTCTGGGAATCTGTCAATTTCATCTCCATTGTTGCAATTGATATTGGCAGCTTCCTCTAAGTACCCATTTCTACATGCTTTTTTCAATAAAGTTGACTTACTGAAACTCATCAATATAATCAGAATACTTCCTTCGCAGAATCAGGAGAGCTCATGAGAAGCGTCACTGGGTATCTGCATCAAATTATTATTTCTTCCCTCTTTCTTGCCCATTCCGCCTGGGCCGCACCGCCACTTTTATTCTCTATCGATACTGCTCCACTTTCCGGGACATCTGGCCAGTTCGCATTCGACTTCATTGACGGGGGAACGCCACTTAACACAGTTTCCATCTCCGATTTCTCAACGGATGGCACACTAGGCATTGCAACTGTAACCGGGAATGTAACAGGCACCCTCCCAGCCACTGTTACCTTTTCAGATTCGCAGTTCTTCAATGAAGTTTTACAGAATGTAACCTTGGGATCGCTAACCTCTTTTGTTTTCAACAGCACAGAAAACTTACCCGATTCAGGTTCCCTGCCGGACGCATTTTCTTTCTTTTTGCTCGATTCTTCCGGTTTGCCGCTTGTAACCACTAATGATCCCACAGGCGCAAATGCGCTTTTCCTTCTTAATATCGGGTCAGACAATAGGCTTGAAATCTATTGGGGCGATGGTTTTTCGGTAATAGCCAGCCCCATTCCTGAACCCTATCCGGTTACGCTTTTCATCACCGGGCTTGCGCTTTTTGGCGTCGGAACACTATATAAGAAACACAACAAACAAGCAGTGTAGGAGAAATGCATGAAGCGGCATCGGTGGATTACGGCGATTCCTGCGCTGGCAATATGCTTTATCGGGATCGGACTACTGAGTCTGGCTGACAACACTGATGCCGCGGATGTCACCGGTTCAGTCACGGTTCAGAAAAGCGGGCTGGTACTGAACCGTTCAACCGGTACTTTCGATACCACGGTTACCGTCTCAAACGAAAGTTCCACACCCCTTTTGGAACCTCTCAAACTGATCGTATCGATCGACTCGCCCCAGGTATCGCTTGCAAATGCGGCAGGTATAAACGAGGAAAATCATCCTTATATTCAGATTCCCCTGCCAAATGGCAGCTTGACTTCTGGACAATCGGTTCGCGCGCTTCTCAAGTTCAGTAACCCAAAACAGGTCAAATTCAACGTATCGTTTGAGGTTGATGCTGAGCTTCCCAAAGCCGGCAGTTTACCTCCTGATCCTGGCTCTGCGGGCGAGGCTACCTTATTAGGTATCGATTCAGACGGAGATGGGGTGCGGGACGATATTCAACGATATATTGCTCTTGAATATCCGTCATCGGAAAAAACGCGGCTAGCCTTGACCAACATAGCAAAGTCCTATCAAGCAATGCTTACTGTTCCACCTAATAATCTCCAAGCGGCGAGGGTAATTGCGGATCAATCAGATCGGGCTATACGTTGCCTAGCTTTCATTATGGGCATAGATCCCAGTATTACTGCAAATCAGAAATTACATGCAGCTTTCTTGAACACAATTCAACGCTATCGCGCCTATGCAGCTTTTGATAGTCAGCTTGCGGGACAAATTTTTTCACTTCCTTATGATTTAGAGGAATCCTGTGATTTTGATCCTGGCAGCCTCCCAAATTAAAGGATCCTGTCTTTACTACATTGATAAAAATCATGCCAAGTAAAGTTAGCTATCTTTTTAAAAGAGCGGCTATTTTTCCCCTCTTATTGTTTTTCCTAAACGATTACGCCTGGGCAGAGGGATGCCAAGCTCCACGCATTATTCTCACAATAAATGGCGTATTAAATAATAAGATTCAGGCCGAAAACAATATGCTTAAGCTTAGATTTGCTTGGCTTGGGCTCAGCCGTTCGCAACAGACTCGCCCCAATTTTTATTACATGCATAATCCATCAGCAAAGGATGTGCTCTATGGCATCGGTGGGCTGGCTGATTTTCTCGAAACAGCAATGCAGCGGCATGGACTGAATATCTCCCTTATTTTAAGGGGTCTAGCTGGACTAGAGCCTCTTCCAGACGGCATTAAGGATGATCTAATAAACTGGGCAAATTTATCAGTAAAAGGCTATAACCCAGATGCAGCAACTCTGAATTACATGCGTTCCACCCTTGACGCTTATATCGATCAGGGGAATATCGTTACCTTGGTGCCCCACTCGCAGGGGAATTTATGGGCAAGTTCCATTGTTAACCTGATGAATCCATCAGAGGTGAGCGCTGTAGGAAATGTGGGGGTTGCTGTCCCCTATTCGAGAGTGGACCCCGCTGACAGATCAGCCTATGTCACTCTTGTCGAAGATATGGTAATCCTAGCTCTCAAGTTAACTGATTCGTCCGTTCTATCGGGAAATGTTGCCAACGGATATCCCCCGCCGGAATGGAAAAATCGAAACTTTTCTCACAATTTTACAGAAGCTTATCTTGATATCGGGAAGCTATCGGAAAAGAAAATCATTACTTCCATTGATGAGCAATTTTCAAAACTGGAACCCGCCGCTCCCTGTCCCCCACCCACTCCCGCTCCATTTTATCGGTATCTTCCAAAACTTCTAGAAGGATCTCGTGCGGGAGCCAGGATATGTGGCCCTGATCTCAAGATGGATGGACTTATGACTTTTGGTTCTTCCGGAGAGATTACAGGAAGCAGGTGTTTTAAAGAAGTCACATTTCCAGAGAATAGCTACTATAAATTTGGCCAGTCTTACGATGGAGGCGGAATTTACCTTTATGACTCTGCTGGAAACACCCTCAATATAAGAGAAAGACGAGAGTGGCCAACTGGGAACGTAGAGCTTTTCTGGAAAAGCAATCCTGTTCGCCAAGGGGTCACCTCTACTTTCACCAGTCGTCCCTTGATAATTGATATGAAAACCAGAATATTGGATTGGATTCGGTTGATTTCGAATAAGACCTGTACTGCTAGAGGTGGAAGCGTAAGGAACGGATCAGCTCCAGGAGCGCATGTTGAATTAAGCGAAACTCATGTAAGCATCGTTCGGGGAAATGAAATATTTGTTTCCGCTCCAATCACTGACATCTTATGGGAAGTTCCTACGGCTCCATGGACCGCCACATCTTTTTCTGAAAGGCGGAATCAAACAACCTTTATTCACAAACAACCCAGTCTTGAGGTGAGCACAGCAAATACGGTTGCTACCGTTAACCTGACTATTTTGGATTTTGATAATCCATCACCTTCAGTTTTTTCATTCGATAGCAGATTCAGCACGAATGCTCTCATGCCAGCATCATGTACAACTGAATCTTATCCACTCCCCGAGTAATCATGCTAAAAATCGTTTATGCTTCTAATACTGAAAAGAATTTTTTAATTGCCTGAAGGAACTTCTTTCTGTTATTCATAGCCCCCTAACAAGAAGGATAAAAGGGCAATGGCAGACATAAAAAATATCTCAAAATTCTTTACAGAAAACAACCTTACAGGAAAAGTGAAGGTTTCCGAAAACACAAATGAATACCTTCATTTCGAAGGAAAAATCGGAGTAGATCGAGAAAAAATTATTCAATTCTTTGAGGAAAACAAAATAACAGGGCAGATATACTCCCCATATTTGGATGGAGGGCGTCTTTCTTTCAAAGATGGAAAGTTATTGAATGAATTAGGCTGCCTATCTCCAATACCTCATTAAAATAGAAACATCCTTAATTTTTATTTTTTTAAATGTCTTCTTGATTAATCAGGAGGAGTGATGAACTTTTTAGGAATCTGGGAAAATCAACACGGATCCATTCTTAATATCTCTCATATTGATCCCCTTAATGGACTTATTGAAGGTCAATATAAGACAGCTGTCGGAAAACCGGATGCCTCACAAGCTTACGAATTAAAGGGATATGTAAGAGAAAATCTCATCGGCTTTACCGTGTCGTATGGGGAAATTGATTGCATTTGTTGCTGGGTTGGCCGCCTAGAGTTGGATAATAAAATCCACACATTATGGCAATATGTTTCAAGCAAAACAATTAGAAAGAACCCGGATAATAACTTGGCTGAAGAATATCCAAGTGACCTTTGGCAAGCTTTTCATGTTCAGGCAGATATCTTTACCCGTAAAGCCTAATCAGCTACAAAGTTCGCTCTTTCACTAACCTATACCCCTCTGATGTCTGATTTGTGCTCGGTTCAGCCTCATGAGCGACCTACATGAGGCGACTTACATGCTTTCCTCCATCATTTGCCCATTCATTCGATGGCTAAATTGGAAGATTCCCGATTGCCTTCCATTCGTTCATTGCCTCGCTGATGGTGATAAAGCTACCACTATTCAGGCCGCCCCCACCTTCGCAAGCGCAGCGATATCTCGCCGCCGCTGAAACTGCGAAGACCCAGTGACGTTTGCAGCAACAGCGACCCGCTATCCGATACCCCGTGCACCAGCCCCTCCTGGCCCGACCCGTCAGGTAGCTTGAGGGTGACTGCTTTGCCTTCACATACATGGCGATCCACCCATTCCTCCTTGAATGGCGTAAAACCTGACTGCTCAAATTCTCTCAATACTCGAGCAATATTCAGCAACAATTCAGCCAGCAATTTATTGCGATCCGGCATTTCTCCACTGATGGAAAAAATATCCGTTGCGCCCTGGTCTATCCGCGCCTGAATGCTGTCGGACAACTTCAGGTTCATGCCTACGCCGATTACAGCGACGGTGGGACCGAGCATATCGCCATGCAGTTCTATCAGTATGCCTGCCAGTTTACAGAAATTGAACAGGACATCGTTTGGCCATTTGAGTACAGCTCCTTGTGTCCCCGAGGATTCGAGCGCACGTACTATTGCAACTCCTATGGCGAGGCTCAAACCCGAAAGGAAGCTTGCGCTTTGCTGAAACCGCCATAGCACGGAAAACGCGAGACCGGCTCCCAGACCAGAGTGCCATTGCCGTCCTCTTCGCCCACGCCCCTTCGTTTGCAGCTCGGCTGCTACCGCATGAATGAGCCCTTCACCCAGGCTCAACCGGTTGTCCGCCTCATGCAGTAAAAGGCTGTTTGTGGAATCGATCGTATCGAGTATTTCCAGATTGAACTTGTCTGCCTGATCGCCGAGATGGTCAAGAATGGTATTTCGTTCCAGCCATTGCACCTGGTCGAGCAGGCGGTAGCCACGCCCCTTGATTTTATGGATGGTCAATCCGGCTTCATCCACGTCGCGGAGTGCGTTCGATACGCTGGCGCGGGAAACCCCCAAGGCTTCGGCAATAGCCGGACCTGAATGAAATTCATTATCGCTCAGCAGCCGGAGAATGGAAAAGGCGAGTGGATTCATGTAATCAGTGTAGTGCAAATAAATGGAAATGGAACTTTGCTACGCGCATTCTCGCTCACAGCAGAAGAAATGCAGGAAGAAAATCAGTGGGCGTACCTGGTCGAATTTGGCTGGATACGTTATTCAACTATAATGAGTGGCCGGGCAAGTACAAACGAACGGGAGAGAGCAGGACCGGCGTTCCCGTTTGCCCATGAGTTCCCGGAAAAGACGAGCAGGAATTCCCTTTCAAGAGGTCCAGTTTGAACGAAAAAGCTACGCCTGGCGATGTAACATCGTCCACATCCAATTTCATACGCAATATCATCGAAGAAGACAATCGCACCGGCAAATGGGATGGACGGGTTGAAACGCGCTTTCCGCCTGAACCCAATGGTTACCTCCACATCGGTCATGCCAAAAGCATTTGCCTCAATTTCGGTCTGGCGCGGGACTATAACGGAATATGCCATCTGCGCTTCGATGACACCAACCCCGAAAAAGAAGAGCAGGAGTATGTCGATTCAATAATGGAGGCGGTAAGATGGCTCGGCTTCGAATGGGGCGAGCACCTGCACTATGCGTCGGACTACTTTGACAAGCTCTACGAGTTTGCCGAACATCTCATCAAGCAGGGTAAAGCCTACGTGGACAGCCTTACTGCCGAGGAAATCCGCACGCTGCGAGGCACGCTTACGGAGGCAGGTCAAAACAGTCCCTATCGTGACCGCTCCATCGAGGAAAATCTTGGCCTCTTTCGCTGCATGAAGGCTGGCGAGTTTCCTGACGGGGCTCACGTTCTGCGCGCCAGAATTGATATGACTTCCTCCAATATCAACCTGCGCGATCCCGTGATTTACCGGATTCGCCATGTCCGCCATCATCGGACGGGTGACAAATGGTGTATTTATCCAATGTATGACTACACCCATTGCATATCCGATGCGCTGGAAAGGATCACGCACTCGCTGTGCACGCTGGAATTCGAGGATCACCGTCCCCTCTATGACTGGGTACTGGATCAATTGGCAGATGTCGTTCCATGTCATCCACAACAGATCGAATTTGCGCGTTTGAATCTCACCTACACCGTCATGAGCAAGCGCAAGCTGATCGAACTGGTTACCGGAGGTTTTGTGGATGGATGGGATGACCCCCGCATGAATACGCTTGCCGGAGTAAGGCGACGTGGCTATACACCGGAATCCATCCGTCTGTTTGCAGAACGCATCGGCGTCAGCAAGGCCGATTCATGGATAGACATGGGCATCCTGGAAGACTGCCTGCGCGAAGATATGAATGAGCGCGCGCAGCGGCGCCTGGCTATCCTTGACCCACTCAAGGTCGTTATCGATAACTATCCGGAGAATGCCGGGGAAGAGTGCCTTGCCCCAAATCATCCGCAAAAGCCGGAATGGAGAAGCCGCATCGTACCCCTGACGAAAACGATCTACATCGAGCGCAGCGACTTCATGGAGAATCCTCCCAAAGGCTATTTCCGCCTGTCGCCCGGCGGCGAAGTACGATTGCGGTACGCCTACATCGTAAAATGCGTGGATGTTGTAAAAAGCGCCAATGGCGAAATCCTGGAAATCCATTGCACCTATGACCCGGACAGCAAGAGCGGCACGCCCGGAGCCGATAAGCGCAAGATCAAGGGCAACATTCACTGGCTCTCGGCTGCTCATGCGCAACCAGCCGAAGTACGACTTTATGATCGCTTGTTCAGTCAGGCCCACCCTGACACGGGCGGCCAGGCCTACAAAGCGTTTCTGAATCCGGATTCAAAGAAGGTCCTTACAGCGTATGTCGAACCCGCGCTCATGGCAGCGCAACCGGAAGAACGTTTTCAATTCGAGCGTCATGGCTACTTTGTCGCAGACCTGAAGGAAACAAAACCGGGAAAACCCGTATTCAATCGCGCGGTCACCCTGCGTGATTCGTGGGGAAAATCGGGTTGATTTCTAATAAATATGCTGCCTCCGCTGTGAGCAGGGCGGTGCCAATTTGTACGATTTTGCTCCCCCGCCAGTTGAATGGACTGCTTGTATCGAGATTCCCTTAAATTGGTACTTCCCTTTCTCGTTTTTTTTCGCTAGGATACTGAAAAATGACAGAGCGCCGAAAATTGCTGGCCTACGAAGCAACAAAAATATAATTCCTGATATTCTTGTATCTGTCCCTGCCACTTCTGGTATCACAATGTGGCAAGTATCATTAATATATCCCTGCCCTTGCAGAATTAACTGGACGTCAGCCGTACATATTTCATTTGAGCGATTTGGAAAAGCACATGAGTCATACCCACCATATTTCTGACGGAAATTTTGAGACCGAAGTATTGCAATCGACAGTACCTGTACTGGTTGACTATTGGGCAGAATGGTGTGGACCGTGCAAGATGATAGCGCCCATCCTGGACGAGGTAGCCAAAGAATATGGTGACCGCCTCAAGGTTGCCAAGCTCAATATTGACGAAAACCAGGCTACGCCCCCCAAATATGGTATTCGCGGTATCCCTACCCTCATGCTCTTCAAAAACGGAAATATTGAAGCCACCAAAGTGGGCGCGTTATCGAAATCCCAGCTCACTGCTTTTATTGACAGTCATATCTAAAACTGTTAAGTTATAATTAACGCATTCCGAAAACTTTCCGGTTAGTTTCCGGTTCAATTACGTTCGCCGCTTCGAATTCTCGTTCGGCTCCATCGGTTTTCCCAACGTTTCCTGACGCTTTCTTTACGTCCCTCTTCTTCACCCACGGATTCCGTTCATGCATCTATCCGACCTCAAAAACTTCCACGTCACCGAACTGGTGGAGATGGCAATTGCCAATGAAATTGACGGCGCCAACCGGCTACGGAAACAGGATCTGATTTTCGCGTTATTGAAGAATCAGGCACGGAAAGGCGAAAGCATTTTCGGCGAAGGCACTCTGGAAGTGCTGCAGGATGGTTTCGGCTTCTTGCGTTCTCCCGACACCTCATATCTCGCCGGTCCGGATGACATTTATGTCTCCCCCAGCCAGATACGACGCTTCAACCTTCATACGGGGGATTCGATAGAGGGTGAAATAAGGACGCCCAAGGATGGGGAGCGTTATTTTGCGCTGGTCAAGGTCGATAAGGTCAATGGAGAGCCTCCTGAAAATTCCAAGCACAAAATACTGTTTGAAAATCTCACCCCGCTCTTTCCCACAGAGCGGCTGCAGCTCGAACGGGAGATCAAAGCCGAAGAAAACGTTACCAGCCGTATCATCGATCTGATTGCACCCATCGGCAAAGGACAGCGGGGTCTCCTGGTAGCCAGTCCCAAATCGGGTAAGACCGTCATGCTTCAGCACATCGCCCACGCTATTGCCGCCAATTACCCGGATGTGATGCTGATGGTGCTGCTGATAGACGAACGACCTGAAGAAGTGACCGAGATGATCCGGTCGGTAAGAGGCGAAGTGATTTCTTCCACTTTCGATGAGCCGGCTGTACGTCATGTGCAGGTGGCGGATATGGTCATCGAAAAAGCCAAACGGCTGGTGGAACACAAGAAGGATGTGGTAATCCTGCTGGATTCGATCACCCGGCTTGCGCGTGCCTATAACACCGTGGTACCTGCTTCCGGCAAGGTGCTGACGGGCGGTGTGGATGCCAATGCGCTGCAGCGGCCGAAGCGGTTTTTTGGCGCGGCGCGCAATATCGAGGAGGGCGGCTCTCTCACCATTATTGCCACCGCTCTGGTCGACACCGGCTCGCGCATGGACGATGTGATTTATGAGGAATTCAAGGGCACCGGCAACATGGAAATCCATCTTGACCGGCGCATGGCGGAAAAGCGCATTTATCCCGCCATCAACGTCAACCGTTCCGGTACCCGTCGGGAAGAACTCCTGATCAAGCCCGATGTGTTGCAGAAAATCTGGGTACTGCGCAAGCTGCTCTACCCGATGGATGACATGGAAGCAATGGAATTTCTGCTCGACAAGATCAAGGCGACGAAGAACAACGCGGATTTCTTCGATTCAATGCGGCGGGTCTAAAATTATTCAATCCCCAACATCAGGCACCTCCGCCTTTCGGAATGCCTTGTTGCATCTCGTTTCCGACTGGAGGATAATACGCGGCTTTCCCCGAAATCAGGCAGGCATCGTGCGGGGAGCATTTGCAAGCTGAGGATCATTTCATGAAACCAGACATTCATCCAGATTATCAGGAAATAACCGTGACCTGCAGTTGCGGTAGCACTTTTCAAACCCGCTCTACCATGGGCAAACCCCTGCATATCGAAGTTTGCTCGCTTTGTCATCCGTTCTATACAGGCAAACAAAAGATCGTCGATACTGCGGGGCGTGTCGAGAAGTTCCGTCAGAAATACGGCAAGAAAGCGGAAAAGCAACCCGCGGCTTGATAGCCGGTTACTGAACTTTGAAAAAGGCAGCCTCTTGGCTGCCTTTTTTACTTCCAGTAAAACGGTCTAGCTGCGCCTTCCATATTCCCTCCCCCTGCCCTTGAACTGTTAGTCCCGCTTCGGGTTTTATTGGCAATCCGCCTTACAAAAATCGATCTTTTGATACTTTAAGCTGTGTTAAGCGCATTTGTGCTAAAGCGAACAGAATCAGGTGGGTGACAAGTAATAAAATTGATATAAAACTGAAAATTCATCCACTATGTGCCAGATATTATTAATCTTTTAACGGGTTTCACTATGGCCGTTTACCAGGATAGCAGTTTTCTTATTCGCTGCGACCATTTTGACTTCAACGTTAAGCGTGCGCCTGGTACCAGTGCATCGGTAAGTGGTATCTATCGGTGCATAGGCTGCGGCCAGGAAATTGTTGCAAAGAAAGGACAGTTACTGCCGGAGCACGAAGAACATATCCACGGTTTCGAATTCGGGCCGCCACGCTGGCAGCTTATCGTCTTCATCCTCTAGGTTTCGAAGAGTCTTCATGGAGAACCGTGGAATAAGCTGAACCTGCACATCCGGCTGTGAACTCCTATGCTATCGAAGTTTACGTCTCAATTCCTTTTTTTCGCAGCTCCGCCTTTGCATCCTGGCTCTTCTCCAGATCCAGTTCCATGTATTTCAGCACCGCGGGGATTTTCGTAAATTGTATATCGCGATACTCGACTACCTGAATGCGATTACCCCAAGGGTCGAGGAAGTCGAGGAAACCGCCTTCAAGTATTGTCGCCCCTGCGGCTTCAGCGAGTTCGCGCACATTTGAGCGGTCATCGACCACCAGGCCGAAATGCCTGTCATCGTCCGGGCTTTGCGATCGCCCTTCCATCAGTGCAATGAACTGGTCTCCCATATCGATAAATGCGGCACCCTGCCCTCGTCCTCGTAATTTAAAGGTGAAGATGCGGCCATAAAAAGCCAGTGCTTCTTCGATATCGCCGACCTCCAGTGCAACATGGTTCATGCCGACCATGTGGGGTTTTGTCTTCTCGCCCATCTGTTTCCTCCTGATGGATACACGTTCTGCTACAGGAATCGTTACTTGTCTTGTCTATTTTAGGACTATCATTTTCTTTTTGCTTTTCATGCCACCTTATGGTTTTTGATATCCCCTTCCAGCCTAAGCATTTTGCGCGGCATGGAATGCTCTTAGCACTGCAGGCAAAAACACAGCACGCACCTCTGATGCCCCGCGCAAGCTTGGCTCGATAGTACCTGTAAACCAGGACGGGTCACCCGCGAGGAAATGGCGGTGCACATCGACGAGCTCTCCATAACGCGGAGCAAGCTGCCGAATAACGGCATTGATGCGATTGAAGTTGGGTCGGGCAATGCGCGCATCGGTGGCGAGAAAATTGCGGGAGTCATCGCCGAAAGTCGGATCGTAAACTGTGCCCAGCAGAACTGGCCGTACCGGAAGCGCTTGCAGAAAAGCATCCAACTGCTGTTGGAAGCACGCGATGCCCTCCCCTCGGTCCGCAGCAAGACCAGTGAGAAGATCGTTGCCACCTACTGTAACCAGGGCGACAGCAGGATCGGGAGCCTTGATACCTCGCGCCTGCCAGGAGAGATTGTTAACCACGCCGCCATCACGCGCACGGTGGTCCAGCAGTGCAGTTATCGAGGATGACTGAGACATGACGTCACGCCCCTTGAACTCTGGAAACAGGAAATCATTGTTGCGAACGATCAACTGCCCCGGATGGACACCATATTCGTTGTAACGCCCGCAGTCGAGAATCGAATCCCCAAACGTGAAGACGCTGAATACCTTGTTCTTCGCTGAAATCGTTCTACTCAATGCCATGGCCGTGGCTCCGACCATAAGGGCTTGCAGAAAACGTCGGCGCATCACTCAATTTCCGTGTGACAAGAGAACAACTGGGCATTGGCGGCACCGCTGTTTATATACCCTGCACAAGCAATGGATAATCCGTAATCACCCCATCCACGCCCAGTTGCCGACATTCCTCATGCTCAGCCCGGGTTATCGGACCGTAAACGAAGTTGCGAAAACCGCTAGCGGCTGCCTGTGCCAACAAGACCTGATCCAACACATTGTAATCCCAAACCAGATGGTTGATCCTGGCGTTGCCATCACAATCGGAATCAGCCAACAGAGAATCGAGGGTTTGCGGCCTGTGTGCGACCAACAGCCCACAATTGAGTTTTAATGACGATGCGCAGATTGCAATCAGATCATGCCGGAAGGAGCTGACGATAATACGATGGCGGGTTTGATACTTTTCCAGAACACCGAATACCGTTGACAAGCGATCCAGGGTTTTGATCTCGATATTCCATAGTATGTCCGGAAAGTGCGCAAGCGCCTCATCCAGGGTAGGTATTTTGTACCCTAACACACCTTCGATTTCGCGATGAGCAAGATCAGACACTGCCTGTCCGGTTGCCATTACCCTGTCATGGACCAGCACCGGCACGCCGTCCCGGCTCATGCGCACATCGGTCTCGATACCGTTTACACCTGCCATTATCGCTGCTTCAAAAGCTTCGAGCGTATTTTCCGCAACTGCGGCGTGGTAACCACGATGCGCCAGTATCAGCATATTCAGCGTCTTCCCAGGCTCGCATCTATGAATTTACCCAAAGCATTTGCCCAGTCTTCCCTCGTGTAAATGAAGCCCTCATTGTGACCGCCCTGCAGCTCGACGAATTGCTTTGGATTGCGTGCTGCCTCGTACAGGGCCTGTCCTTGCTTGAACGGCACAATTTCATCCTGAGGACTGTGCGCGACGAATACGGGACAGCTCACATCCTTCAAATGCTCGAGGGTGTTGTATTTGAAACGGGAAAGCCGCCGGATGGGAAGATAGGGATACAGTTGCGCTCCCATGTCAGGGACCGAGGTAAACGCGGAAGCCAGAACCAGTACCCCGGGTATTTCGCGGGCCGCCAGCCAGGAAGCGATTGCTCCGCCTAAAGATTCCCCGAACAACACAACATCAGCAGGCGGAATTGCCTTCTTTTCGGTTATGTACCGCCATGCAGCAACAGCATCCCGGTATGTCCCCTGCTCTGTCGGTTTGCCGCTACTTTCGCCGTAGCCGCGATAATCGAAAATGAAGGTGCTATATCCAAGCCGGTAAAACATCGACAAATAGCCGATCCGGTGTGAAATGTTTCCGGCATTCCCGTGAAAAAACAGGACAGTTGCTTTCGCAGCAGGTGCCGGGACAAACCAGCCATGTAACCTTTCGCCATCCGCAGTTTCCAGTTCGACAGACTCGTAAACAAGTCCTGAATGATGGGGGGTTTCCGTGATGCCACGTCCAATTTCAGGGTAATAAACAAGTTTGGGCTGGACGAAGAATATCAGCGCCGCGAAAACGACATAGATGAGTGCAGCCATGATGACCAAGCTGAGCAGCATGCGCATGGATTGTTTAATCCGCAGTTAATCCCTGGAGCCGACAGCTATAATAGCGATTTTTCAGTCAACAGTAACAGGAACAAGAATGAATCTTGACAGAGTCAGCTCCGGCCGCGACGTGCCGAACGATTTCAATGTCATCATAGAAATACCCATGAATGCCGATCCCATCAAATACGAGGTGGATAAGGAAACGGGCGCAATGTTCGTTGACCGCTTCATGTCGACATGCATGCACTATCCCTGTAATTACGGTTATATCCCGCACACACTCTCGGAAGATGGCGATCCTGTGGATGTTCTGGTGATTTCACCGGTTCCACTCATCTCAGGAGTGGTGGTACGGTGCCGACCGCTGGGCATGCTTCAGATGACCGATGAGGCAGGCGGAGATGCCAAGGTTCTGGCGGTGCCAATCGACAAACTGTGCGCCCTCTACCGTGCGGTGAAATCTCACACTGACTTGTCTGAACTGACGCGTTCACAGATTGCCCATTTTTTCGAACACTACAAGGATCTGGAACCCGGCAAATGGGTGAAGATAACCGGATGGGCAGGGGTAATGGAAGCCGAAGTGGAAATTACAAGTGGAGTGAACCGCTATAACTCGGCTACCAAAAAACCAATGTTTTAAAGCTGGGCAAGAGCACTGGAAACAGCAGGCAGCATGAAAAAATGAGTTGGCTCGAATGTATCGTATTGAAGGGTGAGATTGTCACTCTGGAACCGCTTGCACCTGATCACATCGAGCCTTTGCGATATGCGGTCAGGGATGGAGAATTCTGGAAGCTCTGGTATGCAAATGTACCCTCGCCCGGGCAGATGGAAAACTATGTGATCACTGCCATTGAAAATGCTGAAAAAGGAAACATCGCATTTGCAGTGAGGCTCAATGCAACAGACGGAATCGTGGGCACGACCCGTTTCTATAACGTAGATGAAACAAACAGGCGCCCCATGCTCGGCTACACCTGGTATGCGAAATCGGTCTGCAAAACAGGGGTGAACACGGAAAGCAAACTGCTATTGCTCCAGCATGTCTTTGAGAAAAAGAAAGCGATAGCGGTAGAATTCAGAACACATTTTTTCAACCAGGTTTCGAGGACCGCAATTGAACGCCTGGGCGCGAAGCAAGACGGGATATTGCGCAATCACCAGATCATGCGCGATGGCTCCATCCGCGATACTGTCGTTTATTCGATCCTCCAGCATGAATGGCCGTCAGTGAAGAACAACCTGCTGGACAAACTCTCGTCTAATCAGGGGAATCCCGCGCCCGAGTAATATATTGCATTGTTGATCCGGCCAGAAAATACCAAGAATCTCGTCATTCCGGGCCTCACCCGGAATCCAGTAAACCGGAATCCAGCCGAAACCAATGAATGGCGTGCTTTGAACGTCGCTGGATACCGGCTTCCGCGGATATGACGTTTGTATTGCTTGCTCGCCGACTCATAGAGATATCGCAGGCTCGGTCCTTCCAGCAGGAACTTCAAAAGCGGGCAACCCCCCAAGCTTGGGGCGGTCCAATCGCATATCAGGCGCTTCATCATCGAGGAACACAAAATGGGGAGCAGGCATGAATCGACGAAAACTGCTGGGATTGCTTGGGATAACCGGAATCAGTATGCTGGGTCGAAATTCATCCATCAACGCCGGAAGTGAGGAGGTAGCCCGTAAGATGATTTCATGCGTGATAACACCTCAGCAAACGGAAGGCCCCTATTTCGTCGATGAGCGCCTGCACCGTTCAGACGTTCGATCCGATCCTTCCGATGGCTCGGTAAAAGACGGCCTTCCGCTTGCACTTGAAATGCGCGTTTTCACGGTAGGTAACGAGGGTACAGACAGGTGCCTGCCGCTTGCCAATGCCATAGTCGATATCTGGCATTGCGATGCACAGGGAATCTATTCTGATGTCGAGGACAGGAATTTCAATACAGTGGGAAAAAAATTCCTTCGCGGCTATCAGGTAACGGACAGAAACGGCAGCGTGCGTTTTATCACCATTTATCCTGGCTGGTATCCTGGCAGAACTGTTCATATTCATTTCAAGATACGTACCAAGCCTGGATATACGCATGGTAGTGAATTTACGTCCCAACTCTATTTCGATGATGCGATTACCGATAAGGTGCACGCACAATCCCCCTATGCCGGGTATGCGAGAAAGGGTTCATACCAGCAGAGGACCAGGAATGAAGATGACAGCATCTATCTCAAGGGTGGAACACAACTGATGCTCAAGCTTACCGAAGCAGAGGGTGGTTATGCGACTACATTCGATGTGGGACTGAAAACGGAGAAAAGAGATAAGAGATAAGAGATAAGCGACGTAAAGTGATTAAAGAAGGGCGAATGAATCAGGAGGGCTTGTACCCATCAAAGAGGGGAGCATCCACTCAAACAAGCTTGAACTCCGACTCCTGACGTCGCACCCGCTGACCCAGCGATGTTTGAATCGCATCATCCACTGTTTCCAGAAAAACGAACTCCAATGTGGAACGCGTTGTTTCAGGCACCTCGCGCAGGTCTTTCTCGTTGCGTGCAGGCAGCAGCACCCTGCGCAGGCCCGCGCGCTGGGCGGCAAGCACCTTCTCCTTGATACCTCCCACCGGCAACACCATCCCTCGCAGGCTGATCTCCCCCGTCATCGCCGCATCCCGGTGTACCGGCCGGTTGGTAAATAGCGAAGCAAGCGCTATAAACATCGCCACACCCGCACTGGGACCATCTTTAGGGATAGCACCTGCCGGCACGTGCACGTGCACATCGATGCCTTCAAATACGGATTCGGGAATGTGAAGACTGTCTGCCCGACCTTTCAACAACGTAAGCGCGGCCTGAGCGCTTTCCTTCATTACACCGCCAAGCTGCCCGGTCAAAATAAGTTGTCCGCGTCCGCTCACCCGCGTTGCTTCAATAAAAAGAATGTCGCCGCCTACAGGCGTCCAGGCAAGTCCCGTCGCAACACCTGGCAAACTGGTGAGCAGCCCGGTCTCGTGCTCGAATTTGGCAGGTCCGAGAATAGCATCCAGATCTGCGGCGTCCACGCGCACCTTGGCCTCCGCATCCGAGGCAACCCGCATGGCTGCATGCCGCATGACCCGCCCGATCTCCCGTTCGAGTTGCCGCACCCCCGCCTCACGGGTGTAATTAGCGATAATGCCTTCGAGCGCTTCCACCGTTATCTCGCACTGGTCCTCGCTCAGCCCGTTGGCCTCTCGTTGACGGCCGACAAGATAACGCTGCGCGATCTGAAGCTTCTCCTCCCTGGTATAGCCCGGAAGGTCGATAATCTCCATCCGGTCGCGCACCGGCGGCGGCACATTATCAATGACATTCGCCGTAGCGATGAAAACAACACGGCTCAGATCGAAGGGTACACCCAGGTAATTATCCCGGAACGTGGAATTTTGTTCGGGGTCCAACACCTCAAGCAAGGCTGCCGATGGATCACCGTGGAGACTGGCAGACATTTTATCAACCTCATCGAGCATCATTACACAGTTGCGCGCGCCGGCCTTGCGCAGGCTCTGCACAATGTTACCCGGCATGGCCCCGATGTAGGTACGGCGATGGCCTCGCATTTCCGCCTCGTCGTGCACGCCGCCCAATGACACGCGCACGAACGGCCGCTGCAATGCCCGGGCAATGCTCTGGCCGAGCGAAGTCTTGCCCACCCCAGGCGGACCGACAAAACACACGATAGGAGCACGCCCCTGGGGCTTCAACTTCTGAACGGCCAGGAATTCGATAATGCGCTGCTTGACGCGCTCAAGTCCGAAATGATCGTGTTCGAGAATCTGGCGTGCGACATCGAGGTCGATGGGCGCATCCTCCGGGAGCTTCCAGGGCAGCTCCGTCATCCATTCAAGGTAAGTGTGCAGCATCGAATATTCACTGGAAGCTGAAGGCATGCGCTTTAAGCGCTGCAATTCCTTTCTGGCTTGCGCCTCGATCTCTTCCGGCATGCCGGCCTCGGCGATCGCTTCATCCAGCTTCTCTATTTCCTCGTCGTCCCCCTCCGTCTCACCGAGCTCTTTCTGGATCGTCTTCAATTGCTCACGCAATAGAAACTTGCGCTCACGGTCTTCCAGATGCTCTTTCGTCCGCTCACCAATCTCCTGTGATAGTCTCAGCACCTCGATGCGACGCGACAAAATCTGAAGCACCTTGCGCAGCCGCTCCTCCGTACTGACCGTTTCGAGCAACATCTGCTTCTCTGCAACTTCGGTATCGAGCAGGCTCGCGGCGATATCAGCCAGATGCGAAGGTGCGCGAGTAGCCTGTAACGCATGAGCCAGTTCTGCCGGTACACCGGGCAGCAGAGAGAGTATCTCCACCGTACGCTCCCGCAACTGCATCGCAAGGGCCTCAGCCTCCGTCGATACCTCATCGGGTTCCATAATAAGCCGCACACGGGCGGCGAGAAACGGATAATCCTCAATCATTTCTTCAATGGAAAAGCGGCTCAGTCCCTGGCAGACGGCATGCCGCAACCCGTCAGGGGAGGCAAGATGCCGGACAACATTCACCACGGTGCCCACGTTAAACAGCGCATCCCGCCCCGGCTCATCCACAGCAGGATCTTTTTGCAGGATGATGCCGAGCGGTCGTTTAGGATCGAGCGCATGCTCCAGTGCAGCAATAGATTTTGCGCGCCCCACAGTGATTGCAGTCAGAACATGCGGGAACAGCACTACATTGCGCATGGGTATGAGGGCAATCACGTCCTGAGGCAATTCCGGCTTGGCTACAATAAGCTCTCCCATAGCGGTCTCTCTGTAGAAACATTCGAGGAATCGGCTGAGCAATCCGTGTAGTTCCCCGACTCAGACGCTCAATAGCTTCGGCAATCTGGCTGCAATACCACAGCAAGAACACCTATTCTCTTTAGTCTAGCACCGGACGGCTGAGGGTCAACTTCTATCGACTCGTTCGGGCGGAATTGTGCCAGGGTTAATGAAAATGTCATGCTTGTTCTCGGAGCGAAGCAGGTGTTGTGAAATATATTGCGTGTTCTCGAGACGGTGCTGTTTATTGGGGTAGGGCCGGTGGTTGGGTTTGGAGGGGATTTCGCCAGCGTGTATCTATCACTAGGCCAGATCTAGTGATAGATCGGCCTTGCTCGCTCACACTCTGCCTCCGTTAAGGCTCGAACAGCAAAAGTAAGCAGGAATATCATTTTTTGGCATATTCCAGAGAGAACCACAGTTAGGGACGTAAGGTTCCTAATATATAAGTAAATTATTATGATAATAATCAAAACATGTGAATTTTATTTATAGTAATACTGAGTACAATGTTCCAATGTCATGGACGCATCAGGATGGAGTGGCCTTCACTTCATCCATTTCATTGGAGATTGGAGTCTACCTATCATGGAAAAAGAAATAAGGAAGTTTTTAACATCCATATCCATGCTGGGCTTGCTGGCCTCTTGCACCGAGACCGGTATGCTCGAAGCAAGGAACGGCAATGCGGGCATGGCCGCACAAAGTATCAGAACTTTTGTCGACCATGACGAGCTCGCCAGGCGGTATGAAAACCGAGCCAGGAAACTCCTGGAAATAGCAGCGGAACACGAGAAGCGGCTCCAGTATTACGAGGACAAAAGCTACCCGTACGGAAGACACGAGCAGAATTCACAGTCACACGCCGCTCTAGTGCAAAAATACAAGCGGGCGGCAGAGAAAGCTACCGAAGCTGCTTTTCACCACAGGATGGCGTCGCAACCTGCGAAACGCGATTATATTGCTTCGATAGCGTTACATTGATGTGGATTGGCCCAGGAGCTCAGCAGTGAACCTTGGGGGAAACTGATGAAACAGGACGATATTTACTGACCTCGATGCGAGGCAAGCCTCGTCCTTCAGGGCGGGGAAGGATAGCACGGACGGCGTAGCCGTCCTGCAACACTCTTTATAAGCAGAGCCATTAAGCCTTGAAACGCCTCCAAGCCTTTATCAGCCGGTAATCGCCAGACGCAAGCCAGGTTCGAGTGTGTGGAATGCGGTTTCGAGGAAAACGCCGATGCTGTCGGCGCGATCAACATTTTAAGGGCGGGACACGCCCGGTTCGCCTGTGAAGTGAGCGATGCGGCAAGGTCGCCAGCAGCAGGAACCCACCGAAGCGTCTCAGGGGTGGCTCGGATGCCACGTCTGAGCGCTGCAGGAATCCCCCGACTTTAATCACGCAGGAATATCGGAAGACGTTCCGGTGTATTATCTTTTCTCAATCGATAATCCCGATAACCCTGATAATCCACATTGCTGCTGGGGCAATCAATTGTGTCGCGGGTTTCCTTGTGAGGACACTATGAACAGATACTTAGTCCAGCTCGACTTCATCTCCTTTATAAAATTCAACTCGTTGTCGTTCTGTTGCGCCAATACGCTATTTTCTCCTTTAAACGCACTTTTCACTTTCGAAAGCAGCGGGATCGGTCGCGCGCTGCTCGCTCTCTTTTTAGCTCCGTTTGCCGGTCTGCTTCTGGGTGCAGTCTTTGGTGTTCTTGCCTATCCGCTTTACCGGTTTCTGACCTCCCGCAGCGAGTTTCTAGCTGCTTTGTCAGGCAGATTTCAGGAAATATCGGACGAGACTTCGGAGGAATCTCTTCCTAACAAATAACGTTTATAGCATTTCTTGCATGCGTTCTGCCTTTCACAGCGCCAGGGGATGAGGGCAGGCGATATTTCGTATCGAGACATAAACAAACGATCTTTTCCGATAGGAGTCTTCATTGAAAATCAAAGCCACCGTTGAAGAAGTACTGTCCCGCATTCCCGGTCCCGTAACCGCGGAATGGCCAATGGGAGAACGTTTTGCCATTGCGCTGGCGCATGGCACCATGTCAGTCGAATATTACGCTCCCATCGGGCATGATCCGCAAACGCCGCACGAGCAGGATGAAGTCTATTTCGTGCATCGGGGAATGGGTGAGCTGGTGATCGAGGGGGAGCGTTATCCATTCAAAGAGGGCGACTGCCTTTTTGTACCCGCCAACGTTGAGCACCGGTTCGAGAATTTCTCGAGCGATTTTGGAACCTGGGTGGTATTCTGGGGACCCAAAGGAGGAGAAAAAGGTATAGATCTCGGCTGAAGAATCCTTCTGGCCTGACCGCACGCACCACTTTTGAATCGCCTACCCCAATACGTGGAAGGTATCAATATAACAAGTCCATTGTCCAACCTCAAAAGCTGCTGGCTGAGACAAGAATATCCTATTCCGCACACCGGTTGCGCAGCTTTTTGATCGGCCAAATCTTTCACAAGCTAGAGCAAATCTCTTTTTCACCTCATCTGCCGCCGAAACAAAACGGAATCAACCAGCGAAGCCACAAGGTGTTGCACGAGGTTATAGAAAATAATGGGCAGCATAATTAGCGGGCGATCGACCATTGCCATGGAGGCTAATACAAGCACCGAGCCATTATTATTCATTCCGAGGCCAAACAATAGCGAGATTCATCCCGCTCACTTCCCAAAATACGACCAACAGGTATCCCGAGAAAGGCGACAAGACAAAGCGCAATGGTGATCACTAATATCAACGCCAAAAAGCCGATGTCAGGTTCCGCCACTACCGCTGGCAGGGTGAGCGAGGCATTTGGATAGTTAAGCAATACAAGAACGCAATAATTTATGAGCTTTACGTAAGGCTTCATCATCTCGATGCGTCGCTCTCCAATGAACCGATTCGTCAGGATACCGAGCAGCGAAGGGAGGATGACCCACGTTCCAAGGAAAGTCCCGACTCCGTTGGAAGCGAGTTCATGCAAATCTTCTGAGTAGTCACCTGTAGCCATGAAACCCACGGCGTGGAGGACAAGCGGCGATAACAGTGGGCTGAGGAACATCGTGAGCAGGACGAGCCCGAGGCTCAATGCTAGATTCCCGTTGGCATTCTGGGTCCACGCGGTTGAGGAACCAGCAATTGGCATAGCGGCCACAAAAACAAGCCCGACGAGGATCAACTGGACCTCTTCGGGGTTATGCCAAAGCTTCATTGCGAAGCTTAGGGCGATGATGAAAGTCAGTGGGACCGCCAGATTTCCGAATACTCGCCCAACAGTACCAAGGGGTTTTTCAGCAGGTTCCTCACTTCCTCGATCTTCATCCCTAAACCGGCGTTAAATAGCAGTGTCGCCAGCATCACGAGAGGAAGGGAAAAAGTAACCTCCCGATGAAGTACCTCTACGCGACCCAAGCCCGCGTTACGAATCCACAGCCCAAACGCCGGCAATATCGCAGCAACAAAATAAGAGGCTACGATCACCCAAATGAAATAGTGATGGATGAGGTGCAAGAGGAGCGCAATGGAATTTTTCATATTCGACGAGTCCATTGATATAAGCGTGCTGCGGCATGAGCATACCGTATAACGCAGGAGTACCGAGTGCATTGGCGGCCGCACTTCTGTTCGGGACCAGCACTCCCGTCGTCAAACTTTTGCTCGGCCCGGTGAACCCATGGCTATCAGCCGGACTGTTGTATCTCGGTTCAGGGTTCGGCCTTGCGCTGTTGCGGCTGATTAGAAAAGCTCCCCCAGTGCATTTGAGCCATGGGGAAACCAAATGGCTGGCTTGCGCTATTCTGGCAGGCGGTGTGATTGCACCCGTGCTGTTAATGTGGGGCTTATCTCGCATGCCCGCTTCGAGTGCAGCACTCCTATTGAATGCCGAAGGAGTCCTGACTGTATTGCTCGCCTGGTTCGTGTTCCGCGAGAGCTTCGACCGCCGTATTGCCAGCGGCATGATCCTGATCGTGCTGGGTACTGTAGTGCTGACGTGGTCAAGCGATGCCAGTTTCGATTCAATGCTCCCCGCGCTCGCCATTGTCGGTGCATGCCTTGGATGGGCAATTGACAACAACCTTACGCGTAAGGTGGCTCTGGCAGACGCCACATTTATTGCCATGATAAAAGGACTTACGGCCGGCGGCACAAATATTATGATCGCCTGGTTGCTGGGCATAACGCTACCACAACCATTTGTTCTGCTGGCTACCGGCACCTTGGGCTTTTTCAGTTATGGCCTTAGCCTCGTGTTGTTCGTAGTGGCGTTACGCCACCTCGGCACGGCGCGTACAGGCGCATATTTCTCGACAGCACCATTCTTAGGGGCTCTGCTGGCCATTCCCCTACTGGGAGAATCGCTATCCATTCAGTTCGTGGTAGCAGCGCTGTTGATGGCTGTCGGCGTATGGCTGCATCTGACCGAGCGACACGAGCACTGGCATACACACGAGGAATTGGAGCACGAACATGAGCATATACATGACGACCATCACCAGCATGCACATTCGGAAGTTGTAACCGGCGCCCATACTCACAGGCATCGCCATAAGCCTCTGGCACACTCACATCCCCACTATCCTGATGCGCACCATTGGCATGACCACGAATGAGAACGCCCCAAGGAGTCAATGCATTGATTCAGGCGCCTATAACTCTCCATTCTGAAAAACTCTGGTCAAAGCTGGCCGGACACCGCCGAGGTCATCATTTCTCCTATTCCTGCATCTCTGAAGACTGTGAATCATTTGAAAAATGCGTATACAGCGCATCAAGAACAAGGCTGAACTCACTTAGCAACTCGTCATCATCCTTTGCGCGTTGACGCACGCCAGCCAGTACAGCTTCGAAACCGCTGGCTTCGGCTACGAAGCCTTCCCCAACGTCGAGAGCATGCACTATTGCCCCTATCCGCTTTAAACCAGAATCCTGATCCAGTGCGAAACTCGCGAGCAATACTTCAAAGCTCACGCGATTGCCGAAATGGGTAAATGTCGCGCCATCAAAATCGAAGCCGAGGGCGTCACCCGGGCAATGACCGGGAGAGTTCAGCCAGAGAAAACGGGCCTTTTTGTCGATAAAGCGGCGGATAAGCCAAGCACTGGCAACACGATCCACCCACAGATGTTGGCGTGTTGCCCATGTGCGTCCCTGATATTGAGTTAATTCCAGGTGTGGAATCACTCTTTCCACAGCCGCATGCGGCTCATTCGGGGACAGTATGCTGTCAGCCGCATTCACGAAATCCATCCACAAGACTTCTGCTTGCATGGCGGCCTGATCAGGGAAGTAATCGATCGCGCGAACGGCCTCATAATCACGGCGTAGTCGGCGCAGTGACTTTGTAATTTCCTGAGGCGTTGATTTTGAAAATCCCTTGCGTGCCTCTGCAAAGGCTTTAAACAGTTCCTCATAGTCGCCGCTACGATCGAACAGGGCACGGTAGACTTCGCTCTCGTTTTCGGACTGCGCCTGCACCGTCAGCAGCCAGGCGTTCCCGCCTTCACGCACCGTATCGTCGGATAACTCTCTCAGTACCTGTTGTTGGACCCTACTATAGGGGAGCAGATAGACCCCATCGCGCAAAAAACCGCAGCCAAGGGATTTCAGCGCCCGCCAGATGCGCATGCGCGCCGTTGCGCTATTTGTAGGCAGGCTGATAATCAGTAGAAGCCATTGTGTATTTGCGGAACTCATAAAGGGAATCTATATTGATGTTTTATACATTACAAAAAGTGTAGAGCATATTGCATATATAGCAGTGGTGCTCCGAAATCAAAGTGAACAATTCAGTGTTTGCCTGTGAGCGCGAAGGCTGGCTTGATGCTTGAACTGATACTGCCTGGAACAATCAGCCAAACATACATACGTTGATCATGTACCTGCCACCATTATTGCTTAAGGAGATAGTTATGCCTTTCCTTGCCCTGCCCTCTTTTGTTCCCTCTCTGCGCCTCCTCGCCCTCGCTATCGCGGTACTGCTGTTCGTGACAACAGCGCATGCCGCCCCCGCCAATATAGATACAGCTGAGATTGAGGAATTGACAGGTCTCAAGGGAGCTTACTCAAAAGAAGAAAATGTTTTCAAAGTTTCCAAACCCCGCACTGACGTAAAGATAAAGATAGATAAATGGCCGATGCCGCCTTTCATGGGATTGGGCTCATGGGCTGCTTTTGCTCCTGCACAGGATGGCCAGGTTGTAATGATGGGCGATACCGTGCTGTTCGAGGACGAGGTCAACCCGGTGATAAGCGCGGCTTTCGAGGCGGGACTGGAAGTGACTGCCTTGCACAATCATTTTTTCTTTGATGAACCCAAGGTATATTTCATGCACATCGGCGGCACTGGGAGCTCTGCCAAGCTTGCAGCTGGCGTTAAAAAGATCTATGACAAAGTCACTGAAATCCGTGCGGCCCACCCTGTACCCTCTTCGCAATTTCCCAGGACAATCCCGCAGGAGAACAAGATTTCCCCCCAGCCTCTGGAACAAATCCTTGGAATGAAAGGAAGCTCAAAAGATGGCATGTTTAAAGTTGTCATCGGCCGGCCCGCCACTATGCATGGGGCACCGGTGGGAAAAGAAATGGGTATAAACACCTGGGCAGCGTTTGCAGGTACGGATAGCGAGGCGGTGGTGGATGGAGATTTCGCCATGCTTGCCGATGAAATGCAGACTGTCTTGAGAACAATGCGAGCAGGTGGCATAAATATTGTGGCAATTCATCAACACATGACGCATGAGAAGCCACACTATTTATTCATGCACTACTGGGGCAAAGGGGATGCGAAGGACCTGGCCAAAACCATCAGGAGCGCATTGAATAAACAAGCTGACCATCCAGAATAGTCCTGTGTGACACAATCCTGGGATGCCTGTGCCCGTGGATCAGGTAGAGAAGGTTAAGTCGGCGGAAACAGGCCGGATCGGCACGATACTTGCCCGCTTACTCATGCCTGTAGGAGTAGCCGAAACTGCTCTCCACTACTGATCGCTCGTGCGTTGCGTGGTTTTGCAGACGGTTATGTCGTCGTGCTTCTGCCTGCGTACCTCCTGGCGCTGGGATTTGGCCAGCTGGACGTAGGTTATTTAAGTACGGCCACTCTCGCAGGATCGGCCCTGGCGACATTGGCGATCGGGTAATCGGCCACCAATGGTCAAGCCGCCGGCTGTTGCTGTTTGCTGCCCTATTAATGACAGCTACCGGTCTTGCTTTCGCGAGCGTCTCTTCATTTTGGCCACTCCTCGTTGTCGCATTTGTTGGAACCCTTAATCTGAGTTCGGGCGATGTGAGCATGTTTTTGCCGCTGGAGCATGCTCGTCTGGCACAGGCGGCAACGGCAAGCTACGCACCACTCTGTTTGCCCGTTACACGCTTACTGGTTCGCTAAGCGCGGCTGTAGGCGCCTTGGCCGCGGGCATCCCCTCCTGGCTGATGCAATGGGCAGGGCTACCATTGATTGATGGTTTGCGCACAATGTTCGTGCTATATGGCCTGCTCGGCGGATTGGTTTGGCTGCTCTATCGGGCTCTGCCAGCGGGCGACATCTCTACCAGGTCACTACCAGCGCCGCTGGGTCCGTCACGCAGTATCGTTTTCAAGCTTGCGATGTTGTTCAGCGTTGATGCATTTGCCGGTGGACTGGTTGTGAATTCGCTACTCACACTCTGGCTTTTTGAGGGCTTTGGACTCTCAACGGGAGAGGCAGGAACCTTCTTCTTCTGCACAGGGCTTCTATCAGCCGGATCGAAACTCGCTGCACCGGTAGTTGCGCGCAAGATCGGGTTGCTTAACACGATGGTCTTCACTCACATCCCTGCGAACGTGTGTCTCATTTTTGCGGCGATTGCTCCAAACGTAGAAATCGCGCTGACGCTATTGTTGGTGCGAAGTGCATTATCTCAGATGGATGTGCCCACACGAACTACATACGTGATGGCTGCAGTTACGCCACCGGAGCGCGCTGCCGCCGCGAGCTTCACTACCGTACCCCGCAGCCTCGCCTCAATCCTGAGTCCAAGCTTGGCTGGCGCCTTGCTGGCCGGTGGGCTTCTGAGCGCTCCCTTAATTGCTTGTGGAGCTTTGAAGATTGCATATGATTTAGCGTTGCTGGTGTCCTTCAGGCACGTGAATGTTCCGCTGGATCGAGGATAATTGTTTCAGGTGCCGCTGCCTTTATTCCCATTTCCGAGGGAATAGCCGTTGCAGTTGAACTCTCCTTGTCAACGGCCTTCGGCCAACCGCCCGCTTCTGGCTCAATTTTACAATCACAATTTCTGTTCGCGTTTCACGAAAGGAACAATGGAGAGTAAAGCTGTTATCCCAACATGTGGCGTCATTAATGGTATAAAAAGCGGCGAAGAAGACCCAATAGCCAAATCAAGGGAATTCAGTCGGAGCTTTACTGATGGAACATTGAAAACTACTTTTTCGGCTTGCTCCAGTAACCAAACCAACCGACAGAACTTTTAAACCTTCGAAATGATAGAGTTCTCTGCTCTATGCATTGATCCGAACATTTGCAAAAGCTACGTTGCCTGTATGTGTTTGCAGCCCAATATAACCTGAATTGGGATCAACACTGGGTGGATTCCCTCTAGCAGTATCGGAGAGGCTACGCTTAAACCGGGTTACCTCCTGACCGTTGAGCCGAACCACGTAATCCTGCTTTTTTACCTCGATTTCGTAGTGATGCCATTGTCGTGCCGCAAGAGAGATGTTGTTTTGGTAATTCTGCTGTCCTTCGCCGGTCCCCAATGACTTGATTTTATAAATTGCCCCGGTTCTCGCAAAAAATGAACCATCCGGCTCGCCGAAACGCTTATCACCACGTGCTTCTTCATCGATCTGGATTTCAAACCCAGTATGAACCGCAACGAAAGCGGCATTGTCTGCGGGATCGACCGGATCGGGAGCAGGATCAGGCAGGCGCGGATCGCGGAACCGAACGAAGACACCCGAGTTATCGTTGTCATTGCCTCGCGGGTGAGGAAGAAGAAAATCGAGGCGCAGCGTGAAATCCTCAAAGGGTTTTGGCTTGTAGAAGAGCAAGCCCATGCCTTTTTCATTCTGCTGGGCAATTATCGTGCGACCAAACCGGGAGAACGAGCCTCCTCCAGCCATCTCCCAATTCGCGAACTGCACATCGCTCCCGTCAAATAGATACCTGAAACCTGGTTCCGATACCACAAGCGGCGGTTCCGGCATCAAGTGATCTCCTAGCCGGCGGACCAGGGCAATGCCTGTGAGCATCGGGTTTGGTGAACCGATGGTAGGAAAGAGTGCGGGTCCAGCGACATAAGTGTTTGTCACATTATGAAAACGGCAATCGGGATCGGTCACCGATTTGTTCGGATCCTCTCCCATTCGCAACGTTCCGGCTTCATGATGTGTCGTGCCCAGGCCATCGCGGCGGCCGCGACCGGCCTGATCAGAGAATTTATATGGCAGAACCGTTGCAAGTGAACTCGCATCAATATTCGTCACAATCACATTTCCGTTCTTGATGACATCGATTTTCTGACCGTTGGCAAAGACTTTCGCGACCTCATCCGACGCCTTATCCATCGCATCCCACAGTTCGTAGTCGCGAGAACTGGGCTGGAGGTTCACAAATGCTCGCCGTGCCTGAAATTCGTCTTTTTGTTGTGGATCAAGATCAAGCGTAACCGAGCTACCGAAGTCACTGTCGTTCTTGGGCCCCATCTCACCGATGCCGCGAATCGTAATGACGACGTGTGTGTCAGTCGCATTCTTGTGTGCATCGAACAGGTCAATATCCGGGATTTTCTTAAACAGCTCAGCTTCAGAATTGGTCCCGCTGGCACCTAGACCTGACGCAGTAATCTGGAAATGGAAGTGTGCAAAGCCATCTGAGGAACCATCGGCCTTCTTGAACTCATGTCGGCCTTTTACAAAAAGCGCCGACGCTTCGAGGGCTTTCACTGCCGGCGGCAGCGCTGCCAGCGCCGCCCGGGGAACTCGAAAATCGACATTCGAGCGTAAATGGGCTATCAGATTTCTACCGATTCTTCCATCCGTCCCAAAGGAAGTTAGCGCGAGGCGAGCGCTCTCGATCGTGCCGAGAGCAATGATGACTTTGCTGTCCGGGGAAACAGGCAGCACTCCCCGCTCGGTAACGATCTCGCTCACGCGTCGCCCCCCTTCGGTATTGACAGTGTTGAGTTGCGTGACGTGGCAGCGTTCCACGACCATTAGCCGTTTCTTTACGTCATCAAGCCGATTTATTACTCCATCGAATGGGGTTTGGGTTGCCGCCTCGCGGGCTGCCTTCATGAGCAGCGGAACAGCGCTGAATTTGTTAAACGGAAAAAACCCGGCGTGGCCCACTTGTCCCTGCACGGCCAACGGTGCTTCAAGTTTTGCTTCATCGCGGAGCTTCTGGATAGAAGGCGGCGGACTCGGCAATTTATCGATGCCAAGCAGCTTGGCCAGATCGTCGATTGTTACTGGAGTGTTGTCATAGTAGACTGCGGGATGGTCGGGCAGCAACGCAAGATCATACACATCAGGGATCGAGGAGAGACCTCCGAACAGCTGTTGCCGCATCGCTCGGTGTAAATCGCCAAAAATGAAATCATTCGTCTCTGTGACGCCGATCTGATCGCTTGATTGCCGGAAATAACCCTTTCGGCCATCTGGCAGAACCTTTGCCGTTAAATCGTCGAGCACCCCTTTTGGCCAAACGTCTTTTGGCATTTCTGCGTCAAGCAATCGGGGCGACCAACCACCCCAGTAAATCGAGCGTCCGCCCAGGCAGTAAGCAAGCCCAGGAAAACCGAAAGGATCATTTGAATTCCAGGCAAGCCCCCAGACTTCGCTTTGCAGCGAATGATCCTTGCGGGCGCCAGCGGTATCGAGGCCGAGCATTGGTAGATTCTGCACGTGTTCCGGTAGGAGGAAGGGACCAGCCTCGAGCACGAGAATACGCTCACTGCGCTGAGTGCTTCGGAACCACAGATGTTCAGCAATAGCCGCCCCAAATGTACCCCCGCCAATTATGATGAAATCAAACGGCCGAAGATCGCCTCGGCCAGGCAATCCGGCAGCGGCACGGGTGTTTGGATCTATGGTAACGAGCACTTCGTCAAAGGTATTGCAGTCGTAACGTCCGAGAACATCGCGGGTAAAGGCGGTGTTGTAGTCGGGGGCGATAAGTGGCATGGCGGTTTGCTCCTATATTTGATATCCATAGAATTTTGATATTCGTAGAATTTTTCTGGTTCTATCGAACAGGACGCCATACAGTTACAGTTCTAGTTCTGATCTCCGCTCAACGATACCCCTGGCGCTGTTTGTTTTTTTTATCATCCAATGCATAGCTGTGTTCGACACCATCATTTTATTTTGTGTTATTAAACCTAGTTCATGAGCAGCGAATGTCAAGGACAGGTATGAGCACAATGAGAAGAAAGATTGGATTGTGGAGCAGAATTTTATTGCTGGAAGAAGCAGTATGGAACTACAGCCGAACCAGGTGCGCGAGACGAAACAAACATTGGCACTACCGCCTTCAAGGGTATAGAATTCCTTTTCCCGTTTTTCTTATGTCATGAACAGAATCATGCCCAGGCAGCGTATCCATTTCGTCATGCTCATGCTGTTCGTCAGCATGATGACAAACGCCTTGAGCTGGGCATTTAATGGGGAAGTCTTTGCGCATGAGCTTGATCATGCTCATCACCTTCTATCCCTGGATCCGATGGCTCACCTCGAAGCCCATCAGCATGCCCTGAATGACGACAAAGATCATCTGGATGCCGCGACCCATCTGTGCCTGCATGCAGCCGGGCAATATCAGCCCTTTTTCCTGACAGCACCCCTCATGGTGGCAGCTTCCACTGCTGAGGAGGTCATAACAGGATTCGTTACCGTCACTATCCCCGAATCCATCCCCGATTCACCTCTTCACCCTCCCCGCAGAATCTCTTAAGCCAGGCCGCCGGGCAGTCCGAGCGTGACATTGGTCCAAACTCGAAACCTGTTAGCCCTGAATTAACAGCCCTGAATTAACGCAAGCGCCTTCCGGTTTATCCGGCAAGCCTTTCACAGGGTAAATGGTTTCTATATTGCACCCCTGCACCCTCGGGCAACTGTTTCCGGGTACTTGTTTAACCCGAGAACGGCCGATTCCCCGATAAGGCTGTCTTGAGCATCCGTTCGACCTCCGCTCAGCCCCTGTTCGACCCCTGAACCCTTGAAGCGCGGATCCTGAACAGCTTCGACCTTTCGATCTGGCTCAGTGATGCCTTGAGCCTGCCGAAGGGCTCAGGGCTCAGGTTAAACGGGGGACGAAGGCCAAGGCGAAACCGCTATTTATGTAATCAGCTACAGTTATGCGTTTCCCTTGATTACTCGCGGAGAAATCTCCATGAACTTTCATGTGTCGTTCATCATCAGGCAGTGTGGGCGTGTGGGAGCCATGCTTGTCCTTGCGATGACCTGCTTGCCGGCAGCAGGTGCTGACAGCTCTTTTGCGGGCATCCGCGCGGTGGAGGGCAGGGAGGGCACGCGCTTTCCCAATACTGCTGGTCCTGAAGTCAAGAGCAATCTCACCCTGCGGGATGCAGTGCGGCTCACACTTCAGCACAACCCCGAACTGGCCTCCTTCGATAAGGAGATGCGCGCCCTGGAGGGTGTTACGTTGCAGGCCGGGTTGTTGCGCAACCCTCAGTTGTCGGTGGACGTCGACAACGCCGGAAACATGGGGAGCGGAAACGGACAAAGAGCCATCAAGCAAAATGTCGAGCAGCAGGATTTGATCATTCGCATCAGCCAATTGATCGAGTTGGGAGGAAAACGTGCAGCGCGAGTAAATGCTGCGTCGCTCGGGCAAGCGCTGGCGGGCAAGGACTTTGAAACCAAACGGCTCGAACTCATCGCACGGGTAGCGAACGTATTTACAGAGGTGCTGGCGGGGCAGGAGCAGTTGCGCCTGGCCGAAGAGAGCCAGCGGCTGGCTCAGCAGGTGGTGGATACTGTCAAGCGCCGGGTGCAGGCGGGAAAAGTGCCTCCCATAGAAGAGACTAAAGTGGGAGTAGCGTTTTCCACGACGCGAATTTCCCTGGGCCAAGCGCAACGGGAACTGGCGGCGGCGCGCAAACGCCTCGCACTGCTATGGGGTGACACTACCCCGGAGTTCGGGCAGGTGCTGGGAATGCTGGAATCAATGGTCGTCCTGCCCGATTTAGCCGCATTGACCGAGCGAGTCTTATCGAATCCCATGGCGGATCGCGCCAGAAAAGGCATAGAACATCGCAAGGCGCTGCTCGAAGTGGAGCAATCCCGTCGCATTCCCGATATCACCCTTGCGGGCGGCATGATCAAGCATTGGGAATCGGGGGGAACGACTGCAATCGTAGGCATCTCCATGCCACTGCAATTATTCGACCGGAATCAGGGAAATCTGCGGGAAGCCTATCAGCGCCTGGATAAGGCACAGGATGAGCAAGCCGCGACAGACTTGCGCCTCAAGGCAGAGCTGATACAGGCCTACGAATCGTTGGCGGCAGCCGAGAACGAGATATCGATACTGCGCGGGGAGATATTGCCTGCGGCCCGAAGTGCTTTCGAGGTAACGAACAAGGGTTATGAACTCGGCAAATTCGGCTTTCTTGAAGTGCTCGACGCACAGCGCACCCTGTTTCAGAACCAGGTTTTGTATGTGCGTGCGCTCGCCAATTACCACCGCCTTGTCAATGAAATCGAACGCTTGATTGCAGCACCTCTTGATGGCGTTGCCAGACAGGGCGCCCATGAACCGGCCTATACCGATTTTACGGATGATAAGGAGTAAAAGTGAATAACAGGAAGAGACTGTTTCCGATCATTGCCGTAATCGCCATAGGAATTGCATTTGGCGGGTTGATACTCAGCTCCGACAAGACTTCGCAATCCATCTCCGGGGATTCCGCGGCCTATCCTACTCATGAAGCACCTGCGGTCGAAGGCAAGGCATCATCGAACTACCGGGAGGGGCCAAAAGGCGGAAAGCTTTTTACCGAAGGTGAAACAGATGGCTTTGGCCTGGAGGTAACTATTTTTGAGGCTAACGTGCCGCCGCGCTTCAGGCTCTATCTATATGAAAAGAGCAAGCCTCTTCCGCCCACCGCTGCCAGGGTCACCATGACGCTGTCGCGCCTTGGAGCACCCGCGCAGGTATTCAAATTCACGCCTGAGGCTGATTACCTGGTGAGCGATCAGATAGTAGAGGAGCCGCACTCGTTTGATGCCGTGATTACCGTTCAATGGAAAGGCAAGACGATCCATTGGGAATACAGCCAGGTCGAGGCCAGGGTGGAAATGCCGGACGAGATGCTGAAAGGCTCCGGCATCGAAATACGCACTGCGGGACCTGCCATCATCAAACCCATGCTCAAGCTGCCTGGCGAGATCATCTTCAACGAGCATACCATCGTGCAGGTGGTACCCCGCCTGCCGGGAATAGTCACAGCCGTGAAGCGTCACCACGGCCAGCAGGTGCAGAAAGGAGAGATTCTTGTGGTGATAGAGAGCCAGATGCTGGCAGAACTGCGTAGTCAGTATCGGGTAGCCAGGAAACGGCTGGCGCTGGCGCAGACCACCTACAAGCGCGAACGGCAGCTCTGGGAAGAAAAAATCTCCGCCAAGCAGGACTACCTCGTCGCCCAGGAACTGCTGAATGAAGCGGAGATTGCAGTGGATCTGGCTGCGGTCAAGCTGCAGTCGCTCGGGGTGCAGCCGGAAGCGGCTTCTTCCGGCAATCTGGCCCGCTACGAAGTCCGGACACCGATATCCGGGCTAATCATCGACAAGGCTGTCGCCCTCGGCCAGACGCTGAAGGAAGATGAACATATTTTTGTTATTGCCGATGTTTCGACGGTGTGGGCCGGCATCACGGTTTATCCAAAAGATCTGGATGTAGTCAAGGTTGGGCAAAAGGCAACCATCAGAGCAACGGCGTCGGATGTAGAGGGGGAAGGCGTTGTTATCTACATCACCACGCTGATCGGCGGCCAGACCCGTACCGCCACGGCGCGGCTCGCCCTGCAAAACAGGGAGGGAAAATGGCGCCCCGGGATGTTCGTAACTGCCGAAATGGTGGCTGCAGAAATTCCCGTACCTGTTGCCGTATCTGCCGACGCGCTTCAGACACTCGGTGACTGGACCGTAGCATTCGGACGTTATGGTGAATATTTCGAGGCGCGGCCGCTGGAACTGGGACGTAGCGACGGCAAGACGATCGAGGTTCTCCATGGCTTGGAGGCAGGAGAGCAATACGCGGCAGGCAACAGCTTTGCGATCAAAGCCGAGCTGGGTAAATCGGGGGCTACCCATGAACACTAGATCCGGGTCAGGCAGGTCACGTAAGGGTTCCATCCCTCTTGATCAAATAGATCAGTTTCACCGGCATCATGATTGAGCGCATCCTCGAACTCTCCATTCAGCGGCGCGTGCTGGTCCTGATGGCCGTGCTGACGATGGGCGCCGTGGGAATCCATAGCTACCAGAAGCTCCCCATCGACGCGGTGCCCGACATAACCAACGTGCAGGTACAGATCAATACGCGGGCAACCGGGTATACCCCGATCGAGGTTGAACAACGCGTCACTTTCCCGATCGAGATGATCATGGCAGGGCTCCCCAATCTCGCGTACACCCGCTCGCTTTCCCGCTACGGCCTCTCGCAGGTTACGGTTATTTTTGAGGACGGCACGGATATCTACCTCGCCCGCCAGTTGATCGACCAGAGGCTGCAGGAAGCCAAAGAGCGTTTACCGGTCGATGTGGAAACGACCATGGGACCGATCTCAACCGGCCTGGGCGAGATTTTCATGTGGTCTGTCAATGCAAGAGAGGGTGCGCAAAAGCCTGACGGGTCGCCATACAGCATCACCGACCTGCGGGAAATCCAGGATTGGATCATCCGCCCGCAGCTGCGCATGGTACCGGGCGTCACGGAAGTAAACGCCGTCGGAGGTTTCGTCAAGCAATTCCATGTCGCGCCCTACCCCGAAAAGCTGATCTCTTTCGGATTGACACTGAATGACGTCATCGTCGCATTGCGCCTCAATAACCTCAATGTCGGCGCCGGATATATCGAGAAAAGCGGCGAACAGTACCTGGTGCGAGTGCCGGGACAGGTGGCAAACCTGAAAGAGATTGGGAACATCACCCTGGGATCCCGGCTGGGGATACCCATACGTATCAAGGATGTGGCCGATGTGCTGATAGGACGGGAATTGCGCACCGGCGCCGCGACCCAGAATGGGCAGGAGACCGTGATCGGCACCGCCCACATGCTGATCGGAGAAAACAGTCGTGTCGTTTCGCAGGCGGTCGCAAAAAAACTCGCCGAAATCAACCGGAATCTACCGAGAGGTGTCGAAGCAATCGCTGTCTATGATCGGACGACGCTCGTGGACAAGACGATCAGGACTGTTGCCACCAACCTGCTCGAAGGCGCGATACTGGTCATCGTCGTGCTGCTCCTTTTCCTTGGCAACCTGCGGGCGGCCGTCATCACTTCGCTCGTGATTCCCCTCTCGATGCTGTTCACCTTTACCGGAATGGTAACCAATGGGGTCAGCGCCAACCTGATGAGCCTGGGGGCGCTCGATTTCGGCCTCATCGTGGACGGCGCGATCGTCATCGTGGAAAACAGCATGCGGCGGCTGGCTCATGAGCAGGCGCGGCTGGGGCGCCAACTCTCGTTGAACGAGCGTCTCGCAGTGGTATTCGACGCGACCAGGGAAGCGCGGCGTGTGCTCATTTATGGCGAGCTCATCATCATGGTGGTTTATCTTCCCGTCTTCACGCTTTCGGGAGTGGAAGGGAAAATGTTCCACCCAATGGCCTACACGGTATTAACCGCCCTGCTAGGTGCGATGATTCTTTCCATAACGTTTGTCCCGGCGGCGATTGCACTCTTTCTGACGGGAAAAGTGACAGAAAAGGAAAGCGCGGTGGTTGCGTGGGCGAAGAAAGCCTACCTGCCGGTTCTCGACGCCGTAATGAGGAACCAGGGCCTCACCGTTACCACCGCCGTTGTGATTGTTGTGTTGAGCGGCCTGCTGACCACAAAAATGGGTACGGAGTTCGTACCCAGCCTCAATGAGGGCGATATCGCGCTGCACGCAATCCGCATCCCCGGCACCAGCCTGACCACGGCCATCGAGATGCAGCATGAACTGGAGGAATCAATCAAGGCATTTCCCGAGGTGGACCGTGTTTTCACCAAGATCGGGACTGCCGAGATTGCAACCGATCCCATGCCGCCGAACGTGGCAGACATCTTCGTCATGCTGAAACCCCAGTCGCAATGGCGGAAACAATATTCCACGAAGGCAGATCTTATCGCTGCACTGGAGCAGGCGGTAGGCCAGATACCGGGCAACAATTATGAATTCACCCAGCCCATCCAGATGCGATTCAATGAGTTGTTGTCCGGTGTGCGAGCGGACGTCGCGGTAAAGGTATTCGGTGACGACATGGACACGCTGTTCAGGGTGGCAGACCAGGTCGAGCATCTGCTCAAGACTGTTCCGGGGGGGGCGGATGTAAAAACCGAACAACTTACCGGCCTGCCGGTGCTGACCGTTCAGCCTGACCGTGTAAAGCTTGCGCGTTACGGATTGAATATTGCGGATATACAGGATGCAGTAGCGGTTGCCATTGGTGGAAAAAACGCCGGAACCATTTTCGAGGGCGATCGCCGCTTCGAGCTGCAGGTGCGGCTACCGGAACAGTTGCGGACTGATCCGGATGCACTCCGGCGATTGCCCGTCGGAATTCCAGTGAGAGGATCGGCAACCGGGAATCCGCAAAACCAGACACAAACCGGAAATCCGCAAGCCGAGGCGCCCGTTGGCATGACCTACGTTACTCTCGGCGAAGTCGCCGTCATCGAAGTCCTCCAGGGACCCAACCAGGTGAGCCGGGAAAACGGCAAGCGCCGGGCTGTCGTTACCGCGAATGTACGAGGCAGGGATATTGGTTCCTTTGTCGAAGAAGCGGAAGCACTGGTGGTGAAGCAAGTGCCCGTTCCTTCGGGATATTGGCTCACCTGGGGGGGACAGTTCGAGCAACTGGTTTCTGCGGCGAAGCGGTTGCAAATAGCAATTCCCCTGGCGCTTGGACTGATCCTGATGCTGCTTTACGCCATGTTCGGCAATTTTCGGGACGGGTGGTTGATGTTCACCGGCGTTCCCTTTGCCCTCAGTGGCGGTATAGTGGCATTGTGGTTGCGGGGCATCCCCCTGTCCATTTCCGCCGCGGTCGGGTTCATTGCTCTGTCTGGTGTCGCCGTGCTGAACGGCCTCGTGATGCTGTCATTCATACGGGACTTGCGCGCGCAAGGCCGGTCACTGGAAGATGCCATCAAGGAAGGAGCACTCGCGAGATTGCGCCCGGTATTGATGACAGCCCTGGTGGCTGCCATCGGGTTTGTTCCCATGGCTCTGGCTACAAGTATCGGGGCGGAAGTGCAGCGGCCGCTGGCAACGGTGGTCATTGGAGGAATTCTGTCATCCACGGCCCTGACACTGCTGGTACTACCGGTGCTGTACCATCTCGCCCACGGAAGAGATGCGCCCGATCCCGCAGGGACAACTTGAGATAATGCTGGCAGTTTCCATATCTTTGGATCCAAATGGCTGCGAGTACCCGGTGCGCGTAACATCCAGCCGTTGTCACCTGTCGAATCTTGTTTGCAGTCGCTGTTTTTATTGAGTCGGCGAGCAAACAGTACAAACGTCATACCGGCTGAAGCCGGTATCCAGTGACATTCAAAGCACGCCATTATTGGTTTGGACTGGATTCCGGTTTGCTGGATTCAGAGTCAGGCCCGGAATGACGAGATTCATAGTATTTTCTGGGCGGATCAATAGACCGCCAAATCCCCTTCCCGCTTCCACTTCCGGATAAAAATTTCCCCGGTCTTTATTCCTGCTAAACCTGCCCGTATTTAAGGATCTGATTGAGCTTGCTTGCGGCATGAGGTGTGCTAAACATAAAGCAGGCGAGAGTTGGGTAAGTACTTTCCTGGCTCAAACTGTCTTCCCCCTGCATGGAAGGTTATAACTTTAGATTCAGGAGAAAGTGTTGCGCCCTACCGAACTCGTCAAGCTCACCGGGTTGATGCAGCGTACCAGCGGCAGTTCCGATATCAGGATCGGACTCATCGACGGCCCTGTCGCCACCAGTCATGCGGATCTGGCAAACGGACATCTTCAGGAGATATCCGGAAATAACGGGGCGAGCTGTACCAGGACCAATAGCAGCGCCTGCCTGCATGGAACCTTCATCGCCGGCATCCTCGCGGCCAGGCGCACTTCTCCTGCGCCTGCCATTTGTCCCGACTGTACGCTCCTTATCCGCCCGATTTTCAGCGAAAGTACCGCCGGACGCGAGCACATGCCCAGTGCCACTCCGCAAGAACTGGCGGCGGCAATTTTTGACTGCATCAATGCGGGGGCGCGCGTTATCAACCTGAGCCTCGCCCTGGCACAGCCCTCGACGAGGGAAGAGAAGCTGCTGGATGAAGCATTCAACCAGGCGCTGAGCCGCGGTGTACTGATTGCTGCTGCAGCAGGCAACCAGGGCATGCTGGGCAGTTCCGTCATTACTCGCCATCGCTGGGTTATTCCGGTCGTGGCTTGCGATTTGCGGGGCTATCCGATCAACGAGTCCAATCTCGGCAGCACGATCGGAACGCGCGGCTTGAGCGCGCCGGGCGACAACATCACCGGCCTTGGCGCTGAGGGACAAACCCTCACTATGGGCGGTACAAGTGTAGCTGTGCCTTTTGTCACCGGCGCCATTGCGCTGCTGTGGTCACAGTTTCCTGATGCCACGGCGGCCCAGATCAAGCTCGCCCTCATGCGCCAACCTCAAAACTTTCGGCAAGCAACCATCATGGGAACCGGAGGCGGTCACATGCAACTCCATCACCCGCGGCGGGGTTCGGTGGTTCCACCCCTGCTGGATGCCGAGTCGGCCTGGCAGATACTGTCCGCGGTAAATACGAGGAGGCAAACAGCATGACTGAAAATGATATCAACGTAAATCCGGGTCGCAGGAACGGGAGCGAAAGAAATACAAATGGCGGAAGCGATAAAAACCCGGTTAAACGTGAAAGCGTTGCAGATACAGGCAAGCAGCCCGCTCACCGCGTGCGCCTGCCCGGTTTCATTACTGATGAGGAGATCGGGCTCGGTGATGCGATCAAGCGCGCCACCACTTATTTTCGAATGAAACCCTGTGGAGGTTGCGAAGGGCGGGCGGCTGCGCTCAATCGCTGGCTCTCTTTTACACCCCGCGGCCGGAAGTAAAAGCATGGCAAGGGAAGTAGAGGGTCGTTTTAGAGGAAATTTTCAGCTTTTTAACGCCGTTGGCACTACCAAGTTAAGAGAGGAGCAATATGAACGAACAAACTGCGATGGCAGAGCCCGTCGAAAGCACAACAGACCAACCGATCCAGGCAAGGCCTGATTCGGCCTCGAACGCAATGATCTCTCCCCAGATGGGAGGAAGCTGCGGTTGTAACGGAACGCGCATGAGCCAAAATCCGAGTGGGGCTGAAGGCATGAATGCGAATGGCGGAATGAATGCCTTTGTTTATGCCATAGGACGAGTGGAAGCACGCTTTCCTAATCTGAGTGTGGAAAAAGAATTTGCGCAAGCGACCGGGCGTGCAGAAACCGCTGGCAAAACCGATCAGCAGGCCTTCCATGAAGTTCTGTCCCAGCGACAGAACCGGTATCTGGTGCGGCAACTATGCTGGGTGCTGACGGTACAGGGACTGGAAACCTATCTTCTGGTTCCACGCGATCCTGCTGATGTCGATATGTTGATTGATGCCATCCGGCCCGCGCCTGCTCCCCAGGATATCGATGTGGTCATCGGAATGCGTGGTCCCATTGCTCCGCCGGAGATGTGTAATGGGCTGATGGTGCCGGTAGTGGTATTCGACCAGATCTATTCCTTTGGACGGGATGAATTGATCAGGGCAATTCCGAAACCGGAGAAAATGGCCAAGGAGCGATTTGGCTCCGCTGCCGAGGAGTTGTTTGACCGGATCATGCACATGACCGATAACGCAGGCGCCACGGATGAGCATCGGGCATTGAACTACCTTGCCATGCGCTATCCCGCCATTTATGCCAAGGCGGCGGAAGAGTTTGCGGAAGATCATTCCCTGACGGGCGTGGAAGTGCGTCCCTCCGCTTTAAGCAGCGGACGCAACATCGTCGAGGTCATTTTCTCCTATACCAACCGCAACACCGATTTTACCGAAAAGTACTTCGTGCGGGTGGACGTGACCGAGGAGTTTCCTTTCCTCGTCACCAAGATCTCTCCGTATTATGAACGTTGATTTTCCAAAGAAGGAGGTGTGAAATGAATATGCCAGGATTTACTGCTGAGGCCTCGCTTCGTCGCACAAATACTATCGCTCGGCGGTTGCCAGGGCCAATGCATCGGGTAGAGGGATCAGTTATCCCTCAACGCATAAAGCTGCAGGAATGGACATGCGACTGTGATGCTGCAACCGACATCTGTATCTGTAAATCGGAACATGGTGCCATACGGGCAATTCATGCGGTATTGGGGGAGCTTTAGGAAATATCGCTGCACTGATTGAAAGGAGATAAATCATGAACATACCAGGATTTAGCGCGGAGTCGTCGGTTTACAAAACAACCGGGAATTATTTCAAGAGCAGGCAGGGTTCCATGAATGGCACAACGGTGATTCCGCAAATGATGCGAACGATAGATCTCGGACCGGGATGCACACTGTTTTGCAATTGCAATCCTGCATCCGGAGCTTGTAGCTGTGACGCGACCTTGTGTCCCTTCCTTCCGTGGGGGCCTGTTCGTGAAAGGTTTTGAGGAAGCGTATCGGAACTGATGATGGCGAGTGACCTCCTCCGCAACCCTGCGGAGGGGGCCGGAAAGGGCACAGGAGGGCGTAGGAGGCGATTCCCTGACGGAGAGGCATGCTGTACTCGCCTGCCTCCGGCTATGCTTCGCAGCCTGCTTTATGCCACGCTTTGCTGTCTGCCGGACCATCTGATCCGATATGACGCTTGTACTGCTTGCTCGCCGACTCAATAAGTGCTTCAAAATATCAGGGAATTCAGGATTTAGGTTAAAATAATTCTTTAACCATCCAGGACGCCAATTTGATGAAAAAACTTCGCGTCCCTCATCGCACCAAGTCTGCGCGCATGGTTCAGGAGCTTGTGCGCCTGGCAACGGGACTTGCCGCCTCCGGCAGTCGCGTAGAAGACGCCTTCTGGGAGAATCGCCTTGCGGCAAAAATACATGCCCAACTGCGTACGGGGGACGATCAGAATCTCGAAGCTGCGCTGGATCAGCTTTATGATGCTGATCCTGGAGGCTACAGTGAATTCATGTATGCCATCGAAGCTGCAATAGAATGCAGCATATTCACGCGAGGGGATCACACTTACGACGTTTTAATGTTTGCTGTACCGGTGCTCACCTGGTCACGTTTTTCGATTCCCTCGGGACCAATGGCAGAATCCGTGCTTTCCGAACTTCGCGGGCAGTTGCAGGTGCAGGTGTTGGCGGACGATGCCCGGCTTGCGCTTGCGGATTGTCTTTTCAGCCCCGATCAATTGCCAAGAGGCTATCATCTTACACATGAACTGGCTCGCAAACTCTGGTCGGCAGCGGTGACAGGACAACGCGATTTGCATATGAACCCACAGCAGCTTGCTGAAACGGGACGGTTTCTTTCTGATACCCGCTATCTCCTCGGCGGGGTCGCGGTCCCTCAGGGAAAACCTATGTTCCGCTGGCAGCAGGGGGACGCGGGCGAGCACAAGGGCAGCAACGTTTCCACCCTCCAGTTCTCCAAAGAGCAGATACTGCACGCATGGCAGACTCACGGTACCGCAGTGCTGCTGCCGCTATTCCAGGGCTGTGCGTTTGAACTGCTGATGCCGGATGGCTTCTTTTCAGCATGGCGCGCGGCGGACCGCCTGGCCCGCCCCTATTCGGTGCGTGCCACGGTTGATTTTCTGGAAACCACTCTGAGTATTTCCCCAGACAGGTTGCGTGCAGTGATCGCGCCTTTCTATGATCAGTGGCTGGAGGAATATCGCATTGGCTTCACCCTCAAGGATCGGGACAACGTGCTCTACGGCATCATCTGGGGACTGGTAGGGGATGAGGATGAAAATACAGATAGCGTCGCTCAGATCGAGGCAGCGCTGCGGGAATGCGGAGTGACACAAACTATCCTGCTGCAAGAGCATTTTCTTATGGAGTACTGCGAAGAATGCGGGGGACCGCTGTTTCCCAATGCGGATGGCGAAATCGTGCATGCAGAATTCCCAGAAGAAGGTGAAGTAGCGCCCATACATCTGCATTGAGAGTGTTCATCATCTTATTCAGGAGCATCAATTTTTTCCGGAAGAGGAATCATGAGCAACAAGCTTGTTAAATCCGAGCAGGAATGGGAAAACCAGCTGACCCCGCAGCAGTATCATGTATGCCGCGAAAAAGGGACAGAGCGGGCGTTCACAGGGGAATACTGGAACTGCCACGATCAGGGCGTGTATCGTTGCGCCTGCTGCGGGGCCCCCTTGTTTGACTCGGAGACCAAATTCGATTCCGGTACGGGATGGCCTTCTTTCTGGCAGCCTGCCCGATCGGAAAATGTCGTCAACCAGGAAGATAACAGCCATTTCATGCGGCGGGTAGAAGTGTTGTGCGCCCGCTGCGACGCGCACCTCGGTCACCTATTCGAGGATGGCCCTGCTCCGACCGGACTGCGCTACTGCATCAATTCCGCTTCCCTCAAACTCGATCGAGATTCTTCGAAGACTGAATAAACGGGCAGCAAGGGAAGTTAAATGGGACGCAATGCGCTTTGCTAATTGCGCCCCGCACTCTCAAATAACTGTGTCCGCTCAAACTCCATCGCGATGAAATTTCTTTTTGATCTCTTTCCGGTAATCCTGTTTTTCATCACTTTCAAGATTTATGGCATCTATGCCGCCACTGCTGTAGCGATTGGCGCCACTTTTGTGCAGATCGGCTGGGTATGGTTCCGCCATGGCAAAGTCGATACCATGCTGTGGGTCAGTCTGGTTCTCATAGTCGTCTTCGGCAGCGCAACACTTATTCTGCAGGATGAAACATTCATCAAATGGAAACCATCCGTGCTCTACTGGCTATTCGCGGCCGCACTGTTGATAGCCCAGGCGGTTTTCAAGAAAAATTTTATCCGGACGATGATGAAAGAACAGCTCACCCTGCCGGAAACGGTTTGGGTCCGGGTGAACGCGAGCTGGGCAGCGTTTTTTGCATTTATGGGCGCCGCCAACCTCTATGTCGCCTTCAATTTCTCTACTGAAACCTGGGTTGACTTCAAGCTGTTCGGCTTTATGGGCTTCATGCTGGTTTTTGTCGTATTGCAGGGATTGATGCTGGGGAAATACATGGTGACTGACGAGGATAAAGAGGCATGATGCTATATGCAATAAGTGGCGAGGATGTGCCCGACAGTCTTGAAAAGAGAATGGCGGTGCGTCCTGCGCATCTTGAACGCCTCAAGGCGTTGCAGGAAGACGGCCGCCTTGTTTTAGCCGGTCCATATCCCGCGATTGACAGCCCCGATCCCGGGCCGACAGGATTTTCCGGGAGCCTGATCGTAGCCGAATTCGAGTCGCTCGAAGCAGCCCAGGCTTGGGCGGAAGCGGATCCCTACGCCACTTCGGGCGTCTATGCAAAAGTGATGGTGAAGCCATTCAAAAAGGTTTTACCGGCATAACCTCACCAGAGGCCGGATGAACACTATCGAATTGATGAAGCAGAAGCTCGCTGCTCTGGAGCCTGCGGTAATCCGGATTGCGGACGAAAGCGCGCGCCATGCGGGACATGAAGGCGCCAAAGCAGGAGGCGGGCACTATTTACTTACCATCGTCTCACATCAATTCATCAGCAAGTCGGCCCTGGCGCGGCACCGGCTGGTTTACGATGCCCTGGGCGAGATGATGCACAAGAATATTCACGCCTTAAGTGTAAAAGCGTATACTCCCGAGGAATTTGATTCGATCCACTGAGAAGGAACCTTCATGCATTTTATGAAATTTACTCGACTTGCGGCACTGGGTATCTCCGGAGTGATCGCCGCGACGGCCGTTCAGGCCCAGACCGGCTCAACCATGGCAAAGGTGAACGGTACGCCGATTCCTCAATCGCGCCTCGAATTCATAATGAAGGCGCGTGCTGGCCAGGGGCAGCCGGATACGCCGGAGGCGAGGAAAGCTTTGCGCGAGGATCTCATCACTGAAGAGGTAATCGCCCAGGAAGCGAAGAAGAAGGGACTGGACAGGGATCCTGACTTTGTCACCCAGCTCGACATGGCTCGCCAGACAGCGATGGTCAGAGCGTACCAGATCGATTACATAAAGAACCACCCGGTAAGCGACGAAGAGCTGCATAAGGAATATGAAACGGTAAAGACGCAGATGGGGGATAAGGAATACAAGGCGCATCATATTCTGGTGGCTACAGAAGAAGAAGCCAAAGACATTATCGCCAAGTTAAAAAAAGGCACAAAGTTTGACAAACTTGCCGAGGAAAAATCCCTGGATACGGGCAGCAAGAGCAAGGGTGGCGAACTGGACTGGAGCCCGGCTGCAAGCTATGTTCAACCTTTTGCCGAGGCTTTGACCAAGCTGCGCAAGGGCCAACTCACCGATCAGCCGGTAAAAACCCCCTTCGGTTGGCATGTGATCCGTCTGGATGATGTGCGACCCCTGAAAATTCCCCCATTCGAGGAAATAAAACAAAACCTGGCCCAGCGCGTGTTGCAGCGTCAGTTTGCGGCCTCGGTCAACGATCTGCGCTCGAAGGCGAAAGTCGAGTAAGCTTCTTCCCATAAGCTTTATTCTCCCATTCCCTTTACCCGGCAGCTCATCGCTCCGGAGTACAAAAAAGGCAGCCAAGGCTGCCTTTTTTGTGTCTGAAAGCATCTTTGAGCTATCTGTCTGCAAACGCGCGAATGGGATGGAGTAGATCCATTGCTCGACGATCGCATTGTCGGGCTCCGCCCGACAATGCGCTTCCAAAGCGCTTCCTGCTTACGTTACCCTTTGCATTCTCGGCGCGATCGCGCACAACAGTTCATAGCCCAGTGTACCAGCGGCCTGCGCAACCTCATCAACCGGCATGCCCCTCCCCCATAGCGTTACCGGGCTGCCTACGCCCGCATCTTCGATCTCGCTCAGGTCCACATGCAGCATGTCCATGGAGATGCGTCCCACAACCCGTGTTCGTCTTCCCTTTACAAGCACCGGGGTACCGGTAGGAGCATGGCGGGGATAGCCATCAGCATAGCCCCCTGCAACTATGCCCACTCGCATCGATCGGTCCGCCCGAAAAGCGTACCCGTAACCCGCGCCGTCGCTTGGCCTGAGTGTTTGCACAGAGATAATTCTGCTCGATACAGTCATGGCGGGTTGCAAACCCAGTTGCTCTGCGGTTGTGTGAGCAAGCGGTGAGGAACCATAAAGCATGATGCCGGGACGCACCCAGTCAGCATGTGCTTCGGGAAAACGAAGAATGGCGGCAGAATTCGCGAGCGAACGAGGCATATTTCTCCCTCCCGCAGCCAGGTTGAAACATTGCAGTTGCGCTGCAATGCTGTCGTTTCTGTCCGATTCGTCGGCACATGCAAAATGGGTCATGAGGGTGATTTGCCGCACCGCGGAATTCGCCTTGAGGCGCTCCAGCGCAGCGGGAAATTCCTGGGGTGTAAATCCGAGCCGGTTCATGCCGCTATTGAGCTTCAGAAATACATCCAGCGTTGCACGCCGTCGAACCGCCTCCAGCATGGCAAGCTGCTCGGGGTGATGCACCACGGTACTTAAATGGCATTGCTCGATCCAGCGCAGTTCGTCTACGTCGAAAAAACCTTCTAGCAACAGAATCGTCTGGCGATAGCCCGCCTCTCTTAAACGCACGGCAGCATCCAGTTCGAGCAGGGCAAATCCCTCTGCCTCCGCCAGGGCCTCGGCAGCGCGCAACAACCCGTGACCGTATGCATCCGCCTTGATGACCGCCATCACGCGTGAACGCGGCGCATGTCGACGAACGATAGCCAGGTTGTGCTCGAGCGCGGCGGGATCAATCAACGCTTGAATGGGACGCGACATGGTAATTCAGGGATATCCGGAAGTTTTTCTTGAAGATTTTCTTTGAAGGGATTTTGCGGGAACGAGAGTTGTTATGAGTGCTCCAGACCAGGTATTTTTTGGGCAGCATCAAAGGTTTGAAATTTTCCATCAGGAGAGGGTCCGACGACCGTTGTATAATGCCACGCCTCATCGTTAAAAAGAAGGTCAAGTTCTAGGAGAAAACGCTTGAAACGCGGATTTTATACCATTATGGCGGCCCAGTTTTTTTCTTCGCTAGCCGACAATGCGCTGTTGGTTGTTGCCATTGCCCTTTTGGTGGAGCTGCACGCGCCCGCTTATCTCACTCCGATGCTCAAGTTTGTGTTTGTTCTCTTTTACGTGATCCTCGCGCCTTTCGTCGGAGCCTTCGCGGATTCCATGGCCAAGGGCCGCGTCATGTTCATCAGCAATGCGATCAAGATTGTGGGCTGCAGCCTGCTTTTCCTGGCCATGCACCAGTACTTCGCGCTTGCCGCCTACGCGGTAGTCGGGCTTGGCGCGGCCGCCTATTCCCCCGCAAAATACGGGATACTGACTGAACTGCTGCCGCCCGAAAAACTCGTCATCGCCAATGGCTGGATCGAAGGCTTGACCGTGGCCTCCATCATACTGGGCACGGTGTTGGGCGGCTTGCTGATCTCGCCAGCCATCTCCGCTGTCCTGCTGTCGTTCGATTTTCCCTTGATCGATACCGGCGTGGACACTGTACCGGAAGCAAGCATACTGCTCATCGCCATATTTTATACTGCTGCTGCCATCTTCAATCTTTACATCCCCAACACGGGAGTCGATCACCGCATTCTCAGGAAAAATCCAATGTTTCTCGTGCATGAATTCGGTCACTGCATGAGGCTACTGTGGGCAGACAAACTGGGGCAGATTTCACTGGCGGTAACAACCCTTTTCTGGGGCGCGGGTGCAACGCTGCAATTCATCGTGCTGAAATGGGCAGATGTTGCCCTCGGTTATCCCTTGAGCAAGGCGGCGCAACTCCAGGGCGTAGTCGCCGTCGGCATTGCCATAGGCGCAGTCCTTGCAGCACGAATAGTGTCACTCCGGCATTCCGTGAAGGTGATTCCTCTGGGCATTGCCATGGGCATTGTGGTAATGGCAATGATTTTTGCCCGCGAGTTGTGGATTGCCATTCCGCTTCTCATGCTGATTGGCGGACTTGCCGGATTTTTTGTCGTGCCAATGAATGCACTGCTGCAACACCGCGGTCACATCCTGATGGGCGCCGGTCACTCTATTGCTGTCCAGAATTTCAACGAGAATCTCAGTATTCTCACTATGCTGGGACTGTATGCGTTGCTGGTGAGCTTTGACGTGCATGTGTATACGGTGATTATTCTGTTCGGCCTGTTCGTAGCCGTGATCATGGCGGTGATACGCCAGTGGCACCTGCACAACCAGAGCATCGAGGATTCTCTTCATCTCATTGGCGCACACAAGGGGCACTGAGTGAATTTAGGGGAATTTAGGGGAATCTAGGGGTACATCGAAGGCTATTGTGGAATTATCGGCCGTAATGCCTACAGGATAACTGGTCTGTTGGACAGTTCATTTTCCCCACTTTCCCGCCCGAGCGGGAAATGCTCGTGCAAATGACAACCCACTGCCTGGATTCCACTGATGACCCCGGATTCAAACTTCCCCTGACTGAAATGGGTTTCCATTTCACGGCAGATGGTTTCCCACTTTTCATGGCCGACCTTCGCGTCGATGCCCCGGTCAGCAACGATTTCGACATTGTGATCGGCCAGAAGCAGGTAAATCAGGATACCGTTGTTATGCTCGGTATCCCACACGCGCAACTGCGAAAATACTTCGATAGCCCGATCATGTGCCGATGTTGCTCTCACCAGAGGCAGCATATCCAGTGCCGCCTCCACTGCAAAGCGGATTTCTCCCCGATGACCGAATTCCGACTGTGCGATCGCATGTTCGATAGCGGTAAGGGCTGTAGCGGGAAATGCCTTGCGCACCGCCAATGGTCCTGTAAAAAGATGCCGCAGTACTCGCGTGAAATCCATCTACCATCTCCCTGAGGCGCCGCCGCCACCGAAGCCCCCCCCGCCTCCGCCGAAACCCCCGCCACCGCCGAAGCCGCCGGGACCGCCCCTGCCACCCCATCCTCCATAACCACCAAAGCCACCCGGCCAGCCGCGCCCTCCTCTGTAAATTCCGCTGCCGGCATGGCCGAACAGGCTGATGAAAAACGCAAAGGCAGCGGCGATCAAGGCAAGTAATATCGAAGCGAATACCAGCCAGACGATAATGGCTGCCACTGCGCTCATCAGCGTCGCACCGAGAAAGCGGCCGAAAATGGACTGAAATACCTTGGCCGCAATGAAGAGCAGGATAAAGACAAAAATAATATTATTCACCAGAATATCGGCGGCAGCGGAAGAATCGCCGCCATGTGCGGAACGGGCGGGAGGTGGGGGTAAGGACTCTCCTTCGACTACCCCTATTATTCGATCGACACCGGCATTTATGCCTGACGCAAATCGGCCCTGTCTGAATTCGGGCACGATGATATCGTCGGTTATCCGCTTCGCCACGGCGTCCGGAAGCACGCCCTCCAGACCATAGCCCACTTCCACGCGCACAGTTCTATCCTGCTTTGCAACCAGCAGCAGAACACCGTCATCAATACCCTTGCGTCCCAGCTTCCAGGCATCCACTACCCGAATTGAATACTGTTCGATGGTTTCAGGCTGGGTGGTGGGAACGATCAATACGGCAATCTGGCTGCCTTTCCTGGCTTCAAATGCGGCGAGCTTCTGCTCAAGTTGGGTAGCTTCGTTTGCAGAAAGTGTACCGGTAAGATCGGTAACACGGGCTTTGAGAGGCGGAATCGCGGCATCCGCCATCGACAGGGAGGCTGAAATAAGCAGAGCGATGAATACGAGGATTTTTTTCCCGGCATGAATCATATGTAAGCCCTTGCCATTTCCGGCTGGTGTCGCGAGTAGGATGGGTGGAGTCCAATTTCAAGCTCCAAGATCAGCAAACGCCTCTTCCGCCTAGGGCTTGCTGAAATCCACCTTGGGCGCGGTTGAAATCGCTTTCTCGTCATCAACGGTGAGGCTGGGCTTCACCTTGTAGCCGAACACCATCGCGGTAAGGTTGGTGGGGAAGGAGCGCACTACGATGTTGTATTCCTGAACCGCCTTGATGTAACGGTTACGGGCCACGGCAATACGATTCTCCGTGCCTTCCAGTTGCGCCTGCAATTCCCGGAAGTTGGCATTTGATTTCAGTTCCGGGTATTTCTCCACTACAACCAGCAAACGCGACAGAGCACTCGACAATTCCCCTTGGGCACTCTGAAACTTCGCAAATGCCTCCGGGTCATTGAAAAGCTCGGGCGTGGCCTGGATGCTGCCCACCCTGGAACGCGCGTTGGTTACGCCCAGCAGCACTTCTTTCTCCTGGGCAGCAAAACCTTTTACAACGTTTACCAGATTGGGGATGAGGTCAGCACGGCGTTGATACTGGTTCAGCACTTCACCCCAGCTTGCCTTGATCTGCTCATCCGTAGACTGCAAGGTATTGTATCCACAACCACTCAGGCTGAGCACCAGAAGCAATATCAGAGACCGCAGCACGTTGTTCATGAAAATCTTCCTGGAAAAATGCCGATATGGATAAGTATAGGCGAACTCATGAATAAGGAAAGAAATAAGGACGAGTGCGCGGATTTCAAGAGGGACTAATCGAATGAGTTCGAGAGACGAGTTCGTTATCATTCCCGCGCGGAAGTCATTTTCATCCCACATCATTGGGCACTCTGCCCCGCCGAACCGCTTTCCCTGAATGAAGCATAACGAGGCAGGCTGTCCTAGAATTAAAAGCGACGTGATCGAATAGGTGTAACAAAAAACCACCTGCCCGAAGGAGAAACCATGCCTTATTCCACAGTTGTCGATAAGCCGCTCCGAATACCAGATGCTTTCAGCATGGATAATGACATTGCCGCCCAATCGCAGGCCGCCTTTCTGCTCTATGCAGGCATACTGTTTAAGCCAACGCATATCCTGGCTCGCTACAGGAAACGCCCGCCGGATCCTGAAAGCGTTCCACCTGAAGACCTCGAATCGCTCGGCATCCCACCAGATGTGGCAAAGATGGGCATAGAAGTGTCACCCGAAAATCTGCTGCTCACTGAGCTCATCAATGAGATTGAAAAGGAAAACGCACTCTCCCCCGGAACGATAAGCGGTACTCTCATCGGCCAACCGATTTATGCCAAACCAATCTCCGAGCTGCAAACGAAATATACTGTCCAATTTTTCGAGATCCGTGACGCGCAGTCGCTTCTCAGGCTTCTAGCGGTCTCATTGCATCATTCCGATGAGTTGGTGCGGGTCGCAGCTGCCATCTCGTATCTGGACGCTGTTGACGGATTCTTCATACCTCACCCCACTTTTCAAGGCGACATGGAGCGCCTTGTGTCCATTCTTGCCCTAGGCACAGCAAGCAAGGAACTATTGATACGGGATGTGGCCGCCACCGCACTGGCGCGCATACTGCCGGAACACCCCGCGCTGGTGCCCCTTTTACAAAATACCGACTACGGGGGAGAAGGCGAGCCTGCTCACACCAGCCTCATTATCCATGGCACCTGGGCGAGAACAGCTAGCTGGTGGCAGCCGGGGGGAGACTTTCACACTTATATTCTGCAATCCGTAGACCCCTCCGTTTATTCAGGATCGGACCGATTTGAATGGTCCGGCGGATACAGCGACCAAGCCCGCGCCTTGGCAGCGCTTACGCTGACGGCATGGGTGCAAGGCAAGGGACTTGAATCACCGGATTTTTTTGCCCATAGCCATGGAGCCAACGTCGTCCTGCTGGCAAACCAGGCAATCGATATCGGCAGAATGGTTCTCCTCGCCTGTCCGGTACATCCCCACAAGTACTGGCCCAACTTCGGACACGTAAACCGCGTGGTATCGGTGCGGGTGCGACTGGATCTGGTGATTCTGGCGGATCGCGGCGGGCAGCGATTCAACCATCCGGATATCATAGAAAATGTATTACCTGTCTGGTTCGACCATTCCGCACCTCACGAGCCGGATATATGGATACGGTATGACGTCCCAACGAAAATCTGAAGGATCACTGAATGGCAAGGGGGAAAGCTCGCAATGGCTCATCAAAGCAGCCGACTTGTACCGCGCAAACATGGTCTGGAAACTGTTCGGTACGGGCGCCAGCGGACAGAGGCTGATCGAGGGGTTAAGTTCGCCAAACGAAAATGTGAGGACTTTGGCCGGGATGTTCCTCGTGCAGAGCGGCCGCAAGGCAATCCCTCTTTTGGAGCACGAGCTGGAAAATCGCAGAAACATGCCGCTGGTTTTAACGATGCTGGGGGACATCGGTGCGGCGGAATCCGAAGGGAAGCTTCGCCGTCACCTGGATGATTCCGACCCGGAGGCGGCCAAAGCCGCAAATGAAGCTCTCCGCGCGCTACTTTTCAAGCAAAAAATGGACTCCTCTGCAAATATGGAATCACAACGGCCCCCCAAGGAGTAATGCCAGGAGACTGTATCGCCTGCTGTTCCCAAACGCGGATTTATTCCGAGGCCTTCAAGGCCTGCATAGTGCTTTGGGCGAAACACAGGTCCTCCCATGCCTTTGCTTTGGCAACCAGCGTGCGCAGCAGATAAGCCGGGTGATAAGTGACGATCACCGGAATACCTTCGTGCTGATGGAGTCTGCCCCGAAGGCTGCCTATGCTTGCATCGGTATTGAGCAGATTCCTGGCGGCGGTTTTGCCAAGCGCAACAATCAGCTTCGGCTTGAGCAGCTCGATTTGCCGCGCGAGGTACGGCTCGCAACATTGCGCTTCGTCGTCCGAAGGCTCGCGATTGCCAGGCGGGCGGCATTTTACGATATTGGCTATAAAAACATCGCGACCTCGATTTAAACCAATGGCCATCAGCATGTTATCCAGCAGCTTGCCTGCCTGCCCCACAAAGGGTTCACCAAGCGCATCCTCTTGCGCACCGGGTCCTTCACCTACGTAAAGCCAGTCCGCACCCGGATCCCCTACGCCAAACACGGTGCGCGTACGTGAGTTGCATAGCTGGCAAGCCACACAGCCTTCCACACTCTCTTTAAGCTGATCCCAGTCCATCTGCAGAATCGTCGCCCGGCGCTTCTCTGCCGCGTCGACAGATCGCACGCAAGCCTGTTCTACCTGTTCTTCGAATTCGGGATGCGCAACAACCGGCGCTACCGTCACCTGAACCGATTCCAGCACTGCGGGTACACTCTCATCGTCGGTACGTTCCCTGACGCGCCATACCGGCGTCAACCCCAACTCTTTGAGTATCTCGCCGCGTCTGATCCGTTTTCTGTCGTTGCTGATCACAACACCAGTTCCATCACCAGCGAGTCTTCGCGTCCGCCCATTGCGGGATAATAATCCTTGCGCTTCCCGATCTGCCTGAATCCGAGACGTTCATACAGCCGGGCAGCAGCATGGTTGGATTCGCGCACGTCCAAAAACATGGTGAGCGCCAGCTGCTCCCTTGCAATCCCGATGAAATGGCGCAGCAATTTTTCACCCCAACCCTTTCCTTGTGATTCCGGCGCAATACTGAGCGTCAGCAAATGTGCTTCTTCTGCCCCGATTGTCATTACGCCATATCCAAAAATATGTCCATCCTGCTCCAATACCCGGCAATGATAGCCTGCGTCGAGCGAATCGCTGAAATTGCCCTGAGTCCACGGAAAAAGAAAAACCTCCCTCTCAATCGTCACTACCGCTTCGAGGTCTGAGGGCACCATTCGCCTTATTCGGGGCGCTTCCTGCAATTGGGCACTCATCGCTCCTTTTCCTTCAGGGCCACCTTGTTTCGAATATAGAGCGGAGCGGCATCAGCCGGATCGAGCCCCTGTCCCCTCGCGAATCGGGGTGCAGCCAGTTGCGTCATTGCCCGCGCATCCGGCCGGACGCCGCTGATGATGTGATTGAGGTAGCCTTCGTAACGTTTGCGCAGCACTGTGGGATACATATCGAACCCGCTGCCGCAACCTGTCCAGTCCTGCTCCTGCAGCGGAGGCGCATTTTGCGGCAGGCAGAGTATGGGCTCGCTCACGGCTTGCCATCCGTCCAGCCCTTTCCTGTAAGCAGCATGATAGATCTCGTGCATGCGCGCATCCAGCGCGGTGATGACCTGTGTTCCACCAGCTTGCTGTGCCAATGCTTCCAATGTACCTATTCCGATCACTGGCAGTCCCGCCCCGAAAGCCAGTCCCTGCGCTATTCCGCAGGCAATGCGCAACCCGGTGAAGGATCCGGGACCCGAGCCGAAAGCGATGCCGTCCAGTTGTACCAGCGTCAGTCCGCTTTCATCCAGTATTCGACTCACCATCGGCAAAACGAGTTCGGAGTGGCGCTGTCCCGCAAGAACCTCCTCACCAAGGAGGTCACGCTCCAGCAACAGCGCAACAGAACAATATTCGCTGGATGTATCGAAAGCGAGAATTTTCAAGGCCAAGTCGAAGAAATATCGAGCATAATGTCAGTACAATGACAACCCGTATGGAAACTTCGGCGGAGAAATCATTGTCTATTGTTGAGCAACACTCCAGTTCGTTTAACTTTATCACTACTCGCACGGAGGAGTCATGAGCATCACGTGGATTCTGGTTGCAAACGCAAGCGCAGCATATCTTTACGCAAACTACGGCCCAAGAAAAGGATTACAGAAACTCAGGGAATTCCGGCATGACGCCAGCAGGGAGAAGCGGGTGGACCTGGTTACCGATCGCCCGGGACATAACAGAAGTAACGGGAATGGTCGCGGCTCCTACATACCCGCCACCGATCCAAAGCAGCATGAGGCATGGACTTTCGCCTCGCAGCTAGCCCGGGAACTGGAGAATGGGCGCAAAACCAACAGTTATCAACGCCTGATCCTGGTTGTATCGGCGCCATTTATCGGTCTCATCAATAGCAATCTTGGAAGCCAGGTGCGCAACCTCGTAAGCGATACTTTTGAAAAGGATTACACCAGGGCCAATGAAAGAAACCTGGTAAAACAACTGGAGAGCTGCATTTATCTTTGATTATTCAGTTATTAGGATGGTTTGACCATCCTTCCAGAGACCAGCGGCCGATCGGCGTATAAACCGAACCGTCGCTGGTCCGGTCCGATCTAACCAATACCCACTCCCGCACCCGCCACACCATCGGTTCTGCCAGCTCAGGCAGCGTTTTACAGGATGCATTCCTCATGAGCGTGATATGGGGCTTGTAAGGCCGCTCCTCCAATGAAAATCCTGCCAATGAAAGTCTGCTCTGCAAAGCTTCGACCAGATCGATGAGCGGCTGGGGAATCTCGCTGATTTCCGCATAAACGATATTCTTGCGCTTCCACATGCAGATTCTTTCGATAATCAGATCGAAAGCGCGCCCCCCGGAATCCTTGATTTCATCCGCTGCCTTGTATAAAGCAGCCATTTGGCTTGCATCCACCTCCCCTACGAAAACCAATGTGAGGTGAATGTTGTCCGTTTTTGTTTTCCGCCCCTCGCAAAACGATGCTAATCGCCCGGTCAGCCGTACCAGCTGCATGCAGGCTTCCCTGTCGGGCCATATCGCAAAAAACAGGCGTACTGTTTTTTGTCTGACAAGCCTGGTCTCTTCAGCCATCTGCCACCATTCATCTACCCGCTCACCCGCCGGTCACTTTCCACTCAATTTACGTCCCGATTGTTTTTCGCTCAGTCATTCGCTTGATTTATTCGGGTAATCAGGCATACCGCTTCCGCCTCTATTCCCTCGCCTCGCCCTACCGGACCAAGACGTTCAGCGGTCTTGGCCTTGACGTTGACATCTCCGGGCTGCATGCTCAGGTCCTCCGCAATATTTCCGATCATGGAAGGTATATGAGCCTCCATTTTAGGCGCCTGTGCGATGATAGTGGCATCGACATTCACCACCCTGTAGCCGCGTTCCGCAAGGAGGTTGCCCACGCTCCGCAGTAGCACGCGGCTGTCAATATTCCTGTAACGCGGATCAGTGTCAGAAAAATGCCTGCCGATGTCACCCAATGCCGCAGCTCCCAGTACCGCGTCACATATTGCATGCAGCAGTACATCCGCGTCGGAATGCCCCAGCAAACCTTTCTCGTAGGGAATGGTCACTCCGCCGATAATAAGCTTACGACCCTCGACCAGCTGGTGTACATCAAAACCCTGCCCGATTCTGAATCCGTCCACTATCACCTCTTCTTGTTTAATTCCGGGAAAAATATGAGAAACAGTAATCGGTGCTTTGCGTGACTCGTCAGGCAGAGCCTGACCTACTATGATAAAAATTGCTCAGCTGCAGGATGGGTGGAGCGAAGTGCAATCATCCTATTATTCAATGATGGGTTACAGCTTGCGACCTCCATCCCCCCACAGATGCTAGAAGTAGCAGGTCGGGCTTTGCCCGAATCTTGTTCACCGATGGCTGGATCTACTACTACAACTGGCTAATAAGCCGCAACCGTCACCACTTCACTACCATTTACAGATTTTTCAGTATCAACTCCGCCAGTGCGAGATCCTGAGGATAAGTAACTTTCAGGTTGCGCGCATCGCTCAGAACCAGTTTTGGGCGCAGACCCAGTGCTTCGATCGCGCCTGCATCGTCAGTCATGGTTACACCTCCAGCCCTGCTCAGGGCGTCCACCAGCGTTCGGTACCGGAACATCTGCGGTGTTTGGGCCTGCCAAAGCCCTTCCCTCGGTTCTGTACGTTCAACCCGGCAAGTGGAATCGCTTCGCTTCAAGGTGTCTGCGACCGGAACCGCGAGTAATCCACCTACCTCATCCTCTTCCAGTTCATCCATCAGTTTATCCAGAAGCTTCTCTCCTAAACAGGGCCGTGCAGCATCATGGACCAGCACCCAGTTATCATCCTCGATCGCCGTCTCTTCCTGCGCTGCTTTTAAACCATTCAGCACGGTCTCGGCCCGTGTAGCTCCCCCGCATTCGAGCATCGACAGCTTGTTTGAAAATTCTGACCAGTCATGGCGCGCCCACTCTCCATCTCCCGGAGACAGCACAACAAAGACTCGGGAAAGGCGGGGCGAGTTGCACAACGTTGCCAGCGCATGACGAATCATGGGTTTTCCTGCCAGGGGCAAGTATTGCTTGGGCATCTGGTCGCCCATGCGCGAGCCTGAACCTGCCGCCGGGATGAGTGCGAAGAAATTTTGCATTGGTATTACAGGAAGTAGCTGAATTGATGGATCAAACGAAGGCAGGCACGTGAATATGTGTTAAACCGTGAAAATTAGCAATGATTAGCAATGATTAGCAATGGAAATACGATGGAAACGCTGCGAGGAAGCACCAGACTGAGGGGGTACCTTTAACCTGTAAGATTTTACAGCTACCGGCGTATTTAATCTTGTCCTTTAATACTTATACCACGAGGAGCCATGCAGAAAGATGAGTTCCACACGGCTTTTTTGAATCCCTTACGTAAGAATTGATAAGAATTGATTAATCTTCCCGCTCCCAGGTGCAGAGAACATGATTGGACAATCCCCTGCCTTCGCAAAAGTTACCCAGCTCATTGAGAAAATTGCAGGTTGCGACGCACCTGTTCTTATCGAAGGCGAAACAGGCACAGGAAAAGAACTGGCCGCACGGGCAATTCACGGCAGCAGCACGAGGCGAGACGGCCCGTTTGTGCCGATAAATTGCGGCGCCATCCCGGACACCCTCGTTGAAAACGAACTGTTCGGACACGAACGGGGCGCCTACACCGGGGCGCAGTCGAAACGCCCAGGTCTGATTGCGCACGCGCAGTCCGGCACACTCTTCCTGGATGAAGTGGATGCGTTATCTCCCAAAGCGCAAGTTACCCTGCTCCGGTTCTTTCAGGATCAGCAGTACTTTCCACTGGGAAGCGGGACGGCGCGCTCTGCAAACGTGAGGATAATCATCGCCAGTAACAGAAACTTAGGGCAACTGGCCGAGAAAGGCGAATTCCGGCTCGATCTTCTGTTTCGCCTCAAAATCATGTACCTCACCCTGCCGCCACTCCGTGAGCGCCAAGGTGACGCGGCTCTGTTGGCAGATTACTTCCTGCGCGAATGCTCCGCGCGTTTTAACCGTGGCAACAAAACTTTACATCCGAATACTATCGCATGGTTTGATAAATACAGTTGGCCGGGGAATATACGGGAACTGGAAAATCTGATCTATCGCGAGTATCTTCTCGCCGACGAATCTGTCATAAATATCGCATCGCTCGCGCCCACCGAAGTCGAACGGCGATCGGGATTTGACCGCCGCCTCCCCGAGTTGAACGGCTTGAGCTTCACCGAGGCCAAAAATCGCGCCATAGCAACTTTTGAACAGTATTACCTCGCCGAAGCCATGGTCAGAGCGCAGGGTAACGTCACAAAAGCTGCGAGCCTTGTCGGAAAAGATCGTCGCGCGTTTGGGAAATTGCTAAAAAAGCATAGTATGAATAAAAGCAAAGTCTTTGTAGAACACTGATTCTCCTGTTTTCAGATTCCCCTCCCGATCCTTAGCGCTTTGAGCTACTCATTCTGAATCTGAACACCCACACTTTCTCCTTGGTTACCCATCCAGATATGGCCGGGTTACCAGCGACGAGTAATTCACGATTTAGCAGAAACGTGAATTACTTACGATGTAGTCATACCTGACTTTTCGGATGCCTCCTCACGGAATTCGTGTGGTCCTCCCGATCCAATATCTCCTTTGCCTGATTTCCTCAAACAGCTCGGGGTGCCGGTCGAGCAGCGTAAGCAGCTGCATGACTGATACGGGCGTTCTCACTTTTCCGCTCTCATAACGAGAAAAAGCGTTGACGCCACCGCCGAAAATCTCTCCCGCCTGGCGCTGATCAAGGCCCAGCTTTTGTCGTGTCTTCGCCACGAAGGCCGCTGTTCTTGCAGCATCGCGTCTACGAGTGAGAAGTAGCTGCACAGTGCATACATAGGTCAATTTTTACCCGGTAGGGGTCATTTCTTACCCATGCACGCATGTATAGAATTTAAAGCACTAAAAGGGTTTCTGCGTGTTTTTAACCCTGATATCAACGTGCAAAACATGACCCGTTCCAGTGAAAATGAATCAGGCCAAGTTATTGATGGATAAGGGACTACTTCAAGCAACAAAGATGGCATTTTTATTGCTTTAGTTAAAGAAGGGATTCGCTGAATCCTACGATACGATTTTTTTCCAATAGAGAAACTTACTGTCATGTAAGAAACCTTTTATCCAACTCGCTGCGGCAAAAGAAGAAGCATGGAATTTTATTGTATGCATTCACAAAGATCGCAGCACAACTGGAAACCCATGACGGCCTCCCTTCTGATCACGGTCGTGGCGGTTTCCGCCCTGGCCCTGGACGTCCACGCAGCTGAGCTCTGCAGGCCGAGCATCGCGCTCATGGTTTCCGTGCAAGGCGCTGTAGAACTACGTCGGGTTAAGGAAGCCAACTGGCAAGCGGCCAAGTTGAATGTTGTTCTTTGCCCTGGCGATACAGTCCGTGTTGCAGAGAATAGCCGCGCTGCTTTGCGACTTAGCAACGAGAGCACCTTGCGGCTCGATCAGAAGACCGTCCTCACGCTCGCCGCCCCTGCCCGGGATAGGGCCGCACTGGTGGAACTGGTTACCGGCAATCTCTTTGTCATTACGCGCACGCCCAAGCCCTTCAGGGTTAAAACACGCCTTGTCACAGCCGATATTGAAGGAACGGAATTCTTTATCGGTACTGATGAGGACCGCGCCAAACTGGTAATTTATGAAGGCACGGTATCGGCCAGCAACGAGCAGGGGAGCGTCAGCCTGGTCAGCAACGAAGCGGCAAGCGTGCTTAAAGGTGAGGCGCCCCGCAAGGAAAAAGTCGTCCGGCCTACCGACGCAGTGCAATGGACCCTGTATTACCCCACCATCATCAGCTATCGCCTGGACGAGAAGCTGACCGCTGAGCCAGTTCAACTGGCCTTGCGCGCCTCCCTTGCACTTTATAGGCAAGGCAGGTTGCCCGAGGCGCTGGCTGCGCTGGATGAGGTGCCAGAAACTGCGCATTCCCCTCGCTTTTTGACTTATCGCGCCGGTCTTTTACTCTCGGTCGGAAGGGTCGAGGAAGGAAGAACAGATATCGCGCAAGCGCTCAATTTAGACCCGCGAAACAGCGACGCCTATGCTCTTCAGGCCATCATAGCTGTCGTGCAAAACGACAAGGATCAGGCGCTGAACTTGGCGACCAAGGCAGTCGAGCTCGATCAGGAATCGTCAACTGCCCGGCTGGCGCTCTCCTATACGCAGCAGGCGCACTTCCAGATCGAGGCGACGCTTGAAAGCGTGCAGAAAGCCGCAGAGTTTGATCCCCAGAATGCGCTTATCTGGGCACGCATTGCGGAACTGCACATGTCGGCCGGTTACCTGGAGCGGGCTCTGGAAGCCGCGGAGCGCGCAGTCGACCTGAACCCCAATCTCTCGAAGACACAGACCGTGCTGGGATTTGCCCACCTGACCCGCATCGACACCAAGGCAGCAAAGGCAGCCTTTGCCAAAGCCATCGAACTCGACTCGGCAGACCCCATGCCAAGACTCGGCATGGGCCTCGCAAAATTGCGCGAGGGAGATGTCGAAGCTGGGCGTATGGAAATGGAGATTGCAGCCGCCCTTGATCCAATGAATTCCTTGATACGCAGCTATCTCGGCAAAGCATATTTCGAGGAGAAACGCTACAACCTGGCCGAAGCGCAATTCGATATGGGTAAAGCCCTCGATCCGAATGACCCCACGCCCTGGTTTTATGATGCGATCCAGAAACAGACGCAAAATCGCCCAGTGGAGGCCCTATGGGATTTACAGAAATCCATTGATCTCAATGACAATCGGGCAGTGTATCGCTCAAAGCTCCTGCTGGACCGCGACCAGGCAGCGCGCGGTTCCAGCTTGGCCCGTATTTATGACAATCTGGGGTTCGAGAAGCGCGCGCTTATGGAAACGGCAAAGTCCTTGAGTTTTGATCCAGGCAGCCACTCATCACACCGCTTTCTTTCTGATGCATATCGTAATGTTCCTTGGCACGAGATTGCCCGTGCAAGCGAGTTGCTTCAGGCTCAACTCCTGCAACCAATCAACGTCAACCCTGTCCAGCCCCACCTTACTGTAGCCGATCTTAATATCATCACGAGCACCGGGCCGACAGTAGGCGGCTTTAACGAATTCACGCCACTAGTTGAGCGCAACAAACCTCAACTCGTAGCTTCAGGCATCTTAGGAAACCATGGCACGATAGGGGACGAGGCTGTCCTCTCGGCGCTTTATGAGCGCGCTTCAGTTAGCATTGGTCAATTTCACTACAACACAAATGGCTTTCGCGAAAACAACGATCAAAAACACAACGTCTACAACGCTTTCTTCCAGTACGCAGTAACGCCGAGGTTCAACGTTCAGGCGGAAGTGCGCACTCGCAAGACTGAAAATGGCGACCTATTGCTGAGGTTTGATCAGCCCCTTGAGTCGAACTTTCGGCGAGAATTAGCTCAAGATACCGCACGTATAGGAGCGCGAGCCTCGTTGTCGCCAACGCAGGATTTTATTGTTTCAGCTATGTATAACGACCGTAGAACTGGCCCGAATGAGAGCCTAACGAAGGACTTCGGTTATCAAGTTGAAACTCAATATTTGTTCCGGGGTGACCGCGTTAATTTCCTCGCGGGGATTGGTACTTTCCAGTTCCAAGTTGATAGTCAAGATATCCATTTTAAAAAATGGCGAAATACCGGTTATTTTTATATGAACTTTAATCCTATTAAAAACTTAAGCTGGACTCTCGGTTTAGGTTATGACTCCTTAAAAGATCAAGAAAACTTCGAAGTCAATAAATTTAATCCCAAACTTGGCATGCAATGGAATATTACCGCTAATCTGCGTCTTCGGCTGGCATGGTTCGAGACAGTCAAATCATTTTTGATCGCCAATCAGACCATCGAACCAACTCAAGTCGCCGGCTTTAATCAACTGTTCGATGACGTTAATGGTACTAAAGCTCGACGCAAGGGGATTGGGCTGGATGCTCGTGTCGCAACCAACCTGTACGGGGGCCTTGAGGCATCAGTTCGTGATCTTGCAGTTCCCTTTTTTCTAAAAAGAGAGTTATCGCGGGAGGAAAAGCAACAAGAGAGGGTTTACTCCGCTTACCTTTACTGGATACCTCACCCAAACTGGGCAATTCGGGGCGAGTCTCGGTTTGAGAAATTTACCCGCGCTCCGTCCGAGAATCTCGATATCGATGACCCCTTTCGGATTGAAACATTAAGCGCACCTCTAAGCCTGAACTACTTCAACCCGTCTGGAATATTTGCTACTGTTACAACGACATATGTTAGGCAAGAATTGAGGCGAATGGAGTCATTGGAGGTGGGGGAAGATGGGGACGAAGTATCTGTACCGACAACTGTAGATGACAATTTCGTGCTACTCGACGCAGTTCTTGGCTACCGATTTCCTAATCGTAGAGGTATCGTTAGTCTCGAGGGCAGAAACCTTCTTGACGAGAATTTCTTTTTCAAGAGCAACAATTTTCAAGCCAATGAGATTACTGCACCACGTTTCATCCCTAGCCGGACATTTTTTCTGCGGCTTACGTTAAACTTTTAAAGAATCTAAGCTATGAAATCACACATTATATGAATGCCAGGTTCAGGGAACATACGCCGGCAGGTTTATTCAACTAAATATGATAGGCGTATCTCTTGTTACAAGCACATGCGAATTAATATCGACAATTGACGCTGCAGAACACGCATTTCCTACTATAACTGGAGGGAATTAAAATGAAAGCAGATACTAAACCAGCTAGCAAACGGCGACGCGCAGCCCTGCGGGAAGAAACCGGGGACCTACGGGCGGAATTAGACGACTTCATCCGATGCGTGCCCAATTTATCGCCGATCGAATTAAATCAAGCCAAAGAGAAACTAATACAAAAAGTTGCTCTTACTACTGATAAAGCATCGAGCCGTTTAATAGCCGATGTACGCGAAAAAATTTATCCCAATATAATCCCTTTCAGCATTATTATTGGTACTGTTGGGTTGGCTTGGTCTATCGTTAGAGGCCACGGTGGTCAGGAGGTCAACTGTAACGATTTTAAGAAGAAGAAAAAATGTGAAAAGACTTCTCCATGTGCCTGGTGTCCCAAGCGTCTTTGCAAGGACGGCAGCGAGGCTGATCAGTATTGCTACGACTCGACCAAGGAGAATTGTTACAATTACACTTGTTAAGTATGTGCAAACGATAACTGTTTATAGCGCGATGTATAACGTGGGGCAAGAAAGGCAAGAAAAACCCCTTCGGTTACGTGCTACTCAAGTGGGGACAATAAGGACGTTATATTCGCGACATATACTAAGTCGGCCAATATGCCGCCCAAATAAAGGCGCCTCGCGTGTGCGCAGGGCGTGTGCGCAGATAGTAAAATCATGACTAGACACGGCTTGAAAAATAAGCCGTCTCCTAGTTCTTGTTGTTACCGCCGCCATTCACCCTCGCATGCTTCTCCCGAATCGCCTCCCCGCGGGCGCGCTTTGATGCTGCTTCTTTAGCGCGCCCCATCTTATCCAACAGGTCAGCGTAGGCATCCAGCGCGTTCGCGACATCGAGATGGTCACGGCCAAGCGCCTTTTCCCATATCTTCAATGAGCGCTTGTACAAAGGTTCGGCTTTGGCATATTGCCCCTTGTTATAGTAAAGGGTGGCAAGGTTATTGAGGCAGATCGCCACGTGGGGATGATCGGGTCCCACGGACTTTTCCCAAATTTTCAGCGAGCGTTGATATAAAGGCTCGGCCTTGGCGTATTGCCCCTGCTCCTGGTAGAGTTCCGCCAGATTGTTGAGGTTAGCAGCCACGTGAGGATGATCCGGGCCGAGGATTTTTTCCAGAATGGCTAGCGAACGCTTGTACAAGGGTTCGGCCTCGGAATATTTCTCTTCCGCATAGTAAAGCGTGGCTAGGTTGTTGAGGCTTGCCGCTATATCAGGATGGTCGGGCCCCAGGGTCTTTTCGCGAATCGTAAGCGCGCGCAGATACAAGGGCTCCGCCTTGGCGTATTCACCGAGAGTATAGTAGAACCCCGCCAGATTGCTGAGGTTGGTCGCCACGTTAGGGTGATCGGGGCCCAGGGTTTTTTCGAAAATCTTCAGCGCCCCTCGAAATAGCGGTTCGGCTTTAGCGTATTCCCCAAGGGCATAATAGACCTTCGCGAGATTGTTGAGTCTAACGGCGACATGGGGGTTGTCAGGGCCATAGGTTTTTTCCCCAATCTTGAGTGATCGCTGATACAAGGGCTCGGCCTTGGCGTATTGACCCTCTGTATAGTAAAGCGTTGCGAGGTTGTTCAGCGAAATCGCCACGTCTGGATGGTCGGGCCCGTGGGCCTTTGTCATCAGTTCCAATGAGCGTTTAAGTAATGGCTCGGCCTTGTCGTATAAACCCAAGTCGTGATAAAGCCCAGCAAGATTGTTGAGGCTAACGCCTACATCTGGATGGTTGGGGCCAAGCGACTTTTCTCGAATACCGAGGGCCTTCTGATAGAATGTGAGGGCTTCAGAGTAGCGCCCCATTTCGTGGTTGATTTTCCCTGCTTTATTGACATACTCTGCATTCTCCGGCTGGAGCCGTGCAGCTTCCAGATAGTATTTGCGCGCGCTGATGTAGTCGATTCTGCTCAAAGCGAGCTCGCCCAACTGGAAAGCGGCTTCTGCGGCACGTTTGGTATCGGCTCTCAACGCTTTCTCGAATAACTCCTCAGCCTTTGCCGTGTCCCCTTTGAAGAGCAGTTCACGCGCCTGTTCAAGGACCGATTCCGGAACGTCTGGCGCTATTTCCTGCAAGCTTTTGCCGGCGCTCGCAAGGGTGGCATTGTATCCCGCCGTAGCTTCTTCAAGAGACTCCAGATCAGCGCTTGCTTTTTGAATCTTGAGCTCGAGCGCAGTGATTCTTTCCCGGTCCGCCTGCCTTTCCTTCGCAAATTCCCTGGCAAGTTCCGCCATTGCTTCTTCTTTCAGTTTTTGGCGCCATTCCTCGAATTCCAGCGGGGATAAACCGACATTTACGATATTTATATCGCGTCCCGCAGAAATGTTTATGTCACCGCCCGCAGCCACGCTTCCACCTGATGCGATGACAGTCGGGCCAGCGGTGGGCGCAGTTTCTTTATCTGAAAAATGGGTGTAAAGCGTCCATAAGCCCCCGACCACAACCGCGATCCCACCCCCAATAAACTTCCAGGTACGCTGGTTGGCCCGGTTACTTACCGCAGCCCATGCTCCTTGTTCACCTCGCGATTCATCTTGACGTGCCGGTTGATGTGCTGGCGGGGGCGGCTCCGTGAGCTGCGCTGGAACGCCTGCCTTTTCTATTGCCTCGATCACGCGGCCTGCATCATAATCAAAGCGGGATTCACTGATCTCTATTGCATTTCGCCCGACGAGCGCCGCGATATCTTCCGGAAGCGCCTCGGGTTTTGGTACCTCAGCCCCTCCTATCAATATGGGGATGATGAGTTTTTTTTGATTGAGCGCTTCGCGAATCTCGCTCCGCACGGCGTCCTTTGGGTCATCCAGCCTGCGCTGCCCTGCCGCACTCCTGATGCTGACCCAATTTTTACCGATGACAGCAACCAGGACATTACACTGCGCGATTCGCTCCTCGATGACCTTCAAAAACTCTGCGCCCGGCGCAAGGGCATTCAGGTCGCGGAAGACTTGTTCTTTCCCGAAGTGATCGGCTAAGCGATCATATAACCGCCCGGCAGAGGCAGCACTGTCGTCACGTCGATAACTGATAAAGATGCCGGGCATTAACCTTCTCCTCGCCAGCGATCAGGAGTTTCAAGTGCTCCTTGGGAACACTATAGGAACGACGAGCGCAAGCGGAAAAAATGCAAGCAAGTAAATCAAGTGGAGTGCAATCTCCTAAATTTGTAGCAAATTCCGTCCCTCTCAACTATCAGAAACGTTGTCAGGAGTGTCTGACCTACTGGGCTTGTTCCAGCAAATACCAATGTCAGGATAGTACGTGGCGGGCCAAAAGACAAAAACCCTACGATAGCGGGTATAAGCGATCAGGGCGATCTGAGAGAGATTACAGCCAGGGTGATTACTGCAGCTGAGGAGGGTGTACAGCAGTGGTGGGTATGGCGAAAGCTGCTATAGCGATTTTGATCGGAATGGATCGAGCCGCGACTCTATAGAGCGCAGGAAGTCAATTCGAACTCCACATCTTCTTCGTATAGCCTGGTTTTCTGTGTGGAGCTGGAAACAACGAAGCGAATGGTCAGGGCAAATTTGTGCGCGCTGATCTCGGGAACGCAGGGCAGGCTCTCGTCCAGCTTGAGGGATAGCAGGTGCACTGTCCTTCCCGCTCCCATCTGCTGGAACATGCCCTTGTTCGCGGTGTAGTTGTCGGTTCTTCCGCTATCCCGCAGCAGACGCAAAAGAATACGGAAACTTTTCTCGATTGGCAGCAGCGGCCCGATCCATTCATCGAGGTCGCTTCGCCGCACTTCCGGGTCGAGATGCAGCCAGTAGCGATATGAAGGCAAATCAAATTCGCATGCCCCTCCGGGTACGCCGACGCGCTGCTTGATGCCCATCAGCCACTCGTTGTCGCGCATGGGTTCTCCGATTTTTCCGGCAACGGTCCGCAGATCCTGGGAGGAGATCTGAATGTCATCCAGCATCTCGTCCAGCTCGCCTTCCGGGTTCTCCGGGCTTTTACGCAACAATTCCAGCGCCTGCTTTTGCCGATCCAATTCCTGCAGCAGTTCCGACTTCATGTCGGCGCGGCCTGTCACGTCGAGAATCTCGAACAGGGTGACAAGTGCAGCGTGGTGATCATAGGGCTCTTCCTGCGCAGAAAAGAACGCCACCTTGTCAAACAGGTCCTCAAGGCGCAGGAGCGTGCGGACACGTTCGTTGAGAGGATGTTCGTAACGGATCACAGTAGAGGCCCAGGGCAGAGAACCGGGACTGCAGATGGGCGTTTTTCCAAATTCTTATTTTAGCAGCCAAATCCGTGGACAACAAATGTGAAGTCCTGCAGGGAATCGGCGTGGTGCGTTGAAATCAACTTCCCTGGGCCAGCGTCATATATTTCTTGTGCAAAGTCCGTACCTGCCGCTCGAGGTTGGGAAGGTCGGCATCGTTGACAATTACATCATCCGCCTGCCCCAACCGTTCGTCACGTGAAACCTGCGCAGCCATGACGGACCGCACTGCCTGTTCATCCATTCCACTGCGCGCAGTGGCGCGGCTGATCTGCACACCTTCGCTGCAATCCACCACCAAAATGCGCTGGACTATTCCCCGGTAGTGGCCGGTCTCAAGCAGCAGCGGAACCACGATTATCAGGTAAGGCGCTTGGGCAAGTTCTACCCTCCGCGACACTTCGTCCCGGATGAGCGGGTGAAGAATAGCCTCCAGTTTGCGACGCGCATCCGTGTCATCGAACACGAGGTCGCGCATTTCCTTGCGATTCAGCGCTCCCTCCGCTGTGATATATTTTTCCCCGAACACTTGCTGGATAGCGAAAATGCTTTCCCCTCCCGGCCGGGTGAGTTCATGGGCAATCTCGTCGGTATCGATCACACCGGCGCCGAGCACGGAAAAAATATTGGCAGCACTGGTTTTACCGCTGCCAATGCCCCCGGTCAAACCGATTACCAGCATGGGACTAAAACAATCCCAGGTAAGCGCTGTTGATCTCGCTTCCCCAAAGCAGCGCCACGATTCCTCCACACACCAGATAAGGCCCGAACGGAATAGGGACATGACGCCCCTGCTTTGCTATCAGCATCAGGCCAAGCCCTGCCATGCTTCCCGCGATAGATGAAAACAGAATCACCAGGGGTAGCATTTGCCATCCCAGCCAGGCGCCAATGGCAGCCAGCAACTTGAAGTCCCCATAACCCATTCCCTCCCTGCCGGTCAGGAGTTTATAGCCCCAATACACTGACCACAGGGCAAGATACCCCAGCATGGCGCCAATCACAGCAGAACGAATATCTGCAAAACCACCGTCCAGATTGATCAATAACCCTCCCCATACCATAGGCATGGTGATGTCATTGGGCAGCAGTTGAGTATCCAGGTCGATGAAAGCAAGCGCAATCATAGCCCAAACAAGCGCAAGCGCCGCAAAAGCGATGACCCCATAACCAAAATGCCAGGCGACAAGGCCGCTCAGAGCTGCGGTTAATGCTTCCACCATCGGGTAGCGCATGGAAATGGCGCTGTGGCACTGCGAGCAGCGCCCTCTCAACGCAATGTAACTGATGAGCGGAATATTTTCGAGCGCCGTAATCCTGTGCCCACAATTGGAACAAGTGGAAGGCGGCGTAATGAGATTGAAAGCCGGTCCCGCAACAAGGATTTCATGCGGCAGGGTTTCATGCGGTTCGTGTGACTGCTCCGTTCCGTTTGCTCCAGCGAACAGTTCGGCGTGCAGTTCGGCGCACTGCTGCTGCCATTCCCGCTCCAGCATTCTCGGCAAGCGGTAGATAACCACATTCAGAAAACTGCCGACAACCAGACCAATGAGAGCGCAGAACGAGACAAAGAACGCCGGAGAGTGTTGGAGCACGAAAATAAAAGACATCTAAAAGACACCCCCGGGAATTACGGTTCCACGTCGAAGTCGGGAACCTTCTCCTCGATCGGCACTAATGGGGGAAAGATTCGTACGACTTTTACCACGCGATCCTGCGTCTGGATGATTTCCATGGGATAACCGGCGATTTTCACGCTGGTGCCGGCCTCAGGAATGTCCTGGAAATGTTCGAGAATGAGTCCGTTCAACGTCTTGGGGCCGCCCAGAGGCAGGTTCCAGCCAAGCTTGCGGTTGAGGTCGCGCAGCAGGCTGCTGCCTTCCACGATTACACTGCCGTCTTCCTGTTTCAGGAAGTTCCCAGCCTGCGAAGGTGCATGTGTGGTGAATTCGCCGATGATTTCTTCGACAATATCCTCCAGCGTCACCAGCCCCATCCACTCCCCATACTCGTCCACGATCAGGCCGACGCGCTCGCGGTTTTCCTGGAATAATTGCAGTTGCGAGAACAATGGTGTTCCAGAGGGAATGAAGTAAGGCTCGCGCATGATTTTCTCGAGTGTAGCGGCCGTGATTTCCTCGCTTCTCATCTGGTTGAGCACCTTGCGTACATGAATTATTCCGGTAACGTTATCCATCGTACCGCGGTATACCGGCAGACGTGTGTGATAACACGTGAGCAGTTGATCCCGGATGCTCTCATCGTCGTCTTCGAGGTCTATTGCCTCGATCTGGCCGCGTGGCACCATGACGTCGTCAACCGTGACGTTCTCGAGATCGAACAGATTGAGCAGCATGCTCTGATGTTTTTGCCGGATGAAGTGGCCTGCTTCCAGCACGAGTGTCTTGAGTTCCTCAAGGCTGATTTTCTGGGTCAGATCCTCGTTCTGCGGTTTCAGGCGCAGGAGGATAAGCAGCGCCTTCACAAACAGGTTGATGAACCATACCACAGGCGAGAAAACTTTCAGTAGTGGCGTCAACACATAGCTTGATGCCAGGGCGATACGCTCGGGATAGGCAGCGGCGACAACTTTCGGGGTAATTTCACTGAATACCAGAATGGCGAAGGTCACGCCTACCGTTCCAATAAAAAGAGCCGCATCGCTGTGGCCGAAGAAAATGGACACAATCACCGCCACTAGTGTGGCAGCGGCCGCGTTCAGTAAGTTATTGCCAAGGAGAATCACCCCCAGAAGACGGTCGGTATTCAGCAACAACTGGCTGGTGAGACGGGCGCCGCGATGGCCTTCTTTCGCAAGATACTTCAACCGGTAACGGTTGATCGCCATCATGCTGGTTTCGGAAAGAGAAAAAAATGCGGATAAAATCAACAGAACAGCCAGTGCTGCCAGCAGCACATACCACGGCATGTCTTCCAAGAAAAAGCCTTTCTGCAAGTAGACAAAAATTCAGGGCGGAAAGAAGGCAAAATAACTGGAGATTCCATCCCCGGATTTCCTTGCACTTTTTCCACCCCAACTGTTTTATGGCACAGGTGCTGCTAGCGCTGCAGGATCACTTCCAGTACAAACTTGCTGCCGAGATAAGCCAGCAAGAGAATGATGAATCCACTCAATGTCCAGCGAATGGCAATGCGGCCGCGCCAGCCGTATAGCTGCCTGCCCACCAGCAGCGCTGCGAACACGCACCATGAAATGATACCAAACAGGGTTTTGTGCGTGAATTTGAGGGGTTGCCCGAAGACCTCTTCCGAAAAGACGATACCGCTGATGAGCGTGAGCGTGAGTAGTATGAACCCCACCCAGATGACGCGAAACAGCAGGTTTTCCATGGTCAGCAGTGGCGGCATGTTGGTAAGTACCGAGGGCAAGGTCGGGTGGTGATGCAACCGCCGCTCCACCACTGCCATGAGCAACGCATGCAGTGCGGCAATAGTCAGCAGGCTGTAAGCCAGCATGGCAATCGAGATATGCGCCTTGAAAGCAGGGAACTCGGTATTGGCCAGGGGGCGCAGGGAAGGAAATGCCAGCGGCAGCAGTACCGCTACGGCTGCAACCGGGGCGACCAGTGTTTGCAACCCCTCCAGCCGATAAAAAAATCCGGATAGCCAGTAAATCATGGCGGTGAGCCATACGATGGAAGAAACCGCACTGCCCACGCCGAAATTCAATCCTACCCCTGCAAACACCGCTTCATACAACGTATAGCCGTGCAATACCAAGGGCGCGACAATGACATACCGTTCCCATCCCGCAATAGCAACCTCACGCCCCGCTGACCTTGCAGGAACATTCCACCGGGTGCGCCAGAAGTGCCAGCCGATCAGTGCGTAGAGCAGGAAGGCAGCGAGATAGGCTAAAATATCGGACATTGATATTGCAGATTAAATGAAACTCTCATTTAGTCTACACCAATTTTTCCGGAGAGGCATTTTGCATGTTTGACAATCTTACCAATCGGCTTTCGGGTGTCATCAAGACTTTGCGGGGTGAAGCACGGCTGACCGAAACCAATATACAGGAAGCGTTGCGGGAAGTGCGCATGGCGCTGCTGGAAGCTGACGTCGCGCTGCCGGTGGTCAAGGAATTTATTGCCCGAGTAAAGGAAAAAGCAGTCGGCCAGGAAGTAGTCGGCAGTCTTACGCCAGGACAGGCATTGGTGGGCGTAGTCCACCAGGAACTGATCGCCCTCATGGGAGGCCAGAAGGCAGATGTCAACCTTGCCACTGTCCCGCCCGCAGTGATTCTCATGGCGGGATTGCAAGGCGCCGGAAAAACCACGAGCAGCGGAAAGCTGGCGAAGTGGCTGATGGAACAAAAAAAGAAAAAAGTGTTGCTTGTCTCCTGCGATACCTACCGGCCAGCGGCCATTCAGCAACTGGAACTGCTGGCGCGACAAACGGGCGCGGAGTTCTTTCCGGTTCAAGCGGGACAGCAGCCAAAAGAGATCGCCGCCGCTGCGCTCAACTTCGCGCGCAGGCACTTCCATGATGTGATGATCGTGGATACGGCCGGACGCCTTGCCATCGACGAAGCGATGATGACAGAAATTCGCGAACTGGAAACCTTGCTGAAGCCCATCGAAACCTTGTTCGTGGTGGATGCTATGCAAGGACAGGATGCTGTCAACACCGCCAAGGCATTTTCCGAAGCACTGCCCCTGACGGGCGTAATACTGACAAAGCTGGATGGAGATGCGAGGGGCGGAGCGGCGCTTTCCGTGCTTCACGTAACGGGGAAACCAATCAAATTCGCGGGTGTCGCTGAAAAGCTGACCGGATTGGAGCCGTTCCATCCTGACCGCATGGCCTCACGGATCCTGGGAATGGGCGATGTACTGGGACTGATCGAGGAAGCTCAGCGCGGCGTGGATCAGCAGGAGGCCGAGAAACTCGCCAAAAAGATGAAATCGGGCAAGAGCTTCGACCTGAACGATTTCAAGATGCAGTTTGAACAAATGAGAAACATGGGCGGCATGGGCGCGCTGATGGACAAATTGCCAGCTCAATTGAGCCAGGCTGCCCAGAATGTGAAAGTCGATGATAAGGTGATTGGCCGTACCGAGGGCATCATCAATTCCATGACTCCCCAGGAACGTCTCAAGCCGGAAATCCTCAAGGCCTCGCGCAAGCGTCGCATTGCTGCTGGCGCAGGTGTCACGGTACAGGAGGTGAATCGACTGCTGGCACAGTTCGAGCAGGCGCAAAAAATGATGAAAATGATGAATAAGGGGGGCATGACAAAAATGCTGCGAAGCATGAAGGGAATACTGCCCGGCATGCGCTGAAGGAGCCACTTAACAAGCGCGCGAGCTGCGAGAGATTTGTTCAGCGGTTCCTTAGATCATTCCGCCGCCGGCACTTTTTCGAGACCTTCGATTCGCCGGCCCGGCTTGATGTTCCTTGCGGCAAACCAGCCGAGATTCATCTCGAGCGCATATTTTGCCGCCCCAGCTGAGCTATGCGCCGTGGCCGTGCGAGGCATCATGTCGGCAATGTTAAGAATCACTCCCTTTTTATCCAGGAAAGCAACACTCAAGGGAATGTCGGTGTTCATCATCCACATGCTGTAGCGTTCAGGGTGAGAAAACACGAACAGCATTCCGTCGTTTTCACCCAGGGATTGTCGAAACATCAATCCCTGGACTCGGGTAGATTCCGTATGCGCCACTTCAACCGAGAAAGCGTGGTGGGATATCCTAAGCTGGCGGACCGGCATTTCCGTCCTGCCTGGCGCCGATAAAAGGAAAGCGAGAATAAAGGCGAAGATGCGCATCAGTGCTTCCCGGTACTGCCAAATCCGTTCGCTCCCCGCTCGCTTTGCTCGAAGTCATTCACTACGTTGAAACCAACCTGCACGACGGGTACCACTACGAGTTGCGCAATGCGCTCCATCGGGTTCAACAGGAAAGGCGCTTGTCCCCGGTTCCAGCACGATACGAATATCTGTCCCTGGTAATCCGAATCGATCAATCCCACCAGATTGCCCATTACAATTCCATGTTTATGGCCGAGGCCGGAGCGAGGGAGCACCAGTGCGGCGAGCCCGGGGTCAGCCAGATGGATTGCGATTCCGGTGGGGATAAGGTGAGCTTCTCCAGGCTGAATCGTCATCATATGCTCGATGCAGGCACGCAAGTCGAGGCCGGCGGAGCCGGAGGTCGCATAGGTAGGCAACTGGTCTTTCAGGCGCGGATCGAGAATCCTGATATCTATTTTTTGCATGAATTAAAATTCTGCCATTTATCATAAAGCGGTACTGCGTGCTCAATGAGGCGTCGCGCCTGTTCGATTTTCGACGATTTTGGCAAGGGGTGTTTGCCAGAATCATCGAAGAGTGTCAACGCAACTTCCTCTGCGCCTATCGCCTCCTGGGCGAGATTGGCAGCAAGAAGTGGAAGCTTTTTCCGGCGGCGCTTGGCTTCAGCATTCTCTTCCAGATTTTGGGTCTCCGCAGCAAAACCGATGCAAAACGGCGGATCGGGCAGATTTGCCACGTATTCAAGAATATCAGGATTGGGAACAAGCTCCAGCATGATATTCCTGTCGTTTTTTTTCGTTTTATGTTCGCTGGCGCTTTTGGGACGATAGTCGGCCACGGCAGCGACGCTTATAAAAAAATCGGCATGTGGGGTTTCGTTTTTTACGGCCACCAGCATGTCCTGCGCGCTTGTCACTCTGACGAGCCGGGCAGCAGGTGGCGCTTCCAGGCAAACCGGACCGGATATGAGAATGACTTCCGCTCCCGCCTCGACTGCGGCACGCGCCACGGCGTAACCCATTTTGCCGGAACTCGAATTGGTTATGCCCCGAACTGCATCAATCGCTTCGAACGTAGGTCCGGCAGTGATGAGTACGCGCTTGGCCTCCAGCGGTTTGGGCTGAAAAAAAACGTGCACCGCTTCCGCGAGCTCATGCGCTTCGAGCATGCGTCCCATACCGGTTTCGCCACACGCCTGCACTCCGCTTGCAGGACCCAGCACTGTCACGCCGTCCCTGCGCAGGGTGCGGAGATTGCGCTGGGTCGCCGGGTTTTCCCACATCTGCCGATTCATTGAGGGAGCAATCAACAAGGGGCAGGCGCGCGCAAGGCATAATGTGGAGAGCAGATCATCCGCACGGCCGTGAGCAACCTTGGCAATAAAGTCGGCACTGGCGGGTGCAATGACAATTGCATCGACGTTGCGTGAAAGATCAATATGAGCCATGTTGTTGGCTACGCTGGCATCCCACAACTCAGTAAATACGGGTCTACCGGTCAGGGCCTGTAGCGTTGCGGTGCCGACGAAACGACAGGCTGATGCCGTCATGACTGCCTGCACTTCCAGACCGTCGCTTATCAAAAGGCGCGCCAGTTCTGCCGCCTTGTATGCCGCAACTCCCCCCGTGAGTCCCAAAAGCACGCGCCTTGCCTCAGGCGTGGGCCTGCCAGTTTCCAACCGAATCACTCCAAAAAAAACAGGAGTCTAACCCAAAACTCCCAAAACTCGCACCGCTTTACGGAGCGATATGTTCTTCAACTACAGTTTTTTCGCAAACTGACGTTTAAGCTCGGGAACCTCTGAACAATTCCTCGCTACATTACTACATTTACTATGTCGATTTCAGACTGGCCTGAGGCCGAGCGGCCGCGGGAAAAACTCCTGAAGAATGGGCCCGCATACCTCTCCGATGCGGAACTGCTGGCGATATTCCTGCGTACGGGCATCGCTGGCAAGAGCGCCGTGGACCTGGCAAGAGAACTGCTCAAACGTTTCAAGGGCTTGACCGGGCTCTTTGCTGCAGACCAAAGCGCGTTCTGCCAGATGCCGGGAATGGGTCCTGCGAAGTTTGCGCAGTTGCAGGCAGTGCTGGAAATGGCGCGCCGCACACTGGAAGAAGAACTGAAAAGCAGCGATGCGATAAATTCGCCTGGGTCTGTGGGAGCCTATTTGCGCCTCAGCCTCGAAGGGAAGGAGCACGAGGTCTTCGTGAGCATTTTTCTCGATGCGCGGAACAGGGTCATTGCAACCGAAGAACTGTTCCGAGGCACCCTTACACAGACCAGCGTTTACCCGCGTGAAGTGGTAAAACGGGCACTCCATCATAATGCCGCCGCTGTGATCTTTGCACATAATCACCCTTCAGGTGTAGCTGAGCCGAGCCACGCAGATGAGGTTCTCACGCAATCCCTGAAGCAGGCGCTTCTGCTCGTCGGTGTGAGAGTACTGGATCATTTTATTGTTGGAAGGGGCGCGACCATGTCGTTTGCCGAACGAGGATTGATTTGATTTGAGGAAATCCCGAAAACCGGGATATAATATTCGTTTTTCCGCTTTCGGACAGGATCAATCATGGCACGAGTATGTGAAGTTACCGGGAAGAAGCCCATGACCGGCCACCACGTTTCCCACGCAAACAACAAAACAAAGCGGCGTTTTTTGCCCAATCTGCAACGCCGCCGCTTCTGGGTTGAAAGTGAGCGTCGCTGGATCAGCCTGCGCGTGTCCAATGAAGCGCTTCGCACCATTGACAAGAATGGCATCGATGCAGTGCTGGCTGAAATGCGCGCACGCCGCGACAGCATCTAAGAGTTTAAAGCGCATTCAAGGACGCATTCAGTGGGCACTTGACCTGTATCGATAAGGTAATCTAAGGACAAGATAAGGACATTACCATGAGAGAAAAAATAAAGCTCGAATCCTCGGCGGGAACGGGCCATTTCTACACTACAACCAAGAACAAGCGCACCACTCCGGAAAAAATCGAAATTACCAAATTCGATCCCGTTGCGCGCAAGCACGTCAAGTACAAGGAAACCAAGCTCAAATAGATTTCCTCGCACCGAGTATTGTAAAAATATAAGCTCAAGAAAACATAGGCTCCAAAACAGGAAACCCGCCAAATGGCGGGTTTCCTGTTTTGGAGCCTATGAATTGAGCTCTAATTGAGTTCTACGTAATTTTCCTTAAGCTTTAGAAAGCTTTAAGCATAGCAGCGCAATCTGCGGGAGAAATTCTGCAGCACTTCGATGCCGCTTTCCTCGGCGCGGTGACACCAGTCTTCCAGTTGTTTGACCAGATCATCCTTGGATGAAGCGGAGCGCTGCCACACTGTTATCAATTCCTCGCGCATTTTGTAAACCTTATCCAAAGTGCTCGTCTTGCTCAGCACCAGATTGAGCTTCGCCCGCTCGTCTTCCTGCAGGGTCTTGGAGTCTGCAAGCACCCAACGCTTGAGCGTGGAACGGTCAACGCCAAGATTTGTCGCAGCTTCTTTCAGATGATCAACTTCCTTTGCCAGCGTCTGTTTGAGAGACTGGGCATATTTTGCCAGTACTTCGTAGCGATGAGAAATGACTGCTTGCAGAGTATCTGCATCACATTCTGTCTTGGCAGCATCGAGGCGCAGTTTTGGAGCCACCTTCTTCACCTGCGCCAGCCCCATCCATTGAAGTATGCAAATATACATCCAGCCGATATCGAACTCATACCACTTGTTGGACAAGCGCGCAGAAGTGGCATAAGCGTGGTGATTATTGTGCAGTTCCTCTCCGCCAATGAGAATTCCCCAGGGAACGATATTGGTGCTTGCATCCTCGGCCTGGAAGTTGCGATAACCCCAATAGTGCCCTACCCCGTTGATCACGCCCGCAGCCATGATGGGAGCCCATGCCATCTGGATGGCCCAGATGGTGAGACCGATCGGCCCGAACAGGATGAGATCGATGATCAGCATCAGCGCCACGCCCTTGCGGCTATGTTTGTCATAGACATTGCGCTCCATCCAGTCGTCCGGCGTGCCATGGCCATATCTTTCCATGGTTTCCATGTTTTTGGCTTCCTGGCGATAGAGCTCAGATCCCTCCCTCAGCACTTTGGCGATCCCGACTATTTGCGGACTGTGGGGATCATCGACCGTTTCACACTTGGCGTGATGTTTCCGGTGTATTGCTGTCCACTCCTTGGTGACCATCCCGGTCGTGAGCCACAGCCAGAAGCGGAAAAAATGACTGGGCAAGGGATGAAGATCCAGTGAACGATGAGCCTGATGACGATGCAGAAAGATTGTGATACTGGCAATGGTTATATGAGTAAGGCCGAGGATAACGGCGATATAACCCCACCATGGCAAGTCGATAAGACCTAGAGTCATTGTTTGCGACCTTTAGAGTAAGTACGGGTAGAAGCGGTAATTGCCGGAAAGAAGGGATACGGAAATTTATAGCTAAATGAACGGTTAGTCAAGAAATTATGTGCCTTCCGGAAGCTCGAAGGAGTCCGGGAAAACGGGGGCGGGAAGCACCGGATTGCAGCGACGCGGGAGAGCGTGGACGGCAAGAAACCGGATTCTTCCCGGAGACAATACCAGCTTATTTATCGACTATTATCGACCAGTAATTGTTCCAGATTAATGCGGACTGATTCCGCCGTGGCAGCCTTTAACGTTCGTCGCATCTGGCCCAGGGCGTCTGTATGTCTGCTTTTGCTTATCGCTGCGCAGCAGTCGGAAGGAATGTGGATATCAAAACCGCGCAGATAGGCATCGTTGGCGGTAAACAGTACGCAGGAATCCGTGGTAAGGCCACAAAGGATGAGCTTTTTTGCGTGCAGGCTCTGGAGCAGAAGATCCAGAGGCGTCTGGAAAAAGCCCGAATGCCTCGGCTTGAGAACAAAGTAATCATCCTGTTGAGGAGCAAGCTCACGGGCAACCGGAGCTCCGCAGACCCCGTCTTTTACACAACGCGACACGAGATGTTTGAAATCGGATTGCCATTGTCCGAAGTTGTCGTTCACGTACAGACAGGGAATGCCGAGTTTCTTGGCTTCAGCTTTAAAGGACGAGATGTTTCGCGCCATTGGCGCTGCATATTCAACGAGCTGTTGTCCACTCTCGAATTCCAGATCATTGATGACATCGATTAAAAGAAGCGCAACGGGACATTCATGAAGCACGCAGCTATCGTTCATTGCTCAGAACCGCTGTTCATATCGGCTTGGCCACCATCAGGTAAAACACAGCAACCAGTGCAACAAACGCGGGAATACCCAATCCGATCCAGAACCGGAAGTACTGCCAGTACAAGAGCGGCAACTCGTCCTTTCGGTTGCTGGCATCGGCAGCGAGCCGGTGCATCCGTATCTGGAGCCACACCACCGGAAGCCAGCAAGCTCCCGCGATCAGGTATAAAACTGTCGACCACATCACCCATCTGCTGGTCACGGGAATTTCTGCCAGGTAGACGAGATAAAAACCTGTAAGCGGCTGAATGACGATGGTCGTCGCCGTGAATATCCAGTCAGCGGTAACGACATTTCTGGTAACCGCAGCAGCAATGGCGGAGTCACGCGTCAGGCTCGCCGAAAACATATAAAAGGCTGTGCCTATGCCCGTACCGAACAGCAATGTCGATGAAAGGATGTGCAGCCACTTTACAATAATGTAGTCGTTCACTGTCCCTCCAGCTCGATCATCGTTTCTCCAACTCGTACAGCAGCAGGATGACTGCAAGGATAGGCAGATTTTTTATCAACGGACCGAAGGGATGCAGCCAGAACTCGGGAAGAAAAAGAGTGATCGCAACCATGTAGACGCCAATGAGGGTGACCTGAGCTATCCAGAGTAACCGGCGGTTGCGGAGAAAAAGGGTTCCAAATCCAAAAGCAATATCCATGGCTGCCGCACCGTAAAGCGCTATCGGCGCAAGACTGCCGGTAATTCCCACACGGGCAAGCAAGACATAGCTTTCTTCTACCGGATAAATTCCCATCGATACCGCACCTGCCACAAACCACACTGCTGCCAATGACACACGCAGCACGATCTGCAGCCAGCCAAGGAGCGCCGACAAGCGCAGTGCCTTCACTTCCCACTTTGAGGCAAATTCCCGGACAGGCCGCGGATTGCGACCGAGCAGCGCGCCCGTCGTCGCAGAATCGGCAATGTTCCCCCGCTGAAGCATCTGCCATGTTTCCAGGTCCAGCAAACCCTTCCCGAGCCGCTCGCCTATCCGCGCACTGAACTCGACAAATCCGGCAGGGACCGGCAGAAACCTGGCAGGCCCCAACCCCATCAGATGCCGCAGTTCACCTAGATAGTCTCGAAAGGTGATGGGTTCCGGCCCCACCAGAGGGATACGCTGGTGAAGATATCGATCGGTTTCGACGAGCTTCACCACGGCTTGCGTCAGGTCGTCAATATGAATCGGTTGTATCCGTTGATCTCCCGATCCGGGCAGCGGAATAACCGGCAGGCTCGCAATGAGGTTGAACAGTTGCGCGCTTGTCCCACCCGGCCCATATACGAGCGATGGCTGTACGACCACGCTCTTGTTCCCCTTGTTCCGAGGGGCAAGCAATGCATCGTCTGCGGCCTTCTTGCTGAGGTGATACTGGCTGCGCGCATTTTCGTCCGCACCGAGCGCGGATATCTGCACGACCTTCACGTTTGCTGCTTCGCAAGCCGCAAATAGCGCTCTCGGAGCACGATCATGCAGCGCCTGGAAGGTTTGCCTCCCATGCTCCCGCAATATTCCAACCGCATTTATCACCACATCGATGCCGGCAAGGCGTTTTTTCCAGATCTCCATATCGAAATCGCGCGTAAAATCTGCCGCGATATAAGTGAGCTGAGATTCCTTCGGATCCTTTATATCCCTTATATCCTCTAGCTGGCCTTGCCGGGTGGCGCATACGATTCTATGTCCCGCAGCAGCCAATGCCACAACCAGATGGCTGCCGATGAAGCCGGAAGCGCCGGTAATCAAAATGGTGGACATATCATATAATCAGATATACTGGAATTAAGATTGTATAGACAGATCGGATTTTTTCGCGCGGGATTTTCATATCTTTACACAATGGAAATAAAGTATGGATCCAGTCATGACTGAGCCTGAAAAAACCTGGGGCAGCGCAATTCTTAGCGGCCTCGTTTCCGGTACTGTGGCGAGCGTTGTGTCGACCGTTGCGCTTTCGATCCTCGGCAAGGCTGAATTGGGCAAGTCTGCCGCCCCTGTCAATGGACCAAGTCAATGGATATGGGGAAGACATGCGCCTTATCAAGATGACTTCAGCCTCCGATACACGCTTATCGGCTATGCGATACATCACGCCGCATCCGTATTCTGGGCAATCGGGTATGAAAAGCTTCGTCAGCAACTCCCGCCTGCTGAAAGCACTGCGACCGTTCTTGCTCCGGCTGTCGCAACAACCCTTGCGGCTTATATCGTCGATTTTCACTTCACACCGAAACGGCTGACGCCGGGATTTGAGCATCGGCTTTCCCAGTCCTCTCTGCTCATCGTTTATGGAACCTTCGCACTCGGATTAGCCGCGACTGTCCTGTTCGTCCGAAAGCCTTTCCGCCGGAGGTATACCGCAAGCAGGTTCGCATTGCCGATAAATGCCGCCCCCAGAAGGTCAGGCGCCCCTGCATTCAGGAAACACTGAAGCCGGTTTTCCCAATCCTGGCACCAGGGGCAGCGGTATTTCATGCCATCCCGCTGCCAGTCTATCCAATAGCAAAGGCTCGGAATGTGCGTTATCGCACTGAGGAGACCCAAGCGATTCCCTATATTCATTGCAGGTTTCCTATCTGTCACCGTCGGAATGCGCAGTGACCTCATCTCGCTGCCACATTCGCTTCTGACCCGCCCCCAAACTTCCCTGATCAAAGCAAAAGCATGATTGATTGGTCGCGTCTTTTTGGTTTTTCCGTAAATCCCGCCGAAATCATTCTGCGAGGAACAGTTATCTACTGGTTCATCTTTTTGCTGTTCAGGCTGGTACTTCATCGCGATGTGGGCGCCATTGCCATTGCCGATGTCATGCTGCTTGTCCTGATCGCGGATGCGGCCAGTAACGGCATGTCCGGGAATTACGATTCCATCACGGATGGCTGTCTCCTTATTGCTACCCTTGCCGGCTGGAATTATCTCCTGGACCTGCTGAGCTTTCATTTTCCCGTCATCCGCCGCATCGTTCAGCTGGCTCCACTGATTCTCATACAAAATGGCAAAATCCAGCGCAAAGCCATGCGGCGTGAGTTGATTACTACCGAGGAATTAAAATCCAAATTGCGGGAACAGGGTATCGAGGATTTCAGTGAGGTAAAAATGGCGCATCTTGAAGAAGACGGCGAAATCAGCATATTGCGACACGATGGCAAAGAGCCGGAGAACTCCCCGGGCAAACCTAACAGTAAAAAGACGATTTAGAAACTCAGGAAAGTTCGATGGATGAAGAGGAAGCGTTGGAGTTCGCCCAGCACCTGACTGATCTGTCCCGATCCATCGCGCTACGATATTTCCGCACTTCGCTGGATATCCGCTGGAAGGAAGACGGGAGCCCCGTGACGATTGCAGATTGCAAGATCGAAAGCACGCTGCGTAGCGCAATACGTGATCGATATCCGGATCATGGCATTATCGGGGAAGAATATGGGTGCACTCCCGGGGCACGCTATAGCTGGATGCTGGATCCGATTGACGGGACGAAGAGCTTCACAATGGGAAACCCGCTGTTCGGGACACTCATTGGCCTGCTGGATGACAGTCAACCTATCGCCGGATTGGTCGATCTTCCTGCAATGGGAGAGCGGTGGGGTGGAACGGGCAGAAGGACAATATTCACGGATGGGATTAGCAATGGCCAAGCAAATGTCAGCGGCTGCCGTTCCATTGATGCAGCCCGGCTTTATATCATGGCCCCGCCTGGAGCCGATTCTGATGAGAAATATGCAGGGATCGAGACATTGTACCGCGTCGCCGCCATCACCCGTCCTGTTTGCGACTGCTATGCATACGGCTTGCTCGCCTCCGGCTATTGTGACCTGGTGGTCGAGGACAACCTGGAGCCTTGCGATTACCTGCCACTCGTGCCGATAATTAACGGCGCGGGCGGACAGATTACAGACTGGACAGGAAAACCCCTCACCTTGAATTCGGATGGAAGAATCATTGCCGCTTCCACTGAGCACCTTCTGGAAGCGGCAATAGAGGTGCTTCACAATTCGCTCGCGGCAGCGGATTCAGTCACCGGATAGTTCTCGCGTGCTGTTAGTGCGATTCCGCACCGAAAATCCTATCTTCCCGAAATAGAATCCGTTTTCGATCGGTTGGTTATTTCCTGAAACCATTATGGGAGCAGCCATGAAACCTTCAAAATTTGTGACTCAATCCTTGCTCCTGGCAGGCACAGTTTTCCTGGCGCCAGTGGCAATTCACGCGCAGATTGCGCCGGGACCGGGAGGTTCCATCGTCGGGCAACCGCCCGGCCAGGGAATGTCGCCGGGGGGTGGCTACATCGTCGGGCAGCCGCCTCCCCCACCTACCCGCCCCATGCCGGAACGACCCTCGATGAGACAAAACGATTCCACGCCGCCCCCGCTCGTCCCCGGACAGATCGGACCGGTACAGCCCGGCTCTCCACCCAGCGGCTTGATGAGCGGACGCGATGCGGCCAAGGAGAGGCTCAACCGTACAATCAGAGAAGGAGCGGACCTGGATCGAAACGGAATAATAAGTCCGGAAGAAGCCACCACGATACCGCAAAGTTCCCCTTAGCCGAAATAGCAAGGTAAATCTGGCTCGAGGATTATCCGATCCTCGAGCCCACGCTGTCCCGCACGTCTGGTAAACCGCCACTCCCCCTTCAAAGGAGAAACCAATGCGCGCAGTCACCTATCATGGAAGCTACGATGTTCGCGTGGATACCGTACCCGACCCGATACTTCAGGAACCGGACGACATTGTCCTGAAGATTACGGCCACCGCGATCTGCGGATCAGACTTGCACCTGTATCGGGGCAAAATGCCGGAACTCAAGAATGGCGACATACTCGGCCATGAGTTTATGGGAACAGTCGTCGATGCGGGCTCGGGGATTACAGCGTTGCAAAAAGGCGATCGGGTGGTGGTCCCCTTCGTTATCGCCTGCGGACAATGCTTCTTCTGCGAGAGGCAATTATATGCCGCTTGTGAAACGACCAATCCGGATCGGGGCGCAATCATGAACAGAAAAAACGTACGTTCAGGTGCTGCCTTTTTTGGCTATACCCACCTCTATGGTGGGGTGCCCGGAGGGCAGGCTGAATATGTACGAGTGCCGAAGGCAAACGTGGGACCAATCAAGATTCCCGAAACGCTTCCGGATGAGAAAGTCCTGTTCCTGAGCGATATTTTACCGACCGGCTATCAGGCTGTTCTGAATGCAGATATAGGTCCAGGTTCCAGCGTAGCGATTTTTGGCGCGGGTCCGGTGGGATTGATGTCGGCGGCTTGCGCGCGGCTTCTTGGGGCGGAAACAATTTTCATGATCGACCATCATCCGTATCGACTCGAATTCGCTCGCCAAACATATGACATACTTCCCATCAATTTCGATGAAGTCGATCCTGCCGAGGTCATTGTCGAGAAAACTTCTTACAGAGGTGTCGATGCGGCCATCGATGCAATAGGATTTGAAGCCAAAGGCAGCGCACTCGAGACCGTCATGACCAACCTGAAACTGGAAGGCAGTAGCGGCGTGGCCTTGCGCCAATGCATGGCAGCAGTAAGGCGGGGCGGCACGATCAGCGTGCCGGGAGTATATGCAGGTTTTATCCATGCCTTCCTCTTCGGTGATGCTTTCGAGAAAGGCCTGACCTTCAGAATGGGGCAAACGCATGTCCAGCGCTTCCTCCCCGAACTGCTGGAACATATCGAATCCGGAAAGCTGCAACCGGATGTCATCATCAGTCACCGGGTGCCGCTTGCTGAAGCAGCTACCGCATATAAAATCTTCGAAAAAAAAGAAGACGACTGCCGCAAGGTTGTCCTGACGCCCTGACACCCCCACACGTCGAAGGACCACGCGCTTCCGTGCCCTGAGCTTTCGTCCCCGTTCATCCTGACCTGTGTCTGCTGAAGGTCGAACAGCTCAGGACAGACCCTTTGGCAGGCTCAAGACAGGCCTGTCGAAGGGGATATCTGACATCATCGTTCGTTACTGTCGGATTTCGCTGCGCTCGAGCCGACTTACAAATCAAACCATCGTTCGTCGGAGCCCTTGTTTGCTATGCTGCGGGGTTGCTGGTCAATACGACGAAGAGTATTCCTGTCCGGTTTACCGGCTGACAGATGTGCCGGTGAGGAAGGGCAGGATGTGATTTTCTCCCCACAGACAGCGCTGTTCGATGAGGCGCTGAAAGTTTCCATCGGGCGAACCAACCGCCATTTCACGAGATATCAGTTGTAAAAGAAATGGTGTAAATACATGGGTGGCGACAAAACCGGCATTACCATGTAGATGGACCAGATGGAGGATCAAGTCAGTGAAAGTGTATGTGGGGCGCAGAATACTCACCCGGTTGCTCATGCCTGCGGAGGCAGCTGAAACTGCTTTCCCATTGCTGGCAGCACGCGCATTGCGCGCCTTTGGCGATGGCTATGTTGCCGTACTTTTGCCAGCTTATCTGCTGGCGCTGGGATTTGATCAATTGGATGTAGGCTTTTTAACTACGGCAACGTTAGCCGGATCAGCTTTGGCGATTCTGGGGGTCGGTACAATTGGCTACAGATGGACAGCTCGTCGACTGTTGCTATCCGCTGCCTTGTTGATGGCAGTTACCGGTCTTGGCTTTGCAAGCATCTCGTCTTTTTGGCCACTGTTTGTTGTCGCATTCGTAGGAACACTTAATCCTGGTTCGAGCGATATAAGCGTGTTTTTGCCACTTGAGCATGCACACTTGGCACAAGTGGCCAGAGGCAACGCACGAATCACACTGTTTGCACGTTATTCACTTATTGGCTCGCTGAGCGCCGCTGTAGGTGCTTCAGCCGCCGTCATTCCGTCCTGGCTCGTATCGGGGTGGCCGGGTCTTTCATTAATTGACGGCCTTCGCGGAATGTTCGTGCTGTATGGTCTACTCGGCGGAGCAGTCTGGCTGCTCTATCGGACTCTCCCGGCGATCGAGGTTCAGTCTCCCCTACCGCATCCGTTGGGCGCTTCACGCCGCATTGTGTTCAAGCTAGCCACGTTATTCAGCATTGATGCGTTTGCGGGGGGATTGTTGGGAAATTCGCTGCTAACGCTCTGGCTTTTTGAGCGGTTTGGACTATCGCTCGCGCAAGCCGGAACATTCTTCTTCTGCGCGGGCCTCTTATCTGCCGGATCCCAGCTTGCTGCACCGGTCGTCGCGCGCAGGATCGGCCTACTCAACACAATGGTCTTCACTCACCTCTCTGCTAACGTGTGCCTCATTTTTGCTGCTATTGCCCCCAATCTTGAGGGCGCGCTCGCTCTGCTGTTCGTACGGAGCGCATTATCGCAGATGGACGTGCCGACCCGTGCTGCCTATGTAATGGCGGTGGTCACGTCTGCAGAGCGCACTGCCGCTGCAAGCTTCACCACAGTGTCCCGCAGCCTTGCTTCGATCGCCAGCCCAACCCTGACCGGGGCCTTGCTGGCCAGCGGACTGCTGAGCGCACCTTTGATTGCTTGTGGAGCTTTGAAGATTGCTTACGATCTGGCCTTGCTAATATCCTTTAGACGCCTGGATGTTCCGCTGGATTGAGATTGAAAGGATTGGTTTTCGGTCACGGTAAGGGCGAGTCTGTCCTTCAGTTCAGGGATAGAAACAAAACCATCAAATTACCAAAGACCCATCAACGTTTCATTGCCCCATGCACCTTCCGGCCATACCGCCTTGAACTCTCCTGTGATCGCCTCCCCCTCTCCTGTAGCCAAAATCACCTGTTGTCATAAAACAGCCACAAAGCTGAAATGGTATGGACATATCCGGGCAGTATTCTCCCGCTGGGTTTCTATAAAAAGACGGTAAGGATGTCGCCAGGAGCGGCTCCTGATCCACCTTGCGGAGAACAAAATGCTGAAATTGCCGGGTATTGAGATAGTAGTAGTGGTGGTGGTATTGGGTGTGCTGCTTGGAGCGGCCAGCGTGGTACATGCTGAACCGATTATAAAAATTGATGGTTCCAGCACTGTTTTTCCCATTACAGAGGCAGTGGCCGAGGATTTTCAAATAGCCATGAAAGGTGCGGCTAAAGTCACAGTTGGTATTTCAGGCACGGGGGGAGGGTTCAAGAAATTTTGCCGGGGTGAAATAGATATCGCCAATGCTTCGCGCCCTATCCTGAAAAAAGAAATGGACAATTGTAAAACCGCCGGGGTTCAATACGTTGAAATGCCCGTGGCTTTCGATGCTTTGACGGTTGTGGTGAACCCAAGAAATGATTGGGTTAAAACCATTACGGTTGCAGAATTAAAGAAGATTTGGGAGCCGGACGCCCAGGGGAAAATAACCCGATGGAATCAAGTAAACTCGGCATGGCCTGATGACCCGATAAAGCTCTACGGCCCGGGAGCGGATTCCGGTACCTTTGACTACTTTACGGAAGCCGTCGTCGGAAAGGCGAAATCAAGTCGGGGCGATTACACCGCTTCGGAAGACGACAACGTGTTGGTACAGGGGGTAGCGAGCGATAAAAACGCACTTGGGTATTTTGGCTTTGCTTACTATAACGAAAATCAGAAAAAGCTTGAAGCGCTTCCTGTGGATGGAGGCAAAGGCGGCGTTCTCCCGTCCCTTAAAACGGTGGAAGATGGAAGCTATCAGCCATTGTCTCGCCCGATTTTTATTTACATCAACATCAAGGCGGCAGAAAAACCCGAAGTCAGGAAATTTGTTGAGTTCTATATGAAAAATGCGCCAGCTCTGGTGAGGGAAGTCAAATACTTTCCGCTGCCAGCTCAAGCGTATACCACTAACCTGGAACACCTGGACAAGAAGAAGCTTGGCACAGTATTTAACGGCCAGCCGGAAGTTGGGCTCAAGATCGATGAACTGCTCAAGCGTGAGGCCAGCCTGTAATACGACGAAAAAGATGAGGGGGAAACTGCAATATTCACCGCTATTTAAGCCTTTTTGGTTGAACCTCGTGCCTGACCAGCAATACCTATCTGATAAGGCCTCGTTACGCTCTGCGTCCCCCTCTTTCCGCTACCCATAGGCTAGCAGCCGCAGAATCAAGTCCGGGATTCTCTAAGGTACTTACACCTCAACCTTATCCTTGCTTCCTACCTTTGGAAATGCTCTACAACGTGCATCAAATCCTGATACAGCGCAACTGACAATACTCGATATTCTCAGTTGTTTCCAATGAACTAACGCCTAAGTCCTTAAAAATACTGTAACAAATGCCCAGTACGATGTCTGACCGAATCCTATTCGCACAGGAGTGAATCATGTTTGAATATGCTGTGTATGTACGGACCAAAGAGGGCTACGTCGAGCGCATGAATAATATTATTTATAACTTCCCTTACGATCCGCAAGAAGCCTATGGTTCTTTAGCCCCCTATGTGCACGAAGAAAAGCTCGTCGGTTTTCCTGAATCCGTAGTGCTCTGGGAAAACACTATAGGACCGAGTGTAGGCATAGCTCCTATTAACCCTCCTTCTCACTCTGCGGAGGGTGCCCTCCTCCCCGCCTTATTGATGGGTTAGAGTTCCTGGCTGTTAACGTCAATTCCTGTGCCTAATCTGGCTATGGGATATTAATTGTGGGATCCATCTTATCCCTTTGGCGATGTCCTTTTCCTGTGTCTTTAGGAGTGTAAAAGAACCGGGCCTACGACTCTGCCTCCCTCGTTCATTAGGCCGGGTTCTTTTTTTTGTTTCTGCAGAGGTTAAAGGCTGGCCCACATCAACTCTCTGCATGATCCGATCCTCATCTGGCAGCTGTATCGTTTAAGAAACAGCAAACGGGGAAGAGAAAGATTCTCGCATTTCAGACTGTGAACCCTCGCACAAAATCTCGCCAGCAAGAAAGCTTGAAGGGATTTGAAAAGAATCCCCTTACACCGCCTCCTTCAGCCAGCTCCTTTCTTAAAATTCTGTAAGTAGCGCTACCCCTCCGTCACAGGCAAAGCTCAGCCTGCCGTTCGTCGTACATTGGGGCCATGACAGGGAGTATCTGGGCGTTCGGCTCGGTCGTCATGGCTCAACCCTACCTTTTGTCATAAAACAGTTACAAAAGGGTAATAAGGTCGTCATTTCCCTTACATATCCTTGCCCCCGGTTTTTACCAATAAAACATGACCAATCAACACTACAACCGGGAGCATATCTTTGAAATTTTCAAAACTTGTATTGACAGCGGCTGCTGCCTTGGGAGCAAGCACATCATCTTTGGTTTTTGCGATTGATCTTTATGTTGATACCAAAACCAAGCATATATTTGCAGAGCCCGGGCCTGACCGGCAACCGCTGGGTACCTATGAAAAAGTCCAAGGTACACCATCAAATAACGCCACGCCCGCGCCGGAGGCAGAGAGAATCGGTCAGCCACTGCCTGGAGACAGAAATGCGAGAATAAAAGAAAAAGCGGAACGTGCGCAGCTCGTTGGCAAGGTTGAGTCTCTTGAGGAACGTTTCAAGGAAAGCGAAAAGCAACTCAAGCTGGATAAAAACGGCCTGCAATTTGAAACAGCAGACAAGAACTTCAAGTTCAAGATCGGGGGCCGGATTCATACGGATTACACGCACAGTAGTAATGATCATTTTTTTAAAGGCGGGGTGCCGGTTCAAGCCAATGATGGCGCAGAGCTGCGCAGGGGGCGACTGGAGTTTGCAGGCACTTTCTTTAAAGATTGGGATTTCAAGAGCCAGGTCGACTTCGCTGATAACCAAGTCGGCGTCAAGGACATGTTTATCTCATATAAAGGGCTGGATTTCGCAAAGGTCAACGTCGGCCATCAGAAACAGGCTTTCAGCCGCGAGTTACAGGAAAGCTCCAACGATCTCATGTTCATGGAAAGATCGTTAATGAATGTGCTCAACGCGCCGCTCGTAGACCGCGCTATCGGTGTAAACCTGTCAAGTAGAGGTAAGAACTGGACCGGACAGGTCGGGCTTTATGGGGAGTCAATCGACGCCAATAACGACAGTTTGGATGAAAGTTGGGGAACCAATTCGCGCATCACTTTTGCACCCATTGACGAAAAGACAAGGATTGTCCATTTGGGGGTGGCAGGGAACTATCGCAGACCGAGTGGCAGCGGTCAGTTATTTGGTCCCTCAAATGGCGTGAGATTCAGGCATGAAACCTCGCATATAACCAACCTCTTTCCAATTGATTCGGGTGCCCTGGGAAATATCGAGGACATCAAGATGCTGGGCCTGGAGGCCAGCGGCGTATATGGACCTTTCAGCGTAGGAGGCGAGTATACCCATAGCTGGATTGCCCGTAGAAACGGCCTGGATTCACTGAGCTTCCATGGATGGTACGGAGAAGCTGCGTGGACACTTACAGGAGAATCGCGCCAGTACAAAGAAGGAAAGTTTCACAGAGTAGAGCCAACCCGGAATCTCAGCTTTTCCAAGGGCGGATGGGGCGCATGGGAACTCGCTGCGCGTATCGCCGGAGTAGACCTGAATGATGGCGTCTTCAGGGCAGGAGAGATGAAAAACTTTACCGCCGCCTTGAACTGGTACGTGAACAGCAACATTCGCTTCATGTTCAATTACGACAGGATATTGGAAATCAAGGATTCGCCCCTAATCACGGCAAACGGGGGCAAGCCGGACGACCTGAATACTTTCATGTTCCGCAGTCAAATAGCCTTCTGATTCCGATTCGCTTGAGGATGCGCGTGAAATCACGGAGCAGCGGCTTAAACCTGTAACGAAGAACGGCCCGAATGCCGCTGAAATGAGGATTTTCTGTCTGATGTGTTTCCCCCATGGATGATATGTTATGAAAAAACGAAGATACATTGATCTGTACGGCTATACAGCCGACGAGTTCGATCGCTTGCTGGAAAGAGGTATTAACAAGAAGCTGCGCTCTGCCGGAAAATCCAGGTCGGAGTTGGACATGTCCACTGTCTTTGTGGCTTATGAAGATGAGACTCGCAAACTTCCTCGCCGTAGACTCCGCGAAATGCGGATTGCCGCCTGAGTTCTGGCTTCTATAACTGGAAGCTTCACTTCAAAAGCCGCTAACCAGTGGTTTTTTAAAAACTCTGTCCAAACCAGGAATAGGGTTTGATAAAAGTCCCTGTAGCAATGAAGCATCATGCCTCCGTTACAGGGGCTTTTTTGCGCCCATGAAAATCAAAGCTCTTCCCTTCCATTTGTAATTGCCGCTTGACAATAGACTCAGCGACTCCGGGCGCCATTAAGAGAGTCGATCTTCTTGCCGGGATTGGCCACTGATATTTTTCACATAACCGGTTGTTGAGCAAGACAGTAGCGGCTGTCATCGGCTTATCAGAGTTCAGAACGGCCTACGCGAGGTGTTCCCCCATTGCTTTTGCATGTCATGGGGCCAGCAGGCTTTATCAGGAAAAAATGGCCCGCACCTGGATCAGAACGATGTTGCCTTTAAAAAGGCTGTAACAAATCCACAGTAAGATGCGCGAACGAACCTCATTACAGGAGCGAGTCATGTTTGAGCACCTCCGCCCCTACCTTATTAGGGGTTAGGGCCAGAACTATCTTGGCAGCACTGTTACCTGGGCAGGTAACATAAATTCCTGTGTTCACTTTGACAGAGGAGACGTTGAACAAGCATCAATTTATGAGGAAATAAAAAATGTCACCTGATAGTTCCCGCTTTGCTGTGGGTATATTTATAGTGCTGGTGAGCCTCAGCGCTGCCTACGCCACCATGAATAATTTTTCCGGCCATCCTGCCAACTCCTCGGAACGGTTATACGAGGAATTGAATGCTGCGTTTGCCTCTCATTGGAAAGCCTGGACGGGCCTGGACATTAAAGCCGATCGGACTCGGACAGGTCCGGGAAGCCGATAAACATTAAGATCGATGGGCTTGATGTTCCCGCCCTTGCGCTGTCCTACGATATGGATAAGCTGCATGATAAGGAAAGATTTATTGCACCCCGCTCCCACGAACTTTTAGCGCAGGATTTCCGGAAAGGCACGCGGTGTAGCGGCTTCATACAATCAGTTAGGGGATGCCGCTTGCTGAAGCGGGTACCGCATATAAAATCTTCGAAAAAAAGAAGACGACTGTCGCAAGGTTGTCCTGACACCTCACGCACGCCGAAAAGCGTTTCGCGTTCCCGCTCGCCCTGCCCCCTTCGTTTTCATCCGCCCTGAGCCCGTCATCTTCTCCGTTCGCCCTGAATCCTTCAGCAGCGCAGCGAGGCAGAAACGGAGCAAAACCTGACACCAACGCTGCCGAGGAAAGAGCCTGACAAGAATCTTTGTTCAAAAAATCGGCAGCGTACCTATTTAACTCGGCGAGCAAACAGTACAAATGTCATACCGACGGAAGCCGGTATCCAGTGATTTCATGTCAGTTCGCCCTGCACTCGTCCAAGGATCGGATAAATGATCTCACGATAGAACCCGAAGTGCTGTACGAGGGATGCATGAATTGTTCGTTATCGCACAGTAGTCTTCCATAAAACCCCCGATGATAGCGGCAGCTATATGTCCTGCCCAGCAGGCAAACTAGTCAAACGACGCTAAAAGCATCACGCTTGACGCAAGACTTGCGCAGCTTCTCTATGGTTCAGCTCTCGGGCATCAGGGATGGGCGCAGGTAATAACAAGATATTTCGTTCTTTTCGCTGGCCAGACTATGGAGGTTCGGATTAATGGTGCAGACTTGCCTTTATCCATGAATCATGCGATCCGGCATATGGCTCTGGCATATCACGATTATTTCCTGCTGGAGGATTTCAGGTTCCGGCCAATCCGGGAAAGTGTGGGTTGGCGATCAGCGGAAAAAGACGGCCAATTCGATTTTTCATCGGTCGAACTACGTTCGTCCCACCCAACACTCAAGGAACCCCAATGACGACAATTATTGTTTTTTCCCATCTGCGCTGGGACTTTGTATATCAACGGCCCCAACATCTTCTCTCCCGGCTTGCTGAAAACTACAAAATTGTTTTCATTGAAGAGCCCACGCTACACCGGCATGGCAGCTTCATCGAATACTCCCGACCCGGGCCGAACATTACTGTACTCAAGCCTCATACTCCTGTCCCTGCGCCGGGTTTTCACGATGAGCAACTGCCGCATCTGATCAAACTGATGCAGCAATTCGTTGTTCTGGAAGAAGAACATATCGCCTGGTTTTATACCCCGATGGCGTTGCCGCTGCTGCAGGAGCTGCAACCCTCCCTGGTTATCTATGATTGCATGGATGAACTGGCTGCTTTCAAGAATCCGCCCAAGCAAATGCTTCAACGGGAAAATGCGCTGCTGAGAATTGCGGACCTCGTTTTTACCGGCGGACCAAGCCTCTACCGGGCAAAGCGCGCGCGCCATCCGAACGTGCACTGCTTTCCCAGCAGTGTAGACATCGACCATTTTGAACAGGCAAGGGACCGAAGCGATCACCATCCGGCTCAGGAGGACATACCCGGCCCCCGGCTCGGCTATTATGGCGTGATAGACGAGCGGCTTGATCTGGAACTCATCGATCGCCTGGCAGAGGCACACCCGCAATGGCAGATCGTCCTGGTTGGGCCCGTCGCGAAGATCAGCCGAAGCGCATTGCCACGACGGCATAACATCCACTACCTGGGTCAGCAGCCCTATAAGGCCCTTCCACATTTTTTGGCTGGCTGGAACGTATGTTTGCTTCCTTTTGCACTGAATGAATCCACACGCTTCATCAGCCCGACCAAGACGCTGGAGTACATGGCTGCCGAATTGCCCATAGTCAGCACACCCGTTGCAGATGTGGTGGAACTGTATGGGGAAGTCGTATCGATTGCAGATACACCGCAGGCTTTCATACGGGCCTGCGAGAACGCGTTGCTGACCACACCCGAAGACAATACGCAAACGATTATGAGAATGCGGAAAATGGTATCGGCAACCTCCTGGAATACAACTGCTGAAAAAATGCATGAACTCATGCAGAGCGTCGTCCTGCAAAACGAAGGATCAAAGAGGGATGTACGCCACTTCATAGAACCGGAGTCCTCCATCCACCGGGATATTGAACCTGTCTCTGCCGAAGACAGGAAGTGTGTCATTATCGGGGCGGGACCTACCGGATTGAGTGCCGCTTATCACCTTGATGAAGAAACACTGCTGCTGGACAAGAACCCGATAGTCGGTGGATGGTGCCGGTCGATTGAAGACAAGGGTTTCACCTTCGATCACGCCGGTCACATCATGTTTTCAAACGACGCCTACGTTCATCAGCTCTACAAGATTCTGCTCGGCGATAATGTTCATTGGCAGGACCGTGAAGCCTGGGTTTACAGCAAAGGCGTTCATACCCGTTACCCATTCCAGGGGGCGCTCTATGGGCTGCCGGCGGATGTCATCAGGGAATGTATCGTCGGAGCAATGGAAGCGCGTTATGGCGCGTTAAAGACTCCGCAAGCAAAATCAATGGAAGGAACCTGCCAGGGTCCGGATGGCGCCGCTGCCGTTGTATCCGACTGCTGCGCGGATGGGACCGGGAGTATAACGACCGAGTCCGGCAAAGTACGAGGGGCCGAAGGCGTGGTTGAAAGAAGCAAAGCAGAAAACTTCGAAGATTTCATCTACCGGGTATGGGGGGCAGGTATCGCGAAACATTTTGCGATCCCTTACAACAGAAAACTCTGGACAGTTCCACTGACAGAAATGGAAACTTCCTGGCTTGGGGGCCGCGTACCCCTGCCCGACCTGGAGGAAATCATAGAAGGCGCACTACGGCCTGTCGCCAAACCGATGGGGCCCAATGCACGCTTTGGTTACCCTCTTCGGGGGGGATTTCATGCCATGATGTCTGGCTTTGTTCCCCACATCAAAGGCGCCATTGAACTGAATGCAGATGTTGCCCGCATTTCACCGGACCAACACTTGATTACATTGACGGATGGAAGACGCTACCGGTACCAGTACCTGCTCAGCACGATCCCGCTGCCTGAACTGATCCGCAGCATTGGCGATGAAGCGCCTTCGCCAATCAAAAAAGCGGCAGCTGCGTTGCGCCACGTTTCGGTGCGCTGCGTCAACCTGGGTATCGGCAGGGAAAATATTTCAGACAAGCACTGGATCTATTATCCGGAAGACACCATCTTCCACCGGGTTTTTCTCCAGGGAAATGCAAGCCCTGCCTGCAATCCGCCGGGCGGATTTGGTCTCACCTGTGAAATATCCTACTCGCCGACCAAGCCGCTGCCACTCGACGGCCAGGAGTTAATCGACCGATGCGTGGAAGACTGCATCAAGGTGGGTTTGTTTACGCGAGACGATAAATTGATTACGGCCAATCTGGTGGATATGCCGTACGCCTATGTGGTATATGACCATGCGAGAAAGCAGAGCGTTGAAACCATCCGGCAATGGCTTTCGGAGCGAGATATTATCCTGGGCGGGCGCTACAGCGAGTGGGAATATTACAACTCCGATCATGCTTTCCTGGCAGGAAAAAAGGCAGCAGAAGCTATCAGTCAATTCTCTGACAGCGAAGAACGTGTTGCCGACAAAACCGCAGTGTGATCGAGCATGATAATAGACGCTCATATTCATTGTTCAGGGGATGAGAAAGTAGATGACATTCTACAGGCGTTGGATCTGGCGCAGGTGGACAAGGCCGTTGTGCTTGCGCCGTTTTTGAGCGGCCCATATTCCATGCACGACAGTGCGTCGTTAAGGTCGGCCAACCATTATCTTTCCCAGCTTGTAGGTCATCATACCGATCGCCTGATCGGGTTTGCGGTAATCAACCCTTCGTTAGAAGGTGCGTGCGAAGATCTTGTCAGCGCGCATGAGTTGGGGCTTCATGGACTCAAAATGGTGCCAGCCGGATGGTACCCTTATGACGACTGCGCGCGGGACGTTTATGAAACAGCAGCCCGCCTCAAGATTCCAATCCTGTTCCACAGCGGTATTTTTATCGATGGAAAATCGGGGCGTTTCTGTCGCCCCAGCTTTTACGAAGCGATACGCGAGTATCCTGACCTGCGCGTTACCCTGGCTCACCTGGGGTGGCCGTGGTCCGACGAGGCGAATGCGGTAGGTCTCATAGACCTCATCAACGGAGTGCCGCCTGACAACAGCCAGTTTCGCTTCGACATTTCCTTTGGCGCGCCTCCTGTTTACCGCCTTGAAGTTCTGAGAAAAGCAATCGACGTCCTCACGCCCGATTTATTGCAATTCGGCAGCGATGTGTTTTTGCCCTGTAGTGCGGATTTGATAAAAAGCCGAATTGACGATGTGTTGACGCTGCTGGAACGTCTCGACGTGGACAAGTCCAGCCGCGACCGGATCATGGGAGGGACAGCCGCGGCCTGGCTGGGAATAAATTGACGTGAAAATCATTTCAACTGCCGAACGACCTATCAATCTTCTCGAAATTATAGGGGCCTCCATCGTCGGTGGAATGGAAACTTACGTCTTGAGGTTGCTCGAGCGACTGCCGCAGGATACTTTTCGTGTCACCTGCCTCTGTGTGGCGGAAGGTAAACTGACATCGCAATTACGCGATATCGGCTGTAGCGTTCACATCACTCCTGTCACCGATGAGCCTGACTGGCAGTCTATCCTCCTTGGTTCGAGTCTCGTCCGGGCTGATGCGATCGACGTCATCCATGCACACCTTCCCAATGCGCACTCGCTTGCAGGTATCCTGAGCAGGTTGACCGACACACCGGCAATAGCCACTGTCCACGGACGCTACCTGAGCATGCGCGATTTTGAAGTGCACAAGCTCATGAATACTCATATCAACGTGGTTGCAAAAACCGCCTACTTTCAAGCGTTGACTCTGGGCGTACCAAGCACAAAACTGCGCTTCATTCCTAACGGAATCGATACAAAGATCTTCCATCCGGCTCCCAAGTCCAATTACCTTCATTCCTTGATCAAGATCCCGCCAGAAGCGCCCCTTGTAGGCTTCATCGGTCGCCTCTCGCCCGAGAAGGGGCCGGAAATGTTTATTCGCGTGGCGCAGCTAGCGCACAAGAGGCTCAAGAACTGCCATTTCGTACTGGTGGGCGAAGGGCCGATGCGGGGAGAGCTCCAGAACGAGATCGACCAGCACGATCTGACAGGCCACATTCATATGGTGGGCCTGCAGCGGGACATGGCAAAAATCTACCCCTGCCTCGATCTCGTTGTGTCAACTTCGTATTCTGAAGCGATGCCCCTGGTGATCGTGGAAGCGATGGCATCAGGCCTCCCGGTGGTGGCTACGAATGTCGGGGGCGTAGTCGATATTGTCGAGGTAGGCGGTACCGGTCTGCTGAAACAGCCCGGAGATACGGAAGGCCTAGCCAATGATGTCGTCACTCTGATGACGAGCAATTCGACCCGTCTCAGGATGGGGGAAGCAGCCCGAAAACGCGTCGAAGAGAAGTTCGACCTGAGCGATATCGTCGCTCAAACTGCGCAAGTATTGCGGTCTCTTACCCAAGGTGGTATCAAAGGAAGCGATGCGGATACAGCAAAGGGTTATCGAAAAGCGCGTTCCTGATGGTTCTTCGCGGTGAAACCTTCCGCCGCCTCTCCGCGCGTCATCTCTACCGGGCCAGCGGAGATGGTTCTCGGGGGAATCTCCTGGTTTTTTCGCGATCCACGAGCATGAGAATATACCCAGGTAAACTCGGCACCCAGTAAAAAAATCTGGGCTGAGTAGTAAACCCACACCAATACGACAACCAGTGATCCCGCGGCGCCAAATCCGGAACTGATCGCGCTTTTTCCAATGTAAAGACCGATCAGAAACTTGCCGATGGTAAACAGCAATGCGGTAACGCCTGCCCCCAGCCACACGTCCTTCCACTGAATTTTCACCTGGGGCATAAATTTGTAAAGCATCGCGAAAACAGCGGTGGTAAAAACAAAGCTGAATATAAAATTCAGAGTCGTTACCAGAATTTCAAGTTCCGAAAAAAATCCACCCCACCACTTTCCCAATGCGGATACGGCGGCATTGAAAACAAGGGATACCATCATTAGAAAGCCTATTCCCAGTATTATTCCAAACGACAGCAATCTCGTCCTGATGAGCTCCCCTATCCCGCCGTTCTTGTCTTTGCCGGGTACGCGCCAGATTCGGTCGAATGCGTTCTGCAGCTCGCCAAATACGGTGGTTGCGCCAATCAGGAGTAAAACTGTTCCGACCACTGCGCCTGCCGCACCCTCTTCCGGCTTGCTGACACTTGCAAGCAACCCTTCCACCGCGGCCGCCCCTTGATCACCCATCAAGTCGCGCAATTGTCCGAAGATTTCCCCACGCACCGCTTCTTCGCCAAAGACAAGTCCTGCCGTCGAAATGACGATCAGCAAAAGCGGAGCGATGGAAAACATGGTGTAGTAGGCCAGCGCCGCGCCCATGCTTGGCGCATAATCGTCCAGCCAGGACGAAAAAGAAGCTTTGACAAGAGCCCATACCTCTTTGATATTCATGCTGTCCTCCTCTCTTCCCCCTTCCTTCCCTTTTTGTCCTCTGTCCTCCTGTCAAGCAGGCGATGGGGCAGAAATGCGAGTCGGAAAGCGGGAATTTATCCATAGAGCCGAAATAGCGCTATGAATTACAATAGGTGAAACGATTCAATTGGTATGTACGCCATTGCACAGATCGGGAGAAACAGGCTTGGGCTCGAGTGCCAACTCCAACTACTTGGCTCGCTTTCTGCTCGTATAGATCTGGTAGGCGGGATTGGGTGAATTAGGCACTCGGTCGAAGTGTTCGATGATGTAGCGGTAAATAAGAGGATGCGTATTACGAAAGCGTAATTCCTCCCGTCCATCGAGGGGAAGATCGTATATCAGAACAAAGCCGGGGCTCGCCGCTGCAATGCGCTTGATTTCCTCTTGCTGAAAATCCTCACTTCGGGGAAAAAGAGCATATATCTCCCACATCGGAGACTTGGCATTCAGCAATGGATAGCCACCCGGCCAGAATGGAGTCACGACGAAGCTGCGGTCATCTGGCGTATATTCCTCGGCTAGTTTTCTGAGCAGACGAACATCGCTTTCCACCTCCGGCGAAACCATGAGCTGGCTACCTGAAATTTCAATGGCCTTGCATTGGCCGCTGGCGCCACATTGCCAACCCGGATGAAAAGCATGCATCACCCACAGACTCGCGGCGCATAACGCCACTGCGAAAGGCCATTTGATTTTTGCAGGTTGCGCGGCCAGTAGTACCAGGCAGCCGATCAATAACGGAAAGATACTTTGGGCAAGGTGTCCGACATCGGCACGGGAATATGCATAGTGCGCATAGGGCAACCCGAGGAACACCGAAGCCACCAGGGCGGGCGAAACAGCTTTGCTACGAAATTTTTGGAAAAGGACCCATCCAATTCCGACCAGGCTGAAGATCAGTATTCCGATGAAGAATACGCCGACCAGCACACTGCGAATTGCCTCATCAGTCGGTATCGAGTCAAAGGATACTTTCCATGGCCATGGAATGGGCAAAGGAAGATTGGTCGCCTTCACTTCGAACAGAAAGCGGATACTTTCCCAAAATGCGACAGCGAAACCAGGCACAAGCAGCAGCATCGCAAGTAGCGGCGTGAAACCGGCCGCCACTCCTGCTGCCCATAGCAGGAATCCTTCCATTAACCCAGGCTGAGTCCTTCGGCTACCGGATTTGACTGCCAACCAAACCATTACTCCAGCGCTACCCAACGCTCCATACACGCCGTGATTGCGCCCGAAAACAGCCACCAGACCGATGCAAAGACCGCACACGAAGTAACGTAGCCACGTCGGATGTTGAACCAGAAAGACCAATACGCCAATGAGAAGAATGGACAGTGAAATATCGAACAGCTTATGGCGCGGGTACATCCACACCATGAGAGTGATTGCCGAAAGCAGCAGATAGAGAAAACCCGGGAACTTGAAGCGCGGGGCGCTCTTTTGTGCGATCAGCAGCAGACCCATGAACAAGCCTATCGCCTGGAACCCCGCCACCGCGCCGCGCAAGACCATGATGCCATTGTCGCCCCACAAGCTCATCAGAGCTGCCGACCAATAATAGCGGCCGGGATCGTAGGACATGAAATCGCGCAGAGGCACCTCGCCCAGCAATACCCGCTGAGCCCCGTACCATAGGTAACCTTCATCCCACAGATTGAATCCCTTGTGCCCCTGCCACAGAAAGGATGCAAGTACTGCGAAAGCAGCCAGCACAAATACAGGCAATATTTGATGTATCAGCGGGAGATTTTTTTTCGGGAGAATTTTCTGGAGCTTGCCTGGCATCGCTGTGTGGGTGAGGCGAAGCATGCCATCATACATCAGGCAGCATAGGGACAGGCGGCGGAATGACGCCTGACCGACTGGGCGGGAAGTAATTTTGTAAACGGTTCAGGAAGCGGATGAAGGCAGCTCAGAGGTGCTTTGAATATCCTGAAATGAAACCAGCTGCCTATTTAATTCTGCGAACAAACAGTACGAACATCATATCGGCTGAAGCTGGTATCAAGTGACGTTCAAAGCACGCCATTGCTGGTTTGGACTAGATTCCGGTTTGCTGGATTCGAGTCAGGCCCGGAATGAGAGATTCATAATATTTTCTGGCCAGATCAATAGTCACCGGCCAGAGAATAACGGGCGGAGAGTATTTCAATCCTCATTCGCTCGCCTGTCCCCGGCACCTGATTTTCCAGACAAGCCGCGAAAACGTCGCTTCCCCCAGGCGATTGATGGTCGGAACTGACTCTTCCGAGATCAGTGAATAGGGTGAATGGCATACCTTTTGCGCCTCGGTATCCATCCACTCCGCAAGTCGCTCTTTTGATGCCTGACTGCCATCATATAAATTTGTGATGGTATAGAAGCCTGGACTGTCACCGTTTCCGTCGGGTTTGTGCGCGATTGTCGAGCCACAGCCAGCAAGAAGAACAATCAGCGCCAGGACGCCTTTCACTCAAGATCGCTGCAGGAAGTCCAAAGAACCCGCTCGAACCCCGTCGCGTTTCCTGTCATGTTCTGACGGAAACGCTATACGCCCCTGTACCTGTCGGGCTGTAGTGCCTGACCTGAACATAATAGACGCCGCCACCAAGGTTTCGCACGATCCGCGAATTGGTTCCCGGACCACTGTCGTCGTCCTGGGCAATGACGGTCGTTTGGCTATTGGGACCGAACAACGTGAGGAAGCAATCGGTGCTCCCTGCAGTCTCTATCGTATGCGATCCGGGCGTCACGACAGTAAAGGTGTACAAGTCCCTTTCGTTGGCGGAGAGTGTGCCCTGCACTGCCGGGCCGTTTATCTGAATGGTCTGAATACCTGGCTGCGGCCCTCCTGACCCTCGCACTGAAATGCGGTAGCTTCCAGTGGATGAGCCGCTATAGTGCCTTATGCGGACATAATATGTTCCCGGCGCCAGGTCTCGTGCAATGCGCGAATTTTGGCCGGCACCGCTGTCGTCATCCTCGGCAATGAGTGCGTTGGCATCATTCGGACCATACAGGGCTGCCACCACATCGGTGGAACCCTCGGTTTCGATGACATAACTCCCCTGGCTTGAGGCAACGAAGCTGTATGCGTCCACTTCTCCCGTCTGGCCTATGGAAGCGGCAAACGGAGCCGCATCTACGGTCAGCGGTACGACCTGCGGAGGCTCCTCTTCCTCGTCATCGTAGGTGTAGCCAAGCGCATGGTGATCGAGAACATCTCGGGGTGTAGGCGGCGAAGCTTCGTTGTTCCATGGCGGCATGGGATCATCCAGTCCATGGCCGTTCACCACGCCCGCCGTGCCGCTCGGTGGACGATAATTCTGCCCCGGATTTTCCCGCTGCCATACTGCCCACAACCGATCGATATTGCAATGATGCAGCCAGAACACCGGATCGTTGGGGGATGACATCGCCATCATCGAGCCGCCTACCCACATATGGCCGGGATTGTGGATAATCCCCTCGAGATGGTTTCGAAAACTCGTGTTCATGCTGCTGTTACGATTCCAGGGCGCTGAATCATAGGGCACGATATTGATGGCGGTATTCACTCCCTGCTGGGTGGGCAGCGCTCCCATGGCGCCGAAGGCGCGGGTGAGAAAATTATCTGTGTCACCGGGGTCCAGGACAGTAAGCGTCCACTCTCCTGTGGAAAAGGCGAACGGACCCGTCATCACACGTCCGCCAGGGCCCGTTCCATTTCCGCCCATGAAATTCGCATTCCAGATGGAGGCGTTCGTCGTGCGGTCAACTGTCCAGTCCCAATACGGGATGGAAACACTGGGATCGATCTGCTGAAGGGCACGCTCGAACCGGCGGAGATACTCCCTGTGCCAGGGCAGAAAGGCGGGGCCGCCGTGTGCCGGATCGTTCACACCGGCAAGAAAGGCGGTACGGTGCTGGGCCACAAATACATCATAGGCGCCATTTGCCTTGAGCGCTTTTACCGCCGCAACAAAGGCCGCCTTCTCCGCAGCTGTCAACGTGGATTGATTCTTTCGGGTTCCCATTTTTATCTCCCCGCCTCACGATAATCGATAATTTTCCGCGCCAGCTCCATAGGCGAAGGTTGCGGATCGAAAGCGAAACCGGATGCGATATACGAGCCGGACGAATTCTTTATAACAAAAACGTTCTTTCCATCAATCCTCACGTCTACTGCCTCTCCACCCGCCCTTTCCGCCCTCGCGGCCTCCAATCCCGCGGCGCCTTCTGCTGGTGCGTCTTCCCCTGTTCGAACAACAATCTCCCGACCCTTATAAGTTTCACGCTGCTCCGCCATTTTTTTCCTCGCACATGTATTGTTCCAAGCTAAAAGCTGGCCGCTCGATGAGCTGGTGTTTTCAATATAGGTGATTTCATCAGAAATGCCAGAAGAGCCAGACGCGGACGCGGACGCGGCCAACACGTAAAACATGAACGTCAACAAGCCAGATGCAGAATGTCGCATGAATTATGTCTTTAGCATGGAGATTGTCCAACTGCCGTCAGACGGAGCCTGATCTACACCACACCTGTTTGGTCTGCGCTAATGCGAATCAAATGCGCTTCCCGATGACCTGAAAGCGTACCGACAGTAGTAGGCCGGGCTCCACCTGGTAAATCCTCTTATCGCCACAAAAAGCTTGACCTGCTATTGAATTCCGGCGTTGCGTGGACGCGAATCAAATGCGCTTCCTGGGTGACCTGGAAGCGCACCGGCAGAAACTGTTCCAGCAGCCAAATGGTCGTTGCGGCGTGGGAGGAGAGTTCTCTCGTGAGAAAGCAGGACGCGCCACTCGCCAGCGCGAGGTAGATCAATACCTGGTCTGCCGCATGAATATCCAGCGTTGCGCCGGACAGGATTTCCTCGCGCAAACGCTTTCCCGCCTCAGCACCGAGCCGTTCGGCTCGCACGCCTCTTTCTGCCACAGCAGACGCCCCCAGACGGCTATGCTCCTTGTGCGCGGTCAGAAGCACTGCTCCGCCCTCGCCTATTGCTTCGTCCTTTCCGAATACCTCCAGGCCAACGGCTGGCGTGGGAAAGGTCGAAAGTTCTGCCAGTGCCGCATTAGCCATGCGGTGGACGATGTGCCTGGGCAGGTTTGAAATGTGTGCAAAACCGGTTATACCCTCCAGCCCTTCCGAGGTGTTCAGGATCAGCGGACGCAGAGGCAGGCAAGGCTCTACGTCCACGACTACCTTTCCTCCGCCGCGGGGATAATACCCCCGCTGCAGCAGTTCGATCTTCGCCCTGGCGCCCATGCTATAAACCAGCGGCAGCAATATGTAGCGGAAGTAATCCAGGGGCGGCGCAGCGCGAATATCGGTGCCACCGGAAATGCTCATCCGCAGCTTTTCTCCGCATGCCATGGCAGCCGGAAGCGCTGCCTGAAGCACCAGGGTAACACTGCCTGCCGTTCCCACGGGAAAGTCGTATTCACCCCCGCGCAAGGGACCGGGGCGAAAAATGATTTCCCGCGATTTGACTTCCACCCCTTCCGTCTGCGCGCTGCAAAGCGCTGCCACCGCCTTTACGGCGGTGAGGTGTTGAGGCGCAAGACCGGGATTGGAACGTTTTGCGCGAATGTTGTACACATGAACCGATAGTCCCGTTATCGCCGCAAGCACGACCGATGTGCGGAGCAACTGGCCCCCGCCTTCTCCATAGGAACCATCGATCTCCCGCATTTCGACCTCTTTGGTTGATACGGCCAGGAACAATAGGTTTTTCGACCTACAATTCAATGTAGCATCAAAAATCGCATGACCGGAATGGACGCAATTCTTTCGGGAAGCTGACGCGGCTGGCTATCTGCCTGAAAAGGAAGCTTCATGACCCCCATACAAGACCTGCTCAGCCAGATTCGCTGGGATGAGTCATTCGGAAAAGATAATTTCGTGATCGGATACTACGATCGCAAGAGTGGGGAAATTATCCAGATTCCGCTACAGCAGATGCAGCTCACACCAAATGATCATTTCTTTTTCCGCTTTACCGATCAGGAGGGACGTACCCGCGAGGTCCCCCTTCACCGTATCCGGGAAGTGTACAGGAACGGCGAGTTGATCTGGCATAGACGAACGGTCAACGATGAGAAGAACAACGGCTCTTGATGAAACCATCCCCTTTGCCTTGAGCCCTTTCGTCTTCGTTCGCCCTGAGCTTGTCGGAGGGCAAACGGGCTCAGGACAAGTCCTGTCAAGGGCACTGTTCCGCGAGGTATCGGATTTGTTGATGAAGCGTTTAAGGAACATAATCGCTTCATTATACGGAGCGAATAAAGCATGGAAGCGCTTCAAACCGGACCTCAAGAGTGAATTTGGCAGCAACCCGACTGGCCACAGTGTTGGCACGATCTCCAAGACAAGTTAAATCCAGTTCTATTGATAACTTGTCTTGTTCAGGCAGAGCAGCACTTTCCATCGCTAATAGCCGCGGTGTTCTCCATCACTGCCATATATCTCTGGCGCATTGGTCGCATAAGGATTGTTGGGGCTGTCGTTACTGTAGCGGCTGCCGTATTGCCCATAGGGATTGTTGATGGACTCTGCGCTGTATGAGCTCCCATACCGGCCGTAGGGATTGTTGACCGAATTTGGATCGTAGGGATTCGCACTCAGATTGCCCAGATATTTTCCTGTTTGTTGATTCTTGAGATGTGGTGGGTCAGCTTGGGCTACGGGAGAAATGAATACGGCAAGTAGGGCAAGGATGATGAATTTCACGATGTGCCTCCCTCTAGTGGCTACAGGTTCTGGTTGGTGTTGTTTTTTATTGCCACAGCTGAACTGGGCTCCTGACATTGATTACTTATTGTCGCTCACTGCCTGTTCTCAAGCTGATCTACTTTCTTGCCACACTTCTACTGTATCAAAACAAGAGTAGAGAAGATGAAATTGAGGGAATTCGTTCCTCCTTAGAATAAGCTATGGGTCAATGGCAACGGCGGCTCTTGCGTTGGCTGTAGCATTGTGATTTTGAATAAGCCGTTGGCGCATCTTACTTCTATAATGGTATTATTTGATCGATTTAGAGCAAATAATACTATCAAATGATCAGTTGTCGACTTTCTGTCATCCTCGGCGCCAAGCGCATCAAGGTCGCGGAGGTGTGCCGTGGAACCGGTATCGCTCGCGCTACATTGGATCGCTACTACTACGACCGTGTGAACAGTTTCGATCGTGCCGTATTGGAAAAACTTTGCAAGTTTTTGCAGGTGAAGCCGGGCGATTTGCTTGTGATGATCGATCAGCCGGACCTGTTTGAAACACCGGTTGTATCGGGTCTTACCGATGCTTTAGCAAAAGGAAAGAAAGCATGCTAGAGCGCGAAGTGAAGCTTCTGCTTGATGCTAATGCGATAAAGCGTGTACAGGTGCATTACGCGGTGATGTCGGCCGGATACATGGTCGTGATCGACGGCCAGCCCCTTGAGACCTCTAAACGCGAAACACGCGGATTCAAAACACTCGACGCCGCGGCCAAATTGCTCTTCAAGATAGGCATAGCGGATTTCTCGGTCAAGCTCAGAACAGGCTGAAGTTGGATCCCGCTTCCGTTCAGTCACTGATCCCGGTGTGTTTTACGTGCGGAAACGGTGCGCACCTTAGACGTCCGCCCCTTCTCTCGCTACGTGGAGTTCAAAAGGGTCATCCATTGAATGCACGCTTGAGTCCACCGATGTCGATTTTCTTCATTTGAAGCATTGCCTCCATGACTCTCCCGGATTTTCCAGAATCGGGATCATCGATCATCTCGGATAAAATCCGGGGAATGATTTGCCAGGAAACTCCGTATTTGTCCTTGAGCCAACCGCACTGCTGGGCCTTTTCGTCTCCGTCTTCGGAAAGACTCTCCCAGTAGTAGTCCACTTCTTCCTGGGTTTCGCAATTGACCTGAAACGAGATGGCCTCGTTGAATTTGAAGGTCGGGCCGCCATTGAGAGCGACAAATCCCTGCCCGTCGAGCTCAAATGCTACAGTCATTACCGTTCCCGCCGCTTGTCCGTGAACCTCGTGCCCAGCTTCTCCATAGTGGCTCACCTTTGTAATTCTGGAAATTTTGAAGATGCTCGCATAAAATTCTGCTGCCTCTTCGGCTTGATTATCAAACCACAAACAGGGGGTAATCCTTTGGATGCTTTGCATGCTTATCTCCTGGGTGTTATTCAGGTTGAGAATTGGAACCGTAACAGATTCCATCTGCAAGGAAAATGCTTTTCAAACTTCTTAAAACAGCCGGAACAACAAGACAGTGATGGTGTATGAAGATGACTTGCAAGGAACCTAAATAACAGGAGGATTTGTCAAATCGTTACATTTTGTTTCGCGATAGGGAGACTTCATTCATGAAGCGCAAGCTTCTTGCAGCAATAGCCATGCTGTTTACCATAATTACCGTGGCTCCAGCGCACGCTGATAATGCTGTCAAACTGAGAATACTGGTTGTTGCTACAGGAGAGGTGGCGGAAGACCTGGGATTGGCCTATATCAAGCCTGTCCTCGATGAAATGGGTGTTCCATATGTCGTGCTGAATGCCGGGACGCAGGATCTGACGCCTGCGTTTCTGGCTGCTTCTTCGCAGGGAACGGCCTGCAAGGCCGAAGAGGCAGGTTGTGTTGGCAACTACAATGGAGTCATCCTCACCGACGCGGACCTGGTTCCAGGCTTCACCCCGGCCGAATGGGATCTGCTGCACAATTACGAGAAAAACTTCCGGGTACGGGAAGCGGTATTGTCAGGGTGGCCAGCCACGTACGCGGATCTGGAACCGCCGCACGACATCTATCTGGATTACGGTCTCGCCTACTCCTCAAGCGGGCACAATTATGATGTGAGGTGGACAATACCGGGGAGGTACAGCAAGGAAGCCTTTGAATACGTAAACAGGAATAATCCGCTTCCAATTACATCCCTCGCCTTTGCGACCCATCCCCGAAACGATATGAACCGCCTGAAGGACGGCTCTATACCCTATGTCGAGCCGCTTTTACGAACCGGACAGGACGAAGCACTGCTGTCCATTGTGCGGTACATGAAGCCTGATCAATCCGCACCCGCGCGCGAAGTACTGATTTCGACGATTACGAATGCGTCGTTCCTCATGCATTCGAAAGTTCTGGCTTATGAATTCGTCAACTGGGCAACCCAGGGAGTTTTCATCGGTGCGCGCTTCATCCATCTGGCTGCGCATGTGGATGATCTGTTTCGTACCAACAATCAATGGAATCCTGCTCTCGATAAGGAGAACGGCGATACTTATCGCCTGACCGGCGCTGACATAACCAATGTGGTGAGCAAACAGGCCGCCCTCCGGGCCGCACACCCGACGGCGGGAAATTTCAAGCTGGATTTCGCGTTCAATGGCGCGGGAGCGGTGGTGAACCCCCAGACAATGCCGCTCGCGGCAAACTGGAAAGATAATCTGGTAGCAGCAATAGCGGCCAACAAAACGCATTTCCGCTTTATAAACCACACCTTCACGCATGCAGACATGGATAAGTCACCGGTTCCTGCTGATGCGCCCTGCGATTACCACACTTTTACGAGTGCAGAGGCAATCAGGGCTGAAATCACTGCCAACCAGAACGTGTGGGCGCTACTGGATCTTCCCGAGAGAAACGAGAACAATCGCGTGCTCATCACTGGGGCTCATTCCGGCCTGAAAGATCAGAAATGCACGGATGATCCTGCCTTACACCCGGGTATGTTCAATCTTCAGGCTGACGACATAGCCTTTGATGCAGGCGGTGCGAATCCGCTATTGCTTCAGGCGGCTGCCACCGCGGGCGTGGAATATCTTGCTGCCGATACGTCACAAAAGGCTCAAAACGTTGAGCAGTATATCACTCAGTATGAAGATGGGAGCCAAACGGATCGACTCATGCTGCCACGCTGGCCAACCAACATTTTTTATAACGTGACAAATCCTTCCCAGCTGGAGGACGAGTATAACTATCTGTACTATCAGAAATTTATCAATGCCGGAAAAAATCCATGTGAAGCACCGGCAATGGCTTGCTCTCCCCGGAGCTACCGCGAAATCCTCGGAATCGAAGCGGATATCGCAGTACGGCACATGTTGAGCTTTAACCGGTGGCCGCATTTTTTTCATCAGTCGAATCTTGCTCAGTATGATAAAAATGGCAGTACGCTTCAATTTGACTGGCTCGATGCAGTCTTCACCGAATATGAGCGATTGTTCAGCCTGCCGGTCAAAAATCTTCCTTACTATGAAATAGGCGACCACACAGCGGAAAGCCTTAACGCCAGGTCCGCAAAGATCGATGCAATATGGAATCGAACAACCAACCGGGTTACCTTATTGGCAAACAAAGCAGTACCTTATCTTCGTGTCACCGGTCTTTCCGGCGGGGAGATTTACGGCGGCCAGCTTATCGGAAACATCAACGTGGATACGAAGGCCACGACATACGAGGTCGACAGAGGGTTGACTCGATGAACGTTGACGACCTCCAGGTTTTGTAAGCAGTCAGGAGGAATTCCGGGAATAAACGGCATGCGCTTGAACGGCATTCTCCTCTCCCTGTTGCTTGTGTTTTCCTTTTCAGGTACTGGTGGCGCCGCTGATTTGGCAAAGGCGGCTGCGGAAAAGACTGATGAGACAGCCAGAACAATAGAGCAGGCGGAAGATGAGAATCGAAAAAAGACGCAGCAAGTGAACGATCTCAAACTGAGGGAGCACGAGTCGTTATTTCCGGAACAGGCGAAATCGCTGGCAAAGGGCTACAGGGAGACTGCAAAGATGATCATGGAGCAAGGCGACGACCCAAAGCCGGTTCTCGATGCCGCTGCTTATTTTGAGAAACAGTCGAGGCGTTCTGAGCGGTAGTTTGGACAGGAGAATACGGCGTGTACAAAACCACTCCTCCTCATTCAGAGTGCCCCATGGTATTCAAAAGACCACAACCCTGCATCACGGCAGACTCGATTAACTCTGATCCCTCCGGATTGAGATCCTTCTGCCAGGGATAGAATCAATCAAGTCTGACCCCGGTCTAATCGCTTGTTGACTTGCGCATGTGCATCAGGGCTTCGTCAACGTGCTTGGTGGCAATGTCAGCGTGGCCTGCTTTCGCATGCTCGATTGCCTGCTTCAGTTCCTTGATGGAGTCCGTCATATGCTTATGTTGTTCGGCGTGCTTTTTCTCCGCCGCCTGAGCATGGCTCAGACTCTCTTCCGCATGCTTGAGCAGCACTTTTGCGTGACCGTCCTCGCCATGTGCTTTTGCCATCGCGGCATGTTCGATCGCCTCGGCAGTGTGATGATCGGCAATCACCGGAGTTGCCAGAAGAACGCCCAAAACACCGATGGCAAAACTTGCTGGTATATATCTCATGACATAACCTCCACAAAGTCTATTGAAATAAATTTCACTGACAGCAGCAGAGCCTTACAGCGCATCTCTGACCTGTATTACGCCGAGGCTCATCTCTGGAAGTATAGATCAGCCAGCCACCTTTTTCTTCCCCGATGGTTGTAGTTGTTTTCGGCAACTCACCACATCCTGAAGAATTATCCAGATTCTTGCGCATAAGGAGAAATGAGAAGCTGGACCCGAAAGCTCGGCAGCCTGTCAACTCGACATAACCGGTGTTTCAGGGCCGAAAAAAATTCCCGTCCGAGCTAGGCCATCCTCTCCGATTGTGCCGCGAAACATTGCGCCAGTGTTGAAACGCATAGTATAGTTGCCCTCCGCATCCAGGACGATCAAGCCGCCATCTCCACCCATCGCGGCGATTTCGGCCAGCGTGTTATCGGCTGCCTCGGTAAGCGGAGTATGCAGAAATCGCACCTGCGCTGCTGTGTTGAAAGCGGCAGCGGTACGAATGAACATTTCGCCTGTGCCAGTCGTGGATACCGCAGCCGAGCGATTGTCCGCGTAGGTTCCAGCGCCAATAATGGACGAGTCTCCTACTCGGCCGGAGTGCTTGTTCGTGAGCCCACCGGTCGACGTGCCGGCTGCCAGATTGCCATGGCAGTCCAGCGCCACGGCGCCAACGGTTCCGCGTTTTTCATCCTCACCCGGCAGTGTATCCAGACCAGCATCATGGTCGCGCAGAATATCGTCTTTAGCGATAGCTTTCTGCAATTGATTCCACCGGTACTGGGTATAGAAATAGGACGGGTCCACGATTTCCAGACCCTGCTTTGCAGCAAAGATTTCCGCACCTTGACCGATGAGCATCACATGCGGGCTTTTCGTCATTACCGCATGCGCGGCGCGAATCGGATTGCGAATCGTCGTCACTCCCGCAATTGCGCCTGCCGCGCGAGTGGATCCTTCCATGATTGAAGCTTCCAGTTCGTTGCGACCATCATGGGTGAACACGGAGCCCTTGCCGGCATTGAACAAGGGGCAGTCCTCCATCACCGCAATTGCCGCAATCACCGCATCGATGCTGCTGCCGCCTGCTGCAAGCACCGCATGGCCGGCGATCAGCGATTGTGCGAGTGCCTCCATGTAGGCCTGCTCACGTTCGTGCCGCTGTTTGCCGGGTTTAACGGCTCCAGCACCGCCGTGAATCACGAGCCGGATGCGTGAGTTATCCTCCGTATTTCTGCAAGCTTGGATCGTCATCAGGGCCGAGCCCAAGAGTAAAAAAGACAGAAGGCATACATCGTGCTTACCCTATTTCGGCACCACCAATCAATCGAAAGTCTGACCCTGTTGATCTGTGTTAAGCCATGTATCGTCGGTCATTCGACTTTGAAAGAATGGTCAGACCGCTGGCTCACTCAGTACTCGTTGATATAACTGAAAGTCTTGCTCGGAGAAACAGCAAAATATCAATTCTTTGAGCGAAGCTCCGGTTTCAATAAATTCCCGTACAGTATTGACCCCTATTTCTGCGGCAGCTTCAGGCGGGTAACCATATGCACCTGTGCTGATGCATGGAAACGCAATCGAACTCAAATCGTTGGCAGCGGCAATTTCCAGGCTCCGCCGATAACAGGAGGCAAGTTGTTCTGGTTCATTGCTTTTTCCTCCATGCCAAACCGGACCAACGGTATGAATGACGTGCTTTGTCTTTAAACGGTAGCCCTTTGTGATCTTTGCTTCACCGGTTTTACAACCGCCAAGCAACCTGCATTCCTCCAACAACTCCGGCCCAGCAGCCCGATGGATAGTGCCATCAACCCCACCGCCTCCCAGCAATGACGAATTGGGGCATTCACGATTGCATCGGTTTCCAGCTTTGTAATATCACCACGAATGGCATGAAGTCTTGCTGTCACTGATTGTGGCCCGGCTTTCAAAGTTGGATCAATTCTTGTCCGGTGATAACAGCTGTACTCGGCCCAACGGCTTGTCCCGAGCTTTATTTTTCTGTCATAGCTTGGCATTTATCAATAAATGCTTGTCGCTCAGCTTCGTTGTCGAAAGTTGGAAGCACCGCCTGCATTCCTATGCCAGAACAATTTGTTGAATTTATCTCAGGAGCCTTGTCACCACCACAACTAGTCAAAGCCCCACTCAACACAATAATAAATACAATATATTTAGACTTCATTAAATTTTCCCTCTTTAAAAATCAATCACAACATGGCGCAGATTCAAGTTTGAGGTACAACAACTGATATCGCCTAGCTGAGCTCATCGACACCTCGAAGAATACCTCAGAGGAACTCTAAATCCCAGCACTTTGCGTGATCGGTGCCCTGTTGGTAGTGCCTCGCTTTATTGGTCAGGGCAGTTTTCGCAACAGCTTTTGTAGATAACCCAGCTACAGAACCAAATAGGCGCGGGTATACGGGAAGATTTATTTTATCGCCAGTTTATGCGGACCGGAATTCCACCTTTAGGTCGCAGGGTTACCGCCATCTCAATCTCGACTTCATTCGGGTCAAGCAACTGTAAATCACAGTGCTGAACTATCATGCTTAGCAAAAGCTGGCTTTCCATTAACGCAAAATGACTACCGATACAGATCCGTTCACCTGTACCGAAAGGTATGAACGAATACTTCTTTTGAGGTAATAAAAACCTGTCAGGGTCAAACTGCTCAGGCTGCTGCCAGAAATCGGCATGATGATGAAGATTATAAATACTGAATATCGCAGACCTGCCAGCCTTTAAAAGATACCCATCAACCTCGGTATCCTTATTAACTTTACGCAGCAAGAAGCCAGCAGGTGGACGAAGGCGCATCGATTCACTGAGCACGGCTCTGGTATAAGCAAGCTGCTGCAAATCCTCGGCGTTCGGGATTCCTCCTTGCAGCAAGCCGTCAAGTTCCTGACGCACTCTGGCGAGTATATCCGGATGCCGGGCCAGTAAATACAAGGTCCAGCTTAGCAAGTTCGCGGTCGTTTCATGGCCTGCGCTAAAAATGGTAATAACTTCATCACGAATCTGCTTATCGGTCATCTTCTCACCGCTGCTGTCATCGCCTGCTTTTAGCAGCATATCCAGCAGGTCATTCTGCCCTGACGGTGCGGCGCGGCGTTGATCGATGATTCCGTAAATGACATCATCGATTGTTCCCAACGCCCGTTTGAATTTTTGATTCGCGGGGGTGGGCACATATAACGGAAGAGTCAAAGGATTCACGATGCTTTTAATGGCATAGCGAAGCAAAGTATCCAGAGAGGGAGAGATATGCTCTATTTTGTCGAGCACACTGGTGCTGAACATGGTCTGGGTGATGACTTCCAACGTAAGCCGCGTCATTTCATTAGAGAGGTTGAGGTGTGCACCTTCACCCAGTTGCCGCCATCGATTCAACATATTGCTGCCCGCGGTAACCATTAGCGGCAGCAGCGTGGTTACATTACTTCTCTGGAAAACAGGCTGCATTAACTGACGCTGTCTTTGCCATAAATCGCCCTGGCTTGTTACTAAGCCCTGACCTAAAATCAACGCGATACCGGTGGGTTTCTCAGGATTGTAGATTTTTTTAAAAATATCGCTTTGCCTGATCAAGGCTTGTTCAACCAGCTTTGGGTGACTGAATAAATAAAATTGGCGGGTAGCCAATCTGAAGCTGACCAAGTCCCCATAATCCCGGTGCCAGTCATAAAAAGCTTGAAGGGGATTCGTCGCCATCTGCCTTAAATTACCCAGCAGAAAGTCGCCTTTAACCTGTGGAACTGTCTTGTTATGTGTCATCGTCGTCTATATAGTTGAAAGGTTAATGACAGCCCCGTTAGCATCAATTCAGCCTATGCATCAGTTCATGCGATAAACCAATGAGGCCCGCCACCCATGTGCTCGAACATTAGCAGGCGGTATGGTGCATTCTAATTGTTCTAGCTGCCGGTTCCTATCACGGATACGCCTTCCCTATTCAGTCATCAATGAATGGTAGATTGGGATCTGCAAGAGCGTGGCTGTCTCCGCACCTGAAGCGCCACTGCCCGAAGGGGATGGCACTCGACTACCGCCTCTCCTATTCGAGTGATGGGGGCAAGACGGTGATATCCTATAACCTGTTGTAGCCGGAGGCGCGCACAAGGCATTGTGTAAAAAAGAAAATAACCCGGGCTCCTGAGAAAGCGGCAATCCCCGGAAAATACTATGAATCTCGTCACCTTCCAGGCTTGACCTGGAATCCAGCCCAAACCAGTAATCCGCTCGCACATCTTCCTGCACACTACTGAACTATCAGGTTTTTTACGACTCACATCTACGGCAGAAACTCGTTCAGTGAGGATTGCTGGCTTGCCAGTTTTCTTGCTGATTATTTATCTGCTTATACACACATCTCCCCTTTGGGAGTCAAGTGACACTGTGCTAATGGATCACATCAATAAGGAGATGGGACGATGACAATCTACAAGACCATCTTGAAAGGTCCCGAGGAAGTTGCGGTTGGGACGATGGCATTCCGTTTTGAAAAGCCGGAAGGATTCACCTATAAGGCAGGCCAATGGGCCGATTTCACTCTGCTCAGTCCGCCGGAAACTGACGCAGAAGGCAATACGCGCGGATTTTCTTTAGCGAGCGCCTTATGAAGACGATCTGATGGTGGCGACGCGAATGCGTGACACGGCATTCAAGCGCGTGTTGAAAAAAATTCCGCTTGGTACCGAGTTCAAAATGGAGGGTCCGGGCGGATCCTTCACCCTCCACAACAATAAGGCCATTCCTGCGGTTTTCCTCGCCGGCGGCATTGGTATAACCCCGGTACGGAGCATAGTTTTGCAAGCTATTCATGACCAGGTGGCCCGCGACCTCTTCGTCTTTGATTCCAACAACCGGCCCGAGGATGCGGCTTTTCTGGACGATCTAGAGCAGCTTCAACATGGCGCTATCCGCGATGTTCTCCGTGCTGGAGGTTGTTCCCCTAACCTTGCTGAAGCTCGACGCCTGGGATTTCATTAAAACGACTCGCGGCGGCAACTGCGCGGAATGTGGCAAGACAGTAGTCATACCCCACCGCTGGACTTTCTATTTTCTCATGGCGGTCGGGTTCTGGAATTTCGTCGGCGCAGGCATCGCATCTTTGGCTTTCTGATCAACCTGCCCATCGTGAGCTATTACGAGGTTGGCACCTTGCTGACCCCAACCCATGCCCATTCAGCCCTGATGGGCGTTTTCGGGATGCTGGCAATTGCGCTGACCGTGTTCGTACTGCGGGAGACAAGTGACGACGCACACTGGGAAGGCATCGAGAAGTACGTCAAGATCAGTTTCTGGGGAACCAATATCGGCCTGGCGATGATGGTGGCGATGAGCCTGTTCCCCGCCGGAGTGCTCCAGGTCTGGGATGTGGTGCAGAACGGATACTGGCACGCGCGCAGCCTGGAGTACATCGGAAATGACAGGTCCCACTTCGTCGAATGGCTGCGCTTGCCCGGCGACCTCGTATTCATTCTGTTCGGCTCCCTGCCGCTTGCGATCACTGCGGTCAAGGCCTACCTCGGGGTACGCGAGGAACCGTCGGGTTATTGATCCGATCCGCCGGAATCGAGGAAAGAAACCACATGGAAAAAATCAGAGGAAAGAAATGGAGTGGAACGGCAAATAGACGCATCGAACTCCATTGGGCTGGATTATTAACTCAGAGCGGGTAAGGGGTATTATGTCCCGAAGAGCAGCCTGACGCCACACCCCATCAATATAATCCCTCCGGCTTTGGAGATAAACTGGCTTTTCACAGGGACGACTTTTTCAAGGAGAATCAGCAGGGTTATCAAAGCCATCCCGAGGAGGTTCATCACACCCACGGCAAACATGATGAGCATTTGCGCCCAGCAGCACCCCACGCACGTGGCGCCATGCTTCAACCCCATCTGAAACGCGCCTTTTGCCCCCTCCCGCCATTCGTTCAACAAAAAACCTGCCGGAGATTGGCAATATTGGAGGAAACGGGTTTTCAGAGGCGTCAGCTGATATATTCCTACCGCTAGAAAAATCACGGCGGAGAACACGTTACTTTCCGTATCCATCATAGGGGAGATCACCTGCAGTCCATGGAGCTGCCATTGCAGGAGGGTCATCCCGATACTGAACAGCAGCCATACGGCGAGGTAGCTGTAAGCAAAGAGAAACGTGGATTTTTGTGGAGCCAGATAACGTTTTTTGGCGACTCGCGAAAAAGTGAGGATCATGGGTATGGCGGATGGGACCATCATGGCCGCCATCATTGCCGCCCACATGAGATATACAAGAAGGAAATCGAGCGATTTCCAGTCGGAGGCTTGCGACGGAGGCATCCACATTTCGGACATCGGCAGCGATGTCATCTGCCAGTGCTGATAGATCAGGTACGCCCAGGCAGAAACGATTACTGTCAGCAGTGATAGCAGAATGGCGGATTGGGTTTTATGCATCCGATGGCTGAAGGTTAGTCCTTAATGGTGAGCAGTCAAGATAATGCAAGATATTTTCTTTTTAAACTAATATGTTATAAAATCAATTGAACAATTTACATGAGCTTTTTGCCCGACTTGCGTGCCGACAGAAACGTCAAGGCTGATAAGTGAATGGCGAGTAAAAACCATTGCGGTTGCTGAATTTCCAGTTCTTGTCGTAATCGTGGTACTCGTAGTGCGCGGACTTGGCAACGACAGCGGGGTGGCTGGTGACGACGCACAGAGGAGGATTATTGATAGTCGCATTTCCGCCCGTAATGCCTTTGATTGCCTCGATCTCTGCTTGTGCGACTCCCGGAATTACGATCTCGCGCCTGCTCCCTTCTTCCTTGTAGTCGATCCTGGTCTTTTTTACGCCCAGCACATCGCTGACAAGGCTCATCAGAATCGAAGGGTGTCCCCCCTGCTTGCCACCAAAAATCTGAGTGATGGCATCAAACTGCCCATCACTTGCCCGTTCATCTACATACAGAGCGGCTTGCCATCCTCCGTTTATCATGGTTCCTTCCGCGTAGCAGGCCAACGCGACATTCAGATCGTCCAGGCTTTGCCCGTTCAAATACCCGTCCTCGATGTGCCAGGCCACCAGCAGCTTGCAGTTGCCTTCGGAAGGGGGTTGCAGCCAGATGCAGGGGCAGGATGTTTCACAATTGCAGGTTTCAAAATAACCGCCGCTCAAACTCCAATCTGCCTTATCCATTTTTTCCTCCGAATTTATCAAAAAGGCTCCTTGAAAGGCCGAAGATCCAGCTCATGCGTCCATGCGCTCGGGTGTTGCTCGTGAACAGCCCAGTATGTCCGGGCAATGGCATCGGGCTCCAGCAACCCTCCTTCCCCCTTTGCTTTGACATAGTCAGGAAACCGATCCCGGGCATAGTCGCCATTTATCACTCCATCAATAACAGTATGGACGATGTGAATACCATGTGGACCGAATTCCCGCGCCAACCCTTGGGCAAGCGCCCTTAACCCGGCTTTGGCGGACGCGAAAGCGGTAAAAGGAGGCCTCGCACGCAATGAAGCGGTCGCCCCCGTAAAAAACATTGTGCCTTTTCCCTGCTCCTGCATGAGGCGCAGCGCTTGCTGGGAGAAGAGAAAAGCGCCCAGGCAGTTCTGCCGCCAAAGCGTGGTGAATGTGCTGGCCCCGGTTTCAAAAAAGGGAGCAGCGATATTATTGCCGACATTGTAGGCGGTAATATCCAGGGCAGCATTCCGTGCGCGAACCAGGTCAAACAAGCGCGCCACATCCTCCTCGACCGTCAAATCAACTGCGATCGGCGTCGCTGAGCCTCCCATTCCCTGGATATGTCCGGCGACCTCCTCCAGCTTCGCTATCGTCCGTCCGACGAGAAAAACGTGCAGTCCCTTACCAGCAAAGCATCTCCCAAGGGCTGCGCCGAGGCCGCGCGTAGACCCGACCCCTGCGACGATTGCCAAGGAAATTTTACCCACTACAGCTTTCTTGTTTTGCCGAAAATAAGCGAGAAGTTGTTGCTCGGCATCTCGATCTTCTCCTTGAGCTCCATCCCGTGGTTTGTGGCCGCTTTTTCCAGGTCGGCAACATCCTTCAGGCCCCACTCGGCAACACCCGCAGAACTCAGGGTTTCGTGAAACTGCCTGTTTGAATCCGTCGAGAATACGCCGTTGAAATGGAAAGGACCGTAGATCAGCAAAAAGCCATCATCCTTGAGCAGATGCTCCGCACATTGCATCATCCCGTCGGCGATGGAAATAGGCGCTACCTGAAAGATGTTGATGCAGAAAATGGCTGCGAATGATTTTGCTGAGCCGGGGTTAAACCACGTTTCCGGCTTGGTGAGATCCAGGTGAACAGGGTCGGCGATGTTGTCATTCCCCTGCTCGCTGGTGACTTTCCTGATATTGTCGAAAACTTCAATATCCCTGTCCGACGGCTGGAAGTGCAAATGGTTGAAGTGGGGAGCGAAGTAATTGATGTGCATTCCGCTTCCACTCGCCAGTTCCAGGACACGCTCGGGGTCTTTCGGCAATTTTTCCCTGAGAACGCCGAGGATGGGCTCGCGGTTGCGTGAACCCGCCCAAGCAACATATTCGCTCAGGGGATGTGGATCCAGGGGAGGCATTTCCTGGTTTATTGTTTGCGATCCTTGACTCATGGATGACTCCTTTCTTTCCGGTTGGCTATCGCATATTTCGAACCAATAATAAAGAAAATATCAATCCTCGTGTTCGAGCTATTGTGACGGACGGTTCTCCTGCAACACTGCTCCTGCGGTCTCTTCCCGTCTACTCGACCAGTGCATAGCCTTCATTTTGGTAGTGTACCAATACCATCATCGCAGAGAGGGCTACCGACACATCTCGGTTGATCCATGATTGCCCAAAACCACTGTGCGCCACAGCCTGTCCGCATACGTACACGCTGACACCTGCCCGCTTCAAAGCCTCGATCAGTTTTATATTGGGATTATCGACCTGATATTTTTCACGGTAGTGAGCGCTGTCGAGCGAAGCGGCGGTAGCTCCGCCATGAAGAACGGCGACGATCTTCAGCTTCTCCGGAGGCACTTTTGAAAGGGCAAACAGATTGACGAGACGTGCCACGCGGTCGAGGCCGGGGTTTACCTCAGCAGGCGAATTCATTGGCCGCACGACATTCACGACAATTTTGGCTTCCCGATTCGGATTCGGTCGAAGCGCGGAATTGGGCAAGGGCAGCACTTTTCCATATCCCTGGATAAGGGGATATTGCCATTCCTGCTCTGAAGCGACGGCAATGCCGGCAAGTGCGAGTGAGAAACCCAGAGCAATGCAAGATTTGCCAAATGCAGAGTTCAGTTTCATTTGAACCTCCTGTTTATATGCACAAAAAGCTTTTTGGGCAAGAAGGGTCTTGGAATAAGGTTGATTGACGAGAATCACCCTTAACCGTGAGAGCATACCAGAACCACAAGAAGCATAAAACGGAAGTGAGGTATTTGGAAAGGCTTGGTCCTGAGGATTATCACCTGATGAAATCCTTGATGAAACCAGCGCTTCAGGAATTACTTGCGGCAGCGAAAGTGATTGGAGTGCAACCTGATGCAAGCAACCCGAGGCTCAAAAGCAGGGTGGAGCGAATAGAAACAGAGATCATCGAAAGCAAGCCGGCTTTACCCCAATTACCGAAACTCAAAAAGCTCGAAATTGACCGAGCCAGGACGCATTCCTTTGACATTCAATCCCTTCAGGATGGCTTTGCGCATATTTGGCGGACCGCAAAAAAAGAAATCCGCTCCCTTCACGTCGAAAGGGGCGTTTGCAAGAAGGCGATTCACGCCGGATCTGCCTTCGCGCTGGCTAAAAACAACATGAAAGGAGAAATTCTGCAATCTCGCCTTCGCTTCTTCCAGCACATCCAGTCCAAATGCCTCCTCGGCATTAACAGTACTATAGAAAAGATAAACGGAGATGTTTTCGTCGCCAGTAAGGCTCTGAGCCCAAGCCAGAAAAGGGGTGATGCCTATCCCTCCCGCAACCCATACCTGGCGCTGCTTCTCCTTCCGTCGAAAAAATTTCCCTAAATCGAATTTGCGAAAATTGAAACGCCCATAGGGGCCCTCGACCTGAACTGTCGCACCCGGTTTCAAAACGAGGGGAAGCTGCGAGGTCCAGTCACCCAACGCCTTGATCGCAAAACGAACCGAGCCATCCGGACCTGGCGGAGCAGTCAGAGTGAATGGGTGGAATTCGGCAAGAGGCGATGCCGCGGCGAGGAATGCGAACTGTCCCGGCTTCCAAAGCAATGGGCGGCCGACAGGGTCGAGGGCAATTTCCAGGGCGCCGCTCTTCCGTTCCATTGACGCCACCGTATAGAAACTTCGCCTCCAGCTCTTTTTGGCAAATTCCGTGAACAGGTAGCAGCAGATTCCGATTACACATAGGGTATTCAGGTAGATGGAGAGGGGCTCGCTGGCGGCGAAGGGTTTGTCGATCAAAAGCTGATGGAACGCGACCAGCGCAAAGAAAGCGCCCGTGAACCGGTGGAAAAAATGCCAGAGCGGATAGGGTATTTCCCAGTGGATGCGAGGAATTCGCTTGACCCAGCTCAGGAGGATCAGCGCCACCAGCGCGGCAAACGCGACTTCGCCGATATCTTCCGCCAGGTCGCCCAGCCCGGTCTCTTCCACCCAGTCTTCGAAATCCGGCTCAACGATGTTATGCAGGATCATCATGGCCAGGGCCATTATTCCCAGATACTTGTGCATACGGTACACGCGATCGAGGCCGCCGAAAACAGGCTCAAGAATGCGAAAGCGTGCGGCGAGAACAAGGCACTGGCTCATGGCGGCCAGCGCCATTGCCGCGGCGCCGATGCTGATGGCGTTCGCTGTTCCGTAATCCCTCGTGGCATCGACTGCCAGCATGAACGCCGCGGCGCAGAGCGTAATGCTCGTCGCAGGTCCGAGCAGCTTCAGCATTTGAAAGGCTCTCTTTCCTGCCAGGCTGGATTTGAAAATGTCATCAGGCGATCGACATAATCGCCTTGACGAGCATGCCCGCAGACGCCAAACCGGCAAGAATGGCGAACGCCCGCTGCAGTCCCTTTCCCGAAAGGCGATGGGCGATGGCGCTTGCAAGGAACATGGCCGCGACCGCTCCCGAAGTGAAGGATAGGGCGATTGGCCAGTTCATTTCACCCATGAATGTAGCGGATACGACGCCAGCGGCGGAAACGAGCGCGATGACCCCGAGCGATGTCGCAACAATCGAATCCATCTGGAGGTCAGTCGCCTTGCGCACGGCAGGAACGATGATGAAGCCTCCTCCTACTCCCAGCAGTCCCGAGAGGAAACCGGCGGAGATTCCCGATAACGCCAACGAGCCGGCGCAGGGACTGGTCCACCGCAAACGTCCGGTCGAACTGTTGACCTCGCAGGGGATCGTACGCGGTACGCCTTCGCTTGAGCCATGTTTTGCGAGTGTTTGGCGAAACATGCGGAATGCGACATAAGCCATGACCAGGGCAAATGCCAGGATCAGCCAGCCATTGGAGATGCGCTGGGCGATGAACAAGCCTGCCGGAGACGCCAGCACGCCGGTCACTGCGATCAGTCCTGCGGCCCGGTATCTCACCTTTCCCGCTCTCCACGCAATGATCGCTCCGCTCGCCGCCGAGAGGCTGACCGCAAACAGAGCGATGGGAGCTGCGTCGGCCATGGTCAGGTGCAAGCCGAATACCAGCAGCGGGACGGCGACAATCGCGCCGCCTGCGCCCGTGAGACCGAGAGTTACGCCGACAAGCGCGCCCAGCATAAGACTGACCAGATGAAGGTGCTCCATACGATCAGTCCGCCACGCCCGGCCCCGCGAGCCATTCACGGCCCTTGAGGAAGCCGTGCCAGTAAAACCAGGGGAGAAATCGCGCCTTGAGCAGCCAGGCCAGGAAACGCGGCACGGTCGGATCAAGCTTGAAGGTCGGCAGCAGTTTTCCGCCAAACCCGAATTCCGCAAGAATGACCTTGCCTCTCTCCACCGTCAACGGACAGGAACCGTAACCGTCATAGAAAGTCTTGAATTCCCGGTGTTCTCGCGCCGCCAGCAGATTTTCCGCGACCACGACAATCTGCTTCCTGACCGCCGCTGCGGTTTTGGCATTGGGAGAGGAGCAGGCGTCGCCCAGACCGAAAATATTCGGGTACCGGGGATGCTGGAGCGTTGTATGATCCACTTCGCACCATCCGGCGGCGTCCGCAAGCGAACTCTCGGCAATAAAAGCCGGTGCAACCTGAGGCGGAGCGACATGCAGCATGTCAAAGGGTTTTGCCACCCGCTCGACTTCCCCGCTGGCATGCTTCACATCGAAATAGGCCACCCTGTTTTCGCCGTCGACCCTGACGAGATTTGAATTGAATACCAGGTCAGCATCATAGCGCTTCACGTATTCCATCAACGGCGGGACGAAGGCGGATACGCCAAAAAGCACCGGTGCGCAGGTATTGAACTCGACCTCGATATCGTTCAGCCTGCCTGCGCGCAGCCACTCGTCGCATGACAAATACATCGCCTTCTGCGGGGCGCCGGCACACTTGATGGGCATGGGAGGCTGGGTAAAAAGCGCCTTGCCGCCCTTGAGCTCTTGCACCAGTGACCAGGTATAGGGTGCCAGATCAAAACGGTAATTGGACGTTACGCCATTTTTGCCCAGCGTCTCTTCCAGGCCTTCTATCCGCTCCCACGCCAGACGAAGCCCTGGGCATACGATAAGCTGTTGGTAGCCAACCTGGCGGCCGTCCTCCAGTTCCACAAAATTGCCCACGGCATCCACCCGCCTGGCGACGCCGCGAACCCACTGCGCCTTCTCCGGGATAACGTCAGCCATCGGCTGTACCGTCTTGGTAACGTCGAAAACGCCTCCGCCGACCAGTGTCCAGGCTGGCTGATAGTAATGCCTGTCGCTGGGCTCGATGATCGCGATGCGCAGCGACGGACGTCTGCGAAGAAGACTTGCGGTCACGCCGATTCCCGCCGATCCTCCACCGATTATGACAACATCGAACGCATCGCTCCAGTTGCATGCTGCATCCACCGGTTGCGCCGTCTCTTGCCGTATACTTGGCTGCATACTTAATCCTCCGGATTAATGATCGGTTTGCCTGACTTGAATGATTCGAGACTCAAAAATATCCTGAACAACCCATCCATTCGCCGGCGGGACAATTGTCATCGCGCCTGCCGGTACTTTCCTCTTGTCGGCAGATTGCTGCCGCTGTCTTCCCCGCTTTCCACGCCCTTTGTCCCGCAATACAGCCGGTACAACGTCTGCATGATCTGGACAACCTCGCTGCTCGCCAGGCTGTAGATGATGTACTTGCCGTTCCGCTCGGTGGAAACCAGGCTTTCCTGACGCAGCACGGTCAACTGCTGCGAGAGTGTGGGCTGGCGGATGCCCAGCAAGGATTCGAGCTCACCCACGGTTCTTGGGCCATCGATGAGCTGGCACAGAATGAGCAACCGATCCTCGTTCGCCAGCGTTCTGAGCATCGTGCACGCTTTCGATGCCGAGTCCCGCATTTCAGAAATCTGAAAATCCTTATGAAGATCCTTTTCCAGCTTCAATCTGCTCTCCCATTCCCTTTTTGAGGCCTTCCCTTTTAGCCCCTTTTAGCCCGCTTTGGCCTTCCCTCTCCCGCAAGCGAGAGAGAGCCTGTCGCAAGTCGCACCGAGTCCGACAAAGACCCATAGGATTCTTCAATGATCCTGAAGGGCTATCTGCTCGCCCGCCTTCCGGTCCGCATTCGGTTTCCGTTGAACCTCGGGGTTACTGCGCCGCCGCTCCAGGATTTCGAAAACTCCCATCCCCAGGAGCATCGCCGCTACAAACACCACGCCCTTTGCGCTACCCGCGCCCAGCAGGACGAGAGCAGGGCCCGGACATATTCCCGCAATCCCCCAGCCAATGCCGAACGCCAGCGCACCCAGAACCAGCCTTTTATCGATGGTGCGCGAGGCGGGCAAGCTCATCGGCGCTCCCAGATAACTCTTCTTCAGCTTTCCCGCCAGGGCAAAGGCCACCGATCCCACTGCGATCGCGCCCGCCATGACGAAGGCCAGCGAAGGATCCCATTCACCGGTCAGATCAAGAAAAGCCAGAACTTTGGCGGGATTTGCCATTCCCCCGAGGATCAGGCCCAGCCCGAAGATCAGGCCCGAAACCAATGCAATCACATTGACCATGCAAACCTCCTCTCAACCCGCTATCTGAAAAACGTGACGGATGACATAAACCGTGACGAAGCCCATCATCATGAAAAGCAAGGTCGCCACCATCGAACGCGGGGACCGGCGGGAAATGCCGCAGACTCCATGTCCGCTGGTGCAACCGGAACCGTAGCGCGTACCGATGCCCACGATCAGGCCGGCGAGCGCCATCATCAAAAAACTGCCGTCGATCCTGATTGCCGGCAGACTTGCAAACAGTTGCCAGATGAGAGGCGCCGCGATCAAACCACCGACAAATGCAAGGCGCCAACCCATGTCTCCTTTTTTCAGGCTGAGCAGCCCCCCGACGATGCCGGAAATGCCGGCAATGCGCCCATTGAACAGTATCAGCGACGTGGCAGCCGCGCCGATCAGTGCACCCCCTGCCAATGAGGCCCAGGGCGTAAATGCATTCCAGTCGATCAACATGCCGAATCCTCCTCCATCGCTCCCTCAAATATTCATGCTTCTATCTCATTGCCGCTTTGACACCGAGACGTGAAAATCATTCTATTGACGTATAATATATATTATTATATATTCTAGTCAAGTATATTATGCATGATTTAATAATAGGATCTACACCGAACCCTGGAGACAACTGACATGAAGCCCCGTATCGAAGCCTTTTTCGAATCTGTGACCGCCACGATCAGCTATGTGGTTTACGATGAGCCGGGTGGATCATGCGCGATCATCGACCCCGTGCTGGACTACGATCCCAAGGCTGGCAGAACAACCGGTGCTTTCGCAGACAAGCTGATTGCGTTTGTCGAAGCGAAGAAACTGAAGGTGGAATGGATACTCGAAACGCACGTGCACGCCGATCACCTGACGGCGGCCAGTTATCTCAAGGAACGCCTGGACGGAAAGACGGGTATAGGCCCGCAGATCTCAACCGTGCAGCAAATCTTCAAGAAGATGTTCAATCTGGGAGCAGAGTTCGTTCCCGATGGCAGGCATTTCAATCATGTATTTGCGGACGGGGAAATCTTCACGGTAGGCAAACTGACCGCTAAAGCAGTTTTTACGCCCGGCCACACGCCTGCCGACCTGTCGTATCAGTTCGACGATGCCGTTTTCATCGGCGACACGATGTTCATGCCCGACCTGGGCACGGCGCGCGCCGACTTCCCGGGCGGGGATGCCCGGCAGCTGTTCCGCTCGATAAAACGGCTGCTCGCCAATCCGCCCCAAACACGGCTGTTCATGTGCCATGACTATCCGCCTGCTACCCGGCAGCCTCAGTGGGAATGCATCGTTGCCGATCAGCGGGCGGGCAACATCCACGTGCACGACGGTATTACCGAAGACGACTTTGTCGCAATGCGCACCGCGCGGGACAAAACCCTGGGAGCGCCTGTCCTGCTGCTGCCCTCGATTCAAGTGAACATACGCGCGGGAGAAATGCCTCCGCCGGAAGACAACGGCGTTGCATACCTGAAGATACCTCTGAATGTGATATGAGGGAAAAGAAGGCACCAGCGATCTCTCCGCGCCCCTTCTGCTCCAGCGTTATTCATACCGGAGTCTTTTTATGGGCACTGATGGAACCGAATCGTGCGATCTTGCGATAAGCGGGATCGAAAGGATCAAACTTGCGCACCACACGCCCAGCGTTGTCAGTGGCATTATCCGTTGCCATTGCTGCTGCAATTGCATGCCAGGACCCAACCTGCGATATATAGCAGGTCAACCCTGACTCCTGCTCTGCGTTAAACTATGCAGCAGCAGCATCGCAAAACGTACGAATGCTGTCTCTATCCAAAAGGATGGAAAGGATCAAGGGCTAGTACGGGTCTCACATAATACGAAAGGAAATTTCATGGCTGCAAAATTCGAGATTTATAAAGATAAGGCAGGTGAGTTTAGGTTCAGATTGAAAGCCACCAATGGACAAACCATTCTTGCCAGTGAAGGCTACAAGGCCAGAGCGGGATGCATGAATGGAGTGGAGTCTGTCCGAAAAAATGCGCCGGACGACTCCCGGTATGAACGGAAAATCACTGAAAGCGGCAAATACAGGTTCAATCTCAAATCAGGCAACAATCAGGTGATTGGCACCAGCGAATCCTATGAGACGGAAAAAGCGCGGGATGGCGGAATAGAATCAGTCAAGAAAAACGCACCAGCTGCCATCATTGCCGATATGACAGAGCCGACTGGGAAAAGCGTACTTGGCACTCCACCAGCCGAAGCAGCAGTCTGAACGCCGGGTTTTCAGCTTGAAGGGCTTCTGTTGAAGTCCTTCCCTCAATCATCAGGTAATCAGCAGGTCAGACCCGGCATTCCAATGGTGACTGTTGATCGACAGTTGCAAAATGCAGGGAAAAATTGGACGGATTTCATTTCTATCCCGGATATCGTTTTCCCTGTTTTCAGGATTGAAAATCAGAGGAGCCTGGATTTGAAGGAGATTTGAACTCCAGGCTCGGGGACAGCATAAAGCGACAGATACAGGCGGGCAGACATACTCGACTGGCATCACCAAGAATATGCCTCCTGCGAGGGGGCGTGCATACCTTCTCGAATATCTACTCAGCTAGACTGATCCGGACCCTCCTCCCATATCTGCCTGATTCCGTAAAGCACGGTCATCAACGGGGCTCCAAAAAGAGCAGGCTTCAAAAACTCAATCAATTCAACCATTTTTTTCCTCAAAGAAGGTATTCAATTATTCAGTCTTAGAAACGACGAAACCGCTTTGCAGCGGCAGCTCAGCTTTAGTCATATAACGGATCGATTCCGTCTTTCTCTCAGTTTTGTGATTTTTTTGTTATGTTTTTGTGAAGAATATGTTAACAGATGGCTGTTGTCAAGCTGAGGAGACATTTGAGATAAGCTTCTGACAGGTACAAATCCTGGAAGTCGCCCCGTATGCGGCACAGCCGGTTTTCCACCTCCTTATCTACTCAGGTGAAGCGCCATTCCTGGTCCGACGTGCAAAAAATCTCCGTAATACTTTCCAGAACCCTCCCGGTTTGACGCCTGACAATCGAAAGATTAGGGCATGCCTGTGCAGAGAGCAGTGAGAGGGAGTCTGCGTGAAGCCATGACCATCCTGTGATTTTTCTCACAGATTATTCTACTGGACACAATTACTCTCTACTTGCGTGGTAACTACACGCTTGTCTTTAACTTCTACTGAGGAGAATGTCATGGCAGCAATATATGGAACCCAATTTCATGATAACGGCACGTCGCAGTGGGCATGGAACGGATGGTTTTCCGAATATAAATTCTTTCCATCATTGATAGGTACAAGCAGCAGCGACTATATCTATGGTTACGGGGGAAATGACACCATCTATGCATACTCTGGTAACGATACGCTGGACGGTGGAACAGGTACGGATTCAATGTACGGTGGGACTGGCCACGACGTGTACTACGTGAATACGACGACAGACAAAGTAATCGAGTACTACAACCAGGGCGTTGACCATGTCTACAGCTCGGTCAGCACCAGTTACAAATGGCTGCCCGCCAATGTCGAGAACCTGAGCCTTACCGGTACTGCCTATTTTGGGGACGGCAACAACCTCGGTAATTTTATCTCCGGCAATGGTTACTCCAACTCTCTCTATGGATATGGCGGCAACGACCAGTTGTACGGCTGGGGTGGTAACGATAGCCTCGATGGTGGAGCCGGTAACGATACACTCATCGGTGGAGCCGGAATGGATTTTCTTACCGGCGGCACTGGAGCTGACACGTTCGTCTTCAACTCGGTAACTGAGAGTCCAGCCTGGGGAGCAATCGATACCATCTCCGACTTCAAATGGTGGGAAGGGGATGCGATTGATCTTTCCGCAATCGATGCAGACGTAAACTGGTGGGCGACTGGCAATCAAAGTTTCAGTTCGAGCCAGTTATCGTATAACCCCTCCTCAGGCATATTGACTGCCGATGTGTACGGAGGCGCGGACCTTCAGATCGCCCTGATCGGCGCCTCAGAATTTGATCCAAGCCTGGATGTTATCGCTTAACCGCTGATAACTCATCTTCTACTGGGTCACGCCGCGTGACCTGGTAGATTTTGGAGAGGAAGCCGGTTCCTCTTCCCCAGACCGTAATCATTCAGGTCCCGCAAAGGGTTCGTTCCCACTCATACAGTTGCGCCTGACCTGGCTCTGAGGTGGCTTACAAATTGAAATTTCCCAAAACAGAAATTGCACAGGTCCTTCTAAGCTTCAAGGGGGCATTCAGAACGATAGGGATCTTCAGCGCCATTATCAACTTGTTGATGCTGGTTCCATCCCTGTACATGCTGCAAGTGTATGACAGAGTTCTGGCAAGCCGGAACGAAACGACTTTGCTGATGCTGACTCTGATGACGCTCGGAGCCTTTCTGTTCATGGGCGCTCTGGAGCTTGTACGAAGCTTTGTTCTGATCCGGATCGGAGCACAGCTTGATATGAAGATGAACAAACGCATTTATACGGCTGCGTTTGAACAAAATCTGAAGCGCGCAGGGGGTAACGCGGGGCAGGCGCTGCAGGATTTCACCACCCTCCGTCAGTTTTTAACAGGTCAAGGCCTGTTTGCTTTTTTTGATGTTCCATGGTTCCCGATATATCTCGCTGTCATTTTCCTGTTTAGTCCGCTGCTAGGCTTGTTTGCCTTGACTGGAGCTGCGGTGCTCATTGCTTTGGCCTTTGCCAACCAGGTCTTGTCCAAAAAACCACTCGAGGAAGCAAATGCGGTAGCGATTACATCAGGCAATCTCGCAACCAACAATTTGCGAAATGCGGAAGTCATTGCCGCAATGGGTATGCTGCCCGACCTGATGGCACGCTGGTTAAGATTCAATGACAGGGTCCTGCGACTGCAAGCGGAAGCCAGCCAAAAGGCGGGAAAGATCAACTCGATTACAAAGTTCGTCCGGGTTTCGATGCAGTCGCTGATATTGGGCCTGGGCGCCCTGCTTGTCCTGGAAGGGAAAATTACGCCCGGAATGATGATTGTCGCCATGATCCTGCTAGGCAGGGCATTGAGCCCGGTGGAGCAGCTGATAAGTGTGTGGAGAAGCTGGAGTAGCACGCGAAGTGCTTACCAGCGTCTGAACGAACTTTTGGTAGCGAATCCCGTGCGTGAAACAGGAATGTTGCTCCCAAAACCGCTTGGGAAAGTGTCGGTGGAAGCGGTGACCGCCGCTCCCCCGGGTTCTACAGTCAGCGTTCTTAAAAACTTGAGTCTTACGATTGCGCCCGGTGATGTGTTGGGAGTCATCGGCCCCAGCGGTTCGGGAAAATCGACACTAGCGCGTTTGCTGGTGGGGGTCTGGCCAGTGGCAATGGGTAAAGTACGTCTGGATGGGGCAGATGTCTATTACTGGAACAAGGATGAGCTTGGCCCGCATATCGGTTACCTGCCGCAGGATATCGAGCTGTTTGCGGGAACGGTTGCAGAGAATATCGCCCGTTTTGGAGAGGTCGATTCAGAAAACGTGGTAATGACAGCGAAGCGCGCGGGAATTCATGAAATGGTCTTGCGCCTCCCCCAAGGTTACGACACCCCCCTTGGAGACGGCGGAGCAGGATTATCGGGTGGTCAAAAGCAGCGCCTCGGCCTGGCACGGGCAATGTACGGTGACCCCTCCCTGATTATGCTGGATGAACCCAACTCGAACCTTGACGAAGCGGGTGAGCAGGCATTGATCGCGGCAATCGATGATCTGCGCAAGCAGGGTAAAACCATTGTAATAATCAGCCACAAGAACAGGATACTGGCTGCCACAACCAAGCTGTTGCTGTTAGCGGACGGAAAAGCGCAATTGTTTGGCCCGACTGCTCAAGTCCTCGACAGGTTGAGAAAACCTCATTCGCAGCAGGTGCAGCAGGTGCAGCAGGTGCAGCAGGTGCAGCAAGATAAAAATTGGCCGGGAGTAAAAAGGGAATGTCTATCAGAGAACTCAAAGCCTGCCTGAAGAGCATGAGATCGTAGGAGGGATGAAATGCAGATGAAATTGCAGAGCAGCGGCAGTAGCTATGGCGGTCCCCAGGAATCGCCCCTTCCAGGAATAGACAGCGATGCTGTCCGGTACATCCGCCTCGGCTGGGGAATCGTCATCGCGGGGATCGGAGGTTTTTTATTGTGGAGTTCATTGGCTCCGCTCGATAAAGGGGTGCCGCTTAGCGGGACTGTTACGGTAGCGACCAACAGGAAAGCAATTCAGCATCAAGCGGGGGGAACGATTGAAGACATCCTCGTGAGAGAAGGAGATGTGGTTGAAGCGGAGACCGTACTGGTTCGCATGAATAGCGTGCAGGTTAAAGCTAACGCCGAGACGATGCGGGTCCAATACTTTGCTGCGCGTGCAGCAGAAGCTCGCTTGATTGCTGAGCGTGATGGGAAAAAGGCCATTGTTTTTCCCATGGAGCTGGGAAAGATGAAAAACGATCCGGTTGTTGCCAACTATATCGCCATGCAGCAGCATCTGTTCAGCTCCCGGCTATTGGGAATACAGAGCGAGTTGTCCGCAATGGATGAGAGTATTACCGGCCTGAAGTTGCAAACCAGCGGTCTGGAGGAATCACGGGATAATAAAAAACAGCAACTGGAATTTTTACAGGAGCAGTTGGGTGGGATGCGTGATCTGGCCTCCGAAGGTTACGTGGCGCGCAATCGATTGCTGGAACTGGAGCGGATGTATGTCCAGATCAGGGGAGCGATTTCTGAAGACATTGGCAACATAGGTCGTGGACAGCGGCAAATTGCCGAATTGAAGTTGCGCCGGATCCAGCGTCAGCAGGAATACCAGAAGGAAGTGCGCTCCCAGTTGTCGGATGTGCAAAAAGAAGCGGAGGCGCTTGCTCACAAGCTAAGCGGTCTGGATCATGACCTCGCAAACGTGCTGGTCAAAGCGCCTGTGGATGGCACGGTAGTCGGCTTGAACGTCTTCACCCGGGGCGGTGTAATCGCCCCGGGTTTTAAGATGATGGACATTGTACCCCGAGATGATCCATTGATGGTTGAAGGTCGCCTGCCAGTGCATCTGATCGATAAAGTTCATCCCGATCTTCCCGTGGAACTTATATTTACCGCATTCAATCGCAATCTAACGCCTCATATACCAGGAATAGTGACTCAGGTGTCTGCGGATCGCTTTGTTGACGAAAACACGGGAGAGGCCTACTACAAACTGCATGCCAGGGTGGCGCCTGAAGGGATAAAAATGATCGCCGACTTGCAGATCAGGCCGGGAATGCCAGTTGATCTGTTCGTGAAGACGGGTGAGCGTACGATGATGAACTACATCCTGAAGCCGATACTGGACCATTTAAAAATGGCCATGACGGAGGATTAGAATGCCTGTTCGAGCCCACCGTCTGATTATTCCAGTCCTTGGCCTGCTAGCGCTGTTTCCACCGAAGCAGGCATTGGCAGCAGGGTTGGTCCAGGTTTACGAAACAGCTTTGGCGAACGACTCCGCTTATCAGGCGGCGATTCACGAAAACAGGGCGGGCCAGGAATTCGCGGCGATTGGACGGTCCGCCTTGCTCCCCTCCCTCTCCGCAAGTTTTGCGATAAACCAGAACCAACAGGATTTCACCCGCCAGGCCATCAGCCTCCAACGAAGCTATGAAAGTCAAACAGCTATGGTTCAGCTAAGACAGCCTCTTATCAACCTGGGAGCGTTCGCCGGCTATAAACAGGGGGTTTCAAAAACGAACCAGAGCAACGCCGAATTCTCCAACCAGGGTCAGGAGCTTATCCTGCGCCTTGTAGGCGCCTATATTAATGTGAAGTATGCCGAAGATCAGTTGGCGCTAGTCACTGCACAACGGACAGCCCTGGAGGAGCAGCGCCGGGCAAACGAACGCATGCTGGAAAAAGGTGAAGGTACAAAAACTGATGCCCTGGAAACACAGGCAAGACATGATCTCGCTGAAGCCCAGGTACTCGAAGCGCAGGACAGTCTCGCAAACGCGCGCGATGTGCTGGCCTCCATCATGGGTGAGGAAGTCACGGAACTTGATCCACTATCGGATGATTTTCAGGTCAAACCGCTGCAGCCGGGACGATTTGACGACTGGAAGGAAATTGCCCTGGAAAATAATCCCGAGATTGCCACCCGGCGGCACGCGGTAGACGTGGCCCGGGAGGAGATTAACAAGCAGCAGGCAGGCCACTTCCCGCGGGTGGAAGCTGTGGCAGCGGTCACGCGCAACAAATCCGATAACCCTCTCCTGGTTGGCATCGATGCGCTTACGCAAAGCATAGGCGTGCAAGTAAGCTTGCCTTTGTATTCCGGTGGCAACGTCAGTGCCATGACGAACCAGGCAAAATCCAGCTACGAAAAAGCGAAAGCCGATCTGGAGACAAAAACGAATCAAATAACCGTGGAATTGCGTAAACAGTTCAATCTTGCTTTGACGAGCACTTCTCGTATTGCCGCCCTGGTAAAATCTGTCGATTCAGCAAGCTTTCTGGTGGAAGCCACCATGAAAAGCATCAAGGGCGGGGTGCGAACCAATCTCGATTTCCTTAATGCCCAACAGCGGTTATTTGAAGCAAAACGGGATCTGGCTGAGGCGCGTTATGGCTATCTGCTTGCCTATCTTCGGTTACGGAAGGCCGCAGGAATAGTCGGGATCAGCGATTTGCACGATATCGGGACCTATTTCACCTCCAGCGATACCTCCCCGGTATCAATAGATGTGGCGTTAACCACGCGAAACAAAATGGAAAGGGCTGATGGCTCGATTACGTATACTTCCAGGTAAAGGGAGGTGGAAGGCAGGAGGTGGAAGGCAGGAGGTGGAAGGCAGGAGGCGGGAGGCGGGAGGCGATCTAGCTAGCGGAAAGAACGGCGTATCGCTTCAATCATTACCATTTACCATTTGTCCAAGGCCGGCCATATCAAGAATGTGCAGATCACGTCCTGTCCGGGCTATCATCTTTTTTCTGGCTAATGCATTCAATTCGCGAGTTACGGTCTCACGATGGGTGTTGAGACGGCTGGCTATCTCCGCGTGAGTTGGTACCGGGGAGATTAGGCCCCGATTTGGTGCTGCTGAATGCGTTTTCGCAAGGCGCAGAAGCTCCGCACGAATACGGTTCGGAACTTTCAGTGCGCTAAGTCCATAAACCCGGTCTATAAGATGCCTTACCTGGCTTGTCAATCGCTTTAGAACAGCTAAATATATTTCCTTGTTGGAATAAATGAGATCCAGAAAAGATTGTGTCGGCAGGGAGGCCACCACTGAATCTTTTTTAGCAGTCACAGTTGCCGAGCGGGCATGACCGTCAATTGCCGCCAGCTCTCCAAATATGTCTCCGCTCGATAAGTCGCACAAAATAACCTCATGACCTTCCCGGGAATTATAGGTAACCCGTATCATGCCTTCCACAATAAAAAAAGTACTATTCGTGTCATCCTGATGCCTATCAATGACTTTCCCTGCGGAATATCTGTGCAAGCGGCAACAGCCAGCCACTGCTTCCAACTCCGCAACTGACAGATTTTGAAGTTCTTTGATACCTGCAAGTGACGCGCCGCCTCGTTCAGCTGATGTATTTACCGCGGCCATTCCCAACTCTTGCTTTTTTGAATCCTTGAGTACGCTACCGCCGTGGCCGGCCTGGCAACTGCCTGATGTTGCCAGCTCTTCGATTGACGCAGTCCTTGATGGATTTTCAAACATTGTATGAGCGTAACAGTGAGATACAGATTCAGTTCTTCGGTAGGGATCGGAGGATGCTTCCCTCTAGTAGCTGAGCCATAGAGTTCTCCTTTAGAATTGAGAGTTGTCTCATCCGATTTGAGTCGTCAGTTTCGACAAATGCATCCATGGCTCAGATTGAGGTATTAGGTTGCGCCTGAACGAATGCCCGGGAAAGAGCAGAAATACGTACGCCAGCTACGCAGAATTATGTATCGCTTGGCGACATCCAGCTGGTGCCGCCAATGAGAGGGAAACCGGTTTTCCGGCAATACAGATAACGAAAAATAAGGAAAAACGTAAATGTATGTAGCTCATCTACGCAGGGCTATGGATGCGCATGCGCCGGGCTCACGCATAATGGAACCATGAAACTCCGGCGAAAACTCATTCTGCTGGCCCTGGCGCCGCTCCTGCTGGTGCTCTCCACAGTCGCCATCATGGTCAATCACCAGTCGGCCGGACTGGCCAGGGAGCAGCGTGATGTGATCGAACCCGCGTATCTCGCCAGCAAACAGGACGAGCTCAGGAGCTACCTCACGCTGGCGCGGCATGCCGTGGCACCGCTGCATGATTCAGGCCGCGCGGATGAAGCGGCTTTGTCGGAGGCAAAGGCGATCCTGCACCGGCTGGATTATGGAGAGAACGGCTATTTCTTCGTCTACAGCCTGCACGGGACACTGCTCGTGCATTCGCGCAAGCCGGAACTGATCGGAGTTAACCGCTGGGATTACCGCGACATCAATGGCTACCCGACCGTTGAGATGCTCATCAGGAAGGCGCGCGAAGGGGGCGGATTTGTCCAGTACGCGACGGAAAAACCTTCCACCGGCAAGCCCGCCACCAAGCTCACCTATGCCGTTCTTCTGCCCAACTGGGAGTGGGTGCTGGGAACGGGCATCTACCTGGACGATGTCCACGGCGTGCTGGCGAAGGTGGACGAACAGGTGGCTATTAACAACTACGATACCCTGCTGTGGATCGGCGTGACTGCGTCGCTGGGCATGACCATCATCATCGTCTGCGGCCTGATGCTCAACATCCGGGGCCGGCGCGAGGCGCAGGAAAAGGAGCGCGCCTGGTTATCGAGCGAACTGCATGAAGGCATCTGCCAGCGGCTCGCGGCCGCCCGCTTCCAGGCGAGCGCCGGCCTCATCCAGCTGGCGGGCATACCGCCGGCCTATGCTCCGGCACAATCCACGTTCCAGGATCTGGATAAGGATCTGAAGGATGTCCTGCGGGAGATGCGGGAAATCTCCCATGGCCTGCACCCCATGATCCTCAAGGACCTCGGGCTGCCGGCAGCGTTGCAGCGGCTCGCGCAGGACATGGAAAATGACAGCATCGCCATCCGCTTCCGTAGGCACGGCCCGGCCGAAGAGCTTCACGCGGACACGAGCCTTGTCTTCTATCGTCTCGCCCAGGAATGCCTGAAGAACATCAGGCAGCATTCCCTCGCCAGCAGGGCATTGCTGCGCCTGACAGGGAACAGGTGCGCCATGCGGCTCACCGTATGGGACAATGGCACAGGCTTCGATCCGGACCACCTGGAGGGCGGACGCACCCCAGGTGCCGGCCTGCGCAACATGAAAGCCCGCGTGGAAGAAGCAGGCGGGCGGCTCACCATTACGTCAAGACCGGGTGGCACGAAAGTCACTGCCACCATTCCCCGACCTTTTTTACAACAACTGATACCTGGAAACCATGCCCAACCTCCCCGTTAAAATACTGATCGTGGACGATCACCCCTTAGTCCGTCACGGCATCCGTTCGCTGCTCGAAACCCAGGTCTCCTTCAGGGTCATGGCGGAAGCCGGGAATGCAAAGGAAGCAGCGGGTCTTCTGGAGAAAACGGCCATAGACCTCGTGCTGCTGGATATCAACATGCCGGGCACGGACGGCATCGAACTGGCCTCCCGGCTGCGGGCCCGTTATCCGTGGCTCTTCATAATCATGCTCACGATACATGATGGGGACGCGTACATCCGCCGGGCAATGGCGGCAGGAGCCAATGGTTACGTGATAAAGGATGCTGAACCGCAGTATATCTTTAACGCAATTCATAAGGTCGCTAACAAGATAACCGTTATTCCTGATGACTTTCGGCCTGAAACGTTGCTTACCTCGGTGGAACGGCGGGTGCTGTGGCTCACCGGTCATCGCGAATACGATACCGCCAGGATCGCGGCCAGCATGGGTATCGTCGAGGCCACCGTGAATACCCACAGGCACAATATCTGGCAAAAGTTGAAGTCGGTCCTCCCGAAAGAGCAGACGAGCAATCCCAATCTGCTTGTCATCTTGGGGGTGGAATACCGGCAGCGCTGCCCTGAGTATCCGTCGGAATGATTTGCCTCATCACAGGCAGCAGAGACAGCCGTGGCGTTTCAGCCCATTCTCATCCTTCCCTGCTCCCCTGCCTGAACCTTCGCCTATCGGCCGAGCGGTCGTGAAGCTACGAAAAAAAATCATCCTGCTGGCCCTTGCGCCACTGGTTCTGGCGCTCGTGGCACTGGCCATTGCCGTCAACACCCAGTCGATCGAACTGGCGAAGGAGCAGCGCGAAGTCATCGAACCGGCGTATCTCGCCAGCAAGGAAGCCGAACTCAAAAACTACCTGCTGCTGGCGCAGTATGCCATCGCCCCTCTTTATGACTCGGGCCGCATGGACGACGCAACGAAAGCGGAAGCCAAAGCCATTCTCGCCCGCATGAATTACGGGGACGATGGCTATTTTTTCTTGTACGACCTGCAAGGGAACCTGCTCGTGCATCCGCACACCCCCGAGCGGGTTGGCACGAACCGGCTCGACTATCGCGACAAGAACGGATTTCCTCATGTCCGGCACCTCATCGCGCGTGGGCACGAGGGTGGCGGCTTCGTCAGATATGTCATCGAAAAGCCCTCCACGGGAAAGTCCGCTCTCAAGCTCACCTATGTCACGCCACTGCCAAAGTGGGGATGGTTTCTCTGTACCGGCATCTATCTCGAAGATGTGGAATACGTGCTCGAAAAGGTGGACACGCAGGTGATCGGCAACAACCTCGCCACCATGCGCTGGATAGGGAGCATCGCCTTTCTGGGAATGGCGGCGATCATTTTTTTTGGCCTGATGCTCAATATCCGGGGGCGGCGCGAGGCGGAGGAAACGGAACGCGCACGGCTGTCGAGCGAACTGCACGACGGCATCTGCCAGCGGCTCGCAGCTGCAAGGATGCAGGCGAGCGTCGGCCTCATCCATCTGGCTGGCGTGCCGCCGGCCTATGTTCCGGCACAAGCTGTGTTCCGGAATCTGGAGAAGGATCTGAAGGATGTCCTGCGGGAAACGCGGGAAATCTCGCATGGCCTCCACCCGATAGTTCTCAGGGATCTTGGGTTGGCGGCGGCGCTGCGTCAGCTTGCGCAGGACATGGAAAATGACGCTACCCTTGTCCGTTTCCGCAGCCGCGGCACGGTCGAAGGGCTTCCCGACGCCACCACCCTTGCCTTCTATCGTCTCGCCCAGGAATGCCTGAAGAACATCAGGCAGCATTCCCAAGCCAGCAGGGCAGTGCTGCGCCTGGCAGGGAACAGGCGAGCCGTGCGCCTCACCGCATGGGACAACGGCATCGGCTTCGATGCACGCGACCCCGAATGCAAGCGGATGCGCGGCCTCGGCCTGTATAACATGAAAGCCCGCGTGGAAGAAGCGGGCGGGCAGTTGACCATTACGTCAAGACCGGGCAGCACGAAGGTGACTGCCACCATCCCTCGACCTTTTTTGCAACGCTTCCTCCCCATGCGGGACCTGCGATCTTCCGATTAGGATACTGGTTGCGAATGGTCACTCGATGACCGTCACAACGTAGTTCGGTCAGTCAGGATACGGATCAGCACCATGCCTTGTTCCGCAAAGAAAGGTAAGACTTTGTAGAAATTCAAGATAACGGCAGGTGAACGCCACGTTACCCGATTGCGCCTTTAACCATTTCCATGTAATTTCATCTTTCATTCCCATGAAAAAAAGCTTTTATTTTTCGGGGGCGCTTCTCACTTAGAAAGGACAATGCTGCCATGTATCCAGCCCTCCAGTCGTTGAAGGCCCGGTTTGCAGAAATCGATGACCTGAGGCGGGCCGTTTCCGTGCTCCATTGGGATATGTCCACCCACATGCCTCAGGACGGAACAACCTCCCGGGGCCGTATGATAGCCACGGTCGAAAAGGCCGCTCACGAAAAACTCATCGACCCCGATCTGGCCACGCTTCTGGAGGAAACAGCGGCATTGCCCGATGCAATGCTGTCTGCAGACGATCGGGCGTTCCTGCGGCTGGCCCGCCGGCAGTTTGTCCGTGCGTCGAAAATCCCTTCCGGTTTCAAGGCCGAATTTTTTCAGCACATGGCCGAAACTTACGAAGCCTGGGTCCATGCACGGAAATTGAACGACTTCAACGTCGTCGCGCCCTTTCTGGAAAAGACGGTCGCATACTCACGCGCCCTCTCGGATTTCTTCAACACCGGAGAAACCGCATGGGCGCATCCGATGGACCCACACATCGAAGACGCTGACCCTGGCATGACCACGACAGCTATCAAGACGCTTTTTGCTGACCTTCGGCGTGATCTCGTACCATTGGTCCGGGAAGTGTCGTCTCGCAGCAGGCCACGAACCGATTTTTTGTCACGGGCCTATCCCAAGTCCCGGCAATTGGAGTTTTTGAACTGGCTTGCCAGGAATATCGGTTATGACTTCAATCGGGGGCGGCAGGACCTCACCCACCACCCGTTCATGACAAAGCTTGGCGCCGGGGATGTGCGCATTACCACCCGGATCAGCGAGGCAAATGTTTGTGATGGCATTTTCAGCACCATTCACGAATGTGGTCACGCCTTTTACGAGCTGGGGCTTTCGCCAAGCCTGGATGGCACTATTCTCGGTCACGGCACTTCCGCCGGCATTCACGAGAGCCAAAGCCGGCTGTGGGAAAACCAGGTGGGCCGGTCCCGGGAATTCTGGACATATTTTTATCCCCACCTGCAGACTCGTTTTTCAGAGGCTCTTGGGGATGTTTCGCTGGAAGAATTCTATTGCGGCATTAATCGCGTGGAACCGTCGTTGATTCGCACCGAGGCCGATGAGGTGACCTACAACCTTCACGTCATGATCCGCTTCGACATCGAATCGCAGCTTCTGGATGGCTCGCTCCAAGTGAAGGATCTGCCTGCGGCCTGGAACGACCGGTATGAGGCTGACCTTGGCGTACGCCCCTCGTCCGATGCTCAGGGCTGTCTTCAGGATGTCCATTGGTATTACGGGAGCGTTGGCGGAATGTTCCAAGGCTATACGATTGGAAATCTCTTTAGCGCACAGTGCTTCGAGGCTGCTCTTGAGGCCCATCCTGAAATTCCGGAGGCGATGATGCAGGGAAATTTCAGCACCCTTCATTCATGGCTGAAGGAAAACATTTATCAGTACGGCTCAAGTCTTTTCCCGCAAGAACTGATCCGCCGTATGACCGGTCACGACTTATCGTCGAAACCCTTCGTTGCGTACCTGACGCGGAAATACCTGTAGGGACTTCCACAGCGACAAGAGTGACTGGCGCACTGGCTTCAGGGTTTTCCGCTTCGACGGGCAAGGCGTCAAAAACACCAGGAAACTGACGATACTATAGTCCGTCCCCACTCTACATTGCACCATGCCATCACCAACTGGCTATGACTTGAACATACGGCGATCTGTGCAGGTTGATGAAGCAATCGCGCAAGCGCTGAACCCAGCGTTATAGCCCCTTGGGGCGGCATATTTGCGCTATGCAACCAGAAAATAGCAAACCAGAGTAATTATCACGGCACCTATCAAATTAAGAACCAACCCTTCCCTTGCCATGTAGGTGATAGGGATGCGGCCGGTGCCAAAAACGATGGCATTGGGCGGAGTTCCAACAGGCAGCATGAAGGCGCAACTTGCACTCATCGCTGCTGGCACCATCAAGAGGCTCGGGTCAACATCCGCTACAATAGCCGCTGGTGCGAGAAGCGGCATCAACAGGACTGTGGTTGCCGTATTGCTGGTAGTCTCAGTGAGAAAGGTTACCACCAGTGCAATGGCTGCGATAATGACCAGGGGGTGCAGGCCGGAAAGAACTGCCAGTTGCTGGGCAACGAACTTTGACAGGCCGGACTCGACAAAGGCTTGCGCTATGGTGATACCTGCCGCGAAGAGAATGAGAGTGCCCCATGGCACTTTCTCAGCGGACTCCCAGTCCAGCAGCCTGCTCCCACGTCCATTGGGAACCAGAAACATCACCACCACGGCAATCAAGGCAACCACGGCGTCGTTAGCCTCCGCAAAGCCGAGCCAGGTACTCCATCCGCCAAACGGCTCAGTACGGGTCAGCCAGGCGAGGATGGTAATGCCAAAAACGATCATTACGCGTCGCTCTTCCGGCCGCCACGGTCCCGGTGGAGGCATGACCAGTTCCCCTAGGTAGTTCAGGTTGCGTGTGAGCCAAAAGCCCGCAAGCGGCACCAGTAACAGCACGGTTGGCAGGCCCCAGCTCATCCACTCGGTGAAACTCACTGTATTGCCGGTGAATATCCGGTACTGCTGCATGAACACCAGATTAGGGGGCGTACCGATCGGCGTTCCAAGACCACCGATACTGCAGCCGTAGGCAATAGCCAGCAGCAGCGGTGCAGCAAGATTTTTATCCTGGCTCTCATCGATTACGGCGAGGGCAATGGGCAACATCATCACGGCTGTTGCGGTATTGGAAATCCACATGCTGACTAGGGCGCATGCGCACATGAAACCCAGCACGATTCGCCGGCTGCTGTGTCCTCCGATAACGTTGACGAGTGTCAGTGCGAGCCGCCGGTGCGAACCCGAACGCGCCATCGCTGCGGAAATCATGAAGCCGCCCAGCATCAGTAAAATCAGATCGCTGCCGTAAGCGGCGGCTATCTTCTCCTGCGGCATTACACCTACCAGGGGGAATACCGCCAGCGGGATAATCGACGTGGCAGGAATGGGGATGGGCTCAAAGATCCACCAGACGACGCAGAGAACAGAGATTGCCCCGGTCCAGCAGGCTTTGGCATCCCAACCATATGAACTCATTGCTAGAGCAAGGGCAGCAGCAAGCAGAGGACCTGCGAACAACGCCCAGTGGCGGGGAGAGGAATTTATCAGTGTTAGCATGCGCCTATCCGGCTTGAAATATCTTACCCGCTTACTTTCTCAAAGTAGTTTTCAGGCAGCATGAGGCTTACATTGGGCTTACATTGTTTTGCCTACAGCGCCCCGAACTGCTCAAGGAAGAAAGGTATTCCCCCTAAATTCCACAAGGTTCTGGCTGAGTTTATTGTTGCATTCGTTCCCGGTTGCGTCCTCCCTTGGTTCCGCCAACGGAACAGACATGAGCCAACCCCTCAAGGTCCTGATCACCGCGCGATTGCATCTCATATCAATTACCCCTGCCCGTTCCATCTTTTCTGATTTTCCCTGCCGATACCGTATCGTCTTTGGGCGGGCTGGATCATCCTTGCGGGAAGCATTGCCTATTTCCCTCCAGGCGATTTCTAAAGATCGTGCGAAGAGATCAGCGCTCTCCTCCTTCAGTCTTTCACCCCCGCCCCTCATCCAGAGACCAGCAGGGTCCGGTTCATTCCTTGGATCGGAAACAATCCTGATGAGATTTTTATAAAGAGGCTCTGAAGGTGCACCGGGAGCATAGATGGCAATATGGTTATTCAGAACTATGGCACTTTGGTCTTGAGTAAGGGTGAAGGATGGCGTTACTTCAACTACCCATTCAGCTACGGATGGCGAATTGAACTCCACCCATTTCTTGCTGCCACCCACCGATGTCTTATTCAATCCTCGCTGCACCAATTCCCTGTATGTGAAATTGCCGAGTGCGGTTTGGTATGGGAGGAGTACTTTGTCAGCTTCAGTCTGAAGTTCCTCATCTTTTCCATATTCCTTGATGTACTTCCCGGTGACAAACGCCAGAGAATAAAGAACATCGATGGAATGGATTCCTTCTGCCTCAATGTTGCTGTTGTCTTGAATGACCTCACCCTTGTAGACCACCTTGTCAGCTTCCGGCAGGCGGACAGACCAATTCTGTTCTGTGCCCAACCTTACAGGGACTGTTCTCTCCCCGGATGGGGCATCGCTGCCAGCCTCTGCTGGGGACATTACGATAATGAGTGTGATGGCTGCGACAGCTAATGCTGTTGGTATCATTTGTCGTGCCAGTGCAGGTCTCATGAATGAAAAGTCTCCTCGACTATAAGCATGTCATCAATTATTGAATGGCTTGAGAAAGGCATCCTTGCCCATTTCCAATACCTGGAAGTAGGCGTTGGTTAAACCCGGAAAATTCGGAGACTCGTCCCATGGACCCTCTGAGCCCTTCGCCAGCTCCACCGGCATGTACCATTCGTAAGCATTGTTGTTCAGGCTGACCATGGACCCCACTCCTTTCAATATTGCTTTAGGCTCGCTAGTGGGAAAATAGGTGGAATAAGGCCGAAGCATCCCCAAGTCCGTGATCTGGATAAGAACAACTTTGTCGATGCCGTATTTTTGCTTCAGTGGAGAAAAATCTTTCTCGGCGATGTCAGTGCCTTTGCCGCTGTAATCCGACAGCTTGCTGATATCCAGGTCTTCGGAGATCACGGTTACATTTGAACCCTTTTTGCGAAGCAGCTCAGCCAGGCTGTTCTTGAGTTTCGGTAGGTCCTCGTGCGGCAATGTCCGTGTGTGATCGATAAGCGAGGAATTCGCCAGGGTCGCGGCAGCGATACAGAGCAAACAGCTGGCTCCCGGCAACTGCATGTCCACTTTTGGCAGGGGCGTCATGGCGACACCAACCCGATGGGTTTTTGAAGCTAATGTGCTTTCAGAAAGAGAAACAGGCCGCTGAGGCGTAGCACAACCGGTGAGGATCAAAGCAGCTGCAATGAGAACGGAAATAATAAAATATTTATTTAGCATGATTTTCAATGTGGAACAATTAAAGGCCGAATTCAATTTTTTCGAGAAATGCCTCAGGAACATCACTTTTATATGAAAAAAATTTTCAAAGCTGAATGATGGGCAACTATTAAAGATTTCAGCTATTACTTTATTGTCGTTACCTGGTTGATCCGATTATTCCGGTCATACGAAACCTCGAATGCCATTTCATCGCCACTAAAGACAGCTTCGGCCGGAGTGCCCACCACCTCCCATAAGCCCAGGGTCATCACATCGGCAGCTCCATGGAAAAGCGCCCTGCCAGCTTTTACCCCAGTGCTGTACCCTTGGACGAACTTGAAAACTTCATATTTCCTGCCATTTCTTGTCTCGCTTGTTACAGGGGGGCCAAACTCTCCCAAAAGCATGGTCCGAGGGGTACCTAGCCGGAATAAATCAACATTCTTCTTGTCTGGCTGCTTGGCGGCCATGAAGACTGAACACCCAGAGCTAAAAACCAATGCCAGCACGCAAACAAAGGCTGCCCATTTTCTTGAGATCATTCCTTTTCCCCTTATTTTCAAGTTGATCTAGTTATTCTGTGAACCATGGCGCGGATTGAGGTATTACACGCTTGAACGAATGCCCGGAAAAGCGCAGGAATACGTACGCCAGCTACGCAAGATTACGTAGCGCTTGGCGGGTGCCCGCTGGTGCCGATGAGAGGAAAATCGCTTTTTCGGGGAAACAGATAACGCAGATAACGAAAAAAAGCAGGCGGATGGCGAGCAGGCAAGCGAAGGCGGAGAAGGCGCCTCCGGCGAGGGCAGCGGTTGTAGCTGTGGCGGGTGCGGGTGCGGCTGAGAAACGGGCTGTATTTTTTATCTAAACTTCGAAAGCGGAAATCGCGCCTGGCATGCTACCCGATTGAACACTCCTGATGGGCTTGAGCCATGTTGTCGCAAGCAGTGTTCATCAGGGAACCCGGGGCGGAGCGCAACGGGATTCCAGGCGGCAAAAAGCCCAACGAGAACGGTCAGGCTTCAGGTAAATGGTGGAGGCGGTGGAAATCTACAACCTCCACCGTTCAACGTTATTTCACTCTGATTTTACAGAGCTTTAAAATCCGATCAGCTTGGATTCCAGGTTCACTGGGATTCCCGGCTGGGAGCAGTATAAGATGATGAGAAGCGAGCCGAAGCAAACTCGTTCAATCCGTTTGATTCCCGCTTTGAGACTTCGGTTCGATTCCTGCAATATCACGCTTCATAACTGCCAACCAAACTTTAAGGCGTTTATGAATTCCTTAACTTATGAATAAACTTCTGAACAGCCTTGTTTTGCTGATCCTTTGTCCCGTGATCATTCCTAATGGATTCGAGGCACCAGAAGATTTTGTATTCAAATATCCCAGACCTTTCGGAATGCAAAGGAACAAAACTCTCCCCCAGGATTTGTCTTCCGTTATCAATAGTGACCTGGGGCCTATCCCTCTCCCGACTAACCAGTTGGCAACCGAATTCTTGAGTCTCCGCGTATCTGACGCCGCCTATCTCATAAACTCGCGTTACGGCTTCTTCCTGTTTGATTTCTTGCAGTTTGGTTTCTTGCGGTTGTGCCGGAACAAGTTCATGTTTCTGTTCTTTGGCCATATATCTCCTCCCTCTCCCTTAGATAAAAATACACTTTGTTCAAATAACTTATTACATCCCGCAGTATTGCGGGCTTTTCCACGCAGATACCAAGGAGTGCGACAACTCGCGAGGCATAAGGATAAAATTCACCAGGCTATTAAATTCGGCGAGCAAACAGTACGAACGTCATACCGGCGAAAGCCATCTCCAGTGATGTTCAAAGCACGCCATTATTGGTCGGGGCTGGATTCCAGGTCAAGCCCGGAATGACGAGATTCATGGTATTTTTTTGGACCAACTCGATAAATTAAATGATGATTCAAATCGAGGGAGGCAAATTCGATTGATCGGAAATTGAAGAAAAAATGCACTTACGGGCAGGGGCAAATGTAGAAGTTCAGCAAGGATCGAATGATAACAGTTGCATCCGATCGGTCGGTGATTGGATACTCTGAAATTAAAAAACCACCTCAAGGGTGGTCTTTTAATTGGTAGAGGCGGCGGGATCTACAGCCTTCCATTCAACGTGATTTCCCTTGGAGGGAGTGTGCCAGAGGGCACTCCCCAGCTATTCAATTCTGCTTTTTGAATCGAGCCGGATTCCTAAAAATTCACGCTTTATAACTGCCAGCCAAACTTTAAAACACTTTTGAATTCCTTAACTTAGGAATAAATTTCTGAATAGTTGTGTTTTGCTGATCTTTCGTCCCTGATCATCTCTAGCGGATTGGAGACACCAGAAGACTTTGTATTCAAATAACCCCGACCTTTTGGAGTGCAAAGGAACAAACTTCTCCCCCAGGATTTGCCTTCCGTTATCAATAGTGACCTGGGGTCTCTTTTTCTCCCGACTAACCAGCTGGCAACCGAATTCTTGAGTTTCCACATATCTGACACCATCTATCTCATAAACCCGCGTCATGGTTTCTCGCGGTTTGGTTTCTCGTGGTTGTACTGGAACAAGTTGGTGTTTTTGTTTGTTATCCGCCATATTTCCTCCCTCTCCCATAGATAAAATGCACTTTGTTCAAATGACTATTACGTCCTGTGATATCGCCTGTCCATGCAGATACCTAATGGGCGCGATGGCATAAGGATAAAGCTTCGCCACACTAAATTAAATGATGATTTATTCGGCAAAACTTTAACGCTTTTAGAAGCCCTGATGTGCTCCCGTTAAAACGCGCCATTTGGAATCTAGTAAAGTTCGTTTTTCGAGAGGAGAGCGGACGTGAAGAAGCGTTTTACGGATGAGCAAATTATTGGATGTCTGAAGCAGGCAGATGGAGGCTTCCGGTCAGCGAATTGTGCCGTCAACATGGCTTTTCCGATGCCTTCTTCTACACTTGGCGGCCAAGTTTGGCGGGATGCCGGTATCTGACGCAAAACGGTTGCGAGATCTTGAAGCAGAGAATGCTCAGCTCAAGAAGCTTAGCCGAGTCGATCAGCGAACAGATACTCAGAAATTAAAAACCAACTCAAGAGGTGGTTTTTAATTGAGCGCCTCAATTCAATTGAATAATCTCGTATAGCGCTTCTATTTAGGCTTTGTCTGGTTGGGATCAAGAAATTATTTTGAGCATTGTTGATCAAACGTACAGATATAGTGCTTCGAAGCTGAGTTATAGATAAGCGTCACTGGACAGTCGATTAAAGTAACTTTTTATTAAATTTCCGCATGCTCTATCTGATATTGATCTGTTTCATTGCTCTCCTGATCGTCGGGCCTTCCTATTGGGTCAAACATATAATGGAAAAATATAGCGAACCCGCGAATCGCTATTCATTTACCGGAGCGGAATTGGCGCGCGACCTGCTGAACAGCGCAAAGCTGCCACATGTAGGCGTGGAGGTAACCGAATCGGGCGATCATTATGACCCGTTGAAAAAAGCAGTCCGTCTCACACCGGATAAATTCAACGGCCGTTCACTGACAGCTATAACAGTTGCAGCGCACGAAGTTGGCCATGCCATCCAGGATCACGATAACTATCCACCCCTTGCCATGCGTACAAGACTGGTGCAATGGACTGCTGGTGTGGAGAAACTGGGTGCCGGTATCCTGATGTTGGCTCCTGTAATGATGGCGGTATTCCGCTCACCTGCGGCGGGGTTGCTTTTGCTTGTCGGTGGCATCTTGACACTGGGAAGCGCGGTGCTCGTGCACGCGGTAACCTTACCAATGGAGTTGAATGCCAGTTTCGACCGAGCCCTGCCCCTTTTGGAGCGAGAACACTACCTGATCAATGGGGATATGCCGCACGCCCGGCGCTTGCTTGGCGCTGCGGCATGGACTTATGTCGCAGCTTCCCTAATGACTCTCCTCAACATGGCCCGTTGGTTGGCGATCCTGCGCCGATGAGGGAATACGTTCCGGTGTTACCACGCTATACCGCCATATTCCCCCCGCAAGAAGTGCGAGTCTCGAGACAGACTAGGCGGATATACTAATATCGGGATGATAAACAGATTTGGCAAACCCCAGTCCAGCTCTTGGCGTACTTGGATTCTGCTGCCGTGCCAGCTATGAATTTCGCGTGCTATGGGGACAGCCGAAGAGTTGAAAAAGGAGCGAATGAATCCTGTAGCGTTTGGTTTCACAGGAGGCCATGAGTTTTCAACAGCTGCCCCAATTATTCCCCGTTTATATCCAGTTTGCGATGTTCCCCCAATGCATCGGTATCACCTGTCACCAGCGCTTTCACAAGTCCATATGCCCGCACAGTAGCACTGTCAGGCGCATCCCAATATTCGACTGCTAGGATGGTGACTTTGAGCAAAGCGAGATCCGGATCATCCAAGCCCTTTGGGAACCAGGGTTTAAGCCACGGAGACCATAAAGTCTGCATCTTCTCCTTGTCGTGCACCAGCTCCGCTGCCCCGGATATGGAAAGATAGTCGTACTTATCGGTACGAGCGTAGGAGAGATTGACTTGCTGGTCCGGTTGCGCTTCCTCAATTTTTGGGGATGACAGGGAAGTAAAAAACCAAAGATTGCCGTCGCTGTCCAGTTGCATCGTAGCCATGGGGCGGCTACGCAAGGTCCCATCTTTTTCCTTGGTCGTCAACATCGCGAATTTGGCATCGCCAACCATTTCCGCCACTTTAGCTAGGGCGGCATTATGTTGTTCATCGATTTCCACGGCTTACTCCTTTACATGAACCGGGATTGATATTCGGCGTTTCCAATGCTCCAGGTCGATAGAGCCTAGGGTACATTTTAATCCGTTCCTTTAGGCTAGACGCTTCAGCGCGCCTTAGCCAGCCTTGGTCTTTGCCGTTCGGGTTGTCGAGGTAAAATGCGAAAAAATCGTCTTTTGTTTCATGATAAAAAAGTCGCCGGCTTCGGTTCTGACTCGACTCCAGTTGCTGCCCCTATCCGGTCGAACAGTCCAAAAATTCCTCCTGCGTTTGAGCTTTGCTCAGTTTTTCCCGCCACTCCTCTCTTTCCCATTGTAAGTGATATTGTATTTTTTCTTCCCCCTCATCCACTCGAATAAGCTGCTCATGCGTTCAAGGTTTTTTTGACAGTCCTCACCGCTAATGGCAGTTTTTCACGGATAAAAGCTCCGATAGCTTCGGACAATAAGATTGATGATGAAGAACCTGCTGGAGAGGCAATTGCTGGCGTTAGTGCTTCTCCATTAAATACAGCCAAATGCGCTTTAATCGTGGACTTGCTGGACCGACTCTGGATAATTGAGCCGGAAGGAAGAGCGCCGGAATTATTGGCGCGGGAAATTAAGATGGACAGCTTGCAGGGTGAAGATCGGCTGAGTCCTCACCAATTGCAATGGCTATTCTTTTTAAATTAAGAATAAGATGCTGTAGAGCCGTAGCGGGAACATTTCCAGTTATAGTTTCTGGTGAGGCCACCTACTTAAAGCCCACGCTGCTAGTGTTTTTCCACGCTTTTGTAGCACGGCTGGCGTCCATCGATCTATCTCTTCTCCAAACTTTCTTGTGCTCTTAAAGGCAGAATCAGCCCGAAATACAGCCCGTTTTGCTTCGTAGTAATTATTACTAAGCTCGCTATTTGAACCGCCCCGGGTTTTGTAGAGGCTCCAACATCTGAGAGAATGGAGCTATGAAGAAACAGAACAAGTTTTCCCCCGAGGTACGTGAGCGCGCT
>NZ_QAOK01000001.1 GCF_003050865.1 Nitrosospira multiformis | reverse complement strand
GCTGATGTGCGCTGGCATGACTGCCATCGGTAAAAGCCCAGGTCAGGTTCAACCACGAGCGCCTTGAAAATCTCGATCCACTTGCCTGCGGCAGACCAGGCATTGAAGCGCTTGTAAATTCTGTTCCAGCAGCCACACGCCTGGGGCAGATCCCGCCAGGGGCAGCCTGTACGTATCCGGTAGAGCATGGCCTCGACGGTCATGCGCAGATCAGGCTTGTCGTATATGGTCTTCTGCAGCAGAATCTTGTGCAGCTTCGACCAATGCTCGTCACTGAGCAGCAATCGGGGCATCGAAAAAAGAGCTCGCTCATCAGTAGTAGAACAAATCCAGGAAGCGCCCGCTAAATTCCTTCCGGATTTTCTTCCCTAATAAGAGATTTGAATCGTGAGCAATGCAAATTGCTCGCTTGAAAGGATCTTCCCGGTGGACGCGTTCATCAGAAAAGTAAGCAAATTCTGCTGAAAATCCATGTGCGCCGGCTATAAGCTTTATGTTCTTTTCAGTGTAAAAGGACGTGTGGTCAAGAAAATGCAGATAATGCCACCACTTTAGTTGTTCAATTCCCGATTCCTTGGATGCGTTAAAAATAGGGTCGGAATTTTGCGGGTACCAGAGACTGGTAGTAGCAAGTAACAAGCCCCGATCGGATATATGCTCAAAAAGCCATCTAAATGCTTCCTTTATATCTTCCCGAGCGTAGTGCTCCCATACCTCAACAGCAATTATCAGATCGAACCTTAATCCAGCCTTTTTAAAATAATCCGGTTGCTTTCCCGTGTTGATCGTATATTCGTCATAAATGGCATTTTCTGCTACATCTGAAGCCCAAACGTTGCTAAGTCCCTTATTCACAAGAAATTGGCGCGTGTTTGTATTCCCTGAACCGTAAATAAGAATGTTGCAATTCTCAGATAGGGAGGCGATCTTCATTCCAATACTTATGAGATCGAGTTCTCTATCTCGCCTTATACCAGTAACGTCGTCTTGATATGGTGTTGTCCGGAAATAATCACCACGGGTTCCCCTTTTTTCATTGGTGAAAATAAAGTCACAGCCCGGACATTGATAGACCACCTTTCTCGTGTTTACACCGCCGACCTCACGAACTTGATCAACTAGTACATTCTTCTCCCTATTATCATTACAAAAGGGACAGCTTTGGTTCTCTATTTGATAATTTAGGTCGATCGTCTTTTCTTTTAGTTGGGAGTCTGCATCCATCCATGGTATTGCCAGACAGCGGCCATCCCGACTGTAGGAGATCTCGCGGACCAGACGATAACCCACGTTACCTCCAAATGTTCTTAAAATTTTTTCTAGCATCAACCTAATTGCTCTTTTCATTCGACATCCTACCTATGAGCTATAAGAAATGCTAATTGGTCGGTTCTGAACAGATCAACTATGCCTGCTATTATCAGCACAGGCAGAGCACTGTCCGTACTGCGGTTATCGCTGCCCCGTTCATCTCAAGGGGTATTATTATAGGTGCCAGTGGCGCAGTTACGGCAATATCTACCTATCGTAATGTCTAAAATTTATTTGACCATTACAATATTGGGAGTTTGGTGTCTTTCTGGGTAGTTTTGAAGAGTTTTCCTGCTTTTCTCCTTACGGACGAAGGGAGTAAACGGTAAATTTCCTCTTGGAGAGAATGTTGGGTTATGAAAATACCTAGCAAGAGGCCTATGGTTCCAAGTAGTCCGGAGAGCAACAGGAAAAGCGCGATCGGAATGCCGAACTGATCAGGTTGAGTAAAATTGCGCAGCAATACTGGACCTGCAGCCGCGAAGGGTACCAAGAAATAACTTTTCCACGAACTCAGCCAGAAGCGGGACAGAGTGACGCCAAAGTTTCTATTAAGCGCTTGTAAGTAAACCAGCATTTCATATATACGAGCCAAAATCAAACAATAAACAAGATACTCCAAGGGCAACCAGATCGAAAGGCAAAGGAGAAATAAAAAGAAAGCTTGTATGAAGATTTGGCAACGCATTACGGCGCTAATATGGCCACACGCTATTAACGTGGGGGCAGCAAGAAGAGTCGGCGTTCGAAAGATTTCTGCTGCACATAGAACAATTGCAAGGCTCGCAGATTTTTGCCATTGTTCGCCAAACAGAAACAGGATCAAAAAGTCAGCAAGGAGGGTCAAGACGGCTATGAGGGGTGCAATGATGCCTACCAAGAGAGAAGTCGATCGATAATAAAGTTCTGCTGCGTTACCTCCCTCTCTAACACCCTGAGCAAGAGCAGGAAAATAAACTTGGCGAAACACTCCGACAAATTTTGCTATCACCATATTGGTAAGACTTGCTGCACGACTAAAGAATGCAACTGCGTCGAACCCGAGTGTTCGACCAAGTATAAGATCCGGGCCGCCTGCCCCCAGTTCTGCCACAATATAAGTAATACTTGATTTTGAACCAAAACCCAGTACTTCACAGAGACCCTTTCTCGTCGGAAGCAGTAAAGCGTACTCAGGACGAAGAAGGGATAAGAGCGTTACTGTTGTGAGATTGCCAGCGATCGATCCCCAAGCCATGCTCAGATAGCTCTCTCCGGCCCATGCTGTAGTGATGGTAACGGTGACTTGTACGCAAGTACTGGTGAGACTTACCGCCGCCACTTTTCCAAACTCCATTTGACGCTTCAGTAACGCGAGAATAGGCGAACCGAATGGAAGCACCACGAAATTAATTGCAAGCAAGGCCAATACCTGGGCAATTCCCGCATGCGCATAGAACGCGGCCAGGGGATCTTTAAGGATGAAGAGCAATGCCGCCATGCTCCAGGAAATTAGCAGCATAACGGTGAATATTGCGCGCAAGTGCCGCCGTGTAACCTCATGTAGCTGGACGAGATATTGGCCTACACCGAATTCGCGCAGTATGTGCGCAAACGCTATGACTGAGACAGCAACCGAAAAAACTCCTATCTCATCCGGTCTTAGAAGCCGTGAAACAACAATTGCACTTAGCAGCGAAAATAAGAAGGTGGCTATCTCAGCCAGTCCACTGATTCCCAGTGATCGGCGAACATTCATATGGATAGTTTTTTTGGTAGGATAACGTGAAGTATCGGGTTGGAATCAACGATTCCTCACCGCGGGAGGGTATTTTGAATACTTCAATTCATTTTGGAGTGCCACGAAACGAATAATAGATGGCACGAAGCAGACTCCTCGGATCGGATGAGAGACGCAGTTTTGTAATTAGTGCGGGGCAGTCCGCCGCAAGGTTCTCCAGGCCGTCAATATAAGCTTTTATGCCGAGCCTGGACAAATGATAGCGCCACGAACGGATATTTTTCATCAAATGCTGATCTGTCTTCTCGCGCTGCCTATCTGTGAGGACAATGTCATTCTCCCCGATTAATAACTGAAGACATGCCTTGACGCTTTGGCACGCAATGAACTCGCTATACTTGGGATGAGTAAGGTTATTTTCATGCCTGTGAATGTATGCAAGATCGTCGAGTTGGAACATGAACAAGCCTTCCTGGCTGAGGCGTAGCCAGAAAAGCCAATCCTCTCCAGAACGGAAGGCCGCCGGCATTCCCCCTGCCCGAAGTGCCGCGACGCGTCTAAAGCAGGAAGTGCAAGTGGGAATGATGCTTCCATTCAACAGCTTCGACTTTGCATCTGATAATTGATAGACCGAGCCATCCTGCACGGGAATTGCATCACGCTTGAGGTCGATGTAGCGCGCAACCAGGGCGTGCTGTTCTACTTCACTGGGTGTCACCACCGTTGCATCGGCGAAGCTCAGCACTGCATCGGGATATGTATCGAGTAGTGGAACAAGCCTGGTCAGCGTGGTTGGCACGTGCTCGTCATCGGAATCGAGAAACGCTACGTAAGCAGTGCGCGCGAGCTCTATTCCCCTGTTGCGAGCGGCAGCGGGGCCAGCGTTCCTTGTGAGCTTGACCACTCGAACAGGGAATACGTGACGATCACTCCATTCACTGACAACCTCGGCGGTATTATCGGTTGAAGCGTCGTCTACGACAATTATCTCTTTTGGCCATCTTATCTGATTGCGTACGCTGTCAAGCGCACGCGTTATGAGTTTGGACCGGTTATAAGCAGCGATGACAACAGTAACATCGAGCGGCAGAGCGGACGGATTTTTCTCGCCGGAATCGCATGTAACGGTGCTTTCTTGCAATAACAGATTTTTCATTTGAAGCTCATGTCCGGTGCTTTAACCCATACGGGGCAAGATTGAAAATGCTGGAACGCTCGCAGTGAGTCAAAACGACCCAGGTTCTATAATTCGTAGTTACCGTTTGTGGTCTGCCAGTATTGGTAGTAAGTAAGTGCAGCCCGCAGCGCATAGCCATAGTCGCCGAGCCTGAGCTTAGTCGCCCACCACATCAATTTAAGTTGTTTCTTATCCAGCAGCGGATCAGGAAAATCGCTGGCTGATAACATGGCAGCACTCACTTTGAGGAGGTTATTGCGCGCGGCCTGCTCGTGCGATCGGGAAGCAGGTGCAGTCCACTGGTCCGGCAGATCCTCCGGCACCGAAACGGGACTAGGAACGTGGCCTGCGTACGCCTGCCAGGGCACTGCAAGAACCGCGGGGTTAAAAAAGGAAAGCCATTTCACGTAAAACTCGTGATAAAGACAGGGCCTGGCCTCGATCCCGGTAATATGTTCGAGAAACTCGCTGTCGTAGAATGGAAGCTGGAACTCAAGCCTATGCTGGTCGATGGTTTCGAAATGCTGTTTCAGGTGATGATGGGGGCCATTAAGATTCAGAAAAATGTGGAATGCCCTTACCGGGTCGGGGTACCGAATGTCATCCAGTTCTTTTCGTAGTCTGGATTGGAGGTGTCCCCCAAATTGGGCGGCAATTTTTGGATTCAGTATTCTTGTAAGGATGCCTTTCTTTTGCTGCCGCAGGAAAATCTCGATTGCGCCATCCCGGTCGCCACGATACAAGGACTCTACAATTTCCGGACTCAAATATACGTGCCCAAGCCCGACACTTCCACCCTCGCCCGTCCAAGCGAGGTGAGGACGCTCGGTCTTTTTAATCCACTCCACTGACGTACGCCAGGCATCGGCCATCACAACTGACCAGTTCGGCCCGGGCTCGGTGGGTACCTCATGGTGGACCGCTCCAATCTTTCTCGCAAACTCCAGTCCAAACAACTGGTCTTGAGTGTCAGGCAGTGAAAAATTATAGGTCGCAACCTGAGCCCCTTCCGCGCGAAGGGCGGCCACCGTACAACGGGAATCAAGCCCTCCGCTGAGGTACGCGAACGTAGTCTTGTCCCCTTTGAGACGGCGGCGTACTGCAGCCTGGAATCGGTAATGCGTTTCTTTCAGTTCCGCTTCCTCGGAGGCCCGCGACGGGGGGATCAAGTCCCAGCGAAAATAACGGGAGGAGGAAGCACGACCTCTTTGAACCGTTACGACTTCACACGCTTGCAAGACTTTTATATCCGCATAAGGGGTTCTTCCGCTAAAGGGATATCCGAAACCTACCGTTTCCATGGCTGCAGTGACATCCATCTTTTTGGGAACATCCTGGATAGCCTCGAGGACCCTGAGCGCGCTGGAAAAGTAGAGGAAGTCTTTATGAATCACGTAGTAGAGTGGGCGAAGTCCCAGGCGATCAGTGATGAGTTGCGCCGTTCCGCTACCGGGGTCATGGTGAATCGCGCAGAATGTACCGCTTGCGGTCCTCAACCCGTCAAAATTGCCCCTGTCCCACTGGTTATGCAAAAACTCCAGTTGGCCGTCTCTTTCCAGGCAAGCGGCCTCTTTGCATGTTAGCAGGGGCTCACCAACGAGCATGGAGAAAGTGCCAGCAGACGAAACCCGACGAGCGGGCTGGCGAAACGCACCGATATCAACCTTGGCCAGAAAAGCTTGGGCATTATTAAATACGATCGGCTGGTCCGACGGATCACGGGAAATAGCTTGTCTAATAGCTTCGCAAGCCGAGTCAGAGATCGGTGCCTGTAGATTAAGACTTATGATCCCTGCAAGAATGGTCATCGACGGCCTCTCCTTTCCTCTTTATTTTTTAACCCGCAGATTTTGCTACTCTGGATGATGCTTTCGGTCCTGTTAGGTCCGTGCAGAATGGCATGTGACTTGCAATGATACGTTCTGGAAAAATTATAGAGGCGTGTTATGGGAAAAAATACTGTACCAAAGAACAGTTTTCGCATGGCTTGTGCGACCATATTATAGTAGTGTCTTTTCCTTCGTGAAGCACAAAACGCACGGGCGATCAAGCGAGGTCGTACCAGCTACTTAACAAGTGCTATTCTTTTACAGAAAGGTCGGGCCTACCGGGTTATTCGCTTATGGAACGCTTAAGGGCGGTATCAGGCGGCGTTTTGAACAACTACGCGATGAGGGTCGGTATCGACTCACATCCATGCACCGACGAAGGCTCGGACATACTGTATTTATCGTGGGTAACAGAGAGTTCAGCAAGGCACAAAAGATCTCATTGTAAACATTCTAAAGCACACTTCACGAACGTATGCAAAAGCCCAGGCTCCTTGAAACTGGCTGGAGGAGATGAGAATGAATCACCCATTAATGTGTTATCGTTCTCCAGTCCCGCGATCGCGCATGCTTGGGCGGTCCGGAACCATTTTTTCTTCTCGCCGGATAAATGCCTTAGCCATAAATAAGCCATAAATACTAAGGTCTGTTAACACATATTACACATGTCATTGTTTATAAAAGTTTTCTTTAGATGAAAGGATTCTGGGTAATGCTTTGAGTTCAATGAGTTACTTTGAAGTGTTAACAGGCCCTAATTCATGAAAATCACGTTTATCGGTCATGCGTCCATCTTAGTCGAGATGGGGAGCGTAACAGTTCTTTCTGATCCCTGGTGGCGCGGCCCGTGTTTTGGTGCTCAGTGGTGGAACTACCCGGAGCCTCATCTTGAGGCGCTTAAGGACTGTCGAATTGACTATATTTACATCTCCCATGGTCACCACGACCATTTTCATCCTGGAACCCTTCGCACTCTCAGCCGTGATTCGAAAGTTATAGTCGCCCGTGGGACGAGTCTTGCTTCTCCGGTCAGGGAGTTGGGTTTCGAGGTGGTAGAGCTAGGGGACGAGGATGTATTTGAGCCGGGTCCTGAAGGAGTGAGCATTCGTGTGATGGGAACGTATTCTGATGATACGCTAATGACCATTACAGACGGACGGGAGGTGTGCCTGAATCTGAATGACGCGCTGCACGCGGCGCCTGAAGCCGTGCAGGCGGAGTTTGTCGCCCGATTGAAGAAACTTTTTCCTCGAATCGAATACGTTTTCTGCGGTTATGGAGTCGCGTCACATTTCCCTAACTGCTATGTTATTCCCGGCAAGGATCGTGAAGCTACGGCTGCCAACCGGCAGCGATATTTCAATCGGCAGTGGGCCAAACTCATTGTGGAGCTCGAGCCGGCATTCGGGTTTCCTTTCGCAGCCGACGTGGTGTTTCTGGAAGAGGAATTATTCTGGGCCAATGAGCCTACTCATAACACTGAACGGCCTACCGACGCCTTCAAGAGCCTCAATCCGGAATCTCCGGTAACGACAATCGATATTGCCCCTGGCTTTGCGATCCAGAATGGTAACGTGTTGAGGGAGAGTTTCAGGAAACCGGTCAACGAGGCGAGTCTTCGGACAACCTTGCAAGATAAAATAGCGCGAGCCAATCGTTATGGACGCGTAAGCGAGATGGCAGTGAAGGAGGTGGCGGACTTGATACAAAAAAATCTTGAGATGTGCGCGTCGTACCTCCATAGCTACGAAGGGAACTATCGATTCTTGATCCGGTTCCGGAACAGTCAGTATGGCATCTGGATTGAAAAGCAGGGAAGAAATGTGATATCTGTTGTTATTGCTCTGGACGCCGCTCGTATGCCTGAATATGACGTAAGTTATACTACTCGCCTTCCGTACCTCAAATGGAGCCTCACCGAGCCTTTCGGTGACGAAATATTGTTCGTGGGATCGGGCGGTATTTTTGAGTACAAAGATCAATTGAAGGCGGGCGAGAACTTGCACCGGGAACTTGCCGAGCTTTTACGAAGAAGAGATGGACCGCCTCGTCCGCGGTATGGCAAATCTTCAAAAGTGGTTCATAACGCGAAACAAGCAATAAAGCAATTAATTGGGCGGCGTGACCAGGATTTATACAGTTTGGCAACCTGGACCGTATTCAAAGATGATCAGGTCAGATGACGCAACCATAAGCTATTTCCAACGCTCTCACATCCATTCGATTCATCAATGCCATTACTCGCACTGAAAGGGCATGTCAGGATAGGGGTCCTTTTCATATCCACCTTTCTTGTAAGAAGCTGTAACCACCGGCAAACCTGCCCATGAGAGACATACTCGTTACCCTTTTAGTCTTTGGCGGCTTGCCCTTTATCTTCAAGCGACCCTATATCGGCGTACTGATGTGGGTATGGATCAGTGTCATGAATCCTCACACCCAAGGCTGGGGATTCGCTACCACTTTTCCATTTGCCGCACTTATCGGAGCGGTAACGATAGCAAGCCTGCTTTTCACGAAAGAATTCAAAAATCTGCCTCTCACCCCGATTACCTGGGTTCTGATATTTTTTGTGTTGTGGATGAACGTGACGACGGTTTTCGCACTGTATCCGACTGAGGCTTATCTCCAGTGGAACAAGGTGATGAAGATCATGTTGATGACTTTTGTTACCTTTATGCTTATAAAGACGAAACAGCAAGTTCAACTCCTCATTTGGGTAATAGTCATATCGCTGGGTTATTATGGCGTGAAAGGAGGAATCTTTACGATAAAGGGTGGAGGAACCGATAGAGTGTGGGGCCCCGAAAATACTTTTATCGGGGGAAACAACGAGATCGCTCTCGCGCTGATCATGACTATTCCCCTGATGCATTATCTGCAATCCATCGTGCAGAAATCCTGGGCTCGGCACGCGTTTACAGTTGCCATGCTTCTGTGTGCGGTTGCAGCGCTTGGCTCTTATTCACGCGGCGCCTTGCTTGCGATTGCAGCCATGGGCATGTTTCTCTGGCTCAAAAGCCAGCACAAACTCGGCCTCGCATTGCTGGGCATCATGGCTATTCCCCCGCTGCTTGCGTTCATGCCGGAAGAGTGGACCCAGAGGATGGATACTATCAACACGTACGAGGAGGATGAATCGGTGCAGGGGCGCTTCAATGCCTGGTGGATGGCCTTTAATCTGGCCAAGGACAGGCCGCTGACGGGCGGTGGCTTCGAGGTGACAATGCCCGAGCTTTTTTACCGCTATGCCCCTGATCCCCTTGATATACATGCAGCACACAGCATTTATTTTCAGGTTTTGGGCGAACATGGGTTCGTTGGCCTAGGCTTATATCTATTACTCGGATTGCTGACATGGAGGGCGGGTTCGTGGATCGTACGCAATACCGCAAAACGGGATGGCTATAAGTGGGCCCACAGTCTCGCAACAATGATCCAGGTGAGCCTGATAGGTTTTTATGTAGGGGGCGCATTCCTCAGTCTTCTCTATTTTGACGTGCCTTATTACTTGATGGCTGCGATGGTCGCTATACGCGTGTTGGTGGAAAAAGGACTGAGAGAAGAAGGCGGGAAAGTTGTTGAAAAAGCGACTGATCAATCAGTTAGAACACCCCAGTTTGGGCAGGTGGCGTCATCGAATCAACAATTTTTTGTTCAAAACCCGGGCTCCAACAGCATGAGTGTCGGAAAGAGCTGATTTTATTTTATAAGAGTCATGTAAGTGTAATTGAGCCTCGTATGCAATTATCTGAATCGGACCATTCTGCCACCATCAACTCCAAAGCGAATTTGCTGCTGGCGAGCCGCGCCCTCCTGCGACTGTTTTCTCCCGGCGTGCTAGGCGGACGTCTGTCCATACTCATCTATCATCGCGTGCTGGCTCAGCAGGACCCGGTATTTCTGGATGAGAGCGATGCGGAAACCTTTGATCGGCAAATAGGGCAGCTTGCAGCGTGCTTCAATATATTGCCGCTCGATGATGCAATCCAGGGGCTTCGTAATGGAAAATTGCCTGCTCGCCCAGCCTGCATCACATTCGATGACGGGTACGCCGACAACGCGGAAATCGCTCTGCCGATTCTGCAGAAACACCGAGTTCCCGCAACCTTTTTTGTGGCAACCGGTTTTCTCGATGGCGGACGGATGTTTAACGACACGGTGATAGAATTGATCCGTCGCGCGCCGGGAAGCACCGTTGATCTTGAGAGCCTGGGTCTGGGAAAGTTTTCAATTGGAACTGTTCCGGAGCGTCGTCAAGCTATTTCCCAACTGCTGGATAAGCTCAAGTATTTGCCCTCCGAATCGCGGCAATCGGCTGTGGAGGCGATGTCGACGCTCATTCCGGTCGATCTGCCTCGTAACCTGATGATGACTTCGAGCCAGGTCAGAGAGTTGCACAACGCAGGAATGGAAATTGGCGGACATACGGTTAGCCATCCCATTCTGGCAAAAATGGAAAACAGCGCAGCTTGTGCTGACATTGCCAATGGCAAAGAGGTGCTTGAGAGCATTATTCGCGCTCCGGTGCGATTTTTTGCCTACCCGAACGGGAAGCCGGGAAGAGACTATTTGCCCGATCACGTCCGAATGGTAGAGAAGCTGGGCTTTGAGGCGGCGGTCTCAACTGCGCATGGGGCAGCAAGGAAAGACAGTGACCTGTACCAGCTCCCGCGTTTTACTCCCTGGGATAAGGGACCGGTGCGATTTGCCCTTCGGATGGCGCGAAATATGCTGAAAACTGTGGAAACGGTTTAATGTCTGATTATATAAAGGCTCCTGGTTTTTTTACTTTCGAAGTTAACCCTGGCTTCTCCACAAAAGAGGGAACGCCTGGAAATTTGTTCTTCTTTGTGAAATTCATATAAATCAAAATCAAGTTCCCCACGGCTATTTGCTCAACCTATGGAAAGACCTATTACAGGATTTGACAACGATAGTGACGGGGATCCGATCGCAATTCTCAGCTGTGGGCATGCTCAGCATGTGCGGCATAATCCCCCGTTTATCAATCGCCCCTGGGTTACATCCGCGCAGGGGCGCGGTGGCATGGTAGGAAAGACGCTTAACTGCGTTCGTTGCGATCAGTTCGAGTTGCCTGATTACTTTGTTCCGTACAAGCGCACGTCTGTCTTCACCGAGGAAACGGTGCCGGCCGCGTTGAGAAAAGACCACTCGACCAAAACCGGGGTATGGGGGAAGATCATCGTAGAAGCGGGGAAGCTTCGCTACCGGGTCGATATGTTGAATGTGGATACGGAATTATCTCCGGACATAACAGGAATCGTGGTACCTGAAGTTCTGCATAATGTAGAGCCTCTGGACACAGTCCGTTTTTTCGTGGAATTCTACAGGGCTCCCGATAAAGAAACCTAAGGAGCGCTTCCGGTACTTTCACTGCATGTTTCTTCCATATGTTCGGGGTAGAGCATCAGATAGGACTCGACCTCAGGCATAGCCGGTAAAGTGGTGGCAATCGCGACCGCCGAGCCTGGTCTCAAGCTCGAGTCGATAACCGGCGTGTAGCTCCCGATGGGAAGAAAGGTTGCATGAAACGAATTCTTCCAGTTCGAAAGGCCTCTGGAGGTGAGTCCGTAGTTCAGGGGATAGTCCGCCTGCACGGAATTGATAATGGGATTTTGATCTGAACCGGAATAATTAACACTTCCGCTAAGCTCGTTCCGCAGGAACGAATTTTCATGCGTCCACCAGAACGATCCTGGATGCTCTCCATCCAGAAATGAGACAATCCCGAGTCCATTGCCGCTACCTGCCCAATTGACGGCGTTCACGAGGTGTCCCAAGGCTCCGTCCCAGCAGTCAGGTGATGTTAACGCGGGAATGCATTTGCCACCGCGATTCGAATCTGCAGCGTCGTTGGAAATGTTTCCCGTATCCCCGCGAATCGCATGAAAATCGGCATCCGAAGCGGTAATAAAGGTTCGATCTTCGCGCGCAGCTTCTATAGCAGCTCGATTATCCAGAATGCCTGCAATCGGGAACCGCCGCTCAACCCTCTGGAGGGTCAGTGAGAAAAGCCTCGCCACTTTCAATCACGAGGACATCAAAGCTAGCTAATCGGGGCGGGCCAGAAGATTCCCAGTAGTGCAGGTTCCACTTGATACCGTTGGCCCGCGGAAGCGAGTGAACGATCTTCGCCAGTTGCGAGATTTTCTGTCGATATTTGGAGCGTGGATCATACGTATACCCCAGCACTTTGATTGACCGGGCATATGAGGGGGAAGTGAAAGCAAATCCGGCAGCAAGCGCAAGCGTGAGAATCCGGAAATAAATACATCTCATCCCGTCTCCTTGTCTGATAATTCCAAAGGTAAAACCACTACAACGCCTTTACCTTCACTTCACTTCACATCACGGGAAACTCTTGTTTCACGCATTTTGCCTGGTAATGAGTGCGGGGGAAGTGTAAATACCGTTCGATGGTTCATGCCGATGTTTCTGCCTTTACCCGCATTCCACCTCCCCGATGTCGGCGTATTCTTCACCATCTTAAGTTTTTTGCAGAGTTTCCGTGAATGAAAAGAGGTCTTTCCATTGACTGTTGTGCCCAAGCAGATTAGAATCCGCGTGTTTTAAATAGGTCAAGCCGGATTTAATTATTCAGGAGGCCTGGAAGAAGGAAACAAGCCGCGCTGGCCAAGGAATTGAATTAAAATCAGGTCTTCCACGAACACACGTTCAACGAGCTAAAGTCACTCTCAATATCTGTTTTTGTGACTGGCGCTTTCCGACGAAGCTCAGCAAATGCCCTGGATACGAAACAAGCCGGTACGCGTTGTCATGCGTTGGCAACTGATTGTCACACTGGCGATGGTGCTAACGTTGGGGTTGTTATGGGGATTCCACGGCGCAGTCTCGGCTTTTCTGGGTGGTGTGGTCAGCATTGTTTCTGCGGCGGCGTTTTCTGCAATTGTCTCCAGGTATCGCGGCTCCACTGCGGGCGGCATACTGGTCACGGCCCTGAAAGCAGAAGCGGTAAAAATAGTCATCACAGTTGCATTGCTCTGGCTGGTGATGACGCTCTACAAGGATGTCGTGGCGGTCGGCTTTATCGGGACCTTCATACTTACGGTTCTGATCTTCGGGCTGGCATTGTTCGTAACGGATGATGCAAAGGTTGTGCAAATAAAGCAATAAACAGTTGAGATAGGCAAATAAATGGCATCAGGTACAGAACTTACCCCAACTTCCTATATGGCGCATCACCTGACCAATCTGACGAGTTCGATCGGTGAGGGTGAATTCTGGACGTTGCATGTGGATACGCTCGTCATGGCGGCGCTGACCGGTATCATCAGCCTCGGTTTTCTCTGGTGGGTGGTGCGCGGTGCGACTTCGGGCGTTCCCAGCAAACGGCAGGCATTCGTGGAGCTTGCCATCGAATTCATCGATAATCAGGTCAAAAGCACTTTTCACGGAGACCGACATGCATTTGTAGCGCCTGCTGCGCTCACTGTGTTTGTGTGGGTGTTCATGATGAGCGCCATGGATTTCCTGCCGATCGATATCATGGCGAAGGGATACGAACTGGTGGGGCTGCATAACTGGCGCAGCGTGCCGACTGCCGACGTGAATACGACGTTCGCGCTGGCGCTCTCCGTATGGTTCCTGATGATCTTCTTCAACATGAAAGTCAAGGGCGTGGGCGGCTGGATACACGAATTGGTCTGCAGCCCCTTCGGCAAGAACCCTCTATTGTGGCCGATCAATATCCTGTTCAATCTGGTTGAATACATCTCCAAGCCGCTTTCGCATTCATTGCGGCTGTACGGGAATATTTATGCCGGAGAAATCATTTTTCTGCTGCTCGGCATGTGGGCTGCAACCGGCCTTGCCGGGACATTTTTCGGCACGCTGCTGAATGCAGGGTGGGCCATCTTCCATATCCTGATCGTCACATTGCAGGCATTTATCTTCATGATGCTGACGGTCGTTTATCTTTCCATGGCGCACGAGTCACACTGATTCTGCGTTGCTGTTCTTAACCAATTTCAATTACTACTAGAGAGGAAAACCAGATGGAGAATTTGCAATTCCTGGCTATGATTCAGGCATACACGGGCATTGGCATCGGCCTGATGATCGGTCTCGGCGCAGCCGGTGCCTGTATCGGTATCGGCATTATGTGCAGCAGCTTCCTGGAAGGCGCCGCACGTCAGCCGGAAATGATCCCGACGTTGCAAGGAAAAGTGTTCCTGCTGCTCGGTCTGATCGACGCGTCGTTCATTATCGGCGTAGGTCTCGCGATGCTTTTCGCGTTCGGCAACCCGTTGCTGGCCGTGATCAAGTAATAGTGATTGCTCCCGGTATCATTCCCAGAGGGTAGCCATGAACATAAACTTCACGCTTATTTCCCAGGCAATGGCGTTTGCCATCTTCATCTGGTTCACAGTCAGGTTTGTGTGGCCTCCATTGATGCGCGCAATCGAGAATCGCCAGAAAACGATCGCCGACGGCCTGGCTGCGGGCGAACGTGGCAAGCGCGAACTCGAACTGGCAAGTCAACGCTCAGGCGACGTCGTCCGGGAGGCCAAGCAGCGAGCGTCCGATATCATCGCGCAGGCGGAAAAGCGTGCCGCGGAGATCCTGGATGAAGCCAAGGTAGCCGCAAGAGAAGAGGGCGGCCGCATTCTTGTGGGTGCCAAGGCAGAGGTGGAGCAGGAAGTGTTTCGCGCAAAGGAAGTTTTGCGCCAACAGGTGGCGGACCTGGCGCTGGCGGGCGCCGCCAAGATTCTCCGGCGCGAGGTGGATGAAAAAGCGCACGCCGAACTGCTTGCATCCCTCAAGGCGGAGCTCTAGCCAATGGCCGAAACTCGCACGATTGCCCGGCCTTATGCGGAGGCTGTCTTCAAACTTGCAAAGAACCAGAACGATCTCGCCCGTTGGGCGGACACACTACAGTTGGCGGCCACTATCGCAGCCGACGAAAATATCCGTTCATTGATCGGCAACCCCAAGGTATCCTCCAGAAAACTGGGCGAACTTTTCTTGGGCATTTGCGGCGACAGGCTCAATGAAGAAGGCCGCAATTTCATCTTGCTGCTGGCGGAAAACGGCAGGCTTGAAATTTTGCCGGAGGTGAATGAGTTGTATGAGCAACTCAAGACCCGTCATGAAGGCGTGCTGGATGCCAAGGTTATTTCTGCTTTTGCCATGAGTGATGCTCAATTGAGGGATCTGGTGACTGATCTCGAGGCCAAATTCAAGCGCAAGATAGATGCAAAAGTGAGTGTCGACGCGGATTTGATAGGCGGCGTGATAGTCGAAATAGGCGATGAGGTGCTTGACGCCTCCGTGCGGGGAAAACTGGAAGCCATGGCTGTTGCACTTAAAAGCTAGGAGTTAACTGAAAAATGCATTTAAATCCATCCGAGATCAGTGAACTGATCAAAAGCAGAATTGAAGGGCTTGAAGCAACCGCCGAAGTCCGGACACAGGGCACGGTAGTTTCCGTGACCGACGGCATCGTGCGCATCCATGGGCTGTCGGATGTGATGCAGGGCGAAATGCTTGAGTTCCCTGGTAATACCTTCGGTCTTGCACTTAATCTGGAGCGCGACTCAGTAGGTGCGGTTGTTCTGGGCGAGTATGAGCACATTACCGAGGGCGACACCGTCAAGTGCACGGGCCGCATTCTTGAAGTTCCGGTAGGAGAGGAGTTGATCGGCCGTGTAGTCAACGCGCTGGGTCAGCCGATCGATGGCAAGGGGCCGATAACCACCAAGCGCTCAGAGCCGATAGAAAAGATTGCGCCGGGTGTCGTGTGGCGTCAATCGGTGAATCAGCCGGTGCAAACCGGACTGAAAGCGATCGATGCGATGGTTCCCATCGGGCGCGGACAGCGTGAACTGATCATTGGAGACCGTCAAACGGGAAAAACGGCCGTGGCCGTGGATGCAATCATCAATCAGAAGGGTGAGAACATGATTTGCATCTACGTTGCGATTGGTCAGAAAGCGTCGTCGATCAGTAACGTGGTGCGGAAGCTGGAAGAGCATGGGGCGATGGAATATACCATCGTCGTGGCTGCCACCGCTTCGGAGTCTGCCGCGATGCAGTTTATCGCCCCTTATTCCGGTTGCACGATGGGCGAGTATTTCCGCGATACCGGCAGGGACGCGCTGATTGTTTATGACGATTTGACCAAGCAGGCGTGGGCTTATCGCCAGATTTCCCTGTTATTGCGACGCCCTCCTGGTCGGGAAGCCTATCCGGGGGATGTGTTTTATTTGCACTCGCGGCTGCTCGAACGCGCTGCCCGCGTCAGCGCGGCCTATGTGGAAAAAGAGACGAATGGCGCAGTCAAAGGCAAGACGGGTTCGCTGACAGCCTTGCCTGTGATCGAAACCCAGGCAGGTGACGTGACTGCATTCGTTCCCACCAACGTTATCTCCATTACTGACGGCCAGATTTTTCTGGAGTCCGATCTGTTCAATGCGGGTATCCGGCCAGCTATCAACGCCGGAATCTCTGTCTCTCGCGTAGGGGGCGCCGCGCAGACCAAGGTAATCAAGAAACTGGGCGGCGGGGTGCGTCTCGCATTGGCGCAATACCGGGAACTCGCCGCGTTTGCCCAGTTCGCTTCCGATCTGGATGAAGCGACACGCAAGCAGCTGGAGCGCGGCAAGATGGTGACGGAACTGATGAAGCAGCCTCAGTACTCAACCTTGAGCGTGTCCGAAATGGCGCTTACCCTGTTTGCTGTCAACAAAGGGTACCTGGATGATGTGGAAGTGAGCCGCGCATTGGCCTTTGAGTCTGCGGTGAGGGGTTTCGTCCGTAGCAAGTATGGAGCGATTCTGGACAAGATAGAGACCACCAAGGATCTGGATGCGGAAACCGAGAAGGAACTCGATGCGGCAATCCAGGATTTCAAGAAGAACGGAACATACTGACCGATGGCAGGCAGCAGGGAAATACGCAACAAGATCAAAAGCGTGAAGAACACGCAGAAGATCACGCGCGCGATGGAAATGGTGGCTGCATCCAAGATGCGCCGGGCACAGGAACGCATGAAAAAAGCCCGGCCATACGGCGAGAAGATTCGCAACGTCGCAGCCCACATGAGCCGTGCTTACACCGAATACCGCCATCCGTTCCTGATAGAACGCGATACGGTAAAGCGCATCGGTATCATTGTGGTTACCTCCGACAAGGGTTTGTGCGGTGGACTCAACACAAACGTGCTGCGCATGGCGGTAAGCAAGATGAAAGCCTGGGAAGCCGAAGGCGAGCAGATCGAGGTGTGCTGCATCGGCAACAAGGGGTTGGGGTTCATGAACCGTATGGGCGCCAATGTCATCTCGCATGTCGTGAGCCTCGGCGATGCGCCCGATCTGGAGCGGCTGATCGGTGCAATAAAAATATTGCTGGATGGCTATAACCAGGACCGTTTCGACCGTGTATATCTTTTTTATACCCGCTTCATCAACACGATGAAACAGGAACCGGTGATGGAGCAGTTGCTCCCGCTTTCCGATGAACGTCTCAGAGCCAGTGATGGACCGACCGGACAGCGCGGCGTATGGGATTACATTTATGAACCCGAAGCCAAGCCCGTCATCGATGACGTCATGGTGCGATACGTCGAGGCGCTGATTTATCAGGCATTGACGGAAAATATTGCATCCGAGCAATCTGCGCGCATGGTGGCGATGAAGGCTGCCTCGGACAATGCCGGGAACGTCATCAACGAACTGACGCTGATTTACAACAAATCGCGGCAGGCCGCTATTACCAAGGAATTGTCCGAGATTGTCGGTGGCGCGGCGGCCGTTTAAATAATTTGAATTGATTTTTTAGGGAACAATATGAACCAGGGAAAAATTGTTCAGTGTATCGGCGCGGTGGTTGACGTCGAGTTTACGCGGGAAGAGATGCCCAAGGTATATGACGCGCTCGTTCTTGAAGGATCGGAACTCACACTCGAAGTGCAGCAGCAGTTGGGTGACGGCGTCGTTCGCACGATTGCGCTCGGCTCCTCCGAGGGGTTGCGGCGCGGCATGATGGTAACAAACACTGGTGACCAGATTCGTGTTCCTGTCGGCACCAAAACCCTGGGGCGGATCATGGATGTTCTGGGTACGCCAATAGACGAAATGGGACCTATCGGCGCCGAGCAGAACAGATCAATCCATCAGAAAGCCCCTGCCTTTGACGAATTGTCCGCGTCTACCGAACTGCTGGAAACAGGGATCAAGGTTATCGATCTCGTTTGTCCCTTTGCCAAGGGCGGCAAGGTGGGACTGTTCGGCGGCGCCGGTGTGGGAAAGACCGTGAACATGATGGAGTTGATCCGCAACATCGCCATTGAGCATAGTGGATATTCCGTATTTGCGGGTGTGGGGGAGCGTACTCGGGAAGGGAATGACTTCTACCATGAAATGAAGGATTCCAACGTGCTCGACAAGGTGGCGCTGGTATACGGCCAGATGAATGAGCCGCCCGGCAACCGGTTGCGGGTCGCGCTTACAGGCCTGACCATGGCGGAACACTTCCGTGACGAAGGTAGGGACGTGTTGCTGTTCGTGGATAATATCTATCGTTTCACCCTGGCCGGTACGGAAGTATCCGCGTTGCTGGGCCGGATGCCATCGGCTGTGGGTTATCAGCCGACGCTGGCTGAGGAAATGGGCCGTTTGCAGGAGCGCATCACCTCCACCAAGTCGGGCTCCATTACCTCCATTCAAGCCGTGTACGTGCCCGCGGACGATTTGACCGACCCATCACCTGCTACAACCTTCGGTCACCTGGATGCTACCGTCGTGCTCTCGCGTGATATTGCTTCGCTGGGGATCTATCCAGCGGTTGACCCTCTCGATTCGACCTCGCGTCAGCTTGATCCTCTCGTGGTGGGCGAAGAGCACTACTCGACTGCCCGGGCTGTGCAGCAAACCCTGCAACGCTATAAGGAATTGCGTGACATCATTGCAATTCTAGGAATGGATGAGCTTTCTCCTGAAGATAAGCTGGCTGTGGCAAGGGCACGCAAAATTCAGCGGTTCCTTTCACAACCCTTCAACGTGGCCGAGGTGTTTACCGGCGCGCCGGGAAAATACGTACCTCTGAAAGAGACCATCAAAGGCTTCAAGGGCATTGTGTCGGGAGAATACGACCACCTGCCCGAGCAGGCCTTTTACATGGTTGGGGGCATAGACGAGGCGGTTGAAAAAGCCAAAACCTTGCAATGATCGAGTTGATGAATCGGGTGACCGGATAAAACGGTCGTTCCGATTCAATGATGAATGGGAACTAAAATGGGCGTGTTTCACGTTGATATCGTCAGCGCGGAGGAATCCATTTACTCCGGTCCGGCTGAATTCCTGGTTGCGCCCGCAGAAGGGGGAGAGGTGGGTATTTATCCCCAACACACTCCCATGCTGACGCGCATCAAACCCGGATCAGTACGCATCAAGGCGCCTCTGAAAGAAGAGGAACTGGTGTATGTTTCCGGTGGCATGCTTGAAATCCAGCCGGATGTCGTCACTATCCTCGCTGACACCGCGGTACGCGGCGCCGACCTCGATGAAGCAAAGGCCATCGAGGCCAAGAAGCGTGCGGAAGAAGCGGTGAGGGATAGAGCCTCCGCTCTGGATTACGCACGGGCTCAGGCGGAGCTGAGCGAGGCGATCGCGCAACTGGCCGCGATCCAGAAATTACGGAAACGCGGGCACTGATATTTAGATCAGAACTGAAAAAGGGCGGAAATACCGCCCTTTTTCAGTTCTGCGCGAATCAATTCCTGAAATTCAAACTGGCGAGAGTCAATAGCTTACGCTTAATTGAACCGCCTGCTTCCCGGAAAAGCACAAGTATTTCTGCTTCGAGGCACAGCCGGACTTGAGTATGTCTGGTCTCGTGTCCCCTGTTCATTACGGGAAGTCCGGGTGGGGATACTTCAATCAGGTCAGCTTGACCGCACAGCTCCAGTTGGACACTCTATTTGGATTTGTGCCAGTTATATGATAAATTAACTTGGTTTTCATTCGTAAATTCCGCTTCAACCTTAACTTCCGGCAGCTGATCTGCCTTTGCGGGTCGAATATTACACGTTCCCGCATGTCCTGATATCTTCATGAATGTGTCCAAACTGAACATCGTCGTTCTTGCTGCCGGTCTCGGAAAACGCATGTACTCTGCCCTGCCAAAAGTGTTGCATCCCCTGGCAGGCAAACCTCTCCTGATGCACGTGCTCGATACCGCCCGAACATTATTGCCCCACACAACTTGTGTCATTTACGGACATGGGGGTGAGACAGTCCCGCAGACGATAGCGGATGAAAGCCTTGTCTGGGCGCAACAGATCCCCCAACTCGGCACGGGTCACGCAGTGATGCAGGCGCTGCCTCATATCGAGAAAGAGGGCGTTACACTTATTCTGTATGGCGACGTGCCTCTGACCAGCGTCGAAACATTAAAAAAGCTGATTGCGACGGCGGGAGAGCATACGTTAGGTTTGCTGACGGTAGAACTTCCTGATCCAGCCGGCTACGGTAGAATTGTTCGGCATAGCGAAACGGGTGAAGTTGCCGCCATTGTCGAGGAAAAAGACGCCAGCGAATCCCAGCGCAAGATCGGTGAAATCAATACGGGCATCATGGCGGTTCCAAATCGCTATCTTCACCGCTGGTTATACAAACTTGAAAACAGCAATGCGCAAGGTGAGTATTACCTGACCGATATTGTCGCGATGGCTGTGAAGGATGGGGTAAAGGTAGAAACGGTCAGTCCCGCTTATGTATGGGAAACCACCGGGGTCAACAGCAAGGTTCAGCTCGCCGCGCTGGAACGCATCTATCAGACAGCGCAGGCCAATAAATTGCTGGAGCAGGGTGTAGCGCTGGCTGATCCGTCACGCATCGATATCCGCGGTAAACTTTCTTGCGGTAGAGACGTTATGATCGATATCAACTGCATATTTGAAGGTGACGTTCAACTGGATGATGGTGTAAGAGTGGGTGCTCACACCATACTGAAAGACGTGCGGGTAGCCGCTAATTCGATAATCGCGCCCTTCAGTTTGATAGAGGCTACGGAAATTGGTCGAAATTGCCGTATCGGTCCTTATGCCCGTATTCGTCCGGGCACCCGGCTGGAGGACGAAGTTCACATCGGCAATTTCGTCGAAGTCAAGAACAGCGCCCTTGCGGCCGGCAGCAAGGCAAACCACTTGAGCTACATCGGAGATGCCGTAGTGGGCAGGAGCGTCAACATCGGCGCTGGGACGATTACCTGCAATTATGACGGCGCCAACAAATACCAGACCATCATCGAGGATGATGTCTTTGTCGGCTCCGATACCCAGTTGATAGCACCGGTCAGAGTTGCCCGCGGTTCCACTATCGGCGCGGGTTCGACCATTACCAAGGATACGCCACCTGATATGTTGACGCTTTCGCGAGCGAAGCAGTTGAGTATCGATGGGTGGAAACGGCCGGTAAAAAAATTGAAGCCTAAAAACTGAGCATAGCCTTTTACCTTTTTCCACCGGTTTTCTTGGACCACGCCAATTGCTGGTATCTGTAAGAAAGGAGTCTTTTGATGTGTGGAATCGTCGGTGCAGTCGCAAAAACCAATATCGTCCCCACTCTGATTGAAGGCCTGCGCCGACTGGAATATCGCGGATATGATTCAGCCGGCATTGCCTTGAACAATGGTCGCCTGCACCGGTTACGCACCACGGGACGAGTCGCTGAGCTCAGCAAGCTTGCGGATGAGCACCACTTCAGCGGGGACGTGGGTATTGCCCATACCCGCTGGGCTACGCACGGCGCTCCATCCGAGCGCAACGCCCATCCTCATTTTTCCGGAGAGACGTCCAGGGTGGCGGTGGTGCATAACGGCATCATCGAAAATCACGAGGTGCTGCGCCTGCGTTTGCAGGAGGCAGGGTTCGAATTCAGTTCCGATACCGATACGGAAGTCATCGCTCACCTCATTTCGTTTCATCTCCGGGAAAACCCTGATTTATTCGAAGCGGTATGCCGTTCGGTGGGCGAGTTGCGTGGTGCCTATGCAATTGCAGTAATGGAGGAAGCAAGGCCGGAGCGCCTCATCGTTTGCCGCAATGGAGCGCCATTGCTGCTTGGTTTGGGCGAAAATGGAATCTACGCCGCCTCGGATGCTTCCGCCTTGCTGCAGGTTACCCGGCGCATGATCTATCTGGAAGAGGGCGATGTCGCCGAATTGCGGCAAGATAGCTACCGCATCATCAACTGCCGTTACGACGGCGCACGCGCAGTGGTCGCACGAGCGGTGCAGGAAAGTGAGCTGACAAACGAGGCGGTGGAGTTGGGTCCGTATGCCCACTTCATGCAGAAGGAAATATTCGAGCAACCCGGCGTCGTGGCGAACACGCTGGAAATGGTGCTCAATGTGCAATCCATCTCTCCGCGCCTGTTTGGCACCGAGGCGGAGAACATCTTCAAAAATACCAGAAGCATCCTCATTCTGGCCTGCGGCACCAGCTACCACGCTGGTGTTGTCGCCCGCTACTGGCTTGAAACCGTGGCGGGAATCCCTTGTAATGTCGAAATCGCGAGCGAATATCGCTACCGTAACCCGGCGGTTGGAGCCGACACCCTGATCGTGGGCATCTCTCAATCCGGAGAAACGGCGGATACCTTGGCCGCCCTGAGTTATGCAAGATCACTCGGGCATCGTTACAGTCTGGGGATCTGCAATGTGGCCGAAAGCGCGCTCGTGCGCCAGACGGATTTGCGTTTTCTCACCCGGGCAGGCCCGGAAATCGGTGTGGCCTCGACCAAGGCGTTCACCACACAGCTTGCGGCGTTGATGCTGCTCACCATGACCCTGGCGAAATTGAATGGCAAACTGTCGGGTGAGAGTGAGCGTCAGATGATTGCTGCGCTGCGCCACCTGCCTGTCGCGCTTCAGCATAGCCTCCAGGTGGAGTCGCAGGTGAAAGCCTGGGCGGAGAAGTTCGCCGAGAAACGCCACGCCCTGTTTCTTGGGCGTGGGATGCACTACCCCATTGCACTGGAGGGGGCGCTCAAGCTCAAGGAAATTTCCTATATCCATGCCGAAGCCTATGCTGCCGGGGAATTGAAGCATGGCCCGCTTGCGCTGGTGGATAAGGATATGCCCGTGGTGGCCATCGCCCCCAACGATGCGCTGCTGGAAAAACTCAAGTCAAACCTGCAGGAAGTACGCGCCCGTGGAGGTGAACTCTACGTTTTCGCCGATGCCGATTCCCACATTCAGGAAAGTGAAGGTGTGCACATCATTCGTCTGGCGGAACACGCAGGACTGCTCAGTCCCATCCTCCACACCATTCCTCTGCAGCTTCTCGCCTACCACGTCGCGTTGCAAAAAGGTACAGATGTGGATAAACCGAGAAACCTGGCGAAATCAGTGACAGTGGAGTAAGAAGTATCTATTGAACTGACTGTTGGCTAGAGCCGGTTATTCAGACATATAGCCGCCATCTTGGTGGCAGTGCATCAGAGAACACTTAGAGCCTCACGCGCTTTGTTCCAGAAGGGTATAGAGATAGTGTACGGCCTGATCCCCGGCGTGGCTGTACCGAACCTTCGCGTCATAATACAGGGCTATAACAGCGGATACGCTGTCCTGGTAGATTTCGAACCCATCCACATCTGCCTCACGAAAGAAAAATCTTCCATCCATCGCGATGACATCTTCGGCCACGGAGCCGTGTTCTTCCGGATTATCTTTTTCAAATTCCTGCAAGTGTTCGTTGTGCATTACAAAGTCATCAGAAACGGTGAAACAGCCGTTTTCCTCGACTGCGTGGATCAGGCATGACAGCAGCAGGACAAGCCTTCTCCTGTCGAGCCCCGATACTTGCTCCCGGGCTTGCCGGCGCACATAATCATCCGGGTACATCAAACGATCCACTACTGCGTCGATTACCGCATCCTCCATGGCAAAAAAAGACCACGCATAGCGTGGTACAACGGTAACGATAGCGGTATCTGCCTTCAGCGTCTCGATAATGGACTCAATTTTTTCCTGCTGCTTTTCATCGTCGGTACAAAGCAGCAGGAAATATCTTTCCAGCAGCGCGTCGTAATCTTTCTGCAATTCGCGAATCTGAGCGCCTATTTTTGTTGCCTGATTACCACCTGCCGCCAATTCATCGCTCGAGATCAGGCGCATCCCGATGAACCGGTCCGTACCTCCTGAAAGAGATTCGCTCGAGTATCTCATCCCTATGTCCGTTCCGCTCTCTCCTGCGCGCCAGAGGTACCAGGTCACAGGAATATACTTATCGAATGAGGCGAAGATACGTTCGGCTTTGGCATAAAACCGACCATATAGATCCTGACAATTTACGTGACAGAAGCCCTGAGTATCAGCAGGCTGCGCCCGGGCATGACTGACCAGTTCTGCAAGAATCGTTGCTGGCGTAACCTGATCCCTGATCTGCATTTTATCCGTCCTCATAACCGTGAATAGGAATTGTCCGAGCAAAACAGCCGCTTACATACCATTCTGCCCGCCTGAAGCGGAAAATTAAAGCGGAAAGTTCAAATCGGGAATCCTTCTGCCGCTGCTAGGCTGCCAGCAGCCGCCGGACAGGGAGCAGGTTTTGCGTCGTTCAGCGGTGAAGAGAGATGTACGGCCTACCGCGTCAGCAGCACCGGCCTGATAGACAGCGCTTCGGCGATTTTGTCCGCATCCTTTCTGGCCAGGACCCGGTCAGGATAAGGGCCCGCATGGACCTTGAACAGGCCGTCCTTTGCAACGATATCCAGGCTCGTCATCAGCGATGGTAATTCATTTCGCATCCGGACGACAAAATTATCCGCATTGTCATACGCATTGAAGGCCCCCAACTGCAGATAGATCCCAGCAGGAACGGCAGCAGGCGTTTCGGGAGGTGGAACAGCGGCGCCATTGCCGGTATGGCTGGCGACAGGCGGCGTATCAGCTACTGCCGGCGCAAAAGCAGTCTGGAACAGACCCGGCTGCGTTTCAGTGGAATTCGGTTCGGTAGTAATCACTACTGATTGGTCAGCTACGGTTCCTGTCTCCTCGTTTGGACTAGCAGGAGAGCCGGATGGAGACCTAGAAGTACGGGATGTTGAACCTGGATACTGGGCAGGGGCTGCTGCGGCAAGCCGCGTGAAACTACCCGTTCCGGGCACAATGGATTCCACTTCGACCAGGCTGCTGCCCCCACCCAGTACATCCAGTTTGTATGCGGCCGTATAGGAAAGATCAATGAGGCGACTGGAGAGGAAAGGCCCCCTGTCATTGACACGCACCACCACGGATTTTCCGTTCGCCACGCTTGTTACGCGTACGTAGCTCGGAATGGGGAGAGTGGGGTGTGCGGCCGTCATGGCATACATATCATAGACCTCCCCCGAAGCAGTCTTCTGTCCGTGATAGCGGCGCCCATACCAGGACGCCATTCCCCGCGTTTTATAGCGCTCATGACGCATCATCGGTTTATACCGTTTTCCGAGAGCCGAATAAGGCCGCATGGTGGAGGCGCGCAGGGGTTCTTCCCGGGGAACGGCATCAGGAATCAGATGGAGATCGGCAGGCGGATTGTCGCCGGGACCATCATCCAGATAATAACCGCCTTTTTTCTTGCCGCCAGACAGAATAGAGACCGATGAAGGCGATGAAGGCTTCACGTTCTTCTCCTCACTTTTCTGCAGCTTAAAAAAGGTGCCGCAACCGGCAAGGAAAACGGGGATGGCCAGTGCAGCTATCCAGGTGGCACATCGCCTGGCAATGGGTCGCGTTGCTGACTGCGTAATTGGCCGCGCAGTTGACTGTAAGGGGAGCCGGCAGGCAGGGTCTGTATCCATAAGTATCACGTCTTAACAAGCTTCGGATGAGTCTGGATACTCATCAAAATACCAAATCCCAGCAACATTGTCACCATTGATGTGCCGCCATAGCTGATCAGGGGCAAAGGCACCCCTACCACGGGCAGAATGCCGATGACCATACCGATGTTGACGAAGATGTAGGTGAAGAAAGTCAGCGTGATGGAGGCGGCGATGAGGCGGGTAAACTGGGTTGGAGCATTGGCGGCAATCACCATCCCGCGGGCGATGAGAGTCAGATACAGCAGTAGCAGCAGAAAATTGCCGATCAGACCGAATTCTTCGGAGAATACCGCGAAGATGAAATCAGTGCTTCTCTCCGGCAGAAACGCAAGATGGGTCTGGGTGCCTTGCTGCCAGCCCTTGCCCAGCACGCCCCCGGAGCCGATGGCAATGGTGGATTGAATGGTATGGTAGCCGGAGCCGAGCGCATCCTGCGTCGGGTCAAGAAGCGTCATGACGCGCTTGCGCTGATAATCATGCAACATGGACCAGAGCAATGGAAGGCTTGCTCCCCCCGCAATCGCCACCGTCGCCATGATGCGCCAGGATAACCCGGAGAAGAACAGGACATAAAAACCGCTCGAGGCAATGAGCAGTGCGGTTCCAAGATCAGGCTGGCGCAGGATCAACAATACCGGAGCCAGCAGCAGCAGGGTGGCCACGCCGTAATCCCGCAGCCGCAAGGTTGTCTCGTGCTTGTCGAAGTACCAGGCCATCATCAGCGGCACGGCAATCTTCATGAGTTCGGAAGGCTGAATGCGGGTTACGCCCAGGTTCAACCAGCGCCTCGCGCCATTGTTGACCTCTCCGAACAGCGCGACACAGAGCAGCAGGAAAAGGCCGGCCGCGTATAACGGTACGGCGATCCGCATGATATGCTCCAACGGAATGTTGGCCACCAGCCACATCACGCCAAGCGCGACCAGCATATTGATCGCCTGGCTTGTGACGCGCGCGCTATTGGCATCCGTTGCGCTGAAAAGCGTGATAAGTCCCGTTGCCATGAGCAGGAGAATTCCGCAAAGCAGAAACCCATCGATGTAGCGCGTAAAGTAGTGCCCTGCGTGCGGGAGCCTAGCCATGCCCGCCCCCCCTGTCCTGCTGATGCTCCTCATCCTCCTCTTCGTCCACCTGATCGACAGGCTGCGCAGCTGCTTCCTTAGGCAGTTTGCCCAGCAGATAGTAATCCATCACCACACGGGCAATCGGTGCCGCTGCCGCACCGCCATGCCCACCGTTTTCCACCAGTACGGACAGTGCGATTTTGGGGTTTTCAGCGGGGGCGTAGCTTACAAAAAGCGCATGATCACGATGCCGTTCATTGAGCTTGCTTTCCTCATACTTTTCCCCCTGTTTTACCCCAACCACCTGGGCAGTCCCCGTTTTTCCGGCAAAAGTATAAGCAGCACCTGCACCGGCGACCGCGGCTGTTCCGCCCGGACGGGTTACATCGACCAGCGCATTATGTACCGCCTTCAAATTGGCGGGGTCCAGCTTGAGCCGGTACAGCGGAGTTGTGCCGAATTCACGTACGACCCGATTGTTGCTGTCCAGGACCTGCTTGACGAGGTGGGGACGGAACGCAGCACCGTTGCCGGCGAGAACAGCGGTTGCAAATGCCAGTTGCAGCGGCGTGGTCAGATTATAACCCTGCCCAATCCCGACAGAAATCGTATCGCCGGGAAACCATTTCTGTTTATGCCGTTCCATTTTCCATGCCTGGGAGGGCAACAGGCCGGCGGCTTCGCCTTCGATATCGATCCCGGTCTTTTTCCCCAACCCGAACTGACTGGTAAAATTGTAGATATTATCGATCCCGAGGTCATGAGCCAGCGAATAATAATAGGTGTCGCAGGAGATAACCAGCGATTTGTGCAGGTCCACGAGACCGTGACCGTCGGCTTTCCAGTCACGAAAACGGTGGGTGCTTCCGGGCAGGCTGAAGTAGCCGGGATCGCTGATCGCGCTTTCCGGCCAACGCTTTTTGAGTTCCAGGCCCGCCAGAGCCATGAAGGGTTTGAATGTTGAGCCCGGTGGGTACAACCCGCGCAAAGCGCGGTTGTTCAGCGGCCGGTCGATGGAATTATTCAGCAATTCCCAATTCTCCGTGTCGATTCCGTCTACAAAAAGATTCGGATCGAACCCCGGTCTGCTCACGAATGCGAGTACGTCTCCCGTTGCCGGTTCTATGGCGACAAGTGCGCCGCGCCGGTCTCCAAACGCCTTTTCCGCGACTTCCTGCAATTTGGAATCGAGCGATAGCTTGAGATTCCTGCCCGCAGTCGGTGCTGTGCGGGATATGACGCGAATTGCACGACCGGCTGCGTCGGTTTCCATCTCCTCGACCCCGGTGATGCCATGCAACTCTCTCTCGTAGCTCTGTTCGATGCCGATTTTCCCCATGTGCTGGGAACCACGGTAATTGGCGAGTTCGCTGTTAGCCTCCAGTCGTTCCAGATCCTTGTCATTGATGCGTCCTATGTAACCCACCACGTGAGAGGCGAACTCGCCTTTGGGATACTGCCGGAACGGCCGCGCCTTGATTTCTACTCCTGGAAAGCGATAGCGGTTGACGGCGAAGCGGGCGACCTCCACGTCCGATAATCGCGTGCGGATAGGCAAGCTTTCGAATCTTCTGTTCTCCTCCATCAATTTCTTGAACCGCTTGCGGTCACGCGCAGATATCTCCACTACCGTCGTCAACTCATTAATGAGGCGCTCGAGATTCCCGATCCTGCTCGGAACAATTTCGAGCGTGTAGGCAGAATAATTATGAGCGAGCACGACGCCATTGCGGTCAAAAATCAGGCCGCGGTTGGGAACGATCGGCGCAATGGAGATGCGATTGGCTTCCGCCAGGGTATGATAGTGTTCACGCTGAGAAACCTGCAGGTAAAAGAAGCGTGCGAACAGCAGCAGGAAGAGCAGCAGCATGAAGCCGGCGCTTATCGCCAGCCGCAGGCGGAAATTTTGTAACTCACGCGAGTAGCTTCGAAGCTCGATTCTGTGATTCATCTTGCATCGGAAGCAGACCAGAGTTTCTGCGGTGCCCTCAATATGGCTGAGAGAAGCGGCCACAGTAACATGCCGACAATGCTGCCAAGAAAGAAGTTCCAGCCGGGAAAAGGAGAACCGGCAAAGAGGGCGGCAAGAAGTGTGACGATCTGCCCTGAAAGCAGAACCAATCCTATCTGGGGAGCTTGTTTATACCCGTCGAAGATACCCATGCGTCGGTTGAAAACCAGTGCCATGAACGCCATTACACTGTACCCAAGCGCGTGCTGCCCGAAAGTGCTGGCATTGCTGAGATCCATAAGCAGACCCATCCAGAATGCCATGCCGATGCCGACACGCTGGGGTTCGTTGACATACCAGTAAAGCATCACCAACGCGACAAAATCGGGCTGCAGCGCCCGCGCAGTGCCTGTCAGCGGTATGAGATTCAGGAGTAGCGCCACGATCAGGCTGAGCATAATGAACCAGCCTTTGACCGGCATCAGGATTTCGTGCCTGGGTGAGTTAGCGAGCGTCACTGTCTTCTCGCTTCCTGGCGTGACTTCATTTTGGTCGCTTCTGCCGGCGTTCCCGCGCGAGGCGCCGGCGTGGAAAGGATTAACAGTTGCTGGTTCTGATTCACACCGGAAGCAGGCGTGCAGGTAATGCGCGCAAAGATATAGTTGGGATTACGGTCGATCTGGGATACTACAGCAACGGGAAGCCCCGGAGGATAGACGCCATCTATCCCGGATGTAACCAGCGCGTCCCCTTCCTGAATGTCAGTGTTGATTGCCATATACCTCAACTCCAGTACTCCTTCCCTGCCGGTGCCTGATATGATGGAACGCAGGCCGTTGCGTACCACCTGCACAGGAACGGAATGGTCTCTGTCCGTGAGGAGAGTCACTTCCGAGGCCAGCGGGTAATTGCGGGTAACCTGTCCCACTACGCCGATATCGTCCACGACGGCTTGGCCCGCCTCGATTCCGCTCATACTGCCCTTGTCAAGCAATACCTTGCGATTGAATGGATCATGCGGCACGTGCAGGATTTCCGCCACCATTGCCTTGTTTTTAATACGTTGCGTCGCATTCAGGAGTTTGCGTAGCTGGTTATTCTCGGCTTCCAGCGCACGCAGCCGGAGGAGCTGGCCTTTGTCAACGAGATGCTGTTGTTTGAGATGGGCATTTTCCTCCGCTATCTCGCTATGCTGGAAGAGTTCGCTTGCGGCATCGTACATTGACACGGGCACATGAGCCAGCTTCTGCAGCGGATAAACTATTACGGAGAAAATTTCCCGCACGCCACCGAGATATCTGAATCGGCTATCCAGTGCCATCAGGAGCAGTGACAGTATGACAAAAAAAGCCGTCCGAGCCAGTAAACTGGGGCTATGCCTGAAAAACCGGGGGGAGATTTCTATCATGTGGGAGATTTTATGTTCCCGATTTTCAGGTACTGGAAGGTATAGCGCATTGAAGGCGGTAGTGAAATCTGGCAGTAGCGCAGTTGCAAAGGTTATCAGTCACTGGCGAATATGCCAACCAGTTGATCCATGTTTTCCAGTGCAATCCCTGATCCGCGCACGACGGCAGTAAGAGGGTCTTCTGCGATGATGACGGAAAGCCCGGTTTCCTCCATGAGCAGCCGGTCGATGTCGCGAAGCAGTGCGCCTCCGCCCGTCAGCACCAGGCCTTTTTCGGCGATATCGGCTCCGAGTTCAGGCGCCGTATGCTCCAGTGCGGATTTGACAGCGCTTACAATGTTGTTCAACGGCTCGGTCAGTGCTTCAAGCACTTCATTGCTCGAGATGGTAAAGCTGCGTGGAATACCTTCTGCCAGATTACGGCCCTTGACTTCCAACTCGCGTACTTCCGATCCCGGAAATGCGGAGCCAATTTCCTTTTTGATCAATTCGGCGGTTACTTCACCGATCAGCATCCCGTAATTGCGGCGTATGTAGTTGATGATGGCCTCGTCAAACTTGTCTCCTCCGACGCGTACCGAGCTCGAATAAACGACGCCGCCCAGCGAGATCACACCGACTTCGGTCGTGCCGCCGCCTATATCGACCACCATGGAGCCGGTGGCTTCATCGACCGGCAGATTGGCGCCGATGGCAGCCGCCATCGGTTCCTCGATCAATTCCACCTTGCGGGCGCCCGCCCCATAAGCCGCTTCGCGAATGGCGCGGCGCTCGACCTGGGTCGAGCCGCAGGGTACGCAGATGACAATCCGCGGGTTGGCGGAAAACAGTCGCGGAGGGTTTACCTTTCTGATGAAGTGCTTCAGCATCTGTTCCGTAACGGTGAAATCCGCAATGACGCCGTCTTTCATTGGCCGGATGGCCGCGATGTTGCCCGGCGTGCGCCCGAGCATCTGCTTGGCAGCCAGCCCTACTTGCTGGATGATTTTCTTGCCGTTGGGGCCTCCATCCTGGCGTATCGCTACCACCGAGGGTTCATTGAGGACAATGCCTTGACCGCGCACGTAGATCAGAGTGTTTGCCGTTCCCAGATCTATCGCCATGTCGGTCGAAAAGTAACCCTTCAATACACTGTTATTTAAAAAATTAAGCATGATTTACGGAATCCGTCGCGGAGGATAGTGATTAAAAGCAGGTGAAAAGAATCGGGCTATGATACTCTATTAGCTATTTGAATATAAGGGTTATAAAGGATTTAGCCGGAAATGTCTCTGTCTCTGGATGATGTGAAACGTGTTGCAAATCTGGCGCGCATCGAGATCAGCGAAGATGAGGCGTGCAGGACATTGACCCAGTTATCAGGCATATTTGGCCTCATCGAGCAGATGCAGGCAGTGGATACCTCGGCGATCACTCCCATGTCGCACGCGCAGGATGTGATGCAGCGTCTGAGAGCAGATGCAGTCACGGAAATCGATCAGCGCGAGCTGTTCCAGTCGGTAGCTCCCCAGGTAGAAGCGGGACTTTATCTGGTGCCTAAAGTTATCGAGTAACGCCACGCAGGATCTCTGCGGGCCACTCCCCTGTAATTCCCATTCTCCTTCCAGGAGTCTTTTCACGTTTTGCTTCATTTTGCTTCATCCAGCGAAAACCAGCCATGTTGAACGCCAGCCTCAAGCAACTTTCCGCAATGCTTGCCGCAAGGAAAATTTCTAGCGTTGAGTTGACCAGCGAATTTCTCAAGCGTTCCCGGGCGCTTAATCCCACATACAATGCCTTCATCACTCTCGATGAAGAGACGAGCCTCGCCCAGGCGCAGGCTGCGGATACCTTGATTGCATCCGGGCGCGGTCAATCACTGACCGGCATTCCCATTGCACAAAAGGATATCTTCTGTACCAAGGGCTGGCTCACTACCTGCGGTTCGAAAATGCTGTCGAATTTCATCTCGCCCTATGACGCTCACGTGATCGGGCGCTTCAATGCCGGGGGTGCAGTCAATATTGGCAAAACCAACATGGACGAATTCGCCATGGGTTCCAGCAATGAAACCTCTTTTTACGGGCCGGTAAAAAATCCCTGGGATACTGCGGCTGTGCCAGGGGGAAGTTCCGGCGGTTCCGCCTGCGCAGTGGCAGCACGCATGGCACCTGCTGCGACCGGCACGGACACCGGGGGCTCAATCCGCCAGCCAGCGGCATTATGCGGCATTTCAGGTCTCAAGCCGACATACGGGTTGGTATCGCGCTATGGCATGATCGCCTTCGCATCCAGTCTCGACCAGGGGGGGCCGATGGCCAAATCAGCGGAAGACCTGGCGCTGATGCTCAACGTCATGGCAGGCTTCGATGCCCGCGACTCAACCAGTCTCGAACGCGAACCGGAAGATTACACACGCGACCTGGAAAAGCCGCTCGAAGGTCTCCGCATTGGCCTGCCGAAAGAGTATTTCGTCAAGGAAATAGACGAGGATGTGGCGCGCGCGGTAGAAGCTGCCATCGGCCAGTATCGCAAGCTGGGAGCCAAAACGGTGGAGGTATCGCTGCCCAACACGAAGCTTTCGGTTCCGGTTTATTACGTGCTTGCTCCCGCCGAAGCTTCGAGCAATCTGTCGCGCTTTGATGGAGTACGCTACGGCCATCGTGCTCCCGATTATCTGGATCTCAATGACATGTATCGGAAAACCCGTTCGCAGGGCTTTGGCGCGGAGGTGAAACGCCGCATCCTGATCGGCACTTATGTGCTGTCGCATGGGTATTATGACGCATACTACATCCAGGCGCAGAAGCTGCGCCGCCTGATGGCGCAGGATTTTGCCGGGGCATTCGAGCAGTGCGACGTCATTATGGGGCCGACTTCCCCTACCGTGGCATTCAACCTCGGAGAGAGAAGCAGCGATCCGGTTCAGATGTACTTATCCGATGCCTACACCATTGCGGTCAACCTGGCAGGCCTGCCGGCCATGTCCATTCCGGTTGGCTTCGGGCATAAAAACAGACCGGTTGGATTGCACATCATCGGCAATTATTTTGCCGAGGCACAAATGTTGAACGTGGCGCATCAATATCAGCTTGCATCAGATTGGCATACCCGGATGCCAAAGGAGTAGGGGAGCAGATTTGGTCAGTTGTGGCGAGCGGCTCAGTTCAAGCTGCTACTCGTCCCTCATAAAGCATCTGTATCAGAAAAGGTATTCTAAAATGCAATGGGAAACCGTTATCGGTCTTGAAGTTCATGCCCAGCTCTCGACCGAGTCCAAAATATTCTCCGGCGCTTCGACCGCTTTTGGCGCCGCGCCCAACGCGGAAGCCTGCACTGTCGATCTCGCGCTGCCCGGTGTGCTGCCGGTACTGAATCGGGGTGCGGTGGAGCGTGCAATCAGGTTCGGCCTGGCAGTGGGAGCAAAAATCAATTCACCTTCCATTTTTGCCCGCAAAAATTATTTCTATCCTGACCTGCCCAAGGGTTATCAGATCAGCCAATACGAATTGCCGGTGGTTGAGGGGGGGCACATCCAGCTTCAGATCGTCCAGGATGGAAAAGAGCAGGAAAAAACCGTGCGTCTCGTGCGGGCACACCTGGAGGAGGATGCCGGCAAGTCGTTGCACGAGGATTTTCAGGGCATGAGCGGCATCGATCTCAATCGCGCCGGCACGCCTCTGCTTGAGATCGTTTCCGAACCGGATATGCGCAGCAGCGCCGAAGCCGTGGCGTATGCCAAAACACTGCATACGCTCGTCCGCTGGATCGGCATCTGCGACGGCAACATGCAGGAGGGTTCCTTTCGCTGCGATGCCAACGTATCTGTGCGGCCGCAGGGATCGGAAAAGCTCGGTACCCGCTGCGAAATAAAAAACCTCAACTCGTTCCGTTTTCTCGAGAAAGCAATCGATTACGAGGCCAGGCGGCAGATCGAAATCCTCGAAGACGGGGGGGCCATACAGCAACAGACACGCCTCTTCGACCCGGAAAAGGGTGAAACACGCGCGATGCGAAGCAAGGAAGACGCGCAGGATTATCGCTATTTTCCAGACCCGGACCTGCTGCCGCTCGAGATTTCCGGGAGCTGGATCGAGGAAGTGAAGAAAGAACTGCCCGAGCTGCCCCAGCAAATGCGAAGCCGGTTCGAGCATGACTATGGGCTTTCCATGTACGATGCGCTCGCGCTCACTGCCGATCGCGACAACTCGGAATATTATGAGGCAGTCGCGGGAAAACTTTCTTCAGATCCGAAACTGTGCGCAAACTGGGTAATGGGGGAAGTATCTGCCTACCTCAATAATGAAGGAAAGTCGTTCGATGTCTGTCCGCTATCTCCCGCACAGCTTGCCCAACTTCTTCTGCGCATCAAGGATGGGACCATCTCTGGAAAGATCGCCAAGGATGTGTTCAGGCAGATGTGGGAGCAGGCGAGTGCGGAGAGTATTTCGTGGAAAAATCGCAAGGAAGTGGATGAGAGCCTTGCAGATCGAATCATCGAATCACAGGGGTTGAGACAGATATCCGATTCAAGCGCATTGGAGAAATTAGTACAGGAGGTGCTGACAGCCAATCCGAAATCGGTGGAGGAATTCAAGGCAGGCAAGGAAAAAGCCTTCAACGCCCTGGTCGGTCAGGTGATGAAGGCCGCCAGAGGCAAGGCGAATCCAGCGCAGGTGAATGAGATATTGAGGAAGAAACTGACGGAATAGGTCAATGACTGGACTGGACGAACCGGGAAACAAGCGGGAATGCTTTATCCTCGCTCTGATAGAAGCACTTGCCAGTCCCATAGTTCCATGGAAAAAGGATATACAACGTGACCGCTTGTCCCGCTTTCTACGAATGTCACAGGAGGAAGGCGAGGTCCGTGCATTATTGAGTCAGCGAGCAAGCAGTGCGAACGTCATATCGGCTGAGGCCGGTATCCCGGGACGTTCAAGGCACGCCATTGTTGGGCGTGGGCTGGATTCCGGTTTGCTGGATTCAGAGTCAGGTCCGGAATGACGGGATTCATAATATTTTCTGGCCGGGGCAATAGCAGTTTTTCCTGCTGCCTGCTATTGCCGTATTACCATACCATTACGCAGCGACTCTCACTCCAGCGAACATCGTTCGCCGCCTCAAGCTCCGTCAGCCATTATTTCCGAATCTCAGAAGAAATTCCTTGAAGGGAACCTGGCTGATCAATAAGTGTCCTAACAGTAGCATCACAAAAAAATAACAAATTCTTAACAGTACGGCTATGATAGACATGTCTTTCACCACAAGGAGAAAGGGCGATGAAAATAGGAAAACTTCTTGCCGTTTCATATTTGATGGGTATGACGATAGCACTGGTGGCGACAGCGTTCCTCTGATCTTGAGACCGCGACGGGGAATGACTCCTCCTCCTGTAACCCCTGAATGGTCCAGATTGTAACTGCTGGCGGTACGCCCCATCCGCTTCATAGGGATGGGGTTTTTGCTGTAAAGCCGGCAGCCCAATGAGTAGCCGGATGACTACCTGTTTGAAGGTTTACCAGCCCATCACTCTACTTCGCCCAGAAGAAAATTTATTTAATGAAACTAGCCATTATCACTACTGCTGTTGCGATATCGAGTACTGTGATTGCCGCATGGGTACTGGCCGCAGCCCTGCGTCACAGCGTCTTTTTCTACACAGCGGACGGATATATGTCACCCAGAACCGCAGTACGCGTGGGCCTCATGAAAGATGAAGAAGCTTCATTCTCCGGTGGATTGGCTTTCAGAAAGACCGGGGGCAGTGGTTATGATTATCGGGAAGAAATGGCAACTGCCTTCATCGATCGAACAGGCCACACTGATATTGATCTGCTCGCAGAATGCAAACGTCTGGGGGATTGCGAATTACGAAAGTGAACGCGTCTCCTATCTCCTGTGAGCGGCAGACACGCTGCTGCAAATTCTGATGGATGCCTGATGAATGGATACGGCGTCGTCCAGCGAGCGCTCCCACAGGGCTATTTCTGGATTCAGAGGAGTTCCCGTGCTTTACCAACAGAAGCATAAACCTTCCTGACTCCCGCTCGGCCTTGCCTGATTATTCAGGGAACCTCCTTTCAAAACCCTTTACTGGCGGCACTGCCCTAGTGACAGCCCCTCCCGCTCTTCTATTCACAGAAAAGCAGCTCCAATATTGCCCACAACACAGTAATGCCTGAGCTTGAATTACCGAACAGGCGAAGTGAGTCGAGCCAGAGCAGGAGTAGAGGCGGTAGGTAGAGAGCTCGGAGAAGCCTGGGGCATAAATCAAATCAAAGAGAAGCCGGGACAGGGAGAACAGGGACCAGGAGTGGGAGGCCTTGAGCGGGTAGAGTATCAAGTACGTTTCCGCTTACACTCTGATCTCCCAGGCTTTGTCTGCCCGGGCTTTCCAGCGATGTACTACACTATCATCCGAGATATTGAACACGTCATCCGAGAATATGCGCTGCGTTTTTCCAATAAGTAAAAAATATCAGTCAATTTATAAGCTATCCGCCGCGCGAACATTTTTTAATTTTTTTAATATATATAGCCCCTGAAAATCATGACATGGGACCAGAGGATATCGCGATTGCAAGACAGGGAAAGGACAAATGACAGCTCAATATAAAAGGGTGGATAAAATGAAAGAAGAACTCGACGCGTTGCGCAAATATCGGGATACGCTCCCGGCAGTTTTCAAATTCAACCGCCAGGAGCCGCTGGCACGAAATCAAGAAGACCGCATGAGCACCCGGCCTGAACCCGAAGCAATCAACGAGATCGCCCTCCGTCTCGGTCCGGATATCGACGAGCGTCTAACGCGGCTCGTGGAGGAATACGGCCATAACAAGCAATATTATCTGATTGAACTCGCGCGAAACGGCATCGAGGCGCTGGAAGATACGCTTGAAGCTGACCGGGTAGTCATGCTTTCCCGTCTCAAAGGCGAAAAGATGATTCCGCTTGAGGACATCATGAGGAAGTATGACATACAGGATTAGTTTCAATCCGGCGGCGCAACGGGACCTGGATAAGATGGACCTTCATGCGCGCCCGCGCCTTTTGAAATACCTGAAGGAGTGCATAACACCCCTGGAAGATGCGCGCTGCCTCGGCGAACCCTTGCTTGCTTCTCAATTTTTCGGCTACTGGCGCTACCGTGTCGGAGATTACCGAATCACCTGCGACATCCAGGACGAAGAGTTGCACATTCTCGTCGTGAAAGGAGGCAATCGGCGCGTGGGTGGTGTTGGCTAACTTCAACTACATAAGGAATTTTTACTCTTGGCGGATTGAAGAGGCGTGAACAAGCTATCCCGCCATTGCCCCGGTTACTGAATGCGAGCGCCGCGGGCTGGCAGTTGCATAATGAAGAATATGCGACGTGACTCATGTGTAGAGGGCGGGTTTATTGGTCCGCAACGAATTTCAGGACGTTTCCATTGATGCAATAGCGCTTGTGGCTGGGTGGCGGTCCATCATGAAATAGGTGGCCGAGGTGAATGCCGGAGCTTGCGCTACGTACTTCAATCCGCTTCATGCCGTGAGAGTTGTCTTCGTGCAGGGTAACGGCGCCTTCCACGGGTTCAAAGAAACTGGGCCACCCCGTTCCGCTTTCAAATTTGCTATTGCTGTAAAAGAGGGTTGCGCCTGTGACGGGGTCGACAAATCTTCCCGAGCGTTTTTCATCCAGATTGGATGCGGTAAAAGGAGGCTCGGTACCTCGTTTGAAGGCGATCTTCTGCTGCTCGGGCGACAGCAGTTGAAAGCCCAGCCATTTCCAGAAATTGGATTTTTCGCCGTTGTATCCTGTATAGCGGGCAACCTCCTTGCCGTTCTTGAACAGCACGATGGTGGGGGCGGCGAACAAGGGCTTTTCCAGATTCCAACCGCTGGGCGGATTCGAGTTCAACGTCCTGGCAATCGGCACTTCCGCTTGCCAGTGGCTCATTATGTCTTTTTCGAAGCGCTCGCAAAATTCGCAATGCTCGGCCTCGAACGCCACCAACTGCCGGGCAGGATTCAGATCGCCGCTCTTCAGGGGCTCCGCACCCGGTTTGGACGTCGCTGGGGCTGAAGAAATCCCGGATGAGATCGAGGATGTATGCATCTGCGCAACTTCCCTGGCCGAACCGGGGTATTTCACACCGGTGCCACCCAAGCCGCAATACCCATCGGGATTCTTTTTCAGATAGTTCTGGTGATATTCCTCAGCGGTGATGTAATTCTTGAGTGGCTGGATCTCAGTGGTGATTCTGGCGTAACCCGCAGCATCGAGTGCTTTTTGATAAGCAGTCCGGGTTGCCAGTCCCACAGCCTTCTGGTTCGCGTCATGGTAATAGATGGCACTGCGATAATTACTGCCGATATCGTTCCCCTGGCGATTGCCCTGAGTGGGGTCATGGCTCTCCCAGAATTTGGCCAGCACTGTTTCCAGCGTTACCTTGTCTGGATCGAAAACCACCTTGACCACTTCTGCATGATTGCGCACTGTAGTTTTACCGGTACGAAGCGCTCTTTCATGATTCAAAATGTCCTGGTAACCAGCGCCGGGAAGGTCACCGCCTGCATAACCGCTTTCCACATCGACGACCCCGGGAATTTCTCCCATGCGCTTCTCCGCACCCCAGAAGCACCCCATCCCTAGAACGACGTAATCCGTTGCCTGCCCAGGTATCGTGATTTTCTCCACTGCATATGCACCCATAATAATGCCCAAGGCCGCTGCCATAGCTACAACCCTTTTCATCTCAAGATGCCCCTATATAAATCCTGGTCATGAGATCTCGATCTCGTTTTTTGATACTCCAGTGCAATTTGAAATCTGAAATGAAAATAAATTCCCCTGAGTACAACGATCGGGGGAGAGGATGGGAACGTCTCATGCATTCTTTTCCTTTCCGGGCCTGTAAACGACAACGCGATCGGCAGTGGTAACAATTGCGCCATCGGGCATTTCATCAAGAACAAGCTTGCCAAAATCTGTTGGTATTACCTTCGGTTCCATTCAGAAAATAGGAAAGACTCCGAAATTGGAGATGTTAATAGCCGAAGTTACAGCGTCTGAAACACTTACTTTGGAGCTGTTAATCGTTCGCTGGCTTTCGATCTCAGCAGATTGGCTGACACTTACATCATGGCCTTTGGCGTTAAAAGAGGTAAAGCTATTTGCACCTGTAAGATTTTACAGGTGCAAAAGTACTCATTCTGTAGTCTCATATGTTTATTAACTCACATGAATACAGCAAGTATTTCTTCAAAAAAGCTGGCGGTGATAACTAGACATGCTGTTTCCAGCAATGCAGGGCCGATAGTGAAAGCGGAATAATTCAATGTAACCTGGTTTTCGAGTTTTCTCGGCTTGTCACCCAGGTACCCCCGATAGAAGGGCGGACAATACCGAAAATTCAACTCTTGGGTGCGGACTATGGCTGCTCCGAAGAGCTAACCTGGCTTTGTCTGTCTTGGCATCTTATTCCTTTACTCCCACTCGGTGAGAAGATGGTGCTAGCTGAGGCGCTCCATCACCATAACAATTTATATCAATCATGAAGTTTGATACCACAGTAAGGGCCGGAAATCATTATTTGGTTTTTTTCCTGGATGATCAGCGGTACTCCTTGCATTTGCCTGCGGTGGAGAGTGTCGCACGCATGGTTTATATAACGCCGCTACCCGGGGCGCCGGAAATTGTGCTCGGCGTAGTTAATCTTCGCGGCAAAGTTGTCCCTATTATGAACATCCGTCAACGGTTTGATCTCCCAAAGCGTGAAATTTTGCTGACTGACTGGCTGATTTTCGCCCATACGACGACCCGTCTTGTGGGGCTGGCGGTAAATTCAGTGATGGGAGTTGCGGAATGTCTGGAACAATGTGTGGTTCCAATAGATGAATTCTTTCCTCCCCTCAAGTACTTAAGGGGAGTCATCAAATTTCAGGATGGATTGATCCTTATCCAGAATCTTGGCGAATTGCTTTCATTAGAAGAAGAAAAGTCCTTGGATTTGGCACTTAGTACCTCATAGGGCATGCAAATCACCCTTCCTTATGTGCTGGTCTCGCAGCTAAGTGATTTAATAGCGATGAAGATGGGCTTGTATTATCCGCAAAAGCGTTGGGGTGACCTCGAGCGCGCAATTGCGGCTGCCGCACCGGAGCTTGACATGCCGGACACCGAAACAGCTGCCCGTTACCTCCTTTCCACTTCCCTGACCCGCAGACAGATCGACATACTTGCTTGCCGCCTTACTGTCGGGGAGACCTACTTCTTCCGGGAGCAGAAATGCCTGGACGTACTTGAACAAGGTATTCTTCCGGAACTGATACGGAAATGCAAAGAAAACAATCGCCAACTGCGCATTTGGAGTGCGGGCTGTTGCACGGGCGAAGAACCCTATTCGATTGCCATACTCCTTGATCGATTGTTCAAGAAGCATGAGGAGGAATGGAATGCGACAATCCTTGCAACAGACATCAATCCGGTATTCCTGGATCGAGCAGCCGAGGGCTTATATAGGGAGTGGGCTTTTCGGGCGACCCCGGGTTGGATTAAAGAGCGTTACTTTAAACGGAAAAAAAACGGCCTATTCGAGATAGGGCCGCATATCCGTAAAAGAGTAACGTTCTCCAATCTAAATCTGGCCGAGGATGTGTATGCATCGCAGGCCAATGGCACCCGCGCCGTGGACGTCATCTTCTGCCGAAATGTCCTGATGTATTTCAGCTCCCAGGCAGTTAAAAGGATTGGACAGGGCTTTCATCGATCTCTAGTCGACCATGGATGGCTCATTGTGAGTCCGGTGGAAATGTCTAGCGAGTCGTTTCCGCAATTCCGACTTCATACCGTTTCCGGAACTGGCCTCTATCAGAAGATTGACAGTCACGACGTGCATGGAAATGGCAATTACTTCTCCTTTGGTCCGTCATCGGATGCTTTATACAAGGCAGCTTCGGCGCCGCCCTCCAGTCTGCAGGGCTGGGAAACGCCCCTTTCGCTCGAAAGCATGGAACCGCAAATATTGCCGGTGGCATCAAGCCCCTTCACTCAACTAACAAGTGCGCAAGATGTTGCAAACCAATCAGCGAATCAAGAGCGGTCCAATACGCTTTATCACGAAGCTCGTCGCTATGCCGATCGAGGCGACCTCACCAAGGCTGTAAAGCAGTGTAAGGAAGCAATTGCCGCTAACAAACTGAACCCTGCGGCTTACTATCTCCTGGCAACGATTCACCAGGAGCTGGGGCAGGCCAAGGAAGCAATGCGGTGCCTGATGAATACGCTATATCTTGATCCTGGTCTTGTGCTTGCCCATTTTGCCTTGGGTAGCCTCTGCCTGACGCAGGGCAAAAGCCAGGAAGCAGAACGTCATTTTGACAATGCACTATCGCTGTTGAATGGATATTCATCCAACGACATTCTCCCGGACTCAGGCGGCCTGACCGCCGGCAATCTCACTCATTTCATTACCTCTATAAGAATATGCGATTCACTCAATCATCAGGAAATAAAGAGTAGAGCATCACATGATAACTAGAACCTTAGGGTTTCAAAAAAGGAAAGCGGTTTCCGGAAATTCTCTCGAGCTCGAGCAGAACCAGAATTCTCCTCGTGCAACAGTGGACAGCACTTGGGTGCCTTCCAATGAAAAAATTCAGCAGATCTTGCAATTGAGGGCATTAGCCCTGGCTCAGGAATTACCGGCTCAAGAGGGACGGAATGAAGACATTGAAATCGTGGAATTTATTCTTGGTTGTGAACGCTACGCCCTCGAATCGTGCTATGTCACTCAGGTCGCCGAGGTTGAGGACATTACACCGCTGCCCTGCACCCCTGGCTTTATTCGCGGCATTGTTACCCTGCGCGGGGAGATTCTGCCGGTCATTGACCTGAAGAAGTTTTTCGAAGTGCCAGAGAAGGAGCTGCGTGGACGCAACAAAGTTATCGTACTGCAGGCGGGAAAAATGACGTTCGGCATTCTGGTGGACGAAGTCCTTGGCGCCCGGTCTATCTTGGCAATCGACATTCAGTCATCTTTACCCACTCCTATGGGCATTCGTAAGAAATACTTCAAGGGAATAACCTCTGAGCGACTAGTGGTTCTTGATGCGGAAAATCTTCTCATGGATGAAAGCATCGTTGTAGATGAGCAAGTAGCCGAGTAGAGAAGTATCGAAATGGGTGAAGACACTGAATTTAAATGACGAAACGAAGTTTTGAAAGGACAGCATGACCATCAGTGAAAAGATAATTGGAGGGTATTCCATCATACTGGCGCTCCTTGCACTCTCCACCGCTGTCGCATTCTATGCACTTGGCCAGACACAGGCGACGTACGATCATTTCCTTCGCGTAGACGAGCGGCTGATGGAGAGCGCGAATGAATTGCGGATTGCGGGACTTGCGCAACAAACCTATGTTCGGGGTATTTTGCTTTACCCGGAGCTGCAGAAGACCAACCAGGTGCTCCTGCAAGACAACGATCGCCAGTTCAAGCAAATCCTCGAAAAAATTCGACAGCTAATGAGTGGAAACAAGGGGGATAGCCTACTCAACGAGCTCGAATCCCTGCACCAACAATTGGAGGAGGCCCAGCAACAAGCCGTCCGGCTCTCGTTTGAGCAAAAACCCGAGGAAGCGCTCGCCTTCGTGATTAATACGTTCCGTCCGCTCAGCCTTGCATTTATAGATAAGGCCAAGCGTTTCTATGAGAAACAATCTGCAATTCTGGAAAGTAGAAAAACTGAAGCCATGGAGAAAGTGAGGTCTTATACCACTGCATTGGTGTCTGTTTCTTTATTTACTGTTTTAGTTGGACTAACAATCGGCATTCGCCTGAGCCGCATGATTACCGGACAGCTCCGGGAGAGCATCGCCCAACTTGCGTCGTCTTCAGCAGAGATTCTTTCCACCACTTCCCAGGTTGCCGCTGGCGCAGCCGAGACCGCAGCCGCAGTAAGCGAGACAACCGCCACCGTGGAAGAGGTCAAGCAAACCGCATTGACTACGAGCCAGAAAGCTAAATATGTATCAGACAGCGCGCAGAAAGCTTCCAATATCTCCGAGGCTGGACGCAAATCGGTGGAGGAGGCTATTAGTGGAATGAATCGGATCCAGGAGCAGATGGAATCCATAGCTGAGAGCATTATGCAGCTCTCCAAGCAGGGGCATGCCATCGCCGAGATCATTGCCACAGTCAACGACTTGGCTGAGCAATCCAATTTGTTGGCCGTGAATGCCGCTATTGAGGCGACCCGGGCTGGGGAACAAGGTAAGAGTTTTGGCGTAGTTGCTCGGGAGATAAGAAGCCTGGCGGAGCAATCCAGACAAGCCACTGCCCAGGTGCGAGGCATTCTGGGTGATATTCAGAAAGCGACTAATGCTGCGGTACTCGCCACTGAGCAGGGCAATAAAGCGGTAGAGGCGGGGGTCAGGCAATCCACCGAGACTGATGAAGCAATCCGCCTACTATCCACCAGCATCAGTGAGGCAGCGCAAGCAGCTACCCAAATTGCGGCATCAAGCAAGCAACAAATGGTCGGCATGGATCAGGTGGCGATGGCCATGACTAATATCCAGCAGGCGAGCGAACAGAACGTGGCAGGTACCAGGCAGGCAGAATCAGCGGCACAAGGCTTATATGAGATGGGGAATAAATTGAGTGTCCTCGTAGGCAGCAAGAAAGACCGTTTCGTAGAGGAAGCGGGAAAAGTCCATGCCTGACAAAAGGGATGTGCTTTTGGAAAGGCTCCTTGCAATGTTTCGCATCGAGGCAGAGGCCCACCTGAAGGATATATCGTCGGGACTGCTCGCCCTGGAGGGAAAATCTGTAGATACGCCGGCGTTCGATATCATTGAGAACATGTTGCGGTGCGCACACAGTCTCAAAGGTGCAGCACGAGCAGTCAATTTTACCCAAGTCGAGGAGACCTGCCGTTCTCTGGAAAATATATTCTCCGCACTGAAAGATAAAAGCCTTGCCGTATCGTCATCGCTCATCGATCGGCTGCTTGGGACGGTCGATGCCCTAGGGACGCTCGTTTCAGGAGAGGGCAGCATGGCTGAACGGCAAAAGCCGTTGTTGACTACAATAACCCGACAGCTCGATGAAACGCTGAAAAGTCCCATAAAAGAAGGTCGTACGGGCTCCTCATTATCGCAGGCTGTATCACCTTTATCTTTGCTTCCCCCTGATGAATCATCCGCAACCCGTGCTGACGTAAGTGCATATTTGCGGACCTCTACTCCAAGCCATGCATCTGCAACAATCAGAGTGCCTACCGTAAAACTCGAAAAGGTTCTGCGTCAGGTTGAGGAATTGTTGCTGCCCTGCCTGACAGCGCGACAACGGGCCAAGGAGCTAGGCGAAATCACCACGGCACTTGCCGCATGGAAGAAGCAGCGCCTGCAAATCCAGTCGGCAGTCCGCATTATTGATCGGGAGTTGACATCCAGCCTCAAGGATAGCCCCTTCCGAGGACAACATGGGCTCCCGAAGCTGCTCAAATACCTGGATGGGGAGCCGCTTCAAATGAAAGCGCTTGAGGAGCGGCTAGTAAGATTGCAGCGGACTATCGAACAAGACCAACGCGCACTTGCTGGCATGACCGATTGTCTGATTCAGGACGTCAAAGAAATGCAATTACTGCCTTTCTCGACGCTGTTGGATATTCTGCCCCGATTCTCCCGCGAGCTGGCCCGCGAACAGGGCAAGAGCCTGGAGCTGGTGGTGAGTGGCGGCGAGGTGGAAATTGATCGGCATGTTTTGGAAGAGATGAAAGACCCTTTGGTCCATCTGGTGCGTAATTGCATCGATCACGGTATTGAGCAGCCGGCAGCCCGGTTAGCTAGAGGTAAGCCTTCGTCGGGAAGAATCACCTTCGCGTGCTCGCAAAGCGATAGCGGTAAGGCTGAGATATGTGTAGCCGATGATGGGGCCGGAATCAATGTCGGTAAATTGAAAGCTGCCGCTCACAAGCTTGGCGTAATGTCTGAGGAGGAGATGGAGCAACTGGGTGAGTCGGAATTGCTTGCGCTTATTTTTAGATCTGGTGTGACCACCAGTCCCCTCATCACCGATATCTCTGGACGCGGCCTGGGACTCGCGATTGTACGTGAAAAGGTTGAAGCTTTAGGCGGCAGCATCAAGGTCAAATCAAGTACTGATACCGGAACTGCTTTCCATATCTTACTGCCGTTAACGCTAACAAATACTTGGGGAGTTCTGGTTCATGCCGGAGGACAGCTTTTTGTTATTCCTTCAAGCAGCGTTGAGCGAGTAGTCCGAATCGCCAAAAACGAAATTCAGACAGTGAAAAATCGAGAAACCATTCTGGTAGATGAACAACCTGTTTCTCTGGTCAGGTTGAGTGACATACTGGAACTGGCTCTCAATTCGGCAGAAATGGAACCCACGCACTATTTGCGAGGGATCGTTCTCAGTTCAGGTCTTGGTCGTGTTGCATTTCTCGTGGAAGAAGTTCTCGGGGAGCAAGAGATAGTAATAAAAGCACTCCTTCGGCCACTGAAGCGGGTAAGAAACGTCGCAGGTGTATGCATGCTGGGAACCGGGCGAGTGGTTCCGGTGCTTAACGTACCTGATCTGTTGAAATCGGCTGTGAAAGCATCCTCGGCTACATTCATCTCTACTCAGGACTCATCGGCTGAGAAGCAGGGAGCATCAAGCAAGCACTCTATTTTAGTGGTGGACGATTCCATCACTGCTCGGACGCTGCTTAAACATATCCTGGAATCGGCAGGTTATCGTGTGACTACAGCTGTGGATGGAGTGGAGGGCTATACCGCCCTTAAAACGGGCGCCTACAGCTTGGTAGTCTCTGATGTTGAAATGCCGCGAATGGACGGCTTTGCCCTGACAGCCAGGATACGTGCTGATAAGCAGTTGGTGGCGCTGCCGGTGGTATTGGTAACGGCATTGGATTCACGTGATCACCGGGAGCGAGGCATCGATGTGGGAGCGAATGCATATATCGTGAAGAGTCGCTTTGACCAAAGCAACTTGCTGGAGGCGACTCGACGCCTGATCAGCATCAGCAGCATTAATCCGTGAGTTCTCTCCCATGATAAACGTCCTGGTAGTGGAAGATTCACCGGTAGTGCGAGAGTTCCTCATTTACATACTCAATTCCGATCCTGATATCACTGTTATTGCGACCGCCGGCGACGGAGAAGAAGCAATCGATGCCTTGCGCAACCATCGGCCTGACGTAATCACGATGGATATTCACATGCCGAAGCTGAATGGAGTGGCGGCCACACAGCTGATCATGGAGACACAGCCGACTCCCATTGTCATCGTGAGCGGCAGTACGGATCCGGCAGAGGTTGGGATCACATTTGATGCGATCGATGCAGGGGCATTGGCAGTGCTCCCGCGGCCGGCAGGCATCGGTCATCCGGATCACGAGGCGACAGCTCGGAAGATGATAGAGGTCGTAAAACTGATGGCAGAAGTAAAGGTAGTTCGTCGTTGGGCGCGCATGCGAGGAGCTTCTCCGGCCTCCCTTTCTGTACGTGCCCCCCTGCTTAACCGTGTGGCGCAAACAAGAATTGTCGTTGTAGGTGCTTCAACGGGCGGCCCGCCTGCACTAGAGGCGATTCTTTCGTCACTCCCGAAGCATTTTCCTGTGCCTATTCTAATCGTTCAGCATATGACCGCGGGATTCATGGAAGGATTTGTCCAATGGCTAAAGAACTCATCCAATCTCCCCGTTCATATTGCAAGGCAGGGTGAGTTGCCCCTGCCAGGGCATGTTTATATGGCACCCGATGAATACCAGATGAAGGTGGAGAACCGAGGGGAGATCGTTTTGACCAAAGATGAGCCAGAGTATGGATCAAGACCCTCAATTTCATATCTTTTTAGGTCGGTTGCCAGAGTCTACGGTCATGATGCCGTTGCTGGCCTATTGACGGGGATGGGCCGTGATGGTGCCGACGAGTTACGCCTTCTGAAGGAGAAAGGCGCGATTACTTTCGCACAAGACAAGGAAAGTTCGGTCGTCCACGGTATGGCGGGCGAGGCGATCAGGTTAGGTGTGGCGACCATGGTCTTGCCTCTGGAAAAGATTGCCGCAGCGCTAGCGAATATGGTGGCAGAACGAGGAGAAATTAAGCTTGGCGCATGATATTTCAATCCACGATGCCCGGAAAGTCGAGATTCTCATCGCAGAGGACAGTCCCACGCAAGCGGAAAAACTGAAGTATCTGCTGGAGGAAAACGGCTACAAAGTTACCACTGCAGGCGATGGCAAGCAGGCCCTCTCGAGGGCGCGGCAGCACAACCCGACATTGATTATCAGTGATGTGATGATGCCGGAAATGAATGGGTTTGCGCTATGCGGCGAAATCAAGCGGGACGCACAACTCAAGAAGATTCCAGTGATCCTGCTTACCTCGCTGGCGGATGTCAAGGATATCATCCAGGGATTGGAATCGGGGGCCGACAATTTTATCCGCAAGCCATATGACGACCGGTATCTTCTTGATCGCATCGAGTATCTGCTGATGAGCCATGAGCTGCGCAAGAGTCAGAAGATGCAAATGGGAATGCAGATTTATCTGGGCGGGCAAAAACATTTCATCACCAGTGAGCGGCAGCAGATCGTGGATCTATTGATTTCAGTTTATGAGGATGCGGTTCGCCTCAACGCTGAACTGAATACGCGACAACGTGAGCTGACGCACTCGAATCGCTTGCTCAATGGGCTGTATCGAATGGCGGAAGGCTTGAACCAGGCAGCAACCGAGCGCGAGGTCAGCGAAAAAGCGCTGGAGTACGCCATGATGTTGCCGGGAGTCCAGGCGGGATGGCTTTATTTATGGAATACCGACGGTCTGAGTTTGGCAGGCTCACGAAACGTACCCGCATCAGTAAGTGCTGATGGCTTGGACATATCATGCAATTGCCTGCGGCTTTTGCTCACCGGGGAGCTCGGCAATACTCCTAAAATTTTAAACTGCGAGCGCCTCTTCTCAAGCGGAGGCAATGGTTCTTGCCACCATATCACCATACCGATGTGGAGTGGCAGCAAGAACCAGGGCGTGATGAATCTCCTGGGCCTGGAACAGGATCAGTTCAGGGAGAATGAGTTGGATACATTCCACGGGATTGGCCAGCAGGTAAGTGTTGCGCTGGAGCGTGCCCGATTGCATGAACATATGGAAAAGTTGGTGGGGGAACGTACTGCGGCGTTAACAGCGGAGATCGCTCAGCGCAAGGAATATGAAGCGAGAGTAGTCCGGCTCAACCGCTTATACAGCGTGTTAAGTGGGATCAATACAGCCATTGTGCGTGTCCGTGAAATACAGGAGCTTTTCAATGAGGCATGCCGTATTGCAGTCGTTCACGGTGGATTCGCTTTCGCTTGGATCGGAATGCTGGGGGGAAATACGAGAATAATTACACCAGTGGCTAAGATGGGGCAAGGAAATGATGAGCTGTTCCAACTCAACCTATCTCTGATGAGTGCGCCGGAAGGAGCTCCACTGGTAGAGGATTTAATCACACATCTCAAGCCGTTCATTTGCAATGATCTCATTGCCGATAAGCGCATGGAGGGTTTGCATAACGCAGCGCTTGCTCACGATTATCTTTCCATGGCGATCTTGCCCTTGGTTCTCGATGGGCAACTCGTTGGCACTCTGACTCTCTATACTCCCGAGACAGGGTTTTTCGACGAGGAGGAAATTGCTTTGCTAATAGAAATGGCAGGCGATATTTCGTTTGCAATGGATCACCTGAAAAAAGAGGAGCGCATCAATTATCTGGCTTTCTTCGACGCTGTGACCGAGCTTCCGAACCGGGCATTATTTCTAGACCGGGTTAATCAGCGGATCAAGATGGTTTCTTCCGGGCACGAGATGCTTTCCGTAATTGTCCTGGACATCGAACGGTTCAGCAGTATTAATGAATCGTTCGGCCATGGAGCGGGCGACAGTCTACTCCGCCAACTTGCGAAGCGGCTGAAGCAACTGCTTTCAGAAGCAGACATTCTGGCCCATCTTTCCGCCGATTATTTTGCTATCGCCAGAAAACATGAAGAGGAAAGCATCGACATCGTCCATATGCTAGAGAAGCTTCTGTTCGAGGTTAAGAACGAGCCCTTTTTAATTAATGGACAGGAACTGTGGGTTTCCGCCAGGGTGGGAGCTTCGTTCTTTCCTAGCGACGGCCTGGATACTGATACGCTCTTGAGAAATGCTGAAACAGCGCTAAAGAAGGCCAAGCATTCTTCCGACAAGCATTTGTTTTATGCTCCCGAATTTCATGCACGGGTTAAAGAAAAACTGAAACTCGAGATCAAGCTGCGTCAGGCGTTGGAGCAGGAACAATTGGTGCTGTACTACCAACCCAAGGTTGATTTGAAGAGTGGACAAATAAGCGGGCTCGAGGCCCTGATGCGCTGGCACGATCCGGAAAGCGCTATGGTACTTTCACCACTGCACTTCATTCCCTTACTTGAAGAAACAGGAATGATTCTTGACGCAGGCCGCTGGGCGCTGAGCAAAGCGATATCGGATGCAAATAAATGGAAAGCCATGAGTTTAAATCCACCGAGAATTGCTATCAATGTTTCTCCCGTTCAGTTACGGCAGAAGGATTTTGTCGATATGGTGGCAAATGTGGTAAGCGACGCGGGAGATCAAGCTGCGTTCCAGCTTGAGATCACGGAAAGTGTAATCATGCACGATATCAAAGCCAATATCGAGAAGCTCAATCTCATCCAGGATATGGGTATCGAGCTTGCGATAGACGATTTCGGTACCGGTTATTCTTCGCTCAGTTATATCGCCAAATTGCCCGTCAATGTCCTGAAAATTGATCGCGCTTTCATCAGCGATATGAATATCAATCGAGACAGTCTCACCATTGTTTCCGGAATCATATCTCTGGCACATTCGTTGCATTTGCGTGTTGTTGCCGAGGGGGTGGAAACGATTGAGCAAGCCGAGCTTTTGCGAAGCCTCGAATGTGAGGAGATGCAGGGCTACCTCTTTAGTCCCGCCGTCACAGCGACCAAGATAATAGAGTTTCTACACCAGAAGAAATCTCTTTAAATGGATGATGACATCGGGTCTTTGCATTAGACCCGCTCTAACCCTTAAGCAGCAGTAGGAGATGGAGTTGTTTTCGCCTGGAATAATCCCGGCATAACCTTGATGAGAGCCAGGACGTCTTCCTCATCATCCAGCTTTATGCAAAAGCTGGAGAGAAACGAATTTGTTCTCTACTATCAGCCGCAGATGGATAGCGCGGGATTATAGGAGCCGAGGTGCTTGTGTGGCGGCAATATCCGCGGCGGCCTTTTGCTTGCCTCGGGGTTCATTCCCCAGGCCGAGGAAACGGGGCAGATTCTTCCTTTAGGGGATTCTGGCGTCCAGCGATTTTGCAACTTTGCTACAGATTCACACTCCGCCCCCCATCCACCGCAATGATCTGGCCGGTGATGTAAGGCGCATCTGAAATCAGGAAAGCAACGGTCCGGGCAATGTCATCCGGCTCACCCGTTCGTTTCAGCAGCGTCCTCCCAATGATGTGCTGGCGCGAAGCTTCATCTGCCCATTCGCCCGCTTCCGGCCACAGAATGGGGCCGGGTGAGATGCCATTTACCCGGACTTCCGGCGCAAGCTCCTGCGCCAGCGATCGGGTCAGTGAGGCAAGTCCACCCTTGGCGGCGTTGTATACCACGTAATTCTTGAGTGGCCATTCCGAATGAATATCCACGATATTGACGATGCAGCCGTGCTGTTTTCTTAATTCGGAGGCTGCCGCCTGGGATAGAAACAGGGGAGCTTTCAGGTTGCTTCCCATCAGATCGTCCCACATGTCAGCAGTGATTTCGCCTAATGGAGTTGGAAAAAAGCTGGAGGCATTGTTGACCAGCGCATCCAGCTTCCCGAATCGCTCTACGGTTTCAGCTACCAGTTGCGACAGGCGTGCAGTATCGAGCAGGTCGGCCTGAACCAGGGCGACTGAATTAGACCGTATCTGGTTCAGCTCGGCCTGCAGTGCCTGCGCCTCCTCAATCGAGCTTCTGTAATGCACGGCCAGATTTGCTCCCTGTGCGTGTAGGCGGCGGCAGGTGGCGGCGCCCACGCGCCTTGCTCCTCCTGTGACGAGTATCACTTTCCCTTGCATCGCTATCTCCTCTACACTTGCGGATTGATCGATTTTTCTTTTATTGCTGTCATGAAACTGGTTAGGGAATATCTCTGGATTCCCGCTTTCGCGGGAAAGACGACACTTCTGTTCGATGGCCGGTTCTATGTCAAAGCGTAGCATAGCGCCGATGCAGCCACAGCCTCCATTCCCTGCACCGAGCGAAGCAGCGCTCGAGCATAGCCGCGCACTGACAGAACTCATTCATGCGGAAATCAGTGCCGCTGGCGGGTGGATTTCATTCGAGCATTACATGAGGCTGGGGTTGTACGCACCGGGCAGGGGTTACTACAGTGGCGGTGCCGTAAAATTCGGCCAAGAAGGCGATTTCGTCACTGCACCCGAAATTTCCCCGCTGTTTGGCAGGACTGTGGCGCGCCAAGCCAGGCAGATACTTGAGTTGACGGGTGACGACAGCGGTATCCTCGAATTTGGCGCCGGGACAGGTAAGTTGGCGCTCGATCTGTTGGTTGAACTCGAAAAACTCGGCTGTCTGCCACAGCAGTATTTCATCCTCGAAGTGAGCGCGGAACTTCAGCAGCGTCAACGGCAGTTGCTTGAACAGTTCGCGCCGCATCTCGCCTCACGCGTTTTTTGGCTGAAGCATTTGCCGGAGCAATTCAACGGTCTGATACTGGCCAATGAGGTGCTCGACGCCATGCCGGTGCACCTGATCGCATGGCGGGGCGACGCATTATACGAGCGAGGTGTCTCCTCAGCCGGCAATGAGTTTATCTGGAGTGAACGCCCTCTTGCAGAAGGAGCACTTTTCGAAGCGGCGCGAGAATCGAGGGATCAAATTCTTTCCGGTGGTAATGAAGGTGAATATGTCAGTGAAATCTGCCTCGAGGCGCGGGGTTTCATTGCGAGTCTCGGCAAAATGCTGCAACGAGGGGCGATCCTGCTGATCGATTACGGATTCGGCCGGGATGAGTATTATCATCCTCAGCGCAGACAGGGAACATTGATGTGTCATTACCGCCACCACGCCCATGACAATCCATTTTACCTGCCAGGTCTGCAGGATATAACCAGCCATGTCGATTTCAGCGCCGTTGCCGATTCGGGCACCGAAGCGGGCCTGGAATTGCTGGGTTATACGACACAGGCACACTTTCTCATCAATTGCGGAATAACGGAAATTCTGGCGGAGACGCCTGCTGGGAACACAAGGGACTATTTGCCGTTGGCAAACCAGGTGCAGAAACTGGTGAGCCCGGCTGAAATGGGGGAGCTATTCAAGGTCATGGTCCTGGGAAAAGGGATTCACAGGAATCATCCACCTCCTGTCGGTTTCACGGGCGGCGACAAGAGCCGCCTGCTATAGAAGATTGGAGCGTGAGGAGCAGCTTCACATCACTCTCGGCTTTTCTTTTCATATGGCATGCTATGATTGGATAAGTCCGATAAAGAAATTGCATGCTTGAAACTGAGGGGGGAGAGTGATCCATGACGACCGTAAGGGAATTATTGGAGGGCAAAGGATACGAAGTTGCGAGCATCGAGCCGGATAAATCGGTATATGAGGCCATGCACTTGATGGCGGCGAAAAATATCGGCGCGTTGCTGGTGTTGCACAGGGGAAAACTGTCAGGCATTTTTACCGAGAGAGATTATTCCCGCAAGGCATACAGCCTGGATCGGCTCGCGAAAGATATCCAGGTGAAAGAACTCATGACCGCGCAGGTGGCGTATGTGAGCCCGGATTATTCCACCGAGGATTGCATGGCATTGGTGACTAAAACCCGAGTTCGCCACTTGCCCGTGCTGGAGGATGGTAAAGTCATGGGGATCATCTCCATCGGCGACCTGGTCAAGGATGCGATCTCGGGCCGCGAATTTATCATCGACCAGCTCGAGCGTTATATATACGGGACACGCGGCCCCGAATAAGCCATATTGTACTACTCCTTGATATTACCCCTCTGCGACCTCGATCCAGGGTCCAGTGATTACTCCGCTTCGATGAAACACTGTTCCCCATTCGATCGATAAGTACGATTTGGAGAGTACGCGTCCTGCTCTCCTGAAAATTTTGCTCTGGTCTGCGCCCTGCCATGAGGGGGGTGTGAGTGTCAGCACAAATCTTCTCTTCATCCTCCCACGTAAAATTTTTTTGAATTTGAACGGCTCTGACAAAAGCAGGTCTACTGTCCATGAAGCCGGTTGACCTTCCTTCCGATTTTTCTTCGGATCCATTACTGCGATTGCGCCGCGAAATAAGCGACGAAGCCAGCCAGTGCGTCGCGTGCGGCCTCTGCGTGCCGCATTGTCCCAGTTATCGTGTCACGTTGTCCGAGGCTGACTCGCCGCGTGGGCGCATTGCATTGATGAGTGGAGTGGCCGCCGGATGCATTCCAATGAATGCACGTTTCGCATTGCACATGGACCGTTGCCTTACCTGCCGTGCCTGCGAAGCTGTCTGCCCCAATCACGTACGTTTTGGTCAGTTGATAGACGATGCCCGGGAGATGATTTCGTCGCCACCGCTCGAGGTCCGGAGGAACAATCCGGGAGTCCGGGTATCCCGATTTCGGAAATGGGTGGAGCGTGAACTGATCGCACAGCCCTCGCGTATCGATGCATTGCGGCCGCTTCTGCGTTTTTATCAGCGAAGCGGTTTGCAGGAATGGGTGCGCAAATCCGGTTTGCTGGGCAAGACGAAACTCGCCTTGCTGGAAGCCCAGGTTCCGTTTATCGACAAGCCTCGTTCTTCATCATGGTCGCCTGTTTATCCTGCTGTCGGCAAGCCGCGAGGGGAGGTCGGGCTGTTCCTGGGTTGCGTCGCGCGCGTGGCGGATGTAACCACATTGGACGCGACCCTGTTCGTACTCAACCAACTGGGTTATACCGTGCATGTGCCCTCCGCGCAGACTTGCTGTGGAGCGCTTCACCGGCACAGGGGCGACGCGGATGCGGCGGAGCAACTGGAACGTCAGAACGTACAGGCGTTCGCTGGGTTGGACGCTGGATTGGATTTAGGCGCGATTATCACTACGGCATCCGGTTGCGGTGCACAGTTGTCCGAATATTCCTCTTTTCCTGATTGGCAGCGCACGACAAGGGCACCAGCGGTAGGCCCGCAAACAGGAAGCGAGACTACCAAGCGATCGCCGCCGAAGTTCCTGGATATCAGTGAATTCCTCGCGGGGGCGGAAGGATGGGAAGATGTCAGGCTCCAGCCCTTGCCGTACAAAATCCTGGTACATGAGCCTTGCACCTTGCGCAATGTATTACGCGCGTCGGCATACGCCTATAAACTGCTGGAGCGCATCCCGCAAGCGCAAGTAGTACCTCTTGCCGGGAATGATCAATGCTGCGGCGCTGCAGGAACCTATTTCCTGGATCAGACGGAGATATCGGCGGCACTGCTCGAGGACAAAGTGACGGCCTTGAAAGCAGGGCAGGCATGTTACCTTGCGACCTCCAATGTGGGCTGCGCACTGCATATCGCTACCGGCTTGCGACAGGCAGGATTGGGAATCGAAGTCATTCACCCGGTCACGTTAATAGCAAGGCAAATGGGTATGCAATCTCTGAAATAGCTTTCTCGTTCGATTCAGCGAAGCTGGGGGCGTAGGCGTGTTCAGGGTTTAATTTTCCCTGCCCGTGGTAAAAGTCCTGGAAGTGCTTGGCTCTGCTACCGCTGAGCATCTGAGACCTTACTTCTTCCAGGCTCATCATCCGGGATTCCTTATTGCATCACGGCAGACCATTCCTGTAACTGGTCAACCGTAGTGCTGATACCACCACACACGATAATCAATATTTTTTTGTATCCGGACAAAGCTGGAACCCTTTCATAGACCGTCGCCAGCGCTACGCCGCAAGCGGGCTCAACCACTGCATGATGATCGTGCAGGAATTGCATGCACCCAGAGACGGCAAGCTTGTCCGGTAATACGACGCTCTCAATGCGATGTTTTCTCGAATATTCCAGGGCCTGCCTGCAAACCGCACTTGCCCCTAATGTTGTCGCAATGCTCGATATCCTGGGCAGCTCCACCAGCGCTCCTGCGCTGAGTGCCTGAGCAAAGGAGTCCGCGCCTTTGGTTTCGACGGCGATTATGGGCACATCCTGCCACTCATTCCGATTCAGTCCCTCTATAACGCCGCACAGAAGGCCACCTCCACCGACGGACAGGACGATCACGTCGGGTTTTGGTCCTGTATCGACTACTTCATCAATGATGCTGGCATGACCCGTCCAGATGAGCGGATCATCAAAGGGGTGCAGAAAAGCGTCCTCGGGTTGCACGAGCGATAGTGCAAAAGCATTCGCCTCACTGAGAGATTTCCCCTGGATTACCACTTCTGCTCCCTCTCGCACCATCAGTTCCCGGGCGCGCTTTGAAGCGGTTTCCGGCACGACGATAATCACGGGCACGGACAGATTACGTCCGGCAAAGGCAACCGCAAGGCCCGCATTTCCGCCAGATGATGAAATGAAGCGTCTTGCCCCGCGTCGGAAATATTCTTCACACGCATACCCGATTCCCCGGGCTTTAAAAGAGCCGGAGGGCTGAGCGATTTCCATTTTCAGCCACACTGAATGTCCGATTCTATCGCTTAAAGGGCGCGATTCGATTAATGGTGTTTGGATATGTAGAGTCATTTATACGATCTTCGGTCGAGCTGAACCATGAGAATACATCATAAACGGTCTTTCAGACCAAAGCTGAAGACTTTGTTGATTGGAGAATTGGCGGTAGTGAATTTGAAAAAAGCATGGCGAGTGGAACCAGGGGTTGAGAATATCCGAAGTCACTCACCTTGCCACGTTAACAACAGGGCGAATGGGTATACAATTGCAGAAATGGCAGCGTTATCATTCTTACCGTTTTCATTGCTTTCTTTCTCAGAGAATCTTATGCCCAATCTTGACAAACTCATTATTGGTTTCGACCACGCGCTGCGCACCTTGTTGACTCCGGCGCAGACACTGCGGCCAGTGCCCGGAACCCAGTTGGCGGAGGCGGAACTGAATGATCTGGAGAAAAGCGAATCGGCGGCACTGATGCGTGTCAACCACGTGGGCGAGATCTGCGCGCAAGCCCTTTATCAGGGCCAAGCGCTGACGGCGCGGGATGCCGAGGTCCAGCAGACACTTGCCCAGGCGGCACGCGAGGAAACCGAGCATCTTGCCTGGACGGAACGGCGCATTAACGAATTGAGCGGACGCAAGAGTCTATTGAATCCATTATGGTATGGCGGTTCATTTGCCATTGGCGCTTTCGCCGGATTGCTGGGCGACAAGTGGAACCTGGGGTTTCTTGCGGAAACCGAACGTCAGGTGTCCGCTCATCTCGGGGGGCACCTGAGCCGTTTGCCCCACGCCGACGAGAAGAGCCGCGCCATTGTGACCCAGATGCAGATCGATGAGGCCGGACACGCCACTACCGCCATGGCGAATGGCGGCGCCGAACTGCCGATGCCGGTGAAACTGGTGATGAAGATGGCGTCATCGGTGATGACCCGGACTGCCTATTGGGTCTAACGAATATAGCAGGTCTAAAGCCAATACTGAGGGGCGAAGGCTTCACGCTTCCACGATTTCAAAATCGTGGGTCAGTTCTGCTGTTTTGGCCAGCATGATCGATGCGGAACAGTATTTTTCAGCGGACAAGCTGATTGCGCGTTCTACCTGTTGCGGATTCAGTTTTTTTCCGGTCACGATGAAATGGAAGTGAATGCGGGTAAACACTTTCGGCTCTCGTTCGGCCCGTTCCGCTTCAATGCGCACCTCACAATCGCAGATATCCTGGCGGCCTTTTTTCAGAATCAGCACAACATCAAAAGCTGCGCAGCCCCCGGTTCCCATCAACAGCATCTCCATCGGGCGGGGTCCACGGTTCCTGCCCCCTGATTCCGGCGGTCCATCCATCAGTACTGTATGACCGCTGCCTGATTCGCCCAGGAAACTTGCTTCGCTCTGCCATTTGACGCGTGCTTTCATGCCGCTCCTTTCCAGAATTCGATTACGCTATTTTAGCGACTTCCTACCATGCCGAGTGTAGTGACCCTCAATCCGGCGCAGGCGTCAGGCGGTACCACAACATGCCAATGACCTCGTGGAAGAACAGGCTGCTTTTGAGGAGCGCACCGGCGTTTGGAATGAATGTAAGCAGATCGGTCTTGTAACGCCGCGTGTATCCTGTGGCAGCAGGAGTAACCTCGAATCCGGCCTGTTCGAATTCGCGCGCCGCTCTCGGCATGTGCCACGCATGGGTGACAAGCGCGATCTGGCGGATACCCTGTTTTTGCAGGATGGCAAAGCTCTTGTAGGCGTTTTCCCGGGTATTGCTCGATGCTTCCTCTACCCACTCGACTGGAACGAGAAACTCCTCTTCCAGCACTGCCTTCATCTGCATGGCTTCGGATGAGCGATTACCGAGAGGGGCGCCTCCTGCGGCCAGCATCGGTTTGCAAGTTGCACGATACATCTTCGCCGCATAGCGAACACGTTCCAGCGTGTATCTGCCGACGGTATGATCGTCATATTCGGGCGCATAATAGTAGGTTCCTCCACCCAGCACGACGATGGCTTGTATGCTGTCGTCAGGCAGGTTCTTTTCCGGGGACGCCTCCAGTACCTGCAACAGGGCGTCCGCGACGATCGGAATGGAAAGAAGGTAAAGCAGAGCAAGTGCGGCAGCTACCAATGTCATACCTGTTCCCTGTCGGCGTTTCAGGAGCAGGATGCCTGCGACGCCCAGTAAAATAAGGTTGAACGGGGGGAGAAGAAATGCGCTTGCGAAGTTGGTTGCAAACCAGTTCATGTACTTTTGGCAGGGGCAAGCAAAATAAAAAAGCCGGCACTTGCCGGCTTTTTTAGCGGACCTGGACTTATTGGGTCAGAATCCACTGTGCCAGAGTCTTGGCATCTGCCTCGTTAACCTTTGCATTTGGCGGCATGGGAACAGGTCCCCAAACTCCCTGGCTTCCTTTCTGGATTTTTCCTGCCAGATAGTCCACGGCTTTCGGGTCAGCCTTATACTTGGCCGCTATATCCTTCAATGCAGGCCCGACCAGTTTTTTGTCCACCATATGACAATTCAGGCAACCGCTGCTTTTCGCTAAATCGGGGCTCGCCTGCGCGGTACCGACAACCAACAAAGCTGATGCCGCAACCATTCCCATCCAGACAGCTTTCATTACACACACTCCTTTTATCCGTTAATTATAGAAAAGGGATCTTATCTTACCTCGAATTTCGCTGATACGCAGCAATTCCTGCAAGTCAGTGATTTCCGGTAAGCACTTAACGCCATGACAGACCCAGGCGTTGACACCGATCCCTGACGGAAGGGGCTTGGCAAGACTCGGCGGCAGCGTTGCTGGCACCCCGCCATCAACTGGCAGCGCAAGCACAAGAGCGATGGGGGCGCGCTGACGCAAGGCGTTTTCCCATCTCACCATCGCGTCCGCTTTTCCCCGCAGTATGACAACGGTGGGAGGTAAGAGCCACTGCTCAAGCGCCAGAAGCAGGCTGCAACAGGAGTCGGGATGCCGGATCAGGGCAGGGTAGAAGAGTTGCAGCGCGCGTTCTGCCGCGTGCAGATAACGGAATTCCCCCAGCAGATAACCCATGCGCTGAAGAGTATAGATCGCGACGCCGTTGCCGGATGGTGTAGCATGGTCATAACCAGGCTTGGGACGATGGATCAGATTTTCATGATCATGGCTGGTAAAGAAAAAACCGCCAGCTTCCTTGTCTTCAAACTGGTCAAGAAGAACGTCGGCCAGCGCAATGGCGAAATCGAGATCCACAGGGCGGAACGTTGTCTGCATCAGTTCCAGTAATCCGTCCAGCAGGAAAGCGTAATCGTCGAGATAGGCATTGAGATGTCCATTTCCGTCCTTCCAGGTTGCCAGCAGGCGTCCGTTTTCCCAGAGGGTGGAACGAATGAAATCCACTGCACGGATAGCCGAGCGCACCCAGTCGTCGCGACCGAATATGCGTCCGGCCCGAGCCATGCCCTTGATCATCAGTCCATTCCAGCTGGTCAGGGTTTTCTCATCCCGCCCGGGAAGAACGCGACGCTGGCGCTGTGCAAGCAGCTTCTTGCGCGCTGATTCAAGCCATTGTCGTGCGTTTGCGTAGGGGACGCCGAAGTTTTTAGCTATCTCGGGCAGCGATTGGGTCACTGCCAGATGCCAGTGTCTGTTCCCGAAGTTCGCTCCCTGGGACAGACCATAGTAATCGGCGGCTACGGCATATTCACGACGTGAAAGAATGTGGGACGCCTCACTGCGATCCCATACGTAGAACTTGCCTTCGACGTTTTCCGAGTCGGCATCCAGAGTCGACCAGTAGCCGGCTCCCGTTCTCTTTTCATCCGCTTCATATCCTGGCTGCATTTCGCGCATGACCCAGGTAGCGGTTTCTTCCACAATCTGGGCAAACAGCGGATTTCCGGACGCGATCCAGGCATCCGCATAGAGATGCAGCAGGGGCCCATTGTCATAAAGCATTTTTTCGAAATGCGGAATCTGCCACTGCTTGTCGGTACTGTAACGATAGAACCCACCGCCCACTTGGTCGTAGATGCCGCCTTCCGCCATTTTCTCCAATGTCAGCGTGGCCATGTGCAATGCCTCGCTATTGCCGGCAGTGAAGTAGCGCCGCAAACAGAAATCCAGTTCGGTCAGGTGCAGGAACTTCGGCGCCTCGCCGAAACCACCATTTTCGAAGTCAAACCGGTTCTTCAACTCAGCCAGTGCCTGTTCCAGTGGACGCTCAGAAAATACCGGAGCCTCCGGTGCTTTTGATGGCAGCATATCGGCGAAGGATTTGAGCAGCGATGCACTCTGGCGTTCGATCTCGGGGCGGCGAACGCGGTAAGTTTCCGCCACCCGTGGCAATAAATCGAGGAAACCCGGCAGATCGTGACGCATCGTTTTGGGAAAATAGGTGCCGCCGAAGAATGGCTTTTGATCGGGCGTCAGAAAAAGCGTGAGAGGCCAGCCGCCGTTGCGCTGTGTCAGCATGTAGAGCGCGGTCTGATAAATCTGATCGATATCCGGGCGTTCCTCGCGATCCACCTTGATATTGATGAAGTACCGGTTCATGACTTCGGCGACTTCCACATCCTCGAAGCACTCGTGCGCCATCACATGGCACCAGTGGCAGGCAGAGTAGCCGACGGATAGCAGGATCGGCCTGTCTTGCGTGCGGGCAAGCGTCAGCGCTTCTTCTCCCCAGGGATACCAGGCGACAGGATTGTCTGCATGTTGCAGCAGGTAGGGGCTGGTTTCACCGGCAAGATGATTGAGCATGGCTTTGTAGTGGGAAAGAACAGGTTAGTCGGTGATCGCTCCCCGGCTGGCACTCGAGACGAGCTTCGAATATTTAGCGAGCACTCCTCGTGTGTAGCGCGGATGGGGCGGTTGCCATTCAGCCCGGCGCCGGGCCAGCTCATCTCCAGGAACGTTGAGCTGCAGTAGCCGTTGCTCGGCGTCTATGGTGATCGAATCGCCTTCCCGCACCAGCGCAATGGTGCCGCCTACAAACGCCTCCGGTGCCACGTGTCCAACCACCATTCCATAGGTGCCCCCGGAGAACCGTCCATCGGTGATCAGGCCCACCGAATCTCCGAGTCCCTCGCCAATGAGCGCAGAAGTGGGAGACAGCATTTCCCGCATGCCCGGACCGCCTTTGGGGCCCTCATAGCGTATCACCACCACGTCACCAGGCTGGATCTCGCGCGCAAGGATGGCTGCCATGCAGGCTTCTTCCGAGTCGAATACCCGTGCCGGTCCGGTAATTTTTGGTGTTTTCACCCCGGTGATTTTCGCTACGCACCCTTCTGTGGCGAGATTACCCTTGAGTATGGCGAGGTGGCCCTGGGCGTACAACGGGTTGTCCCACTGGCGGATGACATCCTGATCCTTGCGAGGCTCTGACGGCACATCCTTCAATATCTCGGTAATGGTCTGCCCGCTGATGGTGATGCAGTCGCCATGCAGCAGGCCGTGATCGAGCAGCATTTTCATTACCTGGGGAATGCCCCCTGCCTTGTGCAGGTCGGTGGCTACGTATCGTCCCGAGGGTTTGAGATTGCACAGTACCGGCACTTTGCCGCGCATGCGTTCAAAATCATCGATCGTGAGGGTCACTTCGGCGGCATGGGCAATGGCGAGGAAATGCAAAACAGCATTGGTGGAACCCCCTACGGCCATGATCACCGCGATCGCGTTTTCAACGGACTTGCGGGTAATGATGTCGCGCGGACGAATCTGTTTCCTGATTGCATCCACGAGCACTTCCGCTGAATGTGCCGCGCTGGTGCGCTTCTCGCCATCCTCCGCAGCCATCGTGGAAGAATAGGGGAGGCTCATGCCCATCGCTTCGAAAGCGGACGACATCGTATTGGCCGTGTACATGCCTCCACAGGAGCCCGCTCCGGGACAGGCGTGGCGCTCCACTTCGAGCAGTTCTTTCGCGTCTATCTTATGGGAGGTGTACTGTCCGACCGCTTCGAAAGCACTGACAATGGTGAGATCCTTTCCTTTATAATGACCCGGTTTGATCGTTCCGCCATAAACAAAAATTGCGGGAACATTCATGCGCGCCATAGCCATCATTGCGCCCGGCATGTTCTTGTCACAGCCCCCGATGGCGATCACGCCGTCCATGCTTTCGGCCTGCACCGCTGTTTCAATCGAATCGGCAATGACTTCGCGGGATACCAGTGAATACTTCATGCCTTCCGTTCCCATGGAGATACCATCGGAAACGGTGATGGTACCGAACATCTGGGGCATCGCGCCCGCCTGTTGCAATGCATGCTCGGCATCCAGCGCCAGCTCGTTCAATCCCTTGTTGCAGGGTGTGATGGTGGAAAAGCCATTGGCCACGCCGACGATGGGTTTGTCGAAATCGTTGTCGCCGAAACCTACAGCCCGCAGCATCGCGCGGTTGGGGGTACGTTCCGCCCCCTGAGTGATTGCCCGGCTGCGCTGGTTATCTGACATGAATTACTCCTTGAATTGAAAAAACGGGAATGCAGGCAAATTCTGGCGAATTCCGGTAGTCAGGGGAAAAGGTGATCGAGGCACCTGCGAAGCTGCGAGGAAAGAAAAAGCAGTTCAAAGTCGCTCTTTTCCGCGTTCTCCGCGGTGAATAATCGTTGCCGTATGTATAATGAGGGGAAAACGAGACTCGTCATTTCATTCCTGCCCAACTCTCCCGCCAGGAAGGGCTTCTGCTTTCCCTGCCGATTTTCGCCGGTATGATGTTTTAATGCTGCGCTCGATAAACAAGCTATTTTACCTGAAAAAAATGCAAGCCCATGCTAGTTCATCCCCAGATTGATCCCATTGCCGTTCAACTCGGACCGCTCGCGGTTCGATGGTACGGGCTCATGTATCTCATCGGATTCGCTTGCTTCATTCTGCTGGGGCGCTACCGCATTAAACGAAATCCCGAGGGGGCGTTCACTATCAGCATGCTGGACGATATGCTGTTTTACGGTGTGCTCGGCGTGATTGTGGGCGGCCGCCTGGGTCACATATTTTTTTATCAGTTCGGCTATTATCTGGAGCATCCTCTGGAAATCTTTGCCGTCTGGCAAGGCGGGATGTCATTTCATGGCGGTTTTCTCGGAGTGATAGCCGCCATGGCCCTGTTGGCCCGCAAATATCACCTGCGTTGGCTCGCCGTGACGGATTTCATCGCTCCATTGGTGCCGCTGGGGCTAGGGGCGGGGCGCATCGGCAACTTTATCAATGCCGAGTTATGGGGGCGGCCCACCGATGTGCCTTGGGGCATGATTTTTCCGTATGTCGACAATGTTCCGCGTCATCCTTCCCAACTGTACGAGTTTGCTCTGGAAGGGTTGGTGTTTTTTACATTGATGTGGATTTATTCCGCGAGGCCGAGACCGGTTGGAGCGGTTTCCGGAGTATTTCTGATCGGTTATGGTGTATTCCGCTCGTTTGCGGAGTTTTTCCGTGAGCCGGACGAAGGTTTCATGGGCATGATGACGCTGGGTATCAGCATGGGGCAGTGGCTGTCGCTACCCATGATCCTCGCCGGGGTAATCATGCTGGTCTGGGCTTATCGTACCCAGGCCCCTGTGTCCCCCGGGGGGAAAGCCAGCAAAGCTGGCAAAACCACCAAAGCCGCAATCGCGGGCAAGCGCGGCAGCAAATAGAAATAGACAATTAGACAATTTTGTATGTCTTTGCGCCGTTCCTACAGTCTGATCGCTCCGCTTTACGATGCCTTGCTCGCCGGGGCGGGTACGGGACTGCGGGCGGCCAGTCTTGAGCAATTGCCACGGCAGGAGAATCTCGACATTCTCATCAGCGGCATCGGTACCGGGCTCGACCTTCCGCATGTTCCAGCGTGTCATCATTATGTAGGACTGGACCTTACCGCGGCCATGCTGAAGCGGGCAAGACCCAGGATAGGAAAGCTGCATGTAGACCTCGTCCAGGGGGACAGCATGTCCCTGCCGTTCGTGGACGCTTGCTTCGATCACGTGGTGCTGCACCTCATTCTGGCGATCGTACCGGATGCCCGCGCCTGTCTGAAAGAAACAGCACGGGTACTGAAACCGGGCGGCAGCGTGCTGATACTCGATAAATTTCTGAAGCCAGGGGAAAACGCAGTGCTCCGGCGGGCGGTGAACCTGCTGTCCCAGCATATCGTGACGCGTCTGGATGTCGTTTTCGAAGAGGTGCTTGCAAGTGCTCCGCAACTGAAAGTGGAGTCAGACCAGCCGCTTCTGGCAGGAGGCTGGTTCCGAAGCATTCGACTCATTAAAGCCAGTTAGGACGTGACCGGGATATGCGATAGGGGTAGAATTTCTACGGGAGGCGAAATCGTAATCTCATCTTCAGCCGGAATGCCATGCGCCCTATTGCCGCTTTCACCGTCATCCTTGCTGTCATTGCTGTGGTCACAAGCGAAGCGGCCGGCTTGATGGCGGGCCAAGTAGAGAGGACAGGCAGGGTGAACAGCCCGGGACCGGATTGGACAGAGGCCTATCACAAAAACGGTCTTGTCATTTTTACGAAGGACATAACGGAGGGGCGCCGGGTAATCGCGGTTTCCGAAGTGGAAGTTCCGCCCGAAGCCGTTTTCAATGTTCTCGTTGACTTCGAACATTACCGGGAATTCATGCCGTACGTGAAAGAATCGGAAGTGCTCAGCCGTACCGGCGATAACGAGATGGTCACCTATGCGCGCATCGCGCCGCCGTTTATCAGCGAGCGCGACTATCCCCTCAAGGTCCGGCTGACGCGCAGATCGGCGGCAGGTGACGGCACACCCAAAGACAGCGCCTTCAAGGTCGAGTGGATTGCGCTGCCCGAAGCGAAGCCCGAGGTCGAAGGCGTGGTGCGCATCAAGCTCAACGAGGGTTCCTGGCTGGTGGAGTCCGTGGATGATGGCAGCCACACGCGTCTCACTTATACATTGCTTACCGATCCAGGGGGACTCATTCCGGATTTTGTGTTCAACCTTTCGAACACCGTCGCGATACCTGAACTCTTCGATGCAGTAAGGAAGCGTTCCACCGAAGCAGCTTCTGGACGGAAGTAATCAGGCGAGGCACGCTATCCACCTGTCCCCGTGGATTTTTCAGGGCAATAGATTAACCCTATGTTTGAGCTGAAGACCTTGTTTCTCTTCCTGGCTACAGCGCTTGCCGAGATCGTTGGTTGCTATCTGCCCTACCTCTGGCTTAAACAGGATGGGAGCGCCTGGCTTCTTGTTCCTGCTGCTGCAAGCCTTGCACTGTTTGCATGGCTTCTCACGCTTCATCCGACGGACGCCGGTCGTACATACGCGGCTTATGGAGGCGTTTACGTTTTCGTAGCAGTACTTTGGCTGTGGGCTATTGATGGGGTCAGACCGACTGCCTGGGACATGGCAGGTTCTCTTCTGGCGCTGGCAGGTATGGCAATCATCATGTTCGGCCCAAGGCATGCATAATTTACATAAGCCCAGGAGCGATTTGCAATTTTTCAACAGGAGAAAATAGATGGTCACGAGAAGGATGATCGCCTTGCCGGGCCTGCTGTCAGTGGTTTTGTTTGCCGGCTGTTCGGCGATTTCAACGACACCGGAGGGCAGATCCGTTGAGCTTGTCACAGAAAAACCCAGCGGCAGTTGCAAGGCGCTGGGTGACGCGGTCGGCTCCCAGGGCAACTGGATTACCGGCGATTACACTTCGAATGAGAATCTCCTCATCGGCGCCAGAAACGACCTGCGCAACAGGGCTGCCAAAATGGGTGGAAACTACGTCTGGGTGCAGAACTCCGCCAATACGAATGCATGGGGCAGCAAGGGCACGACAAACACGACAGTGCTGGGTGTCGTTTATCGCTGCGAATGATTTTTCGCACCGGTCCCGAATACCTTGGCCTGAATTTATTACTATGTAGGGCAGAGCGCTGCGGAAATGTACAGCAAGGTTTACTATAACAGTGCATGTCCTGTCTGCAATGCGGGGATAAAAGAGCAGCGCCGTCGTATGGAAGCATGCGGTATCAAGGACATTGAATGGGTCGATGTGCATGCGCAGCCGGAAACCGTTGCAGAAGTAGATGCTTCGCTGGAGCAGGTGCGCGAGCGACTGCACGTAAAAAGACAGGATGGCCGGATTGACGTGGGCGTGGATGCCTTCACACAACTCTGGTCACAGACACCTGGTCAGCACTGGCTGGCCAACCTTTTTAGGCTGCCCGTGCTCCGGCAGCTTTCACACCTCGCATACGACGCCTTTGCCAGAAGGCTGTACCGGTGGAATCGCGCCAAAAGACACTGGTAGGTCACTCGCAGGCGCGAATGACCGGGAAACAATTCACGCAGCTATTTCCTGATCAGGAAAGTTTGGTGAAAATTCCGTTCAGGCGCTAATTCCCGGTTTTGTCCAAAGTCCAGGTAACGTTTTCCCCGGCCCGGAATGGAACCAGACTTTCGTCGCCAAATTCCAGTTGCGCAGGCACCCGCCAGCTTTCCTTCTTCAATGTAATCCTGCCCTGATTGCGCGGCAACTGGTAGAAATCCGCGCCATGAAAACTGGCAAAGGCTTCCAGCTTTTCCAGCGCACCCGCCTGTTCGAATGCTTCCGCGTAAAGCTCGATCGCTGCGTGAGCAGTATAGATGCCGGCGCAGCCACAGGCGTTTTCCTTGGCCGATTGCGCGTGGGGGGCGCTATCGGTGCCGAGGAAAAATTTCGCATTGCCACTGGTAGCGGCCTCGATCAGCTTCTGTCGGTGGGTTTCCCGCTTGAGGATGGGCAGGCAATAGTGGTGAGGCCGGATACCGCCTTGAAAAAGGGCGTTCCGGCTGATCAGGAGGTGGTGCGCGGTGAGGGTGGCTGCGATGGTTTGCGGTGCGCTGATGACAAACTCTACCGCTTCCCGCGTGGTGATATGCTCGAATACTACGCGTAGTTGCGGAAAGCGCCGGGTCAACGGGATCAGCACCTGTTCAAGAAAGACTTTTTCCCTGTCGAATACATCCACCTCAAGATCGGTCACCTCACCGTGCACCAGCAGGGGCATATCCGCTTGCTCCATGGCTTCCAAGGTTTCATGGCACCTTGCAATGTCGGTAACTCCGGCTGCGGAGTTTGTGGTTGCACCGGCGGGATAGTATTTGACGCCGTAAATTACGCCGCTTCTTTTGGCCTCGACGATTTCCGAAGGGGAAGTGTTATCGGTCAGGTAGAGGGTCATCAGCGGCTGAAAACACACGCCCTGCGGCAGGGCTGCAAGAAGTCGCTCGCGATACGCCAGCGCCATTTGCGTGGTGACAACGGGAGGCTTGAGGTTAGGCATGACGATTGCGCGAGCAAAGCGGCGGGCAGTGTCCGGCAGCACCGCCCACATGTGCTCGCCGTCGCGGAGATGGAGGTGGAAGTCGTCCGGGCGGGTAAGCGTGAAGGTATTCAAGATAGCTGTGGCACTGTTTTTTTTATTTAACTGACAAGAAAAATACTATGAGTCTTCCATTAAGGACTTAAGGGGACTCAAGTCTGCCATTCCCGGAATACATCATTGGAAATTGCGGGAGGGGCAAGCAAAGCACACCCCTCGCAGCAAATGATGGTTCGGTCTCAGCCTTCCCCCATCCTGCGCTATTGTTTCCTGTTCTAGTCCTTGATGCGGCCTAGCAGCGTCTCGCTCGTGCAGGGTTTCTTTTCGGCAATCAACTCGGTGGCGGCCCCTACCTGTCCCCAGGTATTCCAGAGCAGGACACCGCGTACGAGCCCATCGCGCAGGTAATAAATCACGCCTTTGCGGAAGGGCTCTACCCAATCTTCGATAATATCGAGACTGGAATCGAGTTCACCCACTGCTTCATAGCCAAGATCAAACAGGTCGGAATAAAAGAAGGGCTGGTGATGATAGGGCTCCGGGCTTCCTGCCATGTTTCGTCCCGCCGCTTCTCCCATCATGTTTGCGTTGTCTTCATGCTCGACCCGCATGCGTTTGTCGAGCAAGGGGCTGTAGAAGTTGGCGACGTCGCCGGCGGCATAGATATCGGGGTTGCTGCTGCGCAGGAATTCATCCACTACGACGCCGTTGTCAACTGCCAGTCCGGCCTGGACAGCCAGTTCCGTGTTAGGAAGAATACCCAGGCCTGCCACTACTCCATCGGCGGAAATCTCAGTCCCATTTCCCGTGGTTACGACTTTTTTTGCTCCTTCTACTCGCATTGATTTGACAGTTTCAAATGCAAGCACGGTAATGCCCTTTTCACCGTAGTAGGAGTTAAGGAACTCGACGAGAGGTCTCGGATAAATGCGGGAACCGATACCGTTTTCCGGAAAAATCATCGTGACCCGTTTATCATTCATGGCGAGTGCGGCAGCGATCTCCGAGCCAATGAAGCCGCCGCCGATCACGACAAAATCCGAACCCTGATTGCTCAATTCCCGCAGCTTGCGGTAATCGTCCGCCGTTCTGTAGTAGATTATATTCTCGCCGAAATCGGTAAAACGCCGCACTACGCCGCCTGTGGCAAGCAAAAGTTTTTCATAGGTGTAGACGTTGCCTGCATTATCCGTCGCCGTCTTGTTTGCAGGATCCAGCGCCACTATTTTTTTTCCGAGATGCATGGCGACGTTCAGCCCATGCTCGCTTCGCCAGATCGAATCATAGGGCGAGTCCTTCCATAGTGCTTTGGAAAGGGGGGGACGGTTGTAGGGACGATGCAGCTCCTCCCCGATGACGGCGATTGCGCCATCGGGATCAATCTTACGGATACCGTGTACAGCAGAATCGGCGGTCATTCCGCCCCCGACAATAAGGTATTTATGGTGTTTCATGTTGGTTTCCTTTGCAGGTATATGAAGCGCAGGTTAAAAATGGACCCGTTGTTATGTTCCGAAACCTTTTGTGTGACAATGTTGCGCGGTAGAGAGCGGAACTCTGTAATAGCGAACCTATCCAATAAAATCGGAAACTTCATAAAACCTGTGTAAACTTTTATCCCTCTTCAAGAGGAAATTGCCGGTGCATACAAGGATAGGCCGGCAGCAGGGCAAGTCCCATTGCCCGATAGATCGCAGAGAGGCTGTGCCTCATTATTCAACAATCCTCACGCCAGTATATAATGGGTTCCTCCATGAATTCAAAGCCAAGCTGGACATGTCCGGAAATTGAACGATGACTGAAGTGAAAACGGATTCAGAAGCAAGTACGATTGATATATGCGTACAGCACGCACGCGAGATACTGGCGTCCCAACTCTCGCAAGTTAAAGATAAAGGGTATGATTTTGCGCCTCTTTTCAGGCAGATGACCATCCAGTTATATCTGGTGGGCGTGATGCGGCGGTGCAGCGAAAGACTCGGAGTGGCGGGAGATGCTCGCGATCATGCCTTTGAAGCGATGCAATCCATGCTCATAGCCGATGGCATGAAAAAGAAAGAAGCTCAACAGCGTATCGTGTTCCTGCGCAACATGTCGCGGGTGGAAGATGGAACAGACACTCTTGCCGTATCGACCGGCTATGAAGCGGTTCCGAACGATGACAGCATGACGCGCCTTTTTGATGAGTACCGCAACGAGGCGCGGGTTTCCGGTTCTCTATGGCGTCTTTTTGAGCGCGGTAAAAAGATCATGTTTATCGGTGGCGCGGTGGCAGCCTTTATAACGATCTGGGCCGTGACCATCTTTCTGCCGAAAACCGAGGGAATCGACATACTGGCAGCCGGCCTTCTGGCTGCCACGCTAGTTGTCGTTCCGACATTTCTGGTCGGGCTGTTGATTTATCGGACGAAGATGAAAAAATCCAATCCCCCTGCGTCTTCGCAATCATGATTGGACGAAGAGGCATGTTTATGTGGCGGGGCACAGTCTCCAGATCAGGGTTCCAGTGAGCCAGTCTGCTTTGCACCACTATGAGCGAACGCGGGGTTTCGCAGGATATACAGCCAAGGTGAAAGATACAAACGGGCAAGGCATCATCCGTCATCTGCCCGTTCCCTGGGCTGCCGCGTCACAAGCACAATGAGCGCGAAGATCATCGATGGCAAGAGGCTGAGCCAGGAGGTGAGGGCAGCGTGTCGGGCACGGGCAGCCCGCCTGGCGGAAAAAGGTACCCAGCCGGGGCTGGCTGTGGTTATCGTGGGAGATAATCCGGCTTCCACTGTGTATGTGCGAAACAAGGCCAAGGCCTGCAGCGAAACGGGCATCTATTCCGAAGTCCATGAGTTCGCGGAAAGCACCACCGAGGAGGAGGTGATTGGGCGTATCCAGGAACTGAACAGGAACGCCAAAATCCACGGCATCCTCGTCCAACTGCCGCTGCCTCGACATTTTGACAGCAGCAAAGTCATCGCATCTGTCGCCGTGGAAAAAGACGTGGATGGCTTCCATCTTTATAATGTAGGCGCACTTGTAACCGGTAGCAGCATTTTTCCCCCTTGCACGCCCAACGGCGTGATGAAAATGCTGGAAAAATATGATATCCCGATTGAAGGGCAGCATGCGGTAATAGTAGGCCGCAGTAATATCGTCGGCAAACCGATGGCGCTGATGCTGCTGCACGAAGGCGCAACCGTTACCATCTGCACGTCCAGGACGCGGCACCTGTCGGAATACACCACTCGCGCCGATATTCTGGTAGTTGCGGTTGGGAAGCCGGGTATGATCACTGCTCCCATGGTGAAACCGGGAGCGACAGTAATAGACGTCGGCATCAATCGTCTGCCCGACGGAAAGCTGGCGGGGGACGTGGACTTTGAATCGGTCAAGGAAAAGGCGGGTTATATCACGCCTGTGCCGGGAGGAGTGGGACCGATGACCATAGCGATGCTGCTCTATAACACTGTTGTAGCCGCGGAGCAGGCACACGTCCGGTTGCAGGGGAGTTAATCCCACCTCTATCACATGGGGCAAGCGCCCGACAATTTCGAGACAAGACATGGAACCTATACCCGATATAGACCCTACTGAAACGCAGGAATGGCTGGAGGCGCTGGAATCCGTCTTGACGCACGAGGGGACGGAGCGGGCACACTACCTGCTGGAGAGGCTGGTGGAAAAAGCGCGACGGTCAGGCGCCTATCTTCCCTATAGCGCCACCACGGCCTATATCAATACCATTCCTCCAGGAAAGGAGGAGCGATCGCCGGGAAATCACGCACTGGAGCATCGCATCCGTTCTTACGTCCGCTGGAATTCCATGGCCATGGTATTGCGCGCCAACAGGAACTCCAATGTGGGGGGGCATATTGCCAGCTTTGCCTCGGCCGCTACATTGTACGATGTAGGCTATAACCATTTCTGGCATGCCAGGTCGGAGAATCACGGCGGTGATCTGATATTCGCACAGGGGCATTCGTCCCCCGGTCTTTACGCCTATGCTTTTCTGCTGGGAGAACTGACAGAGGAGCAGCTCAATAATTTCCGGCGGGAGGTGGGTGGAAAGGGGTTGTCTTCCTACCCGCATCCGTGGCTGATGCCCGACTTCTGGCAGTTCCCTACCGTATCCATGGGACTTGGGCCGCTGATGGCGATATATCAGGCGCGCTTCATGAAGTACCTGGGCAGCCGCGGACTGGTCAAGACCGAGGACCGCAAGGTGTGGGCATTCATGGGCGATGGAGAAATGGATGAACCTGAATCGCTGGGATCCATTTCGCTTGCGTCGCGCGAAAACCTGGACAACCTGATTTTCGTCATCAATTGCAACCTTCAGCGTCTCGATGGGCCGGTGCGTGGAAATGGCAAGATCATTCAGGAACTGGAAGCCGCTTTTCGGGGATCCGGCTGGAATGTCATCAAGGTAATCTGGGGCTCATACTGGGATCCATTGCTTGCCAAGGACACCAAAGGGTTGCTGCAGCAACGCATGATGGAATGCGTGGATGGCGAATATCAGACTTTCAAGTCGAGAGACGGCGCCTATGTGCGTGAACATTTCTTCGGCAAATATCCGGAGCTGCTCGAAATGGTGGCGAATATGTCCGACGATGATATATGGCGCCTCAACCGGGGCGGGCACGACCCGCACAAGGTCTATTCCGCGTATTCAGCGGCGGTGAAGCACAAGGGCCAGCCCACCGTAATCCTCGCCAAGACGATCAAGGGTTACGGGATGGGTGAAGCGGGCGAAGCCCAGAATATCACTCATCAGCAGAAAAAGATGGGTACCACTTCACTCAAAGCGTTTCGTGATCGCTTTGGACTGCCGGTCAGCGATGATGAGATCGACTCGGTACCCTACCTGAAATTCGATAAGGATTCGCCGGAGTCCGTCTACATGCACCAGCGGCGCGAGGCATTGGGGGGGTTCATCCACCGCCGCCAGCGCACAGCCGAAGCGCTGCAGATACCGCCACTGTCCGCATTCGACACATTATTGAAGGCAAGCGGTGAGGGAAGAGAATCTTCCACCACCATGGCTTTTGTGCGCATTCTCAATATCCTCATAAAAGACAAGAATATCGGCAAGCGGGTCGTGCCGATTGTGGCGGACGAGTCGCGCACCTTCGGCATGGAAGGTATGTTCCGGCAATTGGGCATCTGGTCCTCCACCGGACAGCTCTACACGCCCGAGGATGCCGAGCAACTGATGTACTACAAGGAAGACAAGAACGGCCAGATTCTGCAGGAAGGCATCAATGAGGCGGGGGCCATGTCGTCATGGATGTCCGCAGCAACCGCCTACAGTTCTCATGGCGTGCAGATGATCCCGTTCTACATTTACTATTCGATGTTCGGCTTCCAGCGCGTGGGGGATCTTTGCTGGGCGGCGGGAGACATGCGCTGTCGCGGCTTCCTGCTGGGCGGTACTGCTGGCCGCACCACGCTGAATGGCGAGGGGTTGCAGCACGAGGACGGCCATAGCCATCTGGCGGCATCGACTGTTCCCAACTGCATATCCTATGATCCGACCTTTGCGTACGAACTTGCAGTCATTATCCGGGATGGCCTGCGTCGCATGTGCGAAATGCAGGAGGATGTCTATTACTATATCACGGTAATGAACGAAAACTATTCGCACCCGGAAATGCCTGTGGGTGCGGAGGAAGGAATTCTGAAGGGCATGTACCTGTTCCGTGAAGGCAAACCGGCAGGGGAAAAGGATTCCGGGTTGCGTGTTCAGTTGCTCGGATCCGGCACCATTCTGCGCGAGGTGATCGCTGCGGCTGAAATACTGGAGAAGGAATTCGGTGTGACGGGGGATATCTGGAGTGTAACGAGCTTTACCCAGTTGAGACGCGAGGCGCTGGCGACAACGCGCTGGAACATGCTGCACCCCTCAGAACCGGCAAGGCTGTCGTACGTCAGCACGTGTCTCAAGGACCGGGAAGGTCCGGTGGTGGCGGCTACGGACTACATGAAGATTTTTGCCGACCAGATACGTGAATTTGTTCCTGGGCGATACAAAGTGCTGGGTACAGACGGATTCGGGCGTTCCGATACACGCGAGCAATTGCGCCGCTTCTTCGAGGTCGACCGTCATTACATTACGATAGCCGCCCTGAAAGCGCTGGCCGAAGATGGCAGAATCGAGGTGGAAACGGTGGCGCAGGCCATAGGCAAATTTGGTCTCGACCCCGATAAACCCAATCCGGCAACCGTATAAGAAGGCGGCATCCTTCTGCTGTGATCATTTCGTTGTTGAAAGCCGGGATTATCTAATACGAGAAGGAAGAGGCGTGGCAGAGACTAAACAGGTATTGATTCCCGATATTGGCGACTTTAAAGACGTTCCCGTAATAGAAGTGCTGGTGAAGCCCGGTGATTCGATCAAGGCGGAAGACTCGCTGATTGTGCTTGAATCGGACAAGGCCACCATAGAAGTGCCTTCTCCCTTTGCGGGCATAATCAGGGAATTATCCGTGAAGGTGGGCGACAAGGTATCGGAAGGTTTGCCCATCGTGACGGTGGAAACTTCGGAAGCGGAGCAGGCGCCGCCCGCTGCGCAACGGGAAGCGGCACTTGCTCCAACGCCGGCGCCCGCCTCAGCCGTCACTTCATCTGAGCAGACGCTCCCGCCAGCGGCGCAACCTGCTACGCAATTCCAACCTGCCGCGCAGCCACCCCAACCTTCGGGTTCTTCTTCACGCTCCGCATTCGCTCCTTCCCCGATAGATGAAGCTACGTTTGCGAAGGCACATGCCAGTCCTTCGGTTCGACGCTTTGCGCGTGAACTCGGCGTGAATCTGGGGCTGGTAAAGGGTAACGGTCCCAAGCGGCGCATCCTCAAGGAGGACGTGCAGGCTTTTGTGAAGACTGAGTTGTCCAGGCCACGTGGGGGTGGCACGGAGCTTAATTTGCTGCCCTGGCCTCAAGTTGATTTTGCGAAATTCGGCCCGGTGGAATTGAAACCGCTGTCGCGGATCAAAAAAATGTCCGGTGCGAATTTGCACCGCAACTGGGTCATGATTCCACACGTGACGCAGTTTGACGAAGCGGACATCACCGAGCTGGAAGCCCTGCGCAAGGAAACAAATGAATCTTCAAAAGAAGAAGGTGTGAAAGTCACTCTGCTGGCTTTTCTGCTGCGGGCTTCGATAGCTGCCCTAAAGAAGTTTCCCGACTTCAATGCCTCGCTGAACAGTGAAGGCGATGAAATGAATCTCGTGGTCAAGAATTATTACCATCTCGGCTTTGCAGCGGATACACCTCATGGACTGGTGGTCCCCGTGATTCGGGACGTGGACAAGAAAGGGGTGATCGCCATTGCCAAGGAAATGTCTGATCTCGCAGCTTCGGCGCGCGCGGGCAAGCTCAAGCCCACCGATATGCAGGGAGCCAGTTTTACCATTTCCAGCCTGGGGGGCATCGGCGGCACTGCGTTCACGCCCATTATCAACGCACCGGAACTGGCGATCCTCGGTGTTTCACGGGCAGTGATGAAGCCCGTTTATCGGGACGGTGAATTTGTCCCGCGCCTGATGCTGCCATTATCCCTGTCCTATGACCATAGAGTGATCGACGGTGCGACAGCAGCGCGCTTTACAACGTACCTGGTCGAAGTGCTGGCTGATCTGCGTCGTGTGCTGTTGTAAAAAAACAGATTATTCAGAGAAGGGGGGAAGACAGATGGGGACAGCCGAGGGCGTATGTTGTCCGCTTGAGCAGCTTCGCATATTCAGCGTTTTTCCCGCCGATAATGAATGATTTCCCTGTTCCTCCGGTCGGTGTTTTTGGGGGTACCTTCGATCCCGTTCACTACGGGCACTTGCGAATCGCCGAAGAAATTGCCGAACTGGCCGGGTTGAAGGAAATGCGTTTTGTTCCCGCCGGAATTCCCCGGCTGCGCCGCGGCCCGGAAGCATCATTGGAACACAGGGTGAAAATGGTTCGCCTGGCCATTGAGGGAAATTCCCGTTTTATTCTCGATGAACGAGAGATAATACGGGGAGGAGTGAGTTACAGCGTGGATACGTTGCGCGAACTCAGGCAGGAACTGGGGAAGGATGCCGTACTCTGCCTCGTTACCGGAGCGGATGCATTCATAAGGCTGGCCGAGTGGCACAGATGGCGGGAGTTGTTCGATCTGTGTCATTTCATTATTGCGGCTCGCCCCGGCCATTTGCTTTCCACGGAGGGCAGAGCGTCGCCCGGAGCGCTGCCGCAGGAACTGGAAGCGGAATGCAGAGATCGCTGGACATCGAGTGCGGAGAGTCTTAAATATACATCCGGGGGCTTGATCTTTACCGCGCAGACGACATTGCTGGATATTTCGGCAACGGCTGTCCGCGCGCGCGTCGCTTCGGGGAAAAGTGTCCGCTATCTGGTTCCCGAGGATACTCGGGATTATATTGCTGCTAATGATCTGTACCGGGAACAACGATGACGCCGGCCAAATTGATAAAAACCGTTGTTGCAGCGCTGGAGGAAATCAAGGCACGCGACGTGGAAGTACTCGATGTCAAAAAACTGACGACCTTGTTCGATCGGATGATCATCGCCAGCGGGGATTCCACGCGGCAGACACGGGCAATTGCGAACAATGTGGTCGAGAAAGTCAAGGCGGCGGGGGGCATCGTTTACGGTATGGAAGGCGAGGATAACGGAGAATGGATATTGGTTGACCTGGGCGACGTGCTGGTGCATGTCATGCAGACCGCGGTGCGCGCCCATTACAACCTCGAGGAGTTGTGGGCACAAGCTGCCAGGATCAACAAGATATCCGAAAGCTCGAGCAGGAAGAAGCCAACTGCAAGACCACCTACTGCTGAAGAAGGGGAGGAGGCCCCACCCGCGACCCCTGGCAGGACCAGAAAAGCCAGAGCCACCAGAGCGAAGACGGATCCGGACGACGAGAGATGAAGGAAATATGGGAGCGAGCACCAGTCGCCGGCGTGGGAGTCTCTTGAACAAGCTCTTCTCAAATTACTGAATAGGCGCGTTTCCAGCGTGAAATTGCCTGTTGCATGAAATTCCTCGTTTATGCGGTTGGACATAAAATGCCGGAGTGGATTGCAGCGGGCTTTCAGGAATATGCTAAACGCATGCCGCGCGAGGCGGGAATCGAGCTTCTGGAGATCAAACCTGAGAGACGGGACAGCGGCAAAAAAGTGGAACAGTTGCTGGCTGCCGAGGGCGCACGTATCCGCGCGCTGCTGCCTTCCAACTGTCGGCTTGTGGCAATGGATGAGCGTGGAAGCCAATGGACTACCGCCAGGCTGGCGCGTGCCATTGGCAGCTGGATGAAGGATGGAGGTGACACCGCGTTCCTAATTGGCGGCGCCGACGGGCTGGACCCGACGCTCAGGAATGCGGCGGATGAAGTTCTGGCGTTATCTGCCCTGACACTTCCTCATGGGCTGGTTCGAATTCTGTTGGCGGAACAGCTCTACCGCGCGATATCGTTGATCAAGGGTCATCCGTATCATCGCTCATAAAAATTACAACGTAACAGAAGTAACTGCGCTCCCGTAGCATTCACCCTGCCCTGACTTTTGTGGAAAATCGCATCTATCTTGCTTCCCGCAGTCCCCGCCGGCAGGAATTGTTAAAGCAGATCGGCGTGGATTTCATGAGTTTACCATTGCGTGAAGCTTTGGGGCGGATACCGGACGTGGATGAAACTCCGCTGCCGCAGGAATCGCCGCCGCAATATGTCGAACGGATTGCGCGCGTTAAAGCGGAAACGGGGCGAAAGCGGATGAGCGAGCGAGACTGGGCAGATTTCCCGGTTTTGGGAGCGGATACAGCAGTAGTATCGAAGGGCAGAATTTTTGGCAAGCCGGAAAATCCTCTCCATGCAAAGCAAATGCTGCGAGCACTGTCGGGTCAGCTTCATCAAGTTTTGACCGCGGTAGCCGTGACTGCGGGAAATGGCACCCGGGTTTGCCTGTCCAGATCGGGTGTCCGGTTCCGCAATCTCGGCGAGCAGGAAATTGATCATTACCTCGCTTGCGGCGAGGCATATGACAAGGCAGGCGCTTATGCAATTCAGGGCAGGGCGGCGGTTTTTATCTCGGAGATTTCCGGCAGTTATAGCAGTGTCGTCGGATTGCCACTGTTTGAGACGGCGCAATTGCTTGAAGAGTCCGGTATAAGAATATTTCAGTGAGCCGCAATAAAAGCTGGATCTCTCATGTCTTGTGAAATTCTTATCAATGTTACCCCGCAGGAAACGCGTGTCGCGGTGGTCGAGCATGGCGCTGTCCAGGAACTGCACATAGAGCGCACCAGCAATTGCGGTATAGTCGGCAATATATATAACGGGCGCGTAATCCGGGTGCTGCCCGGCATGCAGTCCGCTTTCGTGGATATCGGTCTCGAACGGGCTGCCTTTCTCCACCTTGCTGATATCTGGCGCTTGCGGCAGAGCGAAGACGCTGATAAACCAATTGAACAGCTGTTGCACGAAGGAAAAAATATCCTCGTCCAGGTTATCAAGGATTCCATCGGCGCCAAGGGTGCCCGCCTGTCGACTCAGGTCAGTATTGCGGGCCGTTTGCTGGTTTATCTGCCCCAGGTATCGCATATCGGCATTTCCCAGCGCATCGAGGATGAAACCGAACGGAAGTCGTTGCGTGAAAAACTGAAACATCTGCTGCCGTCCGGGGAAAAGGGGGGATTCATTATCCGTACCGTAGCGGAAGCGGCAAGCGAACAGGATCTGCAAACGGACATCGAGTACCTGCACAAGCTGTGGCGCGACATCAAGGAAAAATCCCTGATCCCCCAGCCCGCGCTATTGTATCAGGACCTGAATCTCAGTTTTCGCGTCTTGCGCGACTTCATCAGTGATGACACCACCCGCATCCTCGTGGATTCGCGTGAGACTTTCCAGAAGATGGCGACCTTTGCAGGGGTGTACATGGCCAATGTAGTGGAGCGGCTCGACCATTACGCGGGCGAGCGCCCCTTGTTTGAGTTGTATGGGGTGGAAGATGAAATCGAGAAAGCCCTGGCGAGGCGCGTCGACCTGAAGTCCGGGGGCTATTTGATCATTGATCAGACCGAGGCGCTTACCACCATCGATGTAAATACTGGAGGATTCATCGGCGTACGCAGTTTTGACGATACCATTTTCAAAACGAATCTCGAAGCAGCCCAGGTCATTGCGCGTCAACTCCGTCTTCGAAATCTGGGAGGCATTATCATTATCGATTTCATAGATATGGAGAGCGCGGAACACCAGAACGCCGTTCTTGGCGAATTCAAGAAGTCATTGATGAAAGACCGGACTCACATGACGGTGAACGGTTTCACCGCCCTTGGACTGGTAGAAATGACGCGCAAGCGGACGCGGGAGAGTCTGGCGCACATTTTGTGTGAAACCTGCCCGAGCTGCCAAGGCCGCAGCAAAGTCCGGACGGCCCAGACCATGTGCTATGAAATCCTGCGGGAATTGCTGCGGGAGTCCCGCCAGTTCGATGCACGGGAATTCCGCATAGTGGCTTCACAGCAGGTAATCGATCTGTTTCTCGATGAAGAATCCCAAAGCCTGGCGCAACTTGCCGACTTTATCGCCAAACCCATCAGCCTTCAGGTGGAAGGGACGTATACCCAGGAACAATATGACTTGATTCTCATGTAGCAGGGTTCACGGCAATAGTCACCCGGGGTCTGATCTCCGAATGTTCATTCTCTATCCCGGGCAGACCGTTTCCTGTTTCCGGAAGGTTCCTTTTTATATCCGCGGCGATAACGTCATAGAGCGGCCGCAGGTTTGACCTCATGCTCTTTATCGTTCCACTGACACTCATCATCGAGGGAACGCGCACGCCGTGGTGCTCGATGGGACTGCCGATGTACTTGTGGCTGAAGCCCAGCTTGGCAAAGTGGTTGGCGAGCCGTTCCTCTGTCAGGACGAAAACCGTGTCTATCCCATTGAGACGGGCCAACTCGGTTGTTGCGAGGTAGAGTCCGATCGGGATGAACGGGAAACGGGACTGGCTCGGAGTGCCAAAATCCTCACTGGAAATGCTGACTGGACTGTTTTCCTCCCCTTTACGTCGCCGGTAGCCCGTGACAACCGCAAGACGTGAGACCTCTGCGATGTTATCACGCGGCAGTTTTGTGGGGTCGACGATGGAGCGGTCCAGCACCGCAGCGCAGGTATTTTCAAAGGGAAGCTTATATTGCGGATCTCCGGGGCGGCTCCGGACGATTCTGGTACAACCGACAAACTCCTCTGTTTTTACACTGCGCATCAGGAGATGCAGTGAGTTAATGTCGTGCTCATCGATTTCCCGCCGATCGGGGCGGATTGATTCAAATTCGAGGTCTTCGCAATAAACCTGATGCCGAATGCGATAAACCTCCTCTTTCAGTGCGTTCGAGAATGCCGGTATGATTTCGAAGTATTGTTTGAAGGCATTGCCCAGATTAAATTTTTCGGGTGAGAACATGTTTTGCCTCTGCAGCCGCTTTTTATCTGGCGGAATGGTTGTTTTTCAGACCAAGATCATTTGAAAGATTTGCTAAGTAGATACCGTCAATTGCCGACCTATTCTGCGACCGGCCGAGATCAACAGCCGGATTTGGTTTTCTTCGATCAGACGTGTTTCTTCGCGATGGGGATGGAGGGCAGATTGCCAGCATGGCCTCCATCTTTTTACCAGCCTATAACCAGCTGATATCCGGGTTTGTATTATTTAACGGAATCAACTCAGATATCTTGAGTATTTTCATCCATTATTCCCGCGTTTTTTGTGGGCGTCCTGGGACTCTGAGCAAGACAGCAACGATAAATCAGGCGGCAAATGGGAGTGGGGGCGCCGGGGACTTGAGTGTTAAAGCTGGTAGAGACTGGTTGTTTTCTACGGAATAGTCGTTTCACAGGAAGATATAGTTCTACCAGGAGGATACATGGGGCAAATGCGAGCAAAAAAGTACTCTTGCTCCTCAGGGATTTGTTCTCCCTGCGATGCTCTTCGCCCATTTGCAAATTGAAAAAAATTTCCGTTCGAAATGTGATGTAGCGGGGAACAACGTTGTGGTATATGGGGAAGCAGGGGTTCTCTGGAGGAGACCTAATGACTGTCAGATCCTGTTTCGATACCCTCAGCCGCGGCGACGATGTGGCATATCAAGAGAATGATGCGATGCTTCGCGAGATCATGCAATCTGCGAATACATCGCCCGTTCTCCTGACAACCAGAACATCACTGTTCCAGTTTTTTCAAATAATCCTTAGTAAAGATTTTATCGGGAAGGTCGCGCAGCTTCATCTCTGAATATTCAAGAACCGATTCCTCCTCAGTGCGAAGTGCATCCCTCATCACGAGACGAGTCGGTCGTTGCTTTCCCAGTATCGGTTGAAAGTTTTCATACCGCGCGGTTTTAAGCAAGCGCTCGGACAGCGAGTAGAACTCAGCTTTATAGGGCCAAAAATTCGATTGCTGCACCCAATATAAGACTTTATGATACGTAACGCTCCGGTCGACACCGAGCAGCTCAAGTACATAGTATTTTTCGCCGTCAATGGTATCGGTGCGCAATATCGTAGGATTATAGTCACCCGCGAAGTTTGCCCGTGCCAGATCTCCATTGGCAACCTGGCCAGTCAGTCTCTGTGACAACGAAAGGCGGATCGGCTGGGAAACCTCGGGCATAAATACCCACAGATCACGCCCCTTCATGAGTAGAATCTGGCCGCGTTCCGAAGCAGGGGCAGTGGTCATTACCACACTGTTTTCGTTACCCTTGGATAGAACTCGAAACTTATGCACGTCTTCCGGTTGGCTTGGCGCCGTGGTCGCAACAGTTATGTCGACCTGGAAGCTTTCGCGCGGGAACCGTATCTGGTCCGATTTTTCCAGTATTTCCCGAGGCAGATTCGCATCATTGGGCTGGGCAGATGCCTCAGATTGAGCGGATGCCGAGGTAAAAAACAGAGAAAGTAGCGTGACAACGCATTGCAAAGATTTAGATTTTTGCATTTTCGCTCCTATTATGGATATGCATCGCACCAAAGCCTTTCGGGCTTACGCATTTTAGGATAATTTCCATGAACATTGTATGGCTTGAGCACGTTTTTAAAGAGTACGCCCTGGGTGAGCAGTCCGTCCAGGCACTTAGAGATATTTCGCTGAATGTTGAAAACGGTGCTTTTCTCGCGATAGCAGGCCCTTCCGGTAGCGGCAAGTCAACATTGCTGAACCTGATCGGCTGCATTGATACTCCATCGCGAGGAAAAATATTTATTGAGGGTCAGGACATCAGTGGACAAACACCAGATGAACTGTCGGAACTCAGAGCGCGTACCATTGGCTTTATCTTCCAGACATTCAACCTATTTCCGGTTCTTTCCGCCCAGGAGAATGTGGAATACCCATTGCTGCAATTCAGGGAGTTGAGCGGGACGGAGCGCCGCAGTCGCGTTTCCGAATATCTTTCCATCGTCGGTTTATCAAAATTTGCCAATCATCGCCCCAATCAGCTTAGCGGGGGTCAACGGCAGCGGGTAGCGATTGCACGTGCCTTAGCGACACAACCGAAGATTGTGCTAGCGGATGAGCCTACCGCTAATCTCGACCATAAAACTGGGGAAGGCATTCTTCAGTTGATGAAAGATATTAACGACAGTTTAAAGACAGCCTTTATCTTTTCCACTCATGACAGACGTGTCATGGAGATGGCGAATCGGCTGGTACGCATCGAAGACGGGGAGATTCTGCGGCAGGATACAGGGGCGGAAGGAAAAAGCGAAACCCTGCCCAAAGTATGAGCTACGCGAAACAGGCCGGTTTTTGGGTGCCGACCAAAGCATAACGGATGGAACAGAGACGTCGCATTAAATACCTGGTCCTCCAGGCAGTATCGATTGTTATCTTTTCGCCCGTGCCTGGCTTTGCGGAGGTTCCTGTAATTCCCGACCTCACCGGAGCGGTAACAAAATCCTCTCATTCGTCTGCAGAAAACCTGGATGAGGCACCTTTATCCTTATCCTTATCCTTGTCTTTATCCATGTCTTCGTCCATGCGCGGAAAAATGGAAAAATCGGTGAGCAAGCCGGATACGTCTCGCCAGGACCAAAGCAATGTCAAGCAGGAACCTGAGGGTGAATCCTTGATCATCTCGTTGTCCCCAGTCCTTTCTTCGCTACAGGTTCAGTCGCAGGCTGAGGATAAGATTGCTGATTTCTCTGCACAGGTGAACGGTAGCGGGGAAAAAGAATTTGGCTCTCGTAGTTCGCTATTCGGGGACGGCGATCTCTCCAGGCAGGAACAGACGGAGCCCGTGTGGAAGAAATTGATTACAGGCTGGAGAGGTTTTTCGCAGCTTGAGCTTGCGGATAATTACGCGAATCCGGAGCATTTTTCCAAGGCCAAGCTGCGTACGGAATTGTCCCGCACGGGGCGATTCAACGAATACATAAACTGGAAAATAAGCGCTCGTTTCGATTATGACGCGGCCTATGACTTGTCCGATTTTTATCCCCCCGCTGTTCGCCGGAATCAGCGTTATGATTTTTTCATCCGCGAAAATTATGTGGATGTTTCCGCTGGCGATTTCGATTTTCGTCTTGGCCGTCAACACGTAATATGGGGAGAGATGGTAGGCCTGTTTTTTGCCGATGTCGTCTCAGCCAAAGACATGCGCGAGTTCCTCCTGCCGGCCTTCGATATTTTGCGTATTCCCCAGTGGGCGGTACGCGCTGAATACTCAAGGAATGATACTCATGCTGAGCTGCTGTGGATTCCTGTACCCACTCTTGACGAAAGCGGCAGGCCTGGCGCCGATTTTTACCCGGCGCCGTTGCGGAACATTGCATCTTTTTTGCCTGAGGATCGCTCCGGGCGCAACATCGGTAACTCGAATTACGGTTTTCGGTTGTCGCAACTCATTAATGGCTGGGACTTGTCAGCTTTTTACTATCATAGCCTGGATGCTGCGCCCACCTTTTATCGGGTGAGCGGACCGTTTGAATCGCTGGTTTTCCAGCCCCGTCATGATGAGATCGATCAAGTCGGCGGAACCCTTACCAAGGACTTCGGTTCGGTGGTCCTGAAAGGCGAACTGGTTTATACCGGGGGTCGAAAGTTCAATGTCTCTCGCCCGAGTGCGCTGGACGGCCTGGCGAGGCAAAATACGCTCGACTATGCGCTCGGTCTCGACTTCAGCTTGCCGGCTGACACGCGCCTGAATTTGCAGTTTTTCCAGCGCGTGTTTTTTGCCCACGACCGCGATAGCTTCGCAGACAGCGTGGAGAATGGCGCCAGCATTTTTGTTCATGCCAAGCCCTGGCCCAAATGGGAGACGCAAGTGTTGCTGGTTCATAGTCTGAATCGGAGTGACTGGATGTTCCGGCCGCGCATCTCATGGAATTTCGAGAAGAATTGGCGATGGGCATTGGGCGCCGACGTGTTCAGCGGAGAGCCGACAGGCTTTTTCGGCCGCTTTGAGCACAATGATCGTGTGTACACGGAAATGCGCTATTCATTCTGATCTTCCTGCTGCCATCACCTCGGCCGCAATAACGGGCAACAGCGCAAGGTGTCGAGTGGATGGCAGATCCTTGCTTCATGATCAGAGATTCTGCCGCAGGGCCTCAACCACCTGAACGCGGGAAACATGTCTTGCAGGAAAGACAGCGGCGAGTACCGTTGCCAGGATTCCGATGGAAAAGGATATCAGCAGGGTGGAGGGAACAACCTGGATATGAGCGGTGTAGCCCATGTTGGCATTGGGTGGCGGCGGCATCGGAATTCCGATTGCAGATATAATCAACGCCAGCGCCACGCCAATGGCAAGCCCAATGGTGCTGCCGAGGACGCCGAGCAATACGTTTTCAATCATGATCATGCGAAAGACGTCACTGCTGCGGTTGCCAAGCGCCATCATCGTGCCAAACTCTCCCATTCGCTCGAAAATGCTCATGTTCACGCTGTTGGCCACACTGAGCAGAACCATGACAAGAATGACAAGTTGCAGCACACCGAATTGGCCTTTGTACAGCTCTACCGTTTTTTCGTAGAAATCGTTCAGTTCGACCCAGGTCTTGATTTCCAATCCGGAAGATCCAAGCTGCTCCTCCAGCAGAGCGGCGATGGAGTTGGTATCATCGGTCTTTTTGAGCGTTACAACGAGCGCGTTTACGTTCCGAGTGCCGAGCAACTCCTGCGCGGCGGCTAAAGGAATTTTTATCGCTCGCGCATCGTAATCATTGGAGAAACTCTGAAATACTCCAATCACCTCCAGATCGATACTATTCAGAGCACCTTCGAGAGTATTTGCCAGCAGGGTGACGTTATCCCCCGGCTTCAATTTCAACACTTGTGCAACACCCTGTCCGAGTAGCATACCGAAAGTATCATTGTCTTCAAGTTGGCGTCCTGCGATGATGGAGACAGAACTTCCCAGTCTTGCCTCTTGCGCAGGTTCCACGCCTTCCCCGATGATGGGCAAATCGCTGCGGCCGTTGCTAAGGAGGCCGGAGAAGTTCAACCGCGCCATCACATTTTCGACACTCGTCTGAGCCGCGATGCGTTGTTTGACCGCCTCGGGATCGGCAATCAGATATCTTTCGGGTGCACGCGTTCCCTCAGCAAAAAAACCTTTTTTATAGATTTGTAGATGTCCTGATTGTGAATGGATCAGAGCTTCCGATAAAGTAACGAAAACGTCATTCACCCATCCCCCGGCAAGGATAAGACCCGCGACTCCAGCCATGATGGCCACCAGCGTCATCGCGGTATGTGACTTCTGCCGAAAAACGCTACGCAGTGCAAGTTTGAACATCGCTGTCGGGTGCTATCGGTTGTGGCGCAGCGCATCGACGATATTCATTCGCGATGCGCGCCAAGCCGGGTAGATGCTGGCAGCGAGAGTGGTGCCGATGGCAAGTGCCAACGATTGCAGCGCTATGTCTGGAGTAACCAGAATCTGCCCGGTATAGCCTCTCGCCATGCCGGGGGGAGGGGGCATGGGAATTCCAATGCTGGAGATGACCCCACTCAACAGCAGCCCTAGTGCTAGTCCCAGCAACCCGCCTGCACTCCCGATGAGAATGCCTTCTGCCAGGAAAAGGCGCATGATGCCTATGCGCTTCACCCCTAGGGCGAGGGAAGTGCCGATTTCACCTATCCGCTCCATAACATTCATTGTCATCGTGTTGGTAATGCTAAGAAGGATAATGATGGCGATGATTATTCGGATACCGTGAATTTGCTTGGTGAACAGGGACACAGTTTTGTTATAGAAATCCGCCAGCGAATACCAGGGAACAATCTCCAGGTCATCATTTTTCAATTTGTTGCGCAATGCTGTAAGCATGGTATCAGTTTGTGCTGTGTCATTCAGCAACACCGCCCATACATGGGCACCGTTAGTACGCAGGAGCCGGTGCGCCATCTCGATGGGGACGCGAATAGCAGCATCATCATAAGATTTGGTAACCGTGGAGAACAGGCCTCGGATGGTAACTTCTACCGCGTTCGTTCCTCTCGACGCGGTTGTAGCCAGCAGTATGACATGATCGCCAACCTTGACACCAAGATTGCGTGCAAGTCCCTCGCCTACTATGATCCCTGATGAATGTTCAGCGGAAAGGTTCTGGCCTGCCGAGATTTGTACGGCATTGCCGAATACTGCTTGTTCTTGGGGACTGACCCCGTCACCGATAAAGGAAACGGTGGATTCGCCATGGCTGATCAAGCCGCTGAACGAGAGCCGAGGCGCGACAGTTTTTATGCGATGGGACTCTCCCCCCTTCTCGAGTTCGGGCATGGCTTGCGGAAGCAGAAAGGCATTGGGGTCGGCCTTGCCTGCCTCAAAGTAGCCCGGACGCGTGATTTGCAGGTGGCCCAGGTGCGAGTTGATGGTTGATTCCCGGAAATCCAGGAAAATCCAGGCAATGAAACCATTTGCCAGGATAAGGGCTGAGATGCCGAACGTAACGGCGCCAATAGCGATCATGCTGCGCCGTTTTTGACGTGCGATATTGCGATAGGCCAGTTTGAAATCGAGCCAGAATATTTTCACGAGGACGTCCTTCTACTCATTATCAAGGTTATAGTTATATATTGTTAGTATACCGGCCTTCGGCCCCACTTCCTGTCGCGTTGACCCATCATTTGGTTGAGCGTATATTTAAACCAAATTCTGAAAGTTTATCCTATGCGGCGAAAGCGTTTACTGTATACAATCGTCGTGCTCGAAAGCATCTTTGTTGTCTTCCCATCCCCTCTCGTCTTAAGAATTATTCCCCTGCGTCCGATTTAAAATGCAGGTATTTAACCGAACCCGAGGTAAATTGTCGCACGCATCGGTCGTAAAATCTTTTAATGAAAGACGCTATGGATACCAAATCCTTTATCTATAACGAGGCATTTTCCCGCAACATCGGCTGGGTGACGCGGCGAGAGCAGGATGAGCTACGCCAGAAGCGGATAGCGATCGCCGGCCTGGGGGGGGTGGGCGGTGTGCATCTTTTGACGCTCTGCCGGCTGGGCATAGGCAAATTCCACTTGGCGGATTTCGATACCTACGATCTCGCGAACTTCAATCGACAGATTGGGGCTGGCGTCAGTACGCTTGGCCGCGCAAAGCTGGAAGTCATGATACAACAGGCGCGGGATATCAACCCCGAGCTAGAAATTACAGGATTCGCTGAAGGAGTCACCCCCGATAACCTCGACAGCTTTCTCGGAGGAGTGGATATTTACATCGATGGACTCGATTTCTTCGCCTTCCAGATTCGACAGCAGGTTTTTTCCGCCTGTGAAGCAAAAGGCGTGCCTGCCGTGACTGCCGCCCCTCTGGGCATGGGTGCGGCTGTGCTCAATTTTCTGCCAGGGGGTATGAGCTTTGACGATTATTTTCACCTCGACGAGGGTACCGAAGCGGAAAAACCTTTGCGCTTTCTCATGGGCCTCGCGCCGGCGAGGCTACAAATGCGCTATCTGGCGGACCCGTCCACGGTCGACTTGGCGAGCCGCAGGGGTCCATCCACAATCATGGCCTGCCAGTTCTGCGCCGGCGCTGCAGCGACCGAAGCCCTGAAAATCCTCCTTGGACGAGGCCCGGTTCGAGCGGCGCCGAAAGGATATCACTTTGACGGGTACCTCAACAGGCTGGCGCTTACGTGGCGGCCATGGGGGAATCGCAATCCTTTAAACCGTCTCGCAATCTCGATTGGGCGCCGCAAGCTGGGCCTCGGCTGAACCTTCAATATCTTTCCGAGATAGCCCTCCTTCATCCCGTTTTCCCGGTTTTCCACCGAGGCACAACCGCGATGACTTCCGAGGACAGGAAATCTTGTACGGCCGTGCTCTCAGGGTAATATCTTTCGCGCCGGTCGATAAATTTTACAGTAATTGTCGCCATTCTTGCACTGCGCCCTATCTTCTGGATGGATTCGGATCGCTGAATCGGCTCGTTTTCTCCGTCATTCGCCTCCCAGCAGGCCATTACAACCGGTTCCTCTGCACATTCTAGGGGGAAATACTCTGCACATTCCGCGGTGGAATATCTTGGAACATGGATCACAGCGACACTTCGACCTGTTTGTCGAATTTCTTTACATATTTGCCCTGATAAAACCTTTCAAGACCTTTCAAGAGCTGAAAGCTGAAATGCGGTAAATTTTATTATTATTATTATTCAGACAATTACATTGTCCTGCCTACTTTATGGCACGATGCATGCTTGCAGTTAGATCGACAGTTGCCTAAGGAGTTGCGTTGTGGCCGCTGTAAAACTGCAAAAAGGTTACTGTAAAAAAACTGATTAGTTTAATCTTTATAGGGACGAATCATGAATACGAAATTGAAACCGATTGTTGCTGCCGTGGGACTGGGGTTGGCGCTTGTTGCTGGATCATCAGTTGCTGCCGTTACCCTTTTTAGTCCTCTTACCAAATTTGAAGATAATGACGTGGACTTCATCCTGGACGGTAACGGTACGCCAGATACCTTTGATGTCGGCGACACTCTGATCGCCGTTTTTGAAATAGATCAGACTGTAGATGTCTTTGGCACCGCGTCTGTCAGTCTTGCACCCCAGGAACTGAGCGGGATCGCAGCGGTCACCCTGACTGGCTTCACTGATCTGGATGGCGCGGGTGGCGCTAATGACATGATCTTCAGCCCTTATGGCCCCGGTTTAAACTCTCTCCTTCCCGCCGGAATTACTGTGACAGGAGGAGGCGCAGGCGGCGGGGCGGTAGCTGCTTTGTGGCTGGACGATACCCAAAATCTTGACGTCCTCGGCGCCACAAACTGTACCAGTATGGCGGATTGTATTTCCAGAGCGAGTGGGGGTAGCCTGTTTGAGGTGGATGGGTTTACCTCAGGAGACGGAGATGAGTTTTGGGTTGCTCTGAATGCGCAAACCAACATACCCCTTGTCTTGGACTCCGGTACCGGCTTCACTGCCGCAAACGTCAATTTTGGTCTCAGTATCCTGGATAGTGGACCCAATTCATACGGTCTCCAGGCATGCTCCGGCTTCTTCGCATCGCTTTGCGCTAACGCGCCGTTGGATCCTAATGGCGGCGTCTTGGATGGCATGCTCGGCGTCCTTGGCTCCGGCACTGTGCAGGGTGGTCAGGGCTTGAATGCCGGTGTAATTGCAGACGGCGGCTTCGCACATAGCGACATTGACTTCACGAAAGCTCCTCAAATTCCGGAACCCGCAACCTTGGCTCTTCTGGGCCTGGGCCTGCTCGGTATGGGCGCTGTCCGCAGAAGGGTGTAAGAAAGTATGCTGAATCCTTCAGCTTTGAAAAAAAGCCTCCACATCCTGGAGGCTTTTTTGCTCTTAACCTGGAAAGTCGGCATGGTACAAGCGAACAAGAGGCAGTGGCTTCAGGGTTGCAGCACGTAGCGCCCGAGGATTGTGCTTCACTCACGTGTTAAGAATTTCTACTGCTTATCCTACTAAAGTCTTATCCCAATCCATTGCATCCATCAATGAGATAAGGATTTAAAAGGCAGTAATAAGTCTAGAATTTCACGCTGACCCGCCAGAGATTCCGCTTGGTTGTTGCCTGTTTGTTCCCATGCCTGTTACTCAGTTAAGGGAGGCCTGAACATAGCGTTCGAGGGTGTGTGCCACTCTGTATTCCTCTGGCCCGGTGAGGAAATAAGCGTAAAGTGATCTTTGCTTGGGTTCGCGTGTGCCGGCCAGCCCGGAAACCTCTCGGTCGACATAGTCCAGATCCAGATGCAATAGCACCGCAGGGGCGTTGACCCGTTGACAGGTGCGAGTTTCACCGATCTGTTGGAATCCCAACAAGCGCTTATAGTAGGCCGCGTGGCGCGGATTAACCTCAATCACGAAATCCGTCGCCTTTTCGACAATGCGCCCGTATATATAAGCGAGATTAAACAGGGAAGCAAGCAACTCCTTCGATCCATGATCGGGATTAATTGCGAGTTTGGAAAGCTCGCAAATTTTCCGATTTTCAGCGCGTAGAGCCATGATTTCCCCCCCATACAGCGCATCAACCAGGAGGCCCTCTGTTGAATCAGACCCGATCGTAAGTGTGCCGACAACTTGTCGTCCGATCGATGCCTCAAGCGTGAGTTGATTGGGATCGCGGGATGAAATGATTGTATTCTCAGTATGATAACCCCGCCAGGAGTACATGCTCTTGATTAGTTTGTTCACCATACTGCAACGCCGGGGTGAATTTGCCACGCAAATACTGTAATTGCCTTGCATAAAAATACATTTGGGATCGGTGATACGAATGCCTCGATTCTCATCCGTAAATGGGTCCACAGATGGCGGTAAATAAGTCCCCTTAAAACCATTTTCGTTATGATGTAATTGCATTATCGTATTCCTGAGTTTGCCCATTAGCAGAATCCGGAATGCCGCGCTGGATGTTATAGGCGATGGGATTGCCTTGTTCTTTAGCGCTACGCAAGCTTCTTAACGGGCGGTGAAAAAAGTGATTACGGAATGAACGGTGAGAGCAGGTTGCCGGGAATTCTGTTGCTCTGTTTGAAATCAATGACAGCAACGAACGTTAGAGGCAATCTTGCCTGCCTTAGATCAAGCACAAACCGTGCCAGGCTTTTATATCGTTAGAATCAGGCGGTGAGAAGCGGTGTCAAAGGTAAAATATGTCGCCAAACGGGGCCAGAAATCAGCGTGTAATGATAATTGGTTGTTTTTTCGTTTATTTTCTTGTCTCTTAAAAGCGACAAGAAAAAACAGTAAAAATTCTTTTTCTTTTGGAAATTCGGTATACCGGCTAAGATTAGGGGAGACCGGAGAGGATGATCAATGGGGATGGGAGAACTGCGATTTTAAGCTTTAAGGCTTGCAGAGTCATCGTACTGACGGTGGGGTTGCGCCTATTGGTATTCTCATGCTACCAATGTAAATTGCACGTTGCGACCGGTCAGAGCGTTGCTCCAACTGTTCGCTGATATTTTTGGAAATACGGATCGTCGAGAGCTTGGCAATCTTCGGAAGGTGGCAATTCAGAATAGCGCGGACGAGGATGCTCTGGCATCCTGGAATATTGTCTCCAAGGGCAACCTTTCGGATCTGACCGGGCTCAGTTTGGGATAGCCGATGCGCAGGATCATGTGCAGCATTTCGCGGGGTTGCAGCGCGAGCAGGGTTCGCGTTTCCTCTTCTACCTTGCTCATCCTTGCTTCAAATCCTGCAGTTACTTTTCCTGTGGAAAACCGGTTGATCTGGTCTGTGACAACATAATAGGGGTGCACGCCGATACCCTGCAGGTTCAATTCCATCCACACCCGCTCCATCAAACGTCCACCGCATATGATGTTCCGCGGATTACCTTGTCCGATTATACAGAGCAGTGCCGGAGCCTTGGCGGGCAGAGAGGCTTCTATCAGAGCCATGAGTTTGTGAAGACCCAGGCGGTTGAGTGAGGCCATTCGTTTCCAATTAGCGATAAATCGAAAAAAATGCCTTCCTCCCGGCGGGAGCCCCAGACTAGCAATATCCAGTCCGTCTCCACGAGCAGCATCCGCGGGAGTGAAGCGGAGACTGCTGATCAGCCATTCATGCAACTCCTCGGTGCAAAATCGAGCTTCGGAACATACTTGTACCAGCCGAGCCATTCGCGATTTCTCTACAGGATCGACAAGCAGAGAGATTCTGCTGGGGCCTTCGTGATAATTCCCCAATTGATCAAGAAGTCCTTCGGGAAGCGCATCAGAACGAAAAGGAAAGCGATTCGTATGACGCCGTAGCGGCCCCTCCGGTGTCACAAAGTTTGCCGGAGCGCCGTGCAGCGTAACGGAAGCATAGGGTTGCCCGGTTTCAGGGGCAGCAGGCAAGCGCCATTCAGCAGATATGGCATTGGCGGAAATCACCGCTTGTATGTTTTCAATCACCGCCCCTACCGAAATCAATGTCGCATGGCTATCGACAGGAAATACGCTTTTCGCCCTGTCGCGTCCTGCGAAGACAATCGCCACTTCATCGCCATTCCAACGCAGCATCCACGGCTGTGTGTTATCGGCGGACGGGGCCCGCGCGGCGACGGCTGCAAGTTTGCGTACCCAATTTATGTCCATGTGTATGCGAGAGGAGAATAATCGGAGTCGCGAGACGTATTAAATATACTATGAAAAAACCCCTCCTCCCATGGGGAGGAGGGGTTCGTCATCCCCGATGATAAGGGAAAGTATCAGGAATAGCGCCTACGGACGGCTCCCATAGCGAACAAGCCGACGCCGATCAGCGCAAGCGAAGCAGGTTCCGGCACCGGCACTCTGTTGAAGTCTACTCCACCCGTAGCCTGGCCGATGGACGTCAAATTACCGTTTCTAATAGGCCCTTGTCCTGTATTGTTGAACTCCGAGAAGGCTATGTTGAAAAACGGGACAGGCGCGATAAAAAACTTTTTACCATCATCGGTTAATTCGATGGTGCTGACCGCATTCAGATAGGCTCCGCCTCCACTGTTGAAACCCGATGTGCCACTTATCAGACTTCCAGTGGCGATCAGGATATCATTGTCCCCAACATCCACATAGGACGGGCTCGGAGTTGCGCGCATGGCGTCAGCAAAAGTGAAGGTATTTCCAAACCCAGGATCATAGAACATCTGATAATCCAGTTGGGTGAGAGTGTTGACGCTGTCGTTACCATCAAGGGTGCCGCTAGAGAGCACATCTGTCAGGGTAAAAGTAAGGAAGACCCCGTAGTTGATTAGCAGGCCAGAGGTGAGGGGGGATACCGGATTTGGGTCATTGAAACTGGTGAACTGAAGCCAGCCTGTGCCGGTGTGGCCTCCTGCAGCGCTGGTGAGAAGCGTCGACGAGATGCCACTCATCAAGGTGGCATCAAAAGCACTCTTGGGAGCGCCAAGTCCACTAGGATCGACGGTAAATACAGGTGCTGCCGATGCGGCGGAAACCATCCCCAGTCCCAGCATCGCTCCGACAGTAGCTCCCCATAGATTTTTGTGTATTTTTTTCATATGCCTTCCTTATTAGGTTACTTGTTACTTAGATTGTTACGAATCTCTACTCTTGTACGGCAATTTAAAGAACATTGCCTATCCAGTAACAAGCATAAATCATGCCATAAAATATTAACCATTTTAATCAATCTCTTAAATGATTTTCCTCCTCGTCTTCCTGCTCATCTGTAAGATTATTCGGCAAAGCTGCTTCGACCGAATCAGGCCTGGACACGGATTCGCGAAACGCTTTGCGCGTGTGCTGCAGCAAGATTTTGAACAATGCGAAAATCGACCAGGAAGTGCTGGCGCGCCAAAGCTGAAGGATACCCTGCACTGACCGTTACTGCGGTCAGTGCAGGGTCAGTGAGTCCGCAAGACAATCGCTTACTGTATCTGTTTTAACAACGCCTGAGCCTCGTCCATTTCAGCAAAACGTTTTCCACTGGCAAGCGTCTGCTCAAGTTCTTTTCGGGCTTTAGCATTATTGCCCGATTTGGCCAAGCCATACGCCAGATGGTAACGAATTGCCGGCATTTCCGGGGCGAGGGAGATCGCCTTTTGGAGGAGTGGGAGACCGCGCCCCGTATTCCCCTGCTCAACCAGTATCCATCCTAGGGTGTCCAATATGGCAGGGCTTTCAGGAGCCAGCTGGTAGGCTTTTTCAGCATATTCCAGCGCCAGCGGGTCTTTTTCCTGCTGATATGCAGAAGCCAGGTTGTTCAGAGCAGGCACATACTTGGGGTGCTGTTGCACGATAACCTTGTATTGTTCTATAGCGGGTTTGGGCTGGTCGTTCATAAGATAAAATTCGGCAAGATACATACGGGTGGAGGCATCGTCGGGGTGTTCCTTTAACCATTGGAGTAAGCGGGGTGTAGCTTCCTTACTTTTCCCGGCTTGGTGGAGCGATGCGTGAAGTTTGATCAATAAGGCCGGATTTTTGTTGATCTTGAATGCGTGCTCATACGCTTTTGCGGCAAGGGCGGGGTTTTTTTGTTTCAGCATTAGATCACCCTCTGCTATGTAGCCCGCAGGTGAGCTTTTGTGTTGTTTCTGAACTTGATGCGCCGTTGCAATTGCTTTCTCATAATTATTCTGACTCGCTTCAATTGCGATCTGTGCCAATTGCGCAGCCAGGTAATCGGGTTTTATAGCCAGTGACTTCTTCAGTGCATCTGATGCGGCGGAAGGGTTCCCCATTGCCATATGCACCGAGGCGACGCGGAATTGAGCAAGAGCGGACTCCGGTTGTACGGCAGCGAGCTTGGTATAGCTCTCCAGAGCGGCTGCCTTGTCATTGTTAGCCAGTTGAGCCTGTGCCAGTAAATCCAGCACGGCCGGCTCCTTGGGATGCGTCCCTTGCAATTTCTTGCCTAGAGCCAGCGCTTTCTGTTTTTCGCCTAGACGAAGATAATGTGACCCAAGCAGGATGGCTGGCTGAAGGATATCCGGATTTGCTTGCATTGCTCGTTCCAGCCACTCGGTCGCCTCCTTTTTTTGTCCCTGGTTGAGAGCAAGACCTGCCAGCGCGGCCATGGCTTGGCTATTCTTTTTGTCTTTTTCCAGGATAGCTTCGAAGCGTTTCTTCGCCATTTCCGGCTTATTATCCTGCACATCCAGTTGGGCCAGATTAGCGGCAGCTGGAAAGTAGGATGGCTGGATGGCAAGCGCCTTTTCAAAACTGGCACGCGCATTTCCCATATCCTTCTTGCCGAGATAGATACCGCCTTTCAGGTTTTGGATGAGCGGATTATCCGGGTTCTCCTTCTCCAGTACCTTTGCCGCAGCGAGCGCCTTGTCGAATTCCTTGAGGCCGTAAATGGGTCATGACCAGCAGGATTCCTGCCCGCGGCGATTTGGGGTCGAGTTTTGTCGCCGTCTCCAATTCGGAGATGGCGCGAGCACTCTCGCCCTGTCCCATCCTGCTCATGCTTAACGCAGTATGAAGCACAGCGTTTTTCGGGGCGATATCACTTGCCTTTTCAAAATACTCCGTTGCTTTTGCAAAATCCTGGGCCTGCATGTAAGCCTCGCCCGCGATGGCGAATAACTGAGGATCCTCTTTCACTTTTTTGAGCGACGGGCTCAGGACCTCGATCGCGCGTTGCGTTTCGCGATTTTTCAACAGCACGGAAGCGAGCAGCTTGCGTGCGTAAACATTATTCGGGTCCTTTTTCAGATAATGTTTCAGGTGTTGCTCTGCTTGCGGCATGGATCCAAGAGCAATCTGCACCGCACCCGCAAGTAACACGCTGGGCATGTGCTCCGGGGCTTTGCTGAGTATCTGCTGAAGCGACTCCAGCGCGGCAGCAGGCTTCTGCTGGGTGTAATCCAGCAAAGCCTGGGTATATAACACGCTTAGACTCGAGCCGAGCTTGCGTGCCGCGTCAAGGTCTGCCTTTGCGGCATCGAACTTCCCTGTGCCGATTTCTATGAACGCCTTGTTGATATAGGCAGCCGCCATGTTCGGCTTGAGCTTCGCCACGTGGTCGTAGGCAGCCAGGGCCTCCTCGAGCTTGCCTTGTATGCTCAGAAGGTCGCCCTTGAACAACCATGCGTCGATATTTTGCGGACTGCGGGAAACCGCCTGTTCGGAGAGATTCGTTGCAGTTTCGACATCCCTTTGCAGCAGGGAATATTTCGCAAGGCCGATTAACGCATCGGCAAAATCCGGATTTTGTCCAAGCGCCTGCTCGAATAGTGCCTTCGCCTCCGAAGCCTTACCCAACCCGAGCTGTGCATTCCCCCGGAGCGTGAGTATCTGCGCTGACTTTGTTTTGTCGGCCAGTTCTTTCGTTTCATCCAGGACTTGTTGATAGGCTCCTAGCTTGAGCAACGTTTGCCCCAGTTCGGGAAGCACCGTGCCGGCATCCATGCCCAGGCTTAATGCCTTGCGAAGCTCTTTCTCTGCGGATTGAAAATCTCCGGTCTTGTTGTAAATGGTACCAAGGAGGTAGCGCGCTTCGGGATCCTCCGGGTTCTGTTGCAAAGCATTTTTAAGCTGGATGATGGCTGCCTTGTGGTCCCCTTTTTCCTCGTAGCGCTTCGCGTCCGCCATCAGTTTCGCCGGGTCCTCCACTTTGTTACAGCCCTGCATGCATCCTGCGGTGAGGGCGGCAGCGATTGCAAGCGTCAGTCCGGTCTTTTTTAAAGCAGTCTTCCTAAAAGCGCGCATGTAAATTCCCTTTTCCGAATCAGCGACCAGGTCCACCTTCAAACTCTTGCATCTCTGCAGCCAGTACTCAACTTTACACCTCTGTGCGGTCCCAGTGAAACGAGGACTGTTCGATTTCGGGAGGACAATCGATGTCCATGTTTTCCATTGGTTTTGCCAGTGCTATTACGGCTCGTCAGCCTGAATATAAAGTGCGACAGGATAAGTCGTTCGCCCCGGCTTCCTTGATACCCGCACTCAAATGGCAGAGTTCGAGTAAACTTAGCGTAGAAATATAGCAAGAGATCAGGATATCGTGTAGAAAAGATGATCTTGTGCCTCCGGTTCGTTTGCAGTGGTTATCGGCGGTCGCTGAGACTGCGGAGCAGAGTAGTCTACAGTGGTCTATAGTATTGTATTGCGAGATCTGGATGGAGGTTGTGGACAGAAGTTTTCCTCCCAAAGCTCAAAGGAGCCAGTTCCTGCCTAGCCGCGTTCGGAGTTGTGGGCCGGCCAGGGTCGCAAGCTATCGATGTGCGCGCACCCAGTCACGCCACTGCATGAAAAGGTTCAGATCGAGGGCGGCAATGGCTGAGCGCTGCCAGAGGGGCTCGGCCCAGAAATCATCCTCGTTCAAACCGCACATGTGACCGCCCGCTTCTTCCAGAATCAAGCTGCCCGCGGCGTAGTCCCATAGTTTTTGCCCGCCGTGCAGATACAAGTCAAAGCGCCCGGCGGCTGTATAACACCATTCCAAGGCACAAGACCCGAAGTTCCGGTGGGAGGAAAACGGCTTTGCAGTAGAGATTTCCTGTGCAAGCCTGCGACCAAGCCGTTTCAGGTCCACGCTCGCGATTGCCCCCCATAGCGGCGGTACATCCTCCTTTATCGGCAATTTTTCCCCATTCAGGAATGCGCCCCTGCCTTTTTCGGCGTAGAACATTTCATCCGCCACTGGATTGTAAACCACTCCCAGCACGCTTCTGCCGTGTTGCATCAGTGCTACTGAAACGGCAAAGTAGGACAATCCGTTGACGAAATTGGAAGTCCCGTCTATCGGATCCATGCACCAAAGTCCCGCATCGCCTTCCCGCCACTGGGCGACCTGCTCGTTTTCCGTCATTTCTTCTCCCACCACCGGACCAGGATAGATTTTTCTCAACTCACGTGAGAGCGTTTCCTGGGTGGCAAGATCAGCTTCCGTAAACAGGCTTCCATCGCCCTTGCGCTGCCGCGCAACTTTCATATAGCGCGGCAGAATTTCCTGCTGGGCAACTGCTTTGACAGCAGCGATAACTGCATCAATCACCGGCTAGTCCGCTCGCCATTTGATGGAGCAGCCGATGCTGGGAATCTGATCCTCAGGACCGGCGCCAGTGCGGGTTACCTGGAGCATTCCTTCGAAAAGGTCGCGTCGTGCGTCTGCGGGCGCGGCTTCCTTTCGGGAAGCATCCAGGCGTCCGCGATACTGCAATTCGAGTTTGTGATTGAAGCCGAAAAAATCCGGCGTGCAGACTGCGCCATATGCCTTTGCTACTTCCTGGGTTTTATCCCAGACATAGGGAAAGGGATAGGCATATTCCCGGGCTACGCGCCCCATGTTTTCAAATGAATCCTCGGGGTAGTCCGATGGATCGTTCGACATGATCGCGATAGCGCCGATACCCTGCTCACGCAATTCGTTGACGTCGCGGATGATGCGTTCGTGCACGGCCTTCACATAAGGGCAATGATTGCAGATGAACATCACCAGCAACCCTTTTTCACCCTTGACCGAGGCCAGATTGTATTGTTTTCCATCTACTCCCGGTAAATCGAAGTCAATTGCTTTCCAGCCGAAATCACAGACCGGTGTTTCCAGGCTCGCCATATTTTCCCCCAGATTTCATTTCCTTATAACGAATGCCAAATGTCGTTTCCTGCGCTATCCAGGCAGACGCCGAGCGGTGTCTTTTCGCAGAAGCTTGTCGTGCGGATATAATTGAAAGCAGCGCGGATATCTCGACAGTCCTGGTTCAAGCAGGACTGCTGAAACAACAATACTATCATGAGAAAGGCGCATTGATTGCTCCACCGTCTGATACTGAATATGCAATGACGCTTCCTCGCTTTTACTGCCCCGTGGAGATTTTTGCGGAACAGGTCCTGGAATTGCCTTCAGCAGTTGCGCATCATGCCGCACGCGTTCTGAGACTCGAGCCAGGCGATGAAGTGGTGTTGTTCAATGGCGACGGTGGAGAATTCACGTCTGTCATTTCGCGAATCAGCAAGCAGGGTGTGGCTGTTGTAGTCGAAAGGCATGTACAGGTCGAGCGCGAATCCCCGCTCACCATTCTGCTTGCTCAAGCGGTGGGTATGGGTGAAAAGATGGACTGGATTGTGCAGAAAGCAGTCGAACTGGGCGTAACCCGAATTCAGCCTCTCATTACCAAGCAGAGCGTGGTGAGGCTCAGCGGTGAACGTGGGGAAAAACGTGTAAGCCATTTGCAAAAAGTCGTTATCTCCGCATGCGAGCAGTGTGGCAGAAACCGCGTGCCGGAAGTGCTGCCACTCGCGACTCTCGAGAACTGGCTGGGTACGCAAACCGAATCAAGCAGAACGTCCAGCGACAGTCTTTCCCCCGATGCTTGCTTCATGCTCTCGCCTTTTGCAAGAAAGGGTTTGCGGGATTTTAAGCACTCTTCAAATATCAGCTCAATCATTTTGCTCGTGGGACCCGAAGGAGGGTTTACGCGAGATGAGGAAGCGGCTGCAATGGTTGCGGGTTTTATCCCATTGCGCTTGGGTAACCGCATACTGCGGACGGAGAGTGCCGCGCTGGCGGCAGTGGGGGCAATGCAGGCGCTATGGGGTGATTATTGATCATGGATTTCGTGGCTTGGTTCCGGTCGGTAGCGCCTTATATCAACAGCTTCCGCCATAAAGTTTTCGTGGTCGCTTTCGGCGGGGAAGTCGTTGCGGACGGGAAATTCATAGAACTCGTACACGATCTCAATCTGCTTGCCAGCTTAGGCGTACGTCTGGTGCTGGTGCACGGTGCGCGCCCCCAGATCGAATCGCGCTTAAATGAACATGACTTGCAGACGACATATATCCGGGGTATGCGCGTCACCGACGCGGCTGCATTGCAGTGCGTCAAGGAATCGATAGGGCGGGTGCGTGTCGAAATCGAAGCCCTGCTGTCAATGGGTTTGCCAAATTCACCAATGGCCAACGCTGCGATTCGCGTCGCCAGCGGCAATTTTGTGACTGCACGGCCAATCGGCGTGATAGAGGGCATCGACCTGATGCATACCGGAGAAGTACGCAAGGTGGATACTTCCGCCATCCGCTCGCGGCTCGAGCAAGGTGAGTTGGCATTGCTGTCGCCACTTGGCTACTCGCCTACCGGCGAGATCTTTAATTTGACCCTGGAAAATGTCGCAGCTGAGGCTGCGATCGCCCTCAAGGCCGAGAAACTCATATTTCTGATGGATACTCAGGGGATCGAAAAGAGTGCTATTGACAGTGAACAGGCGTTGCTGCTGCGGGAACTGACGGTGGCGGAGGGCAAGAGCTTGCTTAAGGAATTTGGCAGGAAAACGGTAAAGCTTGCAGAGGATGCACAGCTTTATCTGCCTTTTGCCTTGCATGCCTGTGAACGCGGGGTATCACGTATCCACCTCATAAGCCGCCACGTGGACGGCGCTATTTTACAGGAACTGTTCACACACAGCGGCATCGGGACGATGATATCGGAAGGTCCCTTGCAAAACCTGCGGGATGCACGAATAGAGGACGTTGGTGCGATTTTGCAACTGATTGAGCCCCTCGAAGCGGATGGGACGCTGGTGCGGCGGAGCCGCGAGTTACTGGAGATGGAAATTGATCGCTTCGTGGTGATCGAGCATGACCGCATGACTGTCGGTTGTGCTGCGCTCTATCCTTTCCCGGACGACAAGGCGGGCGAGCTCGCCTGCCTTACCGTTCATCCGAACTATCGCAGTGCGGGCTGTGGAGATGCGTTGCTCAAGGCTATCGAGATGAAGGCGAGATCCCAGGGCAGTAAAAAACTGTTCGTCCTTACCACCCGGACAGCCCACTGGTTCATCGAACGCGGCTTCCTTGCAGCAGACGTCGGTCAATTACCCAAGGTGAAGCAGGGATTATACAATTATCAACGGCGTTCGAAGGTATTTGTGAAACTACTTTAATCAGCGATCAGATTCTGGCTGCTGGATCGACTATCCTGTCGTGGTAATCGAAGAATGCAGCGTACGGCAGCGCTGGTCTACTTTTGTATATTTCGGAGAAAGCAATGGCAAGAACCGTGAATTGCATCAAGCTCGGGCGGGAGCTGGAAGGTCTAGATTTTCCGCCTTATCCAGGCGAGTTGGGAAAGCGTATTTTTGAGAATGTCTCGAAAGAGGCATGGGCGGACTGGATCAAGCACCAAACCATGCTGGTCAACGAGTATCATTTGAACCTGTCGGACATCAAGGCGCGCAAATATCTGGCCGAACAGCTCGAGGCATATTTCTTCGGAAGCGGTGCGGAACAACCTCGTGGCTATGTACCTCTTGCCAAATAATGTCAGATAGCACGGCAGCTTGAAGTGATTGCATTGGATATATTCAGAGACGGCATGACCGATTCCAGAGCTTCCGGTCAATTCCTCAATCGAGAGGTTGGCCAGATTGAATTCAACCGGAGGGTGCTTGCGCAGGCCGAAAATGAGGAAACCCCGCTTCTTGAGCGCCTGAAATTTCTTTGCATTGTCAGCAGTAACCTGGACGAGTTCTTCGAGGTTCGTGTCGCGGGGATCAAGGAGCAGATCAAACTCGATACCCGCGGTTTTGATCCAGCTGGCATGCTGCCGCATCAGATATTCAGATTGGTGAGCGAACAGACGCATACGCTGGTGGCGCGGCAGTACGCGTTGCTGAATCAGCAGATTTTGCCTGGCCTTGCCAGTGAGGGGATCCATTTTCTGCGGCGCGCCACCTGGAATGACGCACAGCGCGCGTGGATCAAGTCTTACTTCTTTCGCGAAATGATGCCGGTGCTGACTCCCATCGGCCTTGACATTTCACATCCCTTTCCTCGAGTGCTTAACAAGAGTCTGAATTTTGCGGTAGAACTCGAGGGCAAGGATGCCTTCGGGCGTAATTCCGGAGTTGCCATCGTGCAGGCCCCGCGCGTGCTGCCCAGGCTGATTCAGTTGCCGGCTGAAATCAGCAGCAGCACTTATAATTTTGTATTTCTCTCTTCCATCCTGCATGCGCACGTAGGGGAATTATTCGCCGGAATGAATGTGCTCGGCTGCTATCAATTTCGCGCCACGCGTAATAGCGATCTGTTCGTGGATGAGGAAGAAGTCAAGAATCTGCGCATTGCGCTACAGGGTGAACTGCCGCAGCGCCACTTCGGCAATGCCGTGAGGCTGGAAGTGGCGGACAATTGCCCCCTGCATATGTCAGCCTTTCTGCTGGAGCAGCTCGGTCTTGCCCAGGAGGATTTCTATCAGGTAGAGGGGCCCGTGAATCTGGCGCGGATGATGCACGTCTTCGAACGCATAGACCGGCCCGATCTGAGATATCTGTCTTTCATCCCGGGTTTGCCGCTGACGCTGCAAAAGAAAAAAGCGTCTGACATTTTTCAGTTGATTCGCAAGAACGATATCCTGTTACACCATCCCTACCAGTCGTTCCAGCCGGTAATTCATTTTCTCCAGCAGGCTGCAACCGATCCGGATGTGGTCGCCATCAAGCAGACCGTATATCGTACCGGTGCCGATTCCCAAGTCATGGCCGCGCTTATCGCCGCTGCGAGCAGGGGAAAAGAGGTCACTGTGGTGGTGGAGCTGCTGGCCCGGTTTGATGAAGAGGCCAATATCAACTGGGCCAGCCGACTGGAGAATGTGGGAGCGCATGTGGTTTATGGAGTGGTAGGCCATAAGACCCACGCAAAGATGGCAATGATAGTGCGGCGTGAGGAAGGCAGCCTTCGGCGTTACGTTCATGTCGGCACCGGGAATTATCACGCCAGCACGGCCCGGCTTTATACCGATTTCGGCTTGTTCAGCTGCCAAGAGGATTTCTGTGCTGATGTGAATGAAGTTTTCACGCAGCTTACGGGACTGGGCAAGGCGGGAAAACTCAAATATCTCTGGCAATCTCCTTTCAGTTTCCATAGCCAGATGATCGCATCCATTGAAAACGAAGCGCAGAATGCGAAAGCAGGAAAGCCTGCCCGAATTATCGCAAAGATGAACGCATTGCTGGAACCGGGAGTCATCAAGGCACTCTATGCCGCTTCCGAGGCAGGCGTAAAGATCGATCTCATTGTTCGCGGGGTGTGCGCTTTGCGGCCGGGCATCAAAGGGCTTTCAGAAAACATTCGGGTACGTTCCATTATCGGCCGCTTTCTCGAACACAGCCGGATTTTCTATTTTCGCAATGGCGGCGCTTACGATATCTACCTTTCCAGTGCCGACTGGATGGATCGAAACTTTTTTCGAAGGATCGAGATCTGCTTTCCGGTTCTGGAGCCAAAGCTGAAAAAGCGTGTGCTCGAAGAAGGCCTGTATGTATTTCTGAAGGACAATCGCCAGGCCTGGGAAATGGACAGCGACGGCCGTTATCATTTGAAGCATCCCGGCCAGAGCAAGAAGCGAAGCGCTCAGGAGACGCTACTGATGAAACTGGCCGCCGCGCAATAGAGGCGGCAGCCCTCAGAGGCATGGCGTTTCACCCGGTAGCGAGTAGTCGTCCAGGCAATAGTCGGAAAAGAATCGTGCCGCTCGAAATCGAACTCAAATTAAGATTGTCACCCGAGGATGCCGCTCGGCTTCGACATGATCCGTTGCTGGCATCCCTTACCGTTTCCCGCCCTGTTACGCGGAAACTTTTCACCACCTATTACGACACGCCTGATCTGTATCTCCAGAAGCATCAGATGGCGCTCCGGTTGCGGCATATCGGAAAAAAATGGATACAGTCCATCAAAGGAGGGGGGGATGCTGCCCTGGGATTGCACCAGCATCATGAATGGGAGTCCATGGTGCCGACAGGACAGCCCGATTTCACCCGAATATCCGAGCCTGCGCTTCCCGGCCTGTTCGACAATATTGAACTGCACGGCCAATTGCTTGCCCTGTTTACCACCGACTTCAAGCGCAGCACACGCATGTTGCGGCTGGTGGACGGAAGCGAGATCGAATTTTCTCTGGATCAGGGAGTAATCAGAACGCCGGCTGATTTTACCAGGGAGATTTGCGAAATCGAACTGGAACTCAAATCGGGAAATGTGCAGGCGTTATACCAGTTCGCACTGGATATACTGCACACCATTCCTTTCAGGTTGGAAAACGCAAGCAAAGCCGAGCGTGGCTATAGGCTCGCTGTCGACTCCAAACCCGCCCCCGTCAAGGCAGTACCTGTTCGACTCGAGACGGAAATGAATCTGTGTGAAGCATTCAAGGCGATCGCATGGAATTGCCTTAATCATCTGCAGGGCAACGAGGCAGGCATGCTGCAAAGCGAGGATCCGGAGTATCTGCATCAGATGCGCGTGGCATTACGCAGGGTGCGTACGGTGCGCCGTGTTTTTGCCCGGGCATTCGATGCAACTGCGTTTGCTTCTGCAACCCCGGACTTGAAAGGGCTGTCGCGTTCCCTCGGCGCGGCGCGGGACTGGGATGTATTCATGTCGGAAGCATTAAGCGAAGTGAGGAACTACTTTCATGAACATGCCGGTATCTCCGCCTTGTGGGAAGAATGCGAGCAGATGCGGCGAAACCGTAATGATGCGGCGCGTGAGGCGGTAGGATCTACCCGCTATACGGAAGCGATGCTGAGGCTCGGCGCCTGGCTGAACGCGGAGACATGGCTTCCGGCACCTGGTCCGCAGGAGAGTGAATCGCGAAAGGCCCCGCTGGAATGGTCAGTGAAGAAATTCGCAGATAACGCGCTGTCGCACGGACACAAGAAATTGAAAAAGTATCACAAAAGGGTGGATGGGGAGGGTACAGAAGGAGTGCATGCCCTGCGCATTGCGGTAAAAGAACAGCGCTATACCGCTGAGTTTTTCTCAGACCTGTACCGCCGAAAAAAGGTGAAGCGCTACATCAAGTCTCTGGCCGTATTGCAGGAAACGCTGGGCGCGGTAATTGACACTGCCGTGACCGGACGATTGCTGAATCAAGTCGGCATGATAGGGGACAAAGGCGGGAAAGGCGGGAAAGGCGGCGAGTGCGAAGGAAAAGGTATTGTTCTCGGTTGGATCGCCCAGCGTGGGCTGACGAAAAGAAATGAGTTTGATGAGGTCTGGGGGGATTTCGAGAAAAAGAGGGTGTTCTGGCAGCCGCCCGCGGGCCTGCCGGGGTAGTGATTGCCAGTGCAAGATCGGGGCCAGCCAGCAGCTCTGGAAGTTCGAGCAATTCGACCGGGCACTTTAGCCTCCGGTAATAAAAAGGCGAACCGTATCGGCTCGCCTTTTATCCCGTTCGAATTCCAGTTGCTTATAAAACCAGCACTGACGGTTGAACTGGTGGACCTGTCAGTTTACCTGATTACTTGATGACAGCCTTCAATTCCCCCTTCGCGTATTTGCCTGCCATGTTGTCCAGGGCGATAGGTTTGATTTTGGCCGCCTGCCCTGCACAGCCAAATGCTTCAAAGCGCGCCTTGCAAATGTCCTTGGCTGCGGCAGTCGCGTCCTTGAGATATTTACGCGGGTCGAATTCGCTCTTGTTCTTAGCAAGATGGCGACGTATCGCACCGCTCATCGCCAACCGGATATCGGTATCGATATTGACCTTGCGTACGCCGTATTTGATGCCTTCCTGGATTTCCTCGACCGGAACGCCATAGGTTTCTTTCATCTCTCCACCATATTCACGGATGATGTCGAGCCAATCCTGCGGCACGGAACTGGAGCCATGCATCACCAGATGGGTATTGGGAATGCGCGCATGAATCTCCTTTATACGCTCGATGGCGAGAATATCTCCAGTTGGCTTGCGCGTAAACTTGTACGCGCCATGAGAGGTGCCGATGGCGATTGCCAGCGCATCCACGCCCGTTTGCTTGACGAAGTCAGCTGCCTGCTCCGGATCGGTCAGCAGTTGATCATGAGACAGCTTGCCTTCGGCGCCATGACCATCTTCCGCTTCACCCATGCCCGATTCCAGGGAACCGAGACACCCGAGTTCACCCTCGACGGAAACACCCACTGCATGTGCCATTTCCACTACCTTGCCTGTAACTTCAACGTTGTATTCATAGGAAGAGGGCGTTTTCGCATCCGCTTCCAGGGATCCATCCATCATGACGCTGGAAAAACCGCTGCGAATGGCATTGATGCAAACCGCTGGCGAAGCTCCGTGGTCCTGGTGCATGACGATGGGAATGTGCGGATATGCCTCTACGGCCGCAGCAATGAGATGGCGCAGAAAAGGCTCGCCAGCATATTTGCGCGCGCCTGCTGAACCCTGCATGATCACCGGGCTGTCGCATTCATCCGCAGCCTGCATGATGGCATGAATCTGCTCGAGGTTGTTGACGTTGAAAGCGGGTAGGCCATAGCCATTTTCTGCCGCGTGATCCAAAAGTTGACGCAATGATACGAGTGCCATTAGAACCTCCTCAAAGTTAGAATCAGTATATGGTAAAACCGGAACATGCGAATCACAGGCAGCGAAAAGCCCTAAGTGGCAATACTTGCAACGTGCTCAGGATTCCACCTTCCGTTCCTGCTTCCTGTGCTCGCCGACCTTCACTATTTTCATGGTATTGGTGCCGCCTGCCTTGCCCACCGGTTCACCGATGGTCATGATGATCAGGTCGCCGTTGCGCACCGCGCCACGCCTGAGCAACTCGTTTTCGGCGTGATTCAGGATGATTTCGGGGTCGTTCGAACCTCCGCCGAACTTGACCGGATACACGCCGCGAAATAACGTCATCTTGCGCCGTGTATCCTCCTGCGGACTCAACGCGAATATGGGCACGGTGGAACTCCTGCGCGACATCAGCAACACGGTCCTGCCGCTTTGCGTAAGCGCCGCAATAGCTCTGATCTTCAATCCCCCTGCGGTGAACATGGTCGCACGGGCAATTGCTTCTTCGATATTATCGGGCAGGCCGCCCTGCAGCCGTCGATTTTCACTGCTTACCAGGTATTCCTTTTCCGCCTCCAAGCATACCCTTGCCATTGCCGCAACTGCTTCAACGGGATATTGCCCGGTGGCGGATTCCGCTGACAGCATCACCGCATCAGTGCCATCCAGTACCGCATTTGCTACATCCGATACCTCCGCGCGGGTGGGGATGGGACTGCTGACCATGGACTCCATCATCTGGGTGGCGGTTACCACCAGTTTGTTCCTGGTTCGGGCAGTGCGGATCATCCGTTTTTGCAACGCCGGCACCACTGCATCGCCTACCTCTACCGCAAGGTCTCCACGCGCAACCATGATTGCATCGGAGGCCTCCAGAATATCGTCCAGCGCCAGGATGGCTTCCGATCGTTCGATCTTCGCCATCAATAAACTTTTCCCGCCCGCCTCGCGCATTACATCGCGCGCCCAGCGCATATCCTCCCCAGAACGGGGAAACGATACCGCCAGATAATCGGCTTTAAGCGCTGCGGCCGTCCGGATATCTTCCACATCCTTGCCGGTGAGGGCAGGCGCACTCAGACCCCCGCCTTTCCGGTTGATTCCCTTGTTGTTGGACAGTATTCCACCCTGTTCAACCACGCAATAAACCTGGCTTCCCTTGACTTCGGAAACGCCGAGCACGATGCGCCCATCATCCAGGATTAGCGTTGCACCGGTCTCGACATCGCTGGGCAATTCCTTGTAATCCAGACCCACCCGTTCCTGGTTTCCAAGCTCGCATTCGGCGTCGAGTATGAATTGATCGCCCGTTTTCAGCAGAATTTTATTATTTTCAAATTTGCCGATTCGAATCTTGGGCCCCTGCAGGTCCGCCAGCACACCCACCGCGTGACCGGCAGCGCGTGCCAGGGAGCGCGCCAACTCGGCACCTTCGATATGCTCTTCCCTGGTCCCATGGGAAAAGTTGATACGGACTACATCAACGCCGGCGTTTATCATCCGCTCCAGCACCTTTGCATCTCGGGATGCGGGACCAAGTGTTGCTACGATCTTTGTTCTTCGAATCATTCTGATGAGGGCACGCGTTGAATCGGCGTATCAATCCGCATATTTCGCTATCTGGGCCTATCTGCTGCCGGCTGCGCGCTGTTCGAGTATTTCCACGGCAGGCAGTTTCTTGCCTTCCAGAAATTCCAGAAAGGCCCCACCCGCAGTGGAAATGTAAGAAACCTTGTCATAAATATCGTATTTCTGGATAGCGGCAATGGTGTCTCCTCCCCCTGCCAGGGTAAAGGCGTCGGTATCGGCGATAGCCATGGCGATGGTTTTGGTGCCTTCACCGAACTGATCGAACTCGAACACTCCGACAGGGCCATTCCATACTACGGTACCGGCTTTCATGATGATGTCCGACAACTCGCGGGCGCTCTTCGGACCGATATCGAATATCATATCGTCATCCGTTACCGCACCTGCATCCTTCAATACCGCCGGTTCACTGGCGTCGAATTTTTTCCCGACAACAACGTCAACGGCAATTGGAATGGTCGCATTCCGCTTTGCCATTTTTTCCATGAGCATTTTGGCGGTGGGAACCAGGTCGTCTTCACACAGGGATTTTCCAATGTTCTTTCCCGCCGCCTTGAGGAAGGTATTGGCGATGCCGCCACCCACCACCAGTTGATCCACTTTTTCTGACAGGGATTCCAGGACGGTCAGTTTTGTCGAGACCTTCGAGCCTCCGACGATTGCCACCATGGGACGGGCTGGATCCAACAACGCCTTGGTCAGCGCATCCAGCTCTTCTGTAAGCAGAATGCCAGCGCAGGCAACAGGAGCGTATCTGGCAATGCCATAGGTCGACGCTTCGGCACGGTGCGCTGTGCCAAAAGCATCCATCACAAATACGTCGCACAGCCTTGCATATTTCTGCGCCGTTTCATCTACGTTTTTCTTTTCCCCCTTATTGAAGCGGCAATTTTCGAGGATGACCAGTTCGCCTTCGGCAACGTCGAAGTTGCCGTCCACCCAGTCCTTGACCAGGCGCACGGACTTGCCGAGACGTTCGGAAATATTGTCGGCTACCGGCTTGAGCGAGTTTTCTTCTGACCATACGCCTTCTTCCGGTCGTCCTAGATGGGAGGTAACCATCACTTTTCCGCCTTGCTTCAGACAGTAGTCGATGGTGCCCATGGAGGCGCTTATGCGTGCGTCGGAGGTAACTTTGCCATCTTTCACGGGCACATTGAGGTCGGCGCGGATGAACACGCGCTTGCCTTTCAGATCAAGGTCGGTGACTCTAATGACAGACACTGGAGACTCCAAGTTTTAAGACATAAGGAAGTTTGGGATTCCTTATGATGAATTGAAGAGAAGGACGGGGATCAGGGGGAAGAAAAACGATCCCGGGTTTCTTCCCCTTGTGACGAATTCGTCCTCTGCTACTTGCTGGCCACAACGCGGACCATCTCCAGAATCTTGCTGGAGTAGCCCCACTCGTTGTCGTACCAGGAAACCACTTTTACAAAATTGCCATCCAGAGCCATTCCCGCTTCCGCATCGAAGATCGAGGTTGCGCTTTCGCCCCGAAAATCGGTGGAAACAACCTTCTGGTCCGTATAGGCCAGCACACCTTTCATTGATCCCTCGGACGCCTTCTTCATGGCATCGCAGATCTCTTCGTAGCTGGCTTCCTTCTCCAGTTCAACGGTAAGATCCACCACGGAAACATCAGAGGTCGGAACGCGAAAAGCCATGCCGGTGAGCTTCGTATTGAGTTCGGGGATAACCTTGCCAACGGCTTTTGCCGCACCGGTAGAGGAGGGAATGATGTTTTCCAGAATACCCCGGCCACCGCGCCAATCCTTGTTGGAAGGACCATCCACCGTCTTCTGGGTTGCGGTGGCGGCGTGAACCGTCGTCATCAGGCCGCGTTTGACGCCAAAGGTGTCGTTCAATACCTTTGCAACGGGAGCGAGGCAGTTCGTGGTGCAGGAGGCATTGGAAATAATCGCCTGACCGTCATACGTATCGTTATTCACTCCATATACGAACATGGGTGTATCGTCTTTCGACGGCGCAGACATGATGACTTTCTTGGCACCCGCGGCAATATGTTTCTGACAGCTTTCCTTGGTGAGGAAGAGGCCGGTTGACTCAACCACGACTTCAGCACCGACTTCTCCCCATTTCAGCTCAGCCGGGTCTTTAATCGCCGTCAGCCGTATCTTTTTGCCATTGACAATGAGCGTACTGTCTTCGATCGAAACATCCCCCTTGAAACGGCCATGCACGGAATCATGCTGCAGCATATAGGCGAGGTAGTCGGGCTCAAGCAGATCATTGATGGCAACGACTTCAATATCCGGAAAATTCTGGACTGCCGCGCGGAAAACCATTCGCCCGATACGGCCAAATCCATTGATACCGACCTTGATTGTCATGTTTTACACTCCTTGGATAAAAAAAGAACTCCGGACGCGGAGAAAATTTCCTCCGCGTTTCGGCTGGCAACTGGTCAGAATTAAATGACGCTGTTTACCGCCTTTACCACATTCTCAACGGTGAAGCCGAAGTGCTTGAACAGCTCTCCAGCCGGCGCGGACTCGCCGAAGGTATCGATACCGACTACTGCTCCCTCCAGGCCTACATACTTGCGCCAGTAATCCGTCACGCCTGCTTCCACCGCCACGCGCCCTATACCCTTGGGCAGCACGCTGTTTTTATAATCGATATCCTGACGGTCGAATACGTTTGTGCAGGGCATCGAAACGACGCGCACATGAATTCCCGTTTCGGCCAGCGCTTTTTGCGCCATCATCGCCAGGCCGATTTCCGAACCTGTGGCAATGATGACTGCCCGCGGTTGGTTGTCAGACGCTTCCGACAGGATATAGCCGCCCTTGTCGATCAGCTTGATCGTGTTCGCATCGCGTTTCTGAAAGGGAAGGTTCTGGCGGCTGAAAATCAATGTAGAGGGCCCGTCCTTGCGATCGATTGCCCGTGCCCAGGCAACGGTCGATTCGACCGTATCGCACGGGCGCCATACATCCATGTTGGGGATGTAGCGTAATGTCGCCGTCTGCTCCACCGGTTGGTGCGTAGGTCCATCTTCGCCCAGGCCGATCGAATCATGGGTGAATACGAACAGGCACCGTATTTTCATCAGAGCAGCCATGCGCAGCGCATTCCGCGCATATTCGGAGAACATGAGGAAGGTGGCGCCGTAAGGAATGATTCCTCCATGCAGCGCCAGTCCGTTCATGATGGCGCTCATGCCGAATTCGCGCACGCCGTAATATACGTAGTTGCCGCCATCCTGCCGGGCGATGCCTTTTGAACCCGACCAGAGGGTAAGATTCGATCCGGCCAGATCTGCCGAACCGCCGACCAGTTCCGGCAACTTGGGCGCCAGTCCTTCAATCGCATTCTGCGATGCCTTGCGGCTTGCAATGGTTTCTTCCTTCGCATGAACACGCGCGACCAGCGCATCCACGTGCTCCTGCCATCCCTCCGGCAGTTCGCCTGCCATCCGCCGGCTGAACTCGGCCGCCTCAGCCGGGTATTTCGCAGCGTACTCCGCAAACTTGTGATTCCAGCCGTCTTCCAGTCTTTGCCCTTTTGCGCGCGCATCCCAGGTCTGGTAGACATCCTCGGGGATTTCGAATGGCAGGTGATTCCAGCCGATGTGCGGACGCGCGGCAGCTATTTCCAGGTCGCCCAGTGCTGCGCCATGCACCTCGTGAGTATTTGCCTTGTTGGGTGAGCCCATCCCGATCACGGTCTTGCAGCAGATCATGGAAGGTTTGTCCACCGCCTGCTTGGCCGCCTCGATGGCGGCTTCTACCGCTACCGGGTCATGTCCGTTGACATTCGGCACAACATGCCAGCCATAGGCTTCGAAGCGTTTGGGCGTGTCGTCTGTGAACCAGCCCTCCACATGTCCATCGATGGAAATACCGTTGTCGTCGTAAAAACAGATCAGCTTGCCCAGTCCCAATGTGCCTGCAAGCGAGCAGGCTTCATGGGAAATACCTTCCATCAGACAGCCATCGCCCAGGAATACGTAGGTATGGTGATTGACGATATCGAAGCCGGGACGGTTGAATTCCGAGGCAAGTATTTTCTCTGCCAGAGCCATTCCCACAGCATTGGTGATCCCCTGGCCCAGCGGACCTGTGGTCGTCTCGACGCCCGGTGTATAACCATATTCCGGATGGCCGGGAGTCCTGGAATGAAGCTGACGGAAGCGCTTGATTTCCTCCATCGGCAAATCGTAGCCCGTGAGGTGCAGCAGGGCGTAAATGAGCATGGATCCATGCCCATTGGACAAAACGAAGCGGTCACGGTCGGCCCACTTTGGATTTGCCGGATTATGGCGTAGGTGGTGTATCCACAATACCTCAGCGATCTCAGCCATGCCCATAGGCATTCCCGGATGCCCCGAGTTGGCTTTTTGCACGGCATCCATCGCCAGTGCACGAATGGCGCTGGTCAGGTTCTTGAATACCGGCGCTTCAAAATCTCGAAATGTTCCCATGAACATGAACTCCTAGCTCAACAATTTATACGCACACAAAAACACCGCTCAAGTAGCGGTGCGGGTCGGCAAAACCATCATTATCGCTTAAGATAGGATGTCAGACAATATGACAAGTCCGATTGTAGAGAATGGATCTCAATTGCCGCGCAGTCTGATACCGAGCAGCTTGAGCTTGCGGTACAAATGGGTGCGCTCCAGGCCGGCGCGTTCCGCCACTCGGGTCATATTGCCATTTTCCTGCTCGATAAGCTGTTCAAAATACGTTTTTTCGAACATGTCCCGCGCTTCACGTAACGGTATGTCGAGTGGGATGCCTCCCACTGCCTGTGAAGGCGAGGAAGGGGTCAGCATCTGCTTTACGTCTTCTGCCGATATTTCATCGCTGGTGCAGGTCAGGGCGAGGGTATGCACTGCGCCTGTCAATTGTGCGAGATTTCCCGGCCAGTCGTGATTTCGCAGGCAGTTGAGAGCAGCGGTGCTGAACTGTCGCAACGGGACGTCTCCCGATTCGATGTAACGCGAGAGTATCTGGGTCGCGAGATCGGGAATATCTTCCCGATGCTCCCTCAATGCGGGCACGTTAATGCAAAGTCCGCTCAGCATCTCATACAGCCTTGGGTCGTAGACCCCTTGGGCCGCCAGGCTGGCAAGCGGCATGGAGGTCACGCATACGAGCCGGACACTGTATCTTTCCAGCTTGCCCAGCAGCAGCAGCAGTCCTTTTTGCGCCAGTTTGTTGAGCTCGCCGATCTCCTTGAGAAAAAGCAACCCTCCTTTTGCCTGTTCAAGTAACTCAAACGGAGCATTCGATAGGGCGGCGAGGGTATCGGGTTCTACCCACGGTGTATTCGGCTGGTGCAGAAAGCGGGCACACAGATCCACGCCAGTCCCCGGTTCACTTATGAGCAGCACCGGTGTCGGGAGGCTGGCAACCTGTTCCAGTCGTCTTTTCAGGTCTGTAATCAGCGCACCACGTCCCAGGCTCGCCAGGGGAAGCGTCATGCGTGGCTTGGCTTGTCCACTGCGCAATGCGCGACCGACTGTGCTCAGCAGTTTTTGCAGCGGTACCGGTTTTTCGAGATAGGCCGCTGCCCCCATACGCGTGGCTTCTACCGCGGTGTCGATTGTGCCATGCCCTGACATCATTACAACGGGCATGGTGAGAAGTCCGCTGCTGACCCATTCTTTCAGCAAGGTAATGCCGTCAGTATCCGGCATCCAGATATCCAGCAATACCAGATCAGGACGAGCCTGTTTCCGCCAAGCGCGCGCCTGTGCGGCGTTTTCCGCCAGGGCGACGCGATAACCTTCATCGCGCAGGATTTCGGACAAAAGCTCGCGGATGCCGATTTCATCGTCGACGATCAGTATCGTATTGTTGCTCATAATTCCAGGAATGGATTTGCTTGCCACGGAAATGAAATTGAACGTCAAGCCTTGCCTCTCATTCTTTTGACTGCATTTCACAGGAAAGTGAAAGCGCAGGCTTGCCCGCGATCGGCCGGAGCCATCTGTCCTTGAGAGAAACCACGAGCTTGTCCGGCGAGACGGGGAGTATGATTGAAATACGCGCACCGTGCGGCCGCATATTTTCAATCTGGATCGTTCCCCTGTGTTCTTCGATTATCTTTTTTACAATGGGAAGACCGAGTCCGGTTCCTTTCGGTTTTGTTGTCACATAGGGTTCAAATACCCGTGCTCTCACCTGTTCAGGAAATCCCCCGCCGTTATCGCTGACAGTGAAACGTATTCCTGAGGTCAGGGTTTCCGTTTGTATCATGATTGCGGGTTGAGCCAAACCGGCCAGCGCATCCTGGGCATTCTGCAGGAGATTGTGTATCACCTGACGCAGTCGCGCGGAGTCCCCTTTCATCATCGGCAGGTCGGACGCCAGAACCAGATCGATGTGCGGTTGCCGATTATCCGGCGCTGCTGTGGCTGGGCTTTCATACAAGGCCAGTACTTCCCGTACCAGCGCATTGAAATCCAGAAGGTGAAATTCGGGTTCAGGGGCGCGCGCGTATTCGCTGAATTCATTGACCATCCTTTTAAGCGCTTCCACCTGATTGACGATCGTTTCGGTGGAACGCTGCAGAATTTGCGCATCATTGTCATTCAGCTTCGCGGCAAGCTTGTGCTGTATGCGTTCGGCGGACAATTGTATCGGGGTCAGGGGATTCTTTATTTCATGCGCCAGACGCCGCGCCACTTCTCCCCACGCTGCTGCGCGCTGGGCTTCCAGCAGATGGGTGATGTCGTCGAACACGACGACGCCTCCTCCGCCCGGCACATGCGCCAGCCATGTTCCCCGTAGCAGCAGGACCTGACGCATGCCCTCTCTCGTTCGCTCCACCTGGCGCTGCCACTCGCCCTTTATTTCCGAGTGAAATCCTTCCAGAATTCCATATGCGAAAGCGTTCAACCCGGATTCATGCGTCGCCCATTCCTCGATCGTCAATCCTTCCAGGGCGGGCAGCGGAACGTTCAGGATTTGCTCTGCGCTCAGATTGGCTGTGCGCAAGCGCAGGTTTTCATCGAATACCAGGACGCCCGAGGAAAGATTGGCCAGGATATTTTCCAGATAAGCTCGCGCACTTTCCACTTCCTGTTGATTGTGCTGGGCAGTTATCCGCGCTTCCTCCAGCTGCTGGGTCATGAGATTGAATGATTCGGTCAGTACACCCAGTTCGTCGCGGCTCCGTACCGGATGACGTCTGCTGAAGTCGCCCTGTGCTACCGCTCGCGTGCCTTCCGCCAGCATTCCCAGAGGGGCGCTGAGCCGCTCGCTGATCAGGAATGCGGCGGCCAGGGCAGAGAAAAGCGCGAGCAGCAGTGCGAGCGTCAGGGTCACCCCGTAGAGATGTTTGAGACCTTCGCGCGACAGCAGCAATTCCTGGTAGTCCCGATAGGCTGCCTGTACTATTTCTGCGTCTTCTGCCAGTTGTTTCGGCACGGGCTGCGTCAACTGCAGAATGCGCGTATTGTTTCTTACGCCGGGAACATCGATAGGTGACCATACCTTCAGGTACAAACCCTCCCCGGGAATTGACTCAATCGTGCTGTACCCGCTCTCAGCCCTGATCTGATTCATTGACGTCGTACTGAGCCCGGCAGGCACGGTTTCGCTCGTGTCCGCACGTGCAAATGCAACGACGTTACCTTCGTGATCGAACAGGACTGCCTCCCGCACCTGCGTTTGATGGACGAGCTGGTTCAATGTTGGCAGCAAGGGCCCCGTTTGCTCGGATAATGCAAGCGCGGCGCGGTCGGCTTTTCTGTACAGATCTTCCAGCCGGCTGTCGAGAATGGTACGTCCCAGTTCCAATCCGCCTTCCAGAGCGCGATCCACTTTTACGTCGAACCACGATTCGATGCTTTTTCCCAGAAATTGCACCGATATGCTATAGACCAGGACACCCGGGAGCACCGCCATCAGCGAGAAGATCAGCAACAGGCGCAGCGCCAGCCTGGAACCGAATACGCCCGCCTGAAGCCTGCGTCTGAGCCTCCATAGCAGGTATCCGACGATTGCCATGAGGAACAGCACAAAACCGGCGTTGAGCCTGATCAGAAGCCTGTATTTACGGTCAAAGAGCCCGGTATCGGCGCCAGCGCTCGCGAGCAGGAACAGCATGATCGCCCCCAGCACCACGCCGGCGATGATGAGGTATTTCATCATTTGCCGTCATCCTGCAGCTTCTGGGAGGGTAGGCGGGTATCCCACCGCAAAGTGCCGGAACCGAGATCCCATTCCCGGGAGCCGAGCGTTTCCACCTGGAACGGCTTGGGCAGCGCCGCTATGTCGAGACGCATGCGCAATTCCACGGTATATTCCGCATCCGGGATCAATTCTTCACTCGCATTGATCGGCCGGTCCCGCACGCGGCTTAACGCCTGTAGCGCCTCGTTGAGCGAACCGAAGCTCTGTGACAACGCCCCTCGCGTCAAGCGATACTGGCGGGTCAGTGCGTAGTAGCTCAACCCTTCGCGCACCCTGCTATAGCCTACTCTTTCATCGAACCAGTACCAGCGTGAGTTCACCAGGCCGAGTTCCGTGACAAAATAAAGCACAATACCCTTCTCCAGTGCGTGCTCCAGTTTGTGATTGAGGGTAATCTGGAAATCGGCGTCAAACTCGTAGGCGCCTTCCACTGGTTTGATTCTGACCGACTTGATTTCTATGCGTGCTTCCGCCTGTGCGCTGGATGCCTGTCCTATGAGTACAAGCAGCAGCATTGCCGCTGTCATGCGCAGGAGACGTGCCAGGAAATCAGAGCTTTTCAAGCAACGCATAAAAAAAACCGTCGTGATGGGGATCCGGCAACAACTGGCCGTCAACGATTTCTGGCACGGAAAAGGGCAACAGACGAGCGTCCGGGTGATGATTCAGGAAGTTTTCCACCTGAAGACCGTTTTCCTCTGCGAATATGGAACAGGTGACATAGAGCAATTTGCCCCCTTTGACCAGGGTTTGCCAAAGGGCATCGAGCGTTTTACGTTGTATCTCCGCAAACTGCGCCAGATCGCTTTCGCGCCGCAGCCATTTGATGTCGGGATGACGCCGCGCCACCCCGGACGCAGAACAGGGGACATCAGCCAGGATGCGATCGAATGGCCTTCCATCCCACCACTCCTCCGGGTGCATGGCGTCGCCCTGAATGATGCGATAAGGCTTGAGGCCGAGACGAGTGAAATTCTGCTTTAGCCGTTCTACCCGCTCGCTATCATTGTCAACTGCGATCAATTCCAGATCGGCCAACTCAAGCAGATGTGCACTTTTCCCGCCAGGCGCAGCGCAGGCGTCCAGCACACGCATTCCACTCCGGGGGCATAATAACGGCGCTGCCATTTGGGCGGCCACATCCTGAACTGATACCAGGCCTTGACCAAATCCCGGCAGTTTTTCCACCGGGACGGGGTGAAATAATTCAAGCGCCTCTTCTGCCCAGTTGTTTTCCGGTCGCCGGGCATTCAGTCCGGCATTGTGCAGCAGGTTCTGATAGGCTTCAACGTTTGTTCTCCGCCGATTGACTCTGAGCGCCATGGGCGGCCGCCGATTGGCAGTTTCCAGTACAGCCTGATAGCGTGAGGGATATTGCGCATGGAGTCTGTCGATCCACCATTGTGGATGAGAATACCTTCCTACATCGGTTGCCGCCGTTTGTTCAAGCAGGGCAGGACGTTTGCGCAAGAAGTTGCGCAATATCGCATTGACCAGTCCGCCTACACTTTTCGCATGCCGAGGATCCCGCATGTTCCTGCTATTCCTGCTATCGATCGAGGGACTGCAGGAAGCGGATACCGCGCTGTCCACCACGACATGCGGCGCCGTTTTGCTGTATTGAAGCTGATACAGCCCCACCAGCAGCAGGTAGCGCAAACCCTGATCCTTCAGTGGCTTGTTCAGCAATAAGCCAAGCAATATGTCCAGTTGACCATAAAAGCGCAGTACGCCATAGCTTAAATCCTGAATCGCACCTCGCTGCTGGTCAGAGAGGCCGCTGTGGCTGCGCCAGGTTTCCTGCAAAACGGTTGTCAGACTCGCGCCGCTCAGCACTCTTTCAACAGCGGTGGCGGCCAGGCGCTGGGTCCTGATCATTCCCGGCTTTCAAAACGATCGCCCCGCTGCAGAGAATGCCCCAGGAGGAATTCAGCGGATCTTAATTTTTTACCTCCGGATTTTTGCACGATCTCCAATACCAAGGCATGCTTGCCGCATGCAACGACAATTCCGTCTGGCCTTACTGCAACGATTTCCCCCGGTTTTTCATCTGCCTCTGCGGTATCTACGCTGGCCCGCCACACTTTTATGGAAATTCCATTCACGGTGGAATGCATGCCGGGACGAGGATTAAAGGCCCTCACTGCGCGATCAATGTTTTCTGCATCCATCCGCCAGTCAATTTCGGCTTCCATCTTTTCCAGTTTGGAGGCGTATGTCGCCGCCAGATCATTCTGGGGAGTGGCGATAATTTTTCCTTGCTGCAACAAAGCCAACGCCTCTATGATACAGGCCGCTCCCAGTTGCCCAAGCTTTTCATGCAATGTTCCGGCAGTATCCTCCTTTGCGATTGTAATACTTCGTACCAGCAGAATGGGGCCGGTATCGAGACCACGATCCATTTGCATGATCGTAATTCCTGTTTCCCGGTCTCCCGCTAGAATCGCGCGTTCGATCGGAGCTGCTCCGCGCCATCTGGGCAGTAACGAGGCATGGATGTTGACGCAACCAAGTTTTGGAATATTCAGAACGGAGAAAGGCAGAATCAATCCATACGCGGCGACAATCATGATATCCGCCCCGATGGCATCGAGTTGCGCATGCAACTCGGGTTGCCTGAGGGAGGAGGGTTGCAGCAGATCAAACCCGTGCTTTTGCGCCAGTAACTTCACTGCACTGGGAACATTTTTCATGCCTCTTCCGGCAGGGCGATCCGGCTGGGTCAGGACCAGTGCAATTTCGTGTCCGGCATCTGCCAGCGCTTCAAGCGCGACAGCGGCGAAAGGAGGCGTTCCGGCAAAAATGATTCTCATGGGGATAGGCAGAAGCAGGCGCTCGACCGCAAGAAAGGGCTGTCAGTGTTCGCATCCCGTTCCCGCTGCCAGGGCGCCGGTCAGTGAACTCTCCGGATAATCTCGCATTGCGGGTTGCATTGGGGTTGCTGTGGAAACAGGGAAATGCGCCGTGGAATGTACCAAAAGCTTGCAAGAGACGCACAATAAAGATATAAATTTTTACGCGGTCTGCTACATCACCTTTCGGCGCTGTTTCCGGAATTTTGCCTGAATCCTCGATTGCTTCATCTGCGACCAATACTCCACAAATACTTTTCCCAGCAGGTGGTCCATTTCATGCTGGATACATACCGCCAGAAGGCCGTCGGCATCCAGCGTGAAGCGCTCGCCGTTCTTGTTCAGTGCTTCGACGGTAATCTGCGCAGCGCGCCGCACCTTGCCAAATATCCCAGGTACGGACAGACAGCCTTCCTCATAGTCCGATTCCCCGTCGCGGGCGGTGATTTCCGGATTGATCAGCACAAGCAGCTGGTCCTGGGTATTGGAAACATCGATTACGATAACGCGCCTGTGTACATCCACCTGGGTGGCAGCCAGCCCGACTCCCGGCGCAGCGTACATGGTTTCTGCCATATTCTGCACCAGGACACGTATCTCATCGGTGACTTCGGGAACCTGCGCCGCAATGGTGTGCAACCGTTCGTCAGGATATTGCAATATTTTTAATAACGCCATAAAAAGGCTTGAACATAAAAGAAACTGAATGCAAAATTCAAGGCGATGCCTGATAGCGGATAGTCCACCGCACCCTCGCAGGATTCCTGCGGATATATTATATCCTGATTTACGCAACCTTCTTTTCTCCGACCTTCAATCACTGCCAAGTTCCTATAACTCATCAGATTGTCCTGTCATGATGGTAACCGGAGATTTGCCTCCAGGTTGATCACCATGGGTTCTGCAGCGGTGAAGGAATGAAGTCCACCATCCGCAGTTACGGGATGAAGAGGCCATGTCATCAATACCTGACCAGGTAATTTCGCAGCGGAATATCGAACCGGATATCGAATCCTGGCTTGCTCTGGATTTGATCGATGGTCTGGGCGACCAGTCCATGAGGTGTTTGCTTGCGGCTTTTGGCAGTCCCGCTGCAATTCTTTCGGCGAGCAGGGGTTCATTGGAGCGCGTGGTTAAAAGGAAGGTGGCGGGCAGCATTATCGGGGGAGCTGACCCGCAAAAGCTGAACGCTTCGCTCAAATGGCTGGAAGACCCGCAGAATTCCGTCATCACCCTGGCAGATTCGGATTATCCCGCACTGTTACTCAATATCCCCGATCCTCCGCCGCTTCTCTATATCAAAGGAAAGCGCGATCTGCTGAACACGCCAATACTTGCCATTGTCGGCAGCCGGAATGCTACGCCCCAAGGTCTTTCCAATGCAGAAGCTTTTGCCGAGGCAGCGAGCAATGCGGGGTTTTGCATCGCCAGTGGCATGGCGCTTGGCGTGGATGCCGCAGCACATCGTGGGGGACTGCGAGGAAGGGCAGGGAGTGTTGCCGTGGTGGGTACCGGACTGGATCTCGTTTATCCCGCAAGCCATCGCAAGTTGGCGCATGAGTTGGCGGAAAAGGGCGCGCTTGTCTCCGAGTTTCCGCTGGGTACGCCTCCTATCGGCAGCAACTTTCCGCGTCGCAATCGCATCATCAGTGGCCTGAGCAGGGGATGCCTTGTGGTCGAGGCTGCGTTGCAGAGCGGTTCTCTTATCACCGCACGACAGGCGTTGGAGCAGGGACGCGAAGTATTCGCCATTCCGGGCTCCATCCACTCGCCCTTGTCCAGGGGATGCCATGCACTCATCAAGCAGGGCGCCAAGCTGGTGGAAAGCGCAGGGGATATTCTGGAGGAATTCGGCTGCCCACCTGGAGTTCCCACCCTCATCCCGGAAGGTGATGAGACTGCAAGAGAAGAATTTTTGCTGTTGAAACACCTCAGCCACGACATCATCGATATCGATACCCTCTGCATGCGTAGCGGCTTGACGGTAGAAACGGTATCGGCGATGCTGTTGACGCTTGAACTGGATGGCATAGTCGCCAGTCTTCCCGGCGGGCGTTACCAGCGGCTCCGGTAGGTTACAGTGTTCGAGGTAGGTACGGTTTTCATGTGATAACCAGTTCTGGAGGGGGTAACGCGGAACCGGAAGAGGTTGCAGGAGCTGCAGCGACTGGTGCGGACGGCATGATTCCGCGCGGAGAAGCATGGCTGTTTTTCTGCTCAGCTTGCCTGTTTACAGGCATTCCTATCATGATGATGTTTTTGGTTCCGAGTCGGTGGCAGTGCTATCTATTTTTGCCTGCCACCTGTTATGCTGATGAATCGCGTGGGGGCGCGCGATATTTACAGGAGTTTCATGGGTAAAACCTTAATCATTGCCGAGAAGCCTTCTGTTGCCGCAGACATTGCGCGTGTCCTGGGCGGATTCACGAAACATACCGACTACTTCGAGAACGATGAATATGTCGTGTCGTCTGCTGTAGGGCATTTGCTTGAGCTCGCGGTCCCTCCTGAACACGAAGTCAAGCGAGGGAAATGGAGCTTTACGAATCTGCCTGTCATTCCACCGCATTTTGACCTCAATCCCATCGAGAAAACTGAATCGCGGCTGAAGCTTCTGACCAGGCTCATCAAGCGGAAGGATGTGGACGCGCTGATCAATGCTTGCGATGCAGGCCGGGAAGGGGAGCTGATTTTCCGCTACATCACTCGCCATGTTGGAACCAGAAAACCGGTTAAACGGCTATGGCTGCAATCGATGACGCCCACTTCCATCCGGGAGGGTTTCAATAAGCTGCTGGATGATGAGGACGTGTGGCCATTGGCGGAAGCAGCGGTAAGCCGCTCGGAAGCTGACTGGCTGGTGGGCATAAACGGCACACGCGCCATGACTGCATTCAATTCGCAGGAAGGCGGCTTCCATAAAACCACAGTGGGACGTGTGCAAACTCCTACATTGGCGATTCTGATCGAGCGCGAAGACATCATCAAGAAATTTGTCCCTCGCAGTTACTGGGAAGTGCATGCAACGTTTTCCGCCGGGGAAGGAAGCTATAAGGGCCGCTGGTTCGATGAGTCGTTCACGAAAGCCAAAAAAGACAATGAGCAAAAACCGGAGCGGCTATGGAATCAAGCGACTGCGGAAGCTATCCGCGCCAAGTGCCTCGGCAAATCTGGCGTCGTCACCGAAGAAAGCAAGCCTGCTACCGAAACCTGCCCTTTGCTCTATGACCTTACCAGTTTGCAGCGCGATGCCAACGGCCGTTTCGGCTTTTCCGCCAAGACTACGCTCGCACTGGCACAGGCATTATATGAAAAGCATAAGGTGTTGACTTATCCGCGCACGGACTCGCGGGCCCTGCCGGAAGATTATATTGCCACCGTCAAGGAAACCCTGGGTTCGCTCGAAAACTCCGGATACGGAGCATTCGCGGCGCAGATTCTCAGCGCAGGCTGGGTCAAGCCCAATAAACGTGTATTCAACAATGCAAAAATCTCCGATCACTTTGCGATCATTCCTACGACCATTGAAGCCCGGGGTTTGAACGAGGTGGAGTCAAAACTGTACGATCTTGTTGTCAAGCGTTTTCTCGCGATATTTTATCCGGTGGCTGAATTTCTCGTTACCACCCGTATCACACGAGTGGAGAGCGAGCCCTTCAAGACGGAAGGCAAGGTCCTGGTCAATCCCGGCTGGCAGGCCGTTTACGGCAAGGAGGCGCAGCCTTCAGGCACAGAGGACAGTTCGACCCTGGTCAAGCTGGAGCCGGGTGAATCGGTGATCGCCGAGGAAATTGAGGTTGCCTCGAACCAGACCCGGCCGCCCCCCCGATTCAATGAGGCCACGTTGCTGTCCGCGATGGAAGGTGCGGGTAAATGGGTGGAAGATGAAGAACTGCGGGAAGCCATGAGCGCAAAGGGACTCGGCACGCCGGCGACACGCGCCGCTATTATCGAAGGCCTGGTATCGGAAAACTACGTCCAGCGTGTGGGACGGGAACTGCATCCTACTGCCAAGGCCTTTTCCCTCATCACCCTGTTGCGCGGGTTGAAAGTACCGGAACTCACTTCGCCCGAGCTGACGGGTGACTGGGAGTACAAGCTGCGCCAGATCGAACAGGGAAAGCTCGAACGCAACAAGTTCATGGCGGAAATCGCGGAGATGACGAGCCACATCGTGCAACAGGCAAAAAGTCATCGCGGTGAAACCATCAGTGGAGATTTTTCGACGCTCAAGTCGCCCTGTCCGAAATGCGGCGGCGTGATTCAGGAGACATATAAAAAATTTCAGTGCCAGAAATGTGATTTCGCGCTATGGAAAATTCTGGCGGGACGACAATTTGAAACGGCGGAAATGGAACAACTCATTACCCGGCGCGAGGTGGGACCTCTCCAGGGTTTTCGGAGCAAGATGGGCCGGTTGTTCAACGCCAACATCAAACTGACTGATGAGTTCGAAATGAAGTTCGATTTCGGCGCAGACGGGGAGCAGGATGCCGAAGAAGTTGATTTTTCCGGGCAGGAACCGCTCGGAAAGTGTCCCCGGTGCAGTGGTCGGGTATTCGATCACGGCATGAGCTACCTGTGCGAAAAATCGCTCGGTTCTGCGCACACATGCAGCTTTAGAATAGGGAAAATCATTCTCTCGCGGCCGCTCGAGCGCGAGCAGGTGATGAAACTGTTGCAGACCGGCAAAACGGATCTGCTGACAAAGTTTATTTCCAAGAAGGGCAGGCCGTTTTCAGCCTATCTCGTTGCCGGCAAGGATGGAAAAATCGGGTTCGAGTTCGAAGTGAAGGAGGCAAAGGTTAAAACCCCGGCAGAGACGGAGGAAGCAAAGGTATCGAGATCGAGGGCGAGGGCTGCGCCGTTGAAAAAAACCCTCTCCGCGAAAACGAGGTGAAAAGGGCAGTGGGGCGCAGCTTGCTTCGTCAAGACCCGTGTCGGGAGAGCGGAGGGCTGAGAGAATGAAAGAAGAGGGGAGGAGCGTGATTGCGTAACGCCTCATCCTTTATTGGGAGGCTGCTGATGACTGATGGGTTTCGATATAGGAGACGATATCTCCTACGGTGCTGAATCCCTTTGCTTCCTCGCTATCGAAATTGATGCCAAATGCATCTTCAGCGTCAAACAGAAGCTGGATCGTATCCATGGAGTCGAGTCCAAGCTCTTCAAATTTTGAAGACCGGTTGATAGTGGAAGCATCGAGATTCTCGACTTTTGTGGCGATGAATTGTACGACCTTTGCTTCAATCTCCGCTGTGTCCATATCTAGTCTCTTCCTTCATGGGTTGTGAAAAGGATGCTCGCATTGTTGCCGCCAAATCCGAAAGCGTTACACAAGCCGGTGCGGACACTCCTTTTCTGCGCAACGTTGGGTGTGTAATCGAGGTCACATTCGGGATCAGCCTCATCAAGATTGATGGTCGGATGGATGGTGCCGGTATGAAGCGCCATGATGGTGGCGATACTGCCGATTGCTGCCGACGCGCCAATGGAATGCCCTACCATCGATTTGGTGGCGCTGATGGCAATATCAGCGGCGCGCGCTCCAAAAAGATTTTTTATCGCCCGCGTTTCGACTGTATCGCCCAATGGCGTGGAAGTCGCATGTGCATTGATATACTCAATGGAATCCGGCTCCATTCCGGCATCACGGATGGCTTCCCGCATGGCAGCTATCTGGCCTTCCATGTCGGGCATTACGATATGCGTTGCATCACATGCCTGTCCATAGCCGGCAAGCTCGGCATATATTTTCGCTCCCCGGCTGCGGGCCTGCTCTTCCTTCTCGAGAATCAGTATTCCGGCACCCTCTCCCATGACAAAACCATCGCGGCCTTTTGCGAAAGGACGCGAGGCTCCGGCTGGATTGTCGTTGGAAGTGGTGGTCAGGGCATGCAATATCTCAAAACCGTTGATGGTGAGCGGCAATACGCACGCTTCTGCGCCGCCGGCGATCACCACGTCTGCTCTTCCTGCACGCAGGAGATCGAGTGCCGCGCCGATGGCATTGGCTCCCGAAGAGCAAGCTGTACTGGAGGTCAGGTTCATGCCTTTGAACCCATGTTTGATCGCGATCCAGGCGGCGGCGGAGTTGGCCATTGTGCGTGGTACGGTGAAAGGCGGTACCGGCTGGTTCCGAAACTTGCGCAGCGCGGATGATTCGAAGGTGGAAAAGCCGCCCATTCCCGAACCTATGCTCACCCCGATGCGGCGAGACTCATAAGCATCAAGTCCGCCGGCATCCTCGAGGGCAAGACGCGCAGCAAGCAGGGCAAGCTGGGTGAACCTGTCAGTTTGCTCGATATACTTTTGGGAGAGGAAGGTTGAAGGATCAAAGTCCGCCACTTCTCCTGCAATTTGGGAACGCCTGCTCGATGCATCAAAGCTGGTTATTCTTTTTATTCCGCTCACACCATTGACAGCTGCTGACCAGAACTGGTCAACCCCGATGCCAATGGGAGAAACAACTCCCATTCCTGTCACGACTACACGCATACAAAACCGGAAATAATCATAAGAATCTGCCCAACCTCATTATGAGGAGATATTCAATGCAGTGAACAGGTGAGCTCTCATTGTGCAATGGACAGCGGAATCCACCGGGGATCGTTAGCCGGGGCCATTGCCCGAAGGTTTCCGGCTTCACGGTTGCGTGGGACACTCGCGTTGCTACTTTGCGTTGAATATCATGGGGAACAGGTATCTCAATATGCCTCCCATAATCCAGATGATGAGTAATAAACTCGAGATGACGGCTACTCCTTCGATAAGCGCTGACAGGAGCGTTGCAGCCAGGCTATCGAATTCCTGTTGCCCGGCTTCGTTGCGCCGGCGCCTGCGGCGATTCCTTACCCATATTTGCAGTCCGATAACGACAGGAATAAGGGCGAGAGACACTAGCAGGCTATACTCAGAACTTTCCATCAATAATCAACCTTCCGCAAATAATCGTTACAGAATCACTGCCAGTCGCTGTTTCCTTCTTTTCCTCTTACTTCATTCGCTATACTACCGCTCATTCTCCGGACTGAGTGTACGGAGATGGCAGGGATAAATGCTGAAGTCCGTCCCAGGTAGCAGACCGCCAATTATAATATCACACGTCAACAAGATGTCATCGAGTTAACAAGTTAACATATCCGCCCTGTTCGCAGGGTATAGACTGGCTCCTGCCGGGACTCGGTAAAGCTGAAATCGTTTCGTTCTTCCGTCAGCTCATTTCCGGGGCGCAGCCTTTCACGGTGCGAACATTGTCAGGTCTCTGCCCAATGCGAACCATGGAATATCCACGTCGATCATCAAGTGCCGAGTTTTGCATGAAAAAAAAGATTAGCGGCCCAAACTTCTCGGAAGTCGTTGTCCGTCCCGTCAGAAGCTACCGGGAAATGGGGATTTTTATCGATATTCCTTGGAGTATTTACGCTGATGATCCCATGTGGGTTCCCCCTTTGCGGCTGGAACGACGCCTGCATTTTTCGAGATTCAACCCCTTTTTCAAGCACGGAAAATGGCAGGCATGGATTGCATACAGGAGTGGTCAGCCGGTGGGAAGGATCAGCGCTCAGATCGACCAACTGCATCGGGAACGCTACGGCGGCGATAGCGGACATTTCGGTCTGTTCGAGTGCATAGATGATAAGGAAGTGGCGGCTGCCCTCTTCTATACGGCTGAGGCATGGCTGAGTGCGCAGCAGACGAGGCATGTGACCGGTCCGTTCAATTTATCAATCAACCAGGAATGCGGCATATTGGTGGAAGGTTTTGATACGCCGCCGGTGGTGATGATGCCACACTCCCGCAAATGGTACGGTCGCCTGCTGGAAGAACAGGGGTATCAACAGGCAAAGGATTTGCTTGCCTATTGGATAGAGCTCGATTTCAAGGTGCCGCGGCTGATGGATGCCTTGATCGGTAAATTTGCGGATCAGGTGCGCCTGAGGACTCTGCGCCGCGACAAGTTCAGCGAAGAGCTGGAAGTGCTGCGTGATATATTCAACGATGCCTGGTCCGAGAATTGGGGGTTCGTTCCTTTTACTCAGTCGGAGTTCGCTGAACTTGGGGCCAGCCTTCGCTTGCTCGTACCCGATGATTGTATCCAGATTGCGGAGGTCGACGGAGTGCCCGCCGCGTTCATGGTGGCATTGCCAAATCTCAACGAAATTTTTGCCGAACTGAACGGACACTTGTTCCCGTTTGGATGGATCAGACTGGTCCGGATCAGATCCAGGGGAGGAGTGCATACCGGTCGCATCCCATTAATGGGAGTACGCAGGCGCTTCCATAGTACTCCGCTCGGTATGGCGCTTGCCTTCATGGTCATCGATGCGCCGAGGGAACTCGGACGAGCCATGGGAGTGAAGGCAATGGAATTATCCTGGATACTTGAGGATAACAAGCCCATGCGTGCCATTCTGGATAGTTTGGGCTGCAGGGAGTATAAACGCTACCGGGTTTACCAGAAGATGCTGTGAATGCCGGATGGAGCAACTGAAGAACCGGAATCGGTAAAACGATGCAATGAAAAAGAATGATCTGTTCACCGCCGTGGTGCTGGCAGCGGACCGCACGGCTCGCGATCCCATCTCCGTGGAAACGGGAGCGCCCTGCAAGGCGTTCGCGCGCGTCGGGGGAATCCCGATGATTATCCGCGTGCTGGACGCGCTGGAAGCCAGCGGCATGGTGAAGGGCATCATTTTGTGCGGGCCACCGAAGTCCTTGCTGCCCGCTTGTCCGGAGCTGGAGGAACGTATCCGCAGCGGGCGCGTCATCTGGCTGCCAAATCTCGATTCTCCCAGCCGCAGCGCCCGCAGCGGCCTCTCCCAGGTGAATCAGGAGGACCCGGTATTATTGACCACAGCCGATCATGCGTTATTGACACCGGCCATCGTGCAATATTTTCTTCGCAACTCGCAGACGTCGGATTGCGATGCTGCTGTGGGGGTCGTCAAATATGAAGATGTGGCAGCTGCGTTTCCCGGGGCAAGGCGAACGGTAATAAGGTTAAAGGATGCGAATGTCTGCGGCTGCAACCTGTATGCCTTTCTCAATGATCGCGGCCGCGGTCTCGTATCATTCTGGCAACGTGCGGAAGACCTGCGCAAGCGACCGGTACGCTTGATCATGGAGACTTTCGGGTTCGCGACTGTCTTCTATTATCTGCTGGGATTATTGACGATAGAAAGGGGACTGAGAGCAGTCAGAAGAAAAACCGCCATCAGGGCGCATCCGGTATTCCTGCCTTACCCTCAAGCGGGGGTCGATGTGGACAAGGTTGCAGATCTGGTGCTGGCGGAGTCGGTGCTGGCCGGCAAGGGGCCGGCTGCCGGAGGAGAGGCCGATTTGCGCGGACCCGCTCCCTGAAATGTGAGAGGCTTGAATTCCGATCAACGGCGACAGGCAACGTGAAAATAATAGAACGATATATCACGCGAGAACTGCTGATACCGTTTATGGTAGTCACCGTGATCCTCGCGACATTGTTTGCAAGTTTCAGCACCGCCCGTTTTCTGGCCGGAGCAGTGACAGATTCGCTTGGCCTTGTCCCCGTGCTCAGGCTCGTGTTCCTGAAAACGCTGATCGCACTGGAAGTGCTGATGCCCATTGCCCTGTACGTTGCTGTCATCATGGGGCTGGGCCGCCTGCACCGGGACCAGGAGATAGTCGTTTTGCGTTCCGCCGGAGTCAGTGAGCATCGCATTATCTATGCAGTGCTCATCGTTGCGGTTCCTGTGGGGCTTATTAGTGGTTTTCTTTCCATTTTTGCGCGTCCATGGGCGTATGAGGAAAGCTATCTGCTCAATGCCCAGGCAGAGGCAGAGTTGAATACGGAGCGGTTCCGCGCTGGGCGTTTCTACGGCAGCGAAAAAAAAGGCCGGGTGATTTATGTAAAGGATAGCTCGGGCAAGCAGATGGGAGAGGTATTCCATTATCTGAACAAGCATGACAGCAGCGAGATCATCCTTGCCAGGAAGGCATACCAGCCTGAGCTTGTGTTCGGCCAGCGCCCCCAGATACATCTGCTGGATGGCTCCATTTACCGGCTATCACACACCGGAAAGGGCGATACCGTCGTCCAGTTTGAAAAGCTGGTTTATTTCACGGACAGCGGAAACGTAATGGATTACAGGCGCAAGGCTGCCCCTACCGCGGCATTGATGCAATCCGATCTGCCACGGGATACTGCCGAGCTTCAGTGGCGGCTGTCGCGCCCACTGGGAACGATCCTGCTGGCGCTGATAGCGGTGCCCTTCAGCCGCGCTTCACCCCGCCAGACAAAGGGGGATAAGACTTATTATCTGGCAGCTCTGGTTTTCGCCATCTACTACATTTTGAGCGGATTGGCCCAGACCTGGGTCGAGCAGGGTACGATCGGCAGGGTGCCGGGGGTTTGGTGGCTCTACGGTGTCATGCTGCTGTTTGCAATCTCGTTATTGTCGCCCGGTTTCCGGTGGAAGCTGCTTCTGCGCAGATGACGATAATTTACCGCTACCTTGCGCTCCAGGTTTTGATGGGCTTGGGAATCGCTACTGCGGTGCTTCTGCCGCTCTTCGGTTTTCTTGATTTGCTGGATCAGCTCGATGATGTGGGAAAGGGCACGTACAGCGTCAAGGATGCATTTTTTTATACGGCTCTACTGCTGCCTCGACGATTTATTCAACTTGCGCCCTTCATCGCATTGATGGGCAATGTAACTGCATTGGGAAGGCTTGCCGTCGGATCGGAACTCACGGCGTTACGGGGAGCAGGTGTATCTCCTCTGGGCATCAGCCTTGCACCGGTTGCCGTTGGAATGGCCCTTCTACTGCTTATTACTGCACTGGATCAGTTCGTGGCGCCGCAATTTCAGCAGAAGGCCATTTCATCCCGTGCAGCCGCGCTTGAGAAGAGCGCCGCGCTTGGCAAACAATTAGGGATATGGACGCGGGATGAGCGGAATATACTGCGAATCGGAGAAATGCTGTATGCGGGAAGGGCAGCGAACATCGAAATAATGCATTTTGACGACAATGGTTTCCTGTTACGGTATACGTATGCCAGGCATGCTGACATCATAAATGAGGGGTTGTGGGAGTTGAGGGACGTCGTCATCAAGACATTCAACGGTAACGCCGTGGAGCTCGTAACCAGAGAATCAGTACCCTGGGAACCCTTCCTGAAGGAGGGGGATATCTCGACATTGACCAAATCGCCGGAAAGTCTCTCGCCCGCCGAGTTACTTTTACATGTGCATTTTCTGCGCGCCACAGGGCAGGAGTCGGATGCTTATGAGCTTGCCCTGTGGGGCAAGGCGGGTGGCGCCCTGACGACCATCGCGATGCTGTTGCTTTCGATTCCCTTTGTTTTTGGATCGGTGCGGGCGGGCCTCGGGAACAGGCTCGTGCTCGCATCGATGCTCGGAATCGGCGTCTATCTCTTCGATCAGATCATTGCCAATGCGGGCTTGTTGCTGCATTTGAATCCCGCGCTGAGCGCACTTCTTCCAGGGGTGGTGCTGATCGCCGTGGCTTATTTCTGGTTACGGCGGATCTTTTAACAAACCTCTGACTTGTTCCGATTTTATTAACCTGAATGCCTGCCGCAATCTTGCGGGAGGACTTGCGAAACCCATCAATTTGACAAATCCAGGCACAGAGATAATCGGGCAACGGGCGGATTCGTCGATGCCTGTTTATATCCATATCATTGGCGATAGCGAAACCGATATCTGGGGCTTGAGTGGTCGGGAACGTCTGCAACGCATGTTAAAGGCATTTAGCGGGACGAGGCGGGTTGACAATCCGGCACGTATTCCCGCCCCTGCCTCGGCACTGCTTTTACGCGGAGATTATCTTTTTGACGCTATCGTGCTGGGCGCCCTGATTAAAGCAAGAACGGATCTTGTGCTTGTCAGCGAGGAGGGTGAGCCAGTCGCAGTGCGAATTTCCGGCGGGAACGTGCAACAGGGGTTTGACGAATTTGCGCGCGGAGGAGAAGGGCAAACCCTTTCTTCCTTGCTGCGTTATGAGTTGAAAGACCTCGATCTGCCAAGCCTGCGCCAGAATCTCAAGAAAAGAGATGCTCCCTACGTTTTGCCGATCAGCAGGAATAGTCGCTGTAATCTCGAGTCAGAGCTATTCGACCGGTCTTACAAAGGGGTAACGGATTTTGTGACAAAGTGGCTGTGGCCGGCGCCTGCATTTCGGGCAGTGCGCTTCTGCATACGTGCGGGTTTGCAGCCTAACCATATTACACTGCTCAGTCTTTTGTTTACCGTGCTGGCGGGGATTGCGTTCTGGTACGGCTTCTATGGATTGGGACTGGTGATGGGATGGTTCATGACCTTCCTGGACACCGTCGACGGCAAACTGGCGCGGGTAACCGTTACCTCCAGCCGCTTGGGTGATGTGCTCGACCACGGCCTGGATATCATTCATCCACCGCTCTGGTACATTGCCTGGGGCATGGGGCTGTCCGCCGACTATTCCTTATCCTCGCATCTGCCGCTATTATTCGGGCTGATTCTTATCGGTTACATCGGTGGGCGGCTGTGTGAGGGAGCATTCCAGTTCTGGGTCGCGTTATTCGATATTTTCATCTGGCGTCCACTGGATTCCTTCAATCGGCTCATTACTGCCCGCCGCAATCCCAACCTGGTTCTGCTGACACTTGGCTGGCTGGCGGGCAGGCCGGATATCGGGCTTTTGTCCGTGGTGATCTGGCACCTGCTTTCGACCGGTTTTCTCTCAGTGAGAGTGGTGATGGGATGGCTATCGCGACGATCGCGTGGACCCTTGCATTCCTGGTTTGAGGAGATCGTTGCGGGGCAGGATGAAGGAAAGCTGGCCGTTCGTATTTTTGTACCTTTAAGATCACGTAGATGACAGAAAGATCACGGGTTGATAGATTGAAGTCCGGAACAGGATCTGTCGGATTGCTTTTCAATCCGCTCAGCGGGCGCATTCGCAAGCGGAAGGAGGCGATCCGGCGCGCCACAGGCGAGATTTCCGGCGCCTGCAGGGAAGTGACGAACGCACACGAAATCAGCGCCTCGGTGGATGCGTTCGTGAACGCTGGTACGGATCTGCTGGTAATTATCGGCGGGGACGGCACAGTGCAGGGTGTACTGTGCCATCTGTTCGCCACTCAGCCTTTGGCGAAGTGGCCTGTTCTGACGATAGTGCCGGGCGGTACAACCAACATGACTGCGCTCGATCTCGGCATAAGCGGCAGCCCGGAATCCGTCCTGCAGCAACTGGGCGCCTGCTTTCAAAAAGGTTTTCCCTTCGCACTCGTGAAGCGTCATGTCCTTTGCATAGAACAGTCCGGCGCAGGGAAGGTTTATGGAATGTTCTTCGGCGTGGGACTCATCGCCCGCGCTGTGATCTTTTCTCAGAGCAGGATAAAGCGGTTGGGTATTACCGGAGAAATATACTCTGCCCTTATTACCTTCGGCTATGTTGCAGGCTTTCTGCTTGGGCGGCGTCAGGGAGCATGGGCGCCGGTCCGAATGACCATTACCGAGAAAACCTTGCCCCAGCACCAGGGAACCTTCGCGTTTCTTTTCGCCAGCACTCTCGACCGCCTGCTGTTCGGCATGAGGCCGTACTGGGGCGAGCAACCGGAGCCGCTGCACGTCACATTCGTCAGGCAGCAGCGGCAGCTTCCCCTGCGCTCCGTGCTTCGGTTGCTGATAGGGCGTGGAAACGATCTCAGGGACAAGGATGGTTATCATAGCTACAACACTGATGGGATGGAGTTGCTGATCGATGACGATTACATCGTCGACGGCGAGTCCTATCATGCGGACAGCCAGAGTGGACCCTTGCGCATTACGCCTGCTGGCCCGATCGCCTTTCTGGTGGCGGAGAGGGCAGCCGCAAACGCAAAATCATGAGTATGCTTCAAGGGCCTGCAACAGTGGATCCACCGCTTCCAGAGGGTTTGATTTCGGAGATGGCGGCACTGAGTTCAAATACGGTATCGGCGGATTTTCTCGTTTTGCTAGAGGCGTTGAAATTGCGCTTCGGTTCAGCCCTCGACGCTGTGCTTCTTTATGGATCGTGCCTGCGCGCGCGTGAGATAGGGGATGGGGTGGTCGATTTTTACGCGGTCGTGGGCAGTTACAGCAGTGCTTACCCGGAACGCTACCTGCGCTATTTCAACGCATTGCTACCTCCGAATGTCTTTTATCTGGAGGTGTCCCAAGAGGAGAAAACGTTCCGTGCCAAATATGCCGTGGTTTCAATGGCGGACTTCGAGCAGGGGACCCGCCGCTGGTTCCACCCTTATCTCTGGGCACGTTTTGCTCAGCCCTCGAGGCTATTATTTTCCCGCGACGAAGCTGCTCGCAAGCGAATTTCGGAGTCTTTGGCCCATGCGGTCGTCACTTTTCTCGGCTCCACCCTGCCCACTCTCGATTGTTCCGGGGCCACAGTGACCACCACTGAAATGATCTGGACCAATGGATTAACCCAGACTTACGCTGCGGAATTGCGGCCCGAGAGAGCAGGCCGCGCGCGCCAGCTCGCGCAGATGGACCTGGAGATCTATTCACGCCTGACTGCTCTCGCAATACCGGCACTGGCAGGAAAATTGAGGCCCCTGCCGGATGGAGGTTACGAATGTCTGATAGGCGATGCAGAACGTCGGAAGTCGCTTTGGCACTGGCGGCTGCGGCGTTGGCAGGGAAAAGTCCTGTCCGTGCTGCGGCTGTCGAAGGCGGCTTTTACCTTTCATGACAGCATCAGCTATGCCGCCTGGAAAATCGAGCGCCATACCGGCGTTCGCGTCGAAGTGACCCCTATGCTACGGCGCCATCCCCTGTTGTGGGGTTTTAAAGTTTCATGGCGCCTGTTGCGGCGGGGCGTGATGCGCTGACTGCGGCAAGCATTGACGTGCGTGCTTTGAGAATGAGATCACAGGCTTCCCGCACTGCGCCATTCCCTCCGGTATGCCCGCAGACATGATGTGCCTGCTGCATGACTTCCGGAACAGCGTCCGCGGGACAAAACGCAGCACCGACCCGCCGCATGCATTCCAGGTCGCAGAGATCGTCGCCAATGTAGGCGATGTGTTGCAATGAAACCGACCAGCGTGTTGCAAGTTGCAGAAGAAGCGCTGATTTATCACGGGCGCCAGGGTAATATTCATCAATCCCGAGTTTTCTCATCCGCGCCTCCACTGACGGGCTGGTTTCAGTGGTGATGACGCCGACCCGGATGCCATTCTCCCGCAGCAGTTTCAGTCCGTGCGCGTCCCGGGTGTTGAATTTCTTTAGGGCTTCACCGTCGGGGCCGTAATACATTCCACCGTCGGTCAGGGTACCATCTACATCGAGCACCAACGCCTTGATTTCGGCCGCGACGGCGTTAACCGTCTGGCGTTTCTGCTTGAGCAGGAGTTGTTCTACAACAATCCAGTCAGTTTCATCGTCAATTTCGACCGCGCTCTCGGCGGCCATTTCATGGACACCGATACGCCCCCCTAGCCGGCAACCGCATTCCTCCAGCAATTTCCTCCGCGTCAGGTAAAAAGCGCCATTCTCCATGAGGTATCCTTCGAAGTCCTGCCGTCTTGGTCGGTGCATCGGGTCGTAGTTGACGGGTGTGCCATGTACGCTCCAGAAAAAGCGCTTTGAAGGCACAGCGGTCAGAAGGGAATCAAGGTTTTCTGCCAGGAACTTATGCTTGGCGGAGCGAAAATCGTCTGCCCGCGTGAGCGGCGAGGTCGCCTGGATAAGACACATGACATCAAAGGGAATCTGCTGTTGAAATTCGAGCATTGCGCTTTCTGTACTGGCCGTGTCCGTGGAGGTTACGGCAGAGCGTTCCAGAACCGTCACTGATGAAAATTCCTCCAATACCGCTTTTCGGATCTTGGGAGAATCGGTCGCAACATAGACATCATCGAAACACTGCGATGCGATCGCCTGTTCCAGGCTCCATGCGAATAACGGCCGTCCCGCGATGTTGCGCACATTCTTTTCGATAATCGATTTCGAATGCGCGCGCAGAGGCATGAAAGCTACCCAGCGCACTAGTGAAAGTGAATCCCTTGGATACGTTTGAGCTTATTACGCTGTGCGACTTCGATTTCCACTATCGGCGCATTCTTGAAAGTAAGCGCCCTGGATGCCGCGCGGACGTCACGGACCAGTCTCCGCAACCCGTCGGGTTCCAGCGAGGCCGCATGGTCAGTGCCCTTCCACGTTCTGTCCAGCGTAAAATGCCGCTCGATCCATGAGGCGCCCAATGTGAGGGCGGCAATGTCCACCGCAATGCCAAGGTGATGGCCTGAAAAGCCGATTTCCTTGATACGTGCCCCGAATCTCTCCTCCAGCGCCTGCAACTCGAGCAGGCAGACCTGCTCGAAAGGAACGGGGTAGCCGGAAGTGCAGGCGTACAGCACAACCCTGGGGGCGACTCCATGCTTCTCCATCAATTGCACGATCTGCTCCTGCTCGGCGGGAGTGGTCATGCCGAGCGATATATGAATTTCCCCACCATAGTTCTTTGCGAGATACTCCAACATCGGAAAATGCAGATTGCATGCCGAGGGTATCTTGATGAATTCCGGGTTGAGACCGGCGATCTCCTTTGCCGAAGTCAGATCCCAGACTGATGTGGAGTAGCCTATTCCAAACTCCTCACACCATTTCTGCAGTAGCCGATGCTGGTCCACATCGAATTCCAGAAACTCGCGATGCTCCCCGTAGCTGTTGCCATAACTGTGCTGCGGGTTCGGATGCCGGGCATTATATTCTTCGGAGGTGAGCAGTTCACGGTTCGAGCGTTTCTGAAACTTGACGAAATCGCATTTGGCGAAGGTTGCGGCAATTCCTATCATTTCCCGGGCGATTTCGATATCGCCTTTATGATTACAGCCGATCTCGGCTACCACTGATGGGGTTTTCATAAGTATTCGACCTGTACACAGATACTGCGATGGGATGGCGAAAATTTAACTGCAATGCGACTGTCCATTCAATGCCATCTTTTCTGTTCCGAAACGACGCTTTTTCTCCGCTTTCCGAAAAAAACCTGCTACTGGGTATTCAACCGCCTGATCCAGAACAGATGCTTGGAGTGTTGCTCCACGCGAATAGTCCCGAAGCGATTCAGTAATTTTCCGAAACGAGCGATTCTCTGCTCGATCTCGGGCACTGAAATCTGCGGAAAACGGTGATCGTGGTATGCAAGCCGGTTGGGACCCGGCCGCCGCATGTTCAATTTGGTCGCCATCGCCTTCAGCGTAGCGAGCATCCAGCCTTGGGCATAAGTCCGGAGAGGCTTTGCCGGCGGTTTCGATCGGCCATAGCCGCTCACCTCGAGAATGTCGACGATGCGTTCGCAGGCCAGCGGCCCATCCTGCGCTGCGAGATAGTATTTAATCAGCGCCTCGCGTTCTTCACCCGCTGCAGTACCCAATTCGCCGGCAAGAATGCGGGTCAAGCTATCCTTTAATTCCTCGAAATTGAAGCACTGATGGCTTAGCCGGGTGGGTAGCCCCTGGAAATCATAGTCATAATACTCGTTGAACGTGGCCAGGTAGGATATTGCCGGTACTCCCAGAACATAAGCTTCCAGTCCGGTCGTGCAACCATTGTGCACCATGGTTTTTGCGGCGAGAAGCCAGGGAATCACGTTTCCTTCGCTTGTTACCGCCACTCGCTCGCACTGGGCGGCAATATCGTGATAAATCTCGTGGTTTTCGCTCGGATGAGGGCGAACAACGATGTTGAGATCGGGAAATGCACGTTCTAGCGCCGGGATGAGCTGAGTGAAATCTCTGAGTATCGCCTGCTTGTGATCCCACAGCCCTTCGGCAAACGCACGGCTCATCCCGATTCCCGATTGACCGCGGCATGCTTTTCCCTCCCGCTTTTTCTCCGGCTGAAACAGGCCGATACTTCCGATAAAAGGATTTACATCGCTGAAATTGGTATTGATAAGAATGAAATTTCCGTGCAGATTTCGCAGTCTTTGCACCTCCGTCTCGAAGTAGGGGCGCATTTCAGCTCGAAGGATGTCGCCGCGGGGATTTCCCGTGATGTGGATCGGCATGTTCGCAGGTAAAGCCGGATACTGCCGAAGCAGGTCGACATTTTCCTGCCCCCATGCGAATACATGGGACACATTTTTTATCGTCGTTGGCGAAAGCCGGAGAGTGAAATAGGTCTCCGCCGGGGGGTGCACCAGAGCCTCTTCTTCCCAGGCAACAATCTCATGACCGAGCTGACGCACGATTCTGAACATGGTGTTGCTCAGGCTGCGCATGCTCTTCGCAAGATAAACGCCGCGTGGAATCAACGCCAGTTCGAAGTGGACGTATGCGCGTGAACCCATAATGACGGGAAAGCCACGCTCAGCCGCGACGCAGGAAAGAAGGATTTTGGCATCCAGTTCGCGGACCTGGCTTTCCACGGGAATGATAAGCGTCGAAACAGAATTTCCCATAGGCTATTTTAAGAGTTCAATCAGGACATTTTAGACCATCTGCCGCTTTCGGGTTTGTCTGGTTTTTCAATACTTCCCATCGCGCGGAAAAAGCTCGAAAAAGCCCGCAGTTGCTGGAAATGACGGCAATCTCATGATTGAGCCAGAATGACGGCTTGGTCCAGTTGAAACTGCCGAAAATGGTGAACACCTGGTCGCCATCCTCCACCAGTACGAACTTGAGATGCATCGGCAGATCCTCCGGATCCTGGAAACGTGAAAATTGCACGTTGGCTGCCGAAAAACGCTTTTCCACCTTTGCGGTTACGCGCCTCAACGTTGATTCGGCAAGAATCTGCACCGTTATTCCGCGCCGCGCAAGCGCCGTCATGACTTCAACTGCGCGTTCAGTTCTGATGTGGGATGCGACAACGCGCACCCGTGCCCCGTCACGCACGCCGGCCAGGAGCTGCACCACCGGATGCGGATGTATGCGGGGCCAGAAATAAATGGTCGCGTCCTTTCCACAAATTGTCTCATTTGCACGGGCAGAGAAGCGGTACAGGAGGCCGGGGGGCATGCGGTGCAAGCATCGGGCATGAGCCGTCAACTGCGCGACCACCATTGGATCGACGAGTCCGACAAGCACGTTGTGTCCTCTGTCCTGATCCCCCAACTCGCGGATGATTTCCGGGTTTTCGTCCGGCATGTTTCCTGACGGGTTGAAAGAGCCGATAAAGGTGATAGGCGCAGGATGCGAAAAATAGTAGAGTTTCTCGTGCAACTGCGGTTTCCACGATTTTCCCGCCGGGGCCGGAATGCCTGGAATACGGATGATGCGCAGCGCTTTTCCGAGGCCCTCGGGTTGGGAAAGCAGGGTGATTACTTCGTCGTTGGCATATGGAATCCGGGGCTTTCCTTCCAGGGTCACCGTTACTTTCACCCCTCGTCTGTGTGCTTGAACAAGTGCTTCCGCCAGGCGCATATCCCGGAAATAATAAGTAACCCAATCGATGGCTCCCCCGGCGGGGACGGTAGCGATGTGCGCCGCCAATACATCGCGTAAATAGCCCGGTGGCTGGTCGGGGCCGCCAAAGTAAATCTCGAACGGAACCTTGGTCTCCACCTCCATTAGCAAGCCCGAAGAGGGTGGTCTGGGGGAATGTGCAAGCGACTTGCTCAATTAAGAGAGGATCCGATATTCGATGTTTTCATGCCAGTCTGCGGCTTTGCAGGTGAGCGGATTCCACTGCAGTTCTGGTGCGCATCTGTTTCCTGGAAGTGGAAGCTATCACGAGGCGGAAGAAATCAACCAGTTCCGGTACATGATGATCGAACGTGAACAGGTGCCGCTGCTGCCAGACCCGTTCACGCGTCGCTCGCAACTGTTTGCGGTCGCGCAACTGCGCGGCGAGCTCATCCACGGTATCAAAAAAAATCCCAACGCCAAGCTGTCTTGCCAACGTTCGGGTGGCGACGAATGCGTCTTCATTTGCCTTCTGCAGCATCGGCAGGCCGGCTACTGCAAGGGTGCTGAGCCGCGCCGGGTAGTTCAGGTCATCCCAGTTTGCCCGCCTGATTTCCCCTCCGTTGCTGCTTTCAAAGAGATGCAGCCAGCCTGCATCATATTGGGAAAACTCGGCAGTCCAGTGGCTTTGGTCCACGTTCGGATGTAAATGCAGGTAGCCTGGTGCCATTGCCCGGGTTTTTTCAATCCATTGCAGCCATTGTCCATGGGTTATCTCCCCATAAAAATGCAGATGAATTCCGTGGTGGGCCAACTCCGCAACATGATGCGGATGCAGACCGATGGGTCGCCCGGGTGATACGGTATGAATATCCCCTTCGTTTGCGGAACGCAGCGGGGCGCGAGGTTGATCAAACCAGTCGCGCTTGGGTAAGTCTCCATCCAGCACGTAGGTGGGTTTATCCTGCGACAGGCCGGGAATGATGGTATCAAACCAATCCCGCATTTCCGGGCTGGAGAAGATCTGCCCATCCGAATACCGGTGCAGGTCGAGCAGTTGCGGCCAGGTTCCCTTTTCGAGGCAAATGAAAGGTCCCTCCTTGAAATGCCAGACGAAAGGAATGCCGCGAGTGGCCATCAATACCTCATGTGCAAACGGCACCGCCTGCCAGTTGAGCAGCGCATAGATAACATCGGGCTGCACCTGCTTCACTGCTTCGCGCCAGTTGTCGCGCGGCAAGTCCTCCACATGCCCGAAAGGCATCGGGCCCACCGCGTTGTACCAGTACGGGTTCTGCATCCACAGGCCATACAGCTTGTGCCCCTGCTCTTCCAGGGCGAGCACGCGGTCGGCGTTATAAGCCAGTTCTCCGACCAGAAGTATTTTCAACCCATTGTCGGCACGCGGAGTGTCCGGCCGCTCGCGCATTTTCCGGTAGTGGTCCGCTTCATCGATCCGATGACCTACGGACGTATGAAAGCGCAGCGGTTCCTTGACGCGATAATGGGAGCGAAACGTGTTGATGCCGCCTTCCGGTTCCTGCATGATCTTGTGCCGTTGCATCGGGTGGGAGACCCACTCGCAGGTAAGACTTCCGCTCTCAGTAAAAGCGCCGAGGGGCCGCAGCAGGCTCCAGTAGAGGCGCTCGAGGTCATCCGACTCCAGTTCTGCGCGCTCCACCCAGCGCACCGGCATTTTCCGATGCATGCACTGCACCAGTTGCAAAGGAAATTCCGGAATCTGTCCAGCGGCCTCGCGGTTGTAATGGTGGCGAACGCCTGAACAAGCCAGCACAGCGCCTTTCTGCGTCTCAAGGCATGTTTTCAGGCTGCGCAGGTGATCGCGGTAATAAACGTCATCGCTTGGCAAGTAAGCGATGAGTGGCGCTTTTGCTTTGGCAATGCCTTCATTCAGGGCGTGACCCAGCCCCCGATTTTCGGGAAAGCGATAATAATGGATGCGCGTGTCGCCCAGGTATGCCGATACGGCTTCCGCCGTAGCATCCCGTGAACCGTCGTCGATGACGACTGCTTCCCAATCCGTGAGAACCTGCGCCTGCAGGCTGTTCAGCGCGCGTCCGATGAACCGCGCTTGCTCATAGGTGGGAACTACTACGCTGACCGATGGAGAGCATGTCTGGGGCATCATGTTTCCTTTTTATCGTTGTGTACCTGAGGCCGCCTTAACTCTTCGCGGATAAGCAAGTTTAATTATAGAAGCAGCGCCAGTATTTTTTTAAGGCTCAGTCACACGAATACGTTTTTTCGCTGCCTGTCTTCAGTCCCCGATGCCTGCGCTTGTGTTTCAAGCAGCGCCACATAATGCGGCAATACATCGGACCCACCCACGTGAAGCATTTCGTTGATGAAGCGTTGCCGGTGTTCCTCTACATAGAATGAATCGCAACCATTGGAAAGAAATCCGTCGATTCTCCGGTATACATCATCCCGGCACTTCAATTCCGTCTCCGGCATGAAATGTGCCAGGGTAGAGCGACCGGCGTGCAGGTAGTCGGCAGCGAGCACGGGTTTTTTTCCTTTGACTGCTTCAAATACTACCGAGGTGGCAAGATCGATAATGACATGCGCCCAGTTCATCAGATGAATGGAATGGACATGATCGGGCGCCACACTCACATTGGGAAGCCTGCGCAACGAGGCATTTCTGGTGAGGGGCTGTCTCCAGCCGCCACGGGTATGAGGTTTGATCACCAGTTCCACGTTCGGAAAAGCTGCAATCATTCCCACTATTTCCTCGACCTCTTCCCAGAAGGTCGTAAAGTTACTCTTTCTCAGGAATATCACGACTTTAAGGCCTTCGGTCTCCGTGGACTCCTTCACTCTTTTTGGCTCCTTTCCGGGGTGGAAAGCAGGTGGGGCGGGAGAAAGTTCCGCCAATTTCACCAGCCACTCATCACAGTAGCGGGGGGAGCCGAGGACGGCGATGGATTGATCATCCAGGAATGGGCGAAAACGTTCCGCGCATAACCCGTTGGGCACCGCCACTTTGTCGAATATGCTTGCTGCGGAGTAGAGGGAATCCGGCTTGAGACTCCACTCGTGATGCCGTATCAGCTGGCTGGCATGCGGACTGTCTCCGTGTGGCAGCGACACCGTGCCCAAGCCCTTGCTGCGCGCGAGGGAAACAACCACTTCGACCCATTCCACCGAAACAGGCGAATCCCTTGTAATCCAGTCAAACACCACTACGCCTTTGTCAGCAGCGGTGAAACTGCGTTCCAGCAATCTGCCGGCAGTGCTGCGCCAGATTGGTTGACGCCGGTCCACGCTGTACGTACGGGCAAGCGCATCGACGAGGGGACCCATTATGGAGCGTCGGAGGCGACTGGCCAGCAGCAGTGTCTGTAGCCGCCACCCTAAAAATTCCAGGGGGGGCAAGAGATCGCGAATATGGGCAACACGCGCGCCCTCCAGTGTGCCCAGAAATTCAACACGGTAATCATTACGGAATTTCGGATTGCCTATCAACACGACATCGCAGCGGTGACCAGACTTGAGCCATTTTGAGATAACTGGTGTAATATGGTCTATGTCATTGTAATGTCGGAGAAAAACGAGCGCTTTCATATAGGAATTGAGAAAAAGGCTTGCGCCAGAAGGTTGTTTTTCGCCATTGATTTACAGCAACCAGGTATAAAGACAGTACAGCTGTTTCAGATCGTCAGTTGTTGCTGAGCTTCCCTATGGAAGCCGTTGTCGCAGTTTCTTATGCTTGGCACCGCACGGCTGGTTTTATTCCCGATCATTAAATTTATATGTTAACGTGATTGCGCAGATTTTTTAGCGATGTTCAAATTCAGTGACGGAAGTCATTGCCGCTTTCCCGCTGTGGGTATTACTTTACTTATAGACTATTCGTACGTCCAACAGATCAAGGAACATCATGATAAATAAGGAACAGGATGGGGGATACCAGGAAGGTGATACCGTGCAGATGCTGACGATAGAGCCGGGAACCGACCTGAGGGTGCCTGAGTTGCAGCGCGCGGCAATCGACACGCTGGAAGGAGGCGGGGTCATTTATCTGCCAAAAAGTGGATTTGAGTTGTCTGACCATGAGCGGGAGCTGATTTCGGATACGGCGAATATCCTGTCCCGAACGCCAGATGTCGAGGATGGACGTCCAACCATCATTTTTGATCCGGAGCGCGGCCATATCAAGAAGTATCATTATGCCCAAGTGCGAGGGAAGATGATGCGGGCTCAGGTCAAGGACTCGGCACGTCCTCAGATCGAGGCGATGATGTCGCGCTACAGTAAATGGACAGAGAGTGTCATCACTCAATTGTTTCCCAGCTACCAGGGAGTCCTGGAGCGGAAACGCGTTACCTATCGTCCTTTCCCCCGTAATAACATCCAATCCCTGCACATTGATTCAAGCTACGGCTATCCCACCCAGGGGCGAGGCATGCTGCGTGTGTTCTCCAATATCAATCCCACTGACAGGCTGCGTATCTGGCAGCTCGGCGAACCGTTTGAGCCCTTCGTGCGGCGCTTCTTGCCTGCCGCGCACCCAAGTGAACCGGGCTGGATCACCTCTCTCCTGGGCCGCCTCGGTATCATCGACGGTCCCAAGACTCCATACGACCGCTATATCGCAACGCTGCGTTCGCTCGGCATGCGCGACAAGGAGTACCAGCGGACGGCACCCCGCAGGATCATGGAATTTCCTGCAGGCGCGAGCTGGATTGCGATCACAGATCTGGTGCTGCATGGGGCGATATCAGGACAACATAGCCTCGACCAGACCTTCTATCTGCCCGTTGAGGCGATGAAGGACTCATCGCGTTCGTCATTGCGCATTCTGGAGAGGTTAGCGGGCGAAGCTCTGGTTTAAGCGGAGAGGTGCCAGCGGAAGGTGCCAGTGAGAGGGGACGCAGGATCCGATAAAATCATGCGGGCGGCCATGCCCCAGACACCCAACGCCAGTGACGGAATACAATGAGCGCCTGGAGTATCGACAGAATTACGCAGGCATTGAGCGGTGCAATGTGGACGTTTTCCTCCCTGCCTGACGACAACTCGGCCGCCACTTTTGTCCATCGGTGCTTTCAGCGGGAAAGCTGGCGGGAAGCCGGGTTTCGCGAACGCACCCTCATGTATGCGGCTCTGCCGTTCGTGCCATTCGTCACTCTGGTACTGGTTATCGTCTTCACTGCGCTTAATGGACGGGCGACAAAGAAGCAGACCGGGAAAGGGATAATCCGGCAAGTCCGGGAGCAGGTTGAAATCGCGCTGCAATGCGCGATTTTGCCCCCATGGTATTATATTTTCGAACTGCATGACGATGACAAGCGGCAGCGTGCTTCTGAATACATCAACCGCTTTGAAGTAAAAACCTGCCTCTACCGCATCCTTCGTGACTACAACGGCGGCCTTCCCGTCCCTGCAGAACGCAGCACCTCCTGCATCAAGGACAAACTATGCTTCCTGTCACGCTGCCGTAAGTTCTCCATAACCACAGCCCCTGTGTTTTTGATTGTCTCAAAGGGGAAGATCAAGGCGATTGATTGGAGTGGTGTCGGCCTTCCAGAGACCGATCTGTTCGTGAAACCGCTGCAGGGAGAGAATGGAAGAAATGCGGCACGCTGGGATTATCTGGGTTCGGGGCAGTATCGGCGCAACGATGGTAAACATGCCACTGCCGAGGAGGTGCTGGAAAGCCTGTGCAAGGCATCATGGCGGAGGTCTTTCTTGGTGCAGCCACGGCTCATCACCCACCGGGAGGTTGCAGACCTTGCAAATGGCACCCTTGCGACGGTACGGGTGATGAGCTGTCGCAATGAACGGGGGGAATTCGAAGCAACCAATGCGGTTTTTCGAATGGCGCAGAATGAGACTGTGGTTGTCGACAACTTTCACAGGGGCGGCGTCGCAGCGAGCATTGATCTTCATACCGGCGAACTGGGAAATGGCACCTGCGGAGCGTGGGGATTTACGGGAGAAGGATGGTACGAACGGCATCACAAGACAGGCGTGCAGATTCTGCACCGCAAGCTTCCGTGTTGGACCGAGTTGCTCGATCTGGTTCGACATGCGCATGAGCGCGCGTTCTCCGACCAGGTAGTGATTGGCTGGGATGTCGCCCTGCTCGACAGCGGGCCGTGCATGATTGGAATCAACAAAGCACCGGATCTGGATATGATCCAGCGGATAGGCCGGTGCCCGCTCGGTAACGAGCGGTTCGGGAAGCTGCTGGCATTCAACCTGAAACGCACCGTCGAGGCTATGCATCAGCCTTTTTAAGCAGATCCGAAGAATCAAACCGGTGTTCGATGAAGTTGGCAGGGCGGGCAGGGATTCGACTCAAGCATGATCACGATGACATTTGTAGCCTATTTATGCCTTCCTTGATGGCGCTAGCTGACCAGCACTGATTTTTCTGCTGGTTATTTGCTTATATTCCCGCTCTTCGCGTCTTTTATATCCCCTGCATGAGCCATATTCCATGAGTGAGAAAGCCGCAGTTCCTTGCAGTCCGGCACCCGACGTGCGCGCGTGGCAAGATGTGGCCGCAAAGTTTGTGTTGCTGTTTTTCGGGATCGCTTTATGGAGCAAATGGCTGAGTCTGGGCACCGGCATTCTTCTGACCTTCGTCTGGATTCTCGATCACGGTCCTCGCAGGCTCAGCCAGATCAGTAGAGAGCCGCTCGTGCTGGGAATACTCCTTCTATGTGCCGTAGTAGCGTTAGGACTCCTTTGGGGCGACTATCCCGAGGCAGGACGATTGAAATGGAGGCGATATTTCGGCTTCCTGGTTTTCATCCCGTTTTTATCGCTTCTCAATAAAGACCGCCTTCCATGGGCAATTGCCGGCCTGCTTGCGGGTTACATCCTTGTCCTGCTGTCAGGTATTTATCAATGGGCTGTTGCCGGAGTACAAGGGATTCCGCCCCTTAACATAAGCTATCTCGTGTTTTCCTCCATGCTGGGGATCGGTATTATTCTTTTACTCTATCTTGCGACGACCATCGACCAGATAAAGTGGAAGTGCACCCTGGGGCTAGGAAGCCTGTTTTTATTGTTGATCCAGTTTGGGCAATATGGGCGAGGTCCCTTACTGGCCACGCTTCTTGCCGTTTTTCTGTTGATTTTCCTGACCTATAAAACGGAAAAGAAAGCGCTCCTGGGTATCATCGCATCACTGGCTATTGTCGTTGCAGCTTTTGTATATGGCAGCAATGGCTTCCAGACCCGCCTTGAGCAGTTACAGGCTGAAATGAAGCTATCCCAGCAGGGAAAGTACGATACCAGCCTGGGATATCGGCTGGCGATATGGGATGTCGGCCTGCAGGGGATTCTGGAGCATCCATTCTTTGGCCACGGCACTGGAATGCCGGAAAGCTATTTCGAGAAAACCGTGCCTACATATAAAGGCGGCATTTACAAGGATTTACCCGAGTATATTGGAACGTCTCATTACCATAATGACTGGATCGAGATTGGAATGCATACCGGGGCGCTGGGAATTCTGGCTTATGGTTTTTTCCTGTGGGGCTGGTTTCAAACGCTGAGATCGCATCGTCTCCCAGTCCTGGGGGCAGCCTTGGTATTCTTCATCTTCTTATCCGGCTTGACGGATACTTTCGCCCTTTACAGCAAAATTCCTACCTTTCTCGTGGTCATCACCGCCATAGCCATAGCTTGGCAGAAGGAAAGAGAAGGAGGAGGGGAATTTATGACATAGCGCCGGCTATGTGTGTTTTCCCTCTGCGCACTTGGGCGAGATTTGCTGATATTGCTTGCCCAGGTACCCATGCGCAACGCGATAATACACGCCACGCAATGGTTTTCCATCCTCGACGATTGCAAGCTCCCGAACCGGGCCAGGGTCGACAAGCATGCTCCCGATCTCGATGCTATTTCGGGTGCATTCAAGATTATCCTGCCACATGCCGACGAGAATGACAGGTCGGGTTGTAGGGGATTCCGATGGATACCAGAGCTCGTACATCGCCCCGCTGTCGCCGAACATGTTGCGCGAGCGTATTTCCATGGGTTTGCCCCGGTTATAGAAAGTAAGGACGGTTGCTACGGACCACTTGCTCATGCCCACGACGATGGGTTCCTGGCCGGTCTGTCGCCGCGTATTCTCTACAATTTGCTCGATGCCCGCCGTTGCCTGGCGCCAGAAATAATGCTCGGGGAAGCCTTTATATATACCCTGGTAGGGAATGCCCGGGAAGCCGAGAACGAGGTAGTGCAGCGCAATCGCATAGGAAACCAGACATGCCAGGATAGTCGGTTTCCAGGCTGCCGTTACACGGTCCGAAATCGTCGGACTACCGGAGAAACTTCGTGTTTTTCCCATCATCCAGGCCATGGCAGGCAGTGCCATAAGCCACAATGGACCAGTCCAATGGAACCGCTGGGTATCGAAAATGCTGAGAATCAGGAAAATGGCCAGTGGCACGCCGGTGAATACCATAATGAACAGGTGGCGCCTGCAGATGGAGGAATTGTTATTCTGATCAGTACCGGGCAGCAATGCTATCGCGGCAGCAAGCAAACCGGCCGGCGTAAGCAGTACGGCAAAATGAAGAATCAATTCGAATAGTCCGAACTCGTTATCTCCTATGCCCCTGGCGCGGCCGGACTGGAACAATATCGACATCCAGCCGTGTTCCATATTCCAGATGATTACGGGAGAGAACAATAGCAGCGCAAGCAATACGGCGAGATATGGATAAGGATGGCGCAACCAGCGGCGTGCAACCGGATCGATAATCACAAAAACCAATGCGGCAATCCCAACCAAACCCAGGGTATACTTGGAGAGAATACCCAGACCGAAGGCAATGCCTACCCCGAGCCAGGCCCGCCCCTGATTGGCAATCAGGGCCCGCTCGAGATAGTACAGGGTTGCCGCCCACGCGGCCACGAGCGGCGCGTCTGTCGTCATCAATGCGCCCGTGGCAAAGAAAAAGGGAAGAATCGCGAGCAGCAGCACAGCGCGAATCCCCGTTGCGCTATCGTACAGGTTGCGCGTGAGTGCAAATAAATAACCCATCGTTATCAAGCCGCACAGGAATGCACCGACCCGGACGCCAAATTCGCTGTTGCCGAAGATGGACGTACCAAGCCATATCAGCCAGGCAACCATGGGCGGATGATCGTAGAAACTCAGATCCATGTGCTGGGCGTAATTCCAGTAATACGCTTCATCAGGTATCAATTGCGCCACGCCAATGTAGATGAGGCGCAACAGGATGACAAATGCAATGATCCCGAATGAGGCGGTACGCCAGTCTGCGTCAACCGAGGGTGTGGTGGAGTGCCCGGCGGGAACCACGTAGAAAACGGATCCCAGGTACAGTATTACGGCTGTTGCCGCGATTGCCGGAAGTATGGCCGCAATCGGCGGTATATGCCAAGCCTGGATCAGCACCGCTAATATGCCGCCGCGCACGGAGAGCGTCAGCATACAGACAACCAGGAAACGGCCGAATTCAGTCCATCTGGAATAACCCGCGAGGTCGTATAAGAGCCGCGGTCTCGAAATAAACCAATAGTGGAGAGTAGCAGCCGCGAAGAAGCCCGCGATATGCGACAGGGCAAGGCTCGCTCCATAGCTCATCAGCACCTCGAACAGCAGTCCATCGAGGAACGCGGCTAATAATCCTGTGACTGCAAAACGACCGCGATCCGAAAATAGGGGGCGTCGGGCAACTCCAGCCAGCTCAAGCATTTTTTCCTGCTCCTGTGGAAACCATATCAAGTTCTCTCTGTCTTGCTTTTTTCGCTTCTGCTGGTTGTATGCATCCTGCTCGCAGATAATTCCTGGAATCCATCTGCACTTCCCCACATTTTGCAGCACAAGTTCATTACTCGGCGACTACCCGAAAACCTGGGTTTGCCGGGCTGGTATTTCCGGCAAAGGAGAGAGCGCTGGAGCGTCTGATCCAGCTATGATTCCGGCATCGGGATATCGCCTGCGTCTTCTGTTCAACACTCAACCTGTATGACCGGTCAATCCGGTGTCTGCGTAGTAATGCCGGATGGGATGCAGGTTATCGTCAAGCTCATAGATCAGTGGGCGGCCCCTGGCAACTGACAGTTTTATAAGCTGAATAATGGATAAGCCATCCAACTGCATCATCAGCGCCCGCAGGATATGCTTGTGGGCGACAATGACCACCCGCTTGCCGAGTTGGATTTCCGGCACGATTGTTTGCTGCCAGTAAGGCAGCATTCGCGTGAGGGCTTGCTGCATGCTCTCGCCAAGCGGCAGTTCCCTGGTATCGATGGTTGCATAGCACGGCTGGTTTCCGGGAAAGCGGATATCGGTGGGATCAAGTGGAGGTGGAGGCGCATCAAAACGGCATTGCGAACTGAGAATAGGGCAAAAGCCGTATTTTCTGATTGCCTCCCAGCGATTGATTCCTTCCAGAGCCCCGTAGTGACGTTCATTCAAGCGCCAACTCCGTTGCACCACCGGTTCATCCTGCCCCATGACCGATAGCACGATGCGGAGCGTGTCACTCGCGCGGCTGAGCTCGGAGGTGAAGCAGATATCGAACTTGTGCCCTGACTTTTTCAAAAGATCACCCGCCCGCTCCGCCTCCCGTTCGCCTCGGGGCGTCAATGGGGCATCACCCCACCCGGTAAAGCATCCGTCGCGGTTCGAGACACTTTCTCCATGTCGCAGCAGAACGAGTTGTGTCATATATGGGGTTTGCTTCTCGATTAGGGAATGGGTTCGACACGGCTACGCTCGGCGGGAAGAGCATCTCTTTTGCAGGGACGTGTCATTCGCTTCGAAATGTAGATGATATGTACAACATAGACAAAATACCGGAAAAAAACTACCCGAGTTCACGACGAGGGCAGGTGCCAATAACCGGTGGCGGAACGGATATCTGATCGGGAGCGGGGAATGCGGCGATAGCCGAATTTCCCAGGGTTTCTGAAGAGGCGTACATTATCACGGCCAACAGGAGATGAGGTGCTCCCTTATCAGCCGATTGGTGTCAGCGTCTGTCTTTGTAGCCTTGTTGAAGTCGGCCGGACCCGGCCAGCCGGCATCGATGAATTCCAGGCCGTTGAAATAGCGGCTTTCCACATATCGCGGAACGACATGAAAATGCACATCCGGGTCGACCATCATCAGCATCAGGTAGTTGAGCTTGTCGTAGTTGAATGCCTTAGCCAAAGCCGATTCCAACTGACCCGTTACCTTGTGAAGCTCGGTAAAGCTTTCCTGACCAAGGTGGGAGAAGGAGCGGACTGGCTCATGTGCAGCAAGAACGAGAGAACCCAATGTCAACTGGATCGGACGCAGCATGACGATCCAATACTGAAATTGATGAATGATTGTCTCCGGTGCGCCAAATTTCCGCATCGTGGGATTCAGGATTGCCGTACCGGAGGGTGGAACGCTGATCATTTAGAAGTTTTTTAAGGATATTTTGCTGGCGAGGCCCGATATGTGGATATGCGGAATCGACCCTACCTATGAGGATCAACCCCAACGGCGGCTCCGGTAAAGTTTCCAGAATAGCATGAAGTCATGAATAAATCCCTGCAGTCGCCAGTGTGCCTTTTGCAGGTTGAGATGCATGAACTGCAGCGACAGACGTTAAGGCACTGAGACATGGAGAGCAAGGCGACATCTTCAAGACGGCAGGCTCATATTTCCTGCTGTCTTTGCGGACCCTTTCTGTCGCACTGGTCATATTCCGACAATTGGCACTCATGGTCATGGATGGTCATGGAAAAACAGTTTCGATTATGTGCGCTGGCGTACATAAACTTCTGCTACCTAGTGAAAAAATTCGCCTCGATATGACAAAACGCTGTTAATCTATTGATTTGAAGTTTGATTACCCTCAGGTATGGCTTTCGAGGATCCATCTGATCTGGCGACTCGCTCCAGGTTCTTCGATATGTAGACGGGACTCGAAATACACGCTATTGCCATTTTTTCCATCTCTGCAATGAAGCCGAAGGATCATGAAGATTGTGAATGACCGGGTATCGACAGGATCACACGGGACTTGAGCGGTGCCATGTGGATCTTTGCCCGCTTGCGTGAAGACGATAACTCCGCAGCGACGTTTATCCACCGCTGCTTCCAGCTCGAGATCTGGCGCGAGATCAGATTACGCGACAGGGCCGTGATATGGGCAGTTTTGCCAGCCGTGCCCGTTCGTCATCATGGCTGTGACCGCCGTTTTCACCACGCTCAACGGGCCTCCCATAAAAAGGCGCACAGGAAAGGGTATCATCCGGCACATTCGCGAGCAGATCGAGCTTGCACTCCGCTTTGCAATCCTGTCTCCATGGTACTACATCTTCGAATTGCATGACGATGACAAGAAGCGGCACGCCGGAGAGTACCTGAATCGCCTCGAAACGAAGGCCGGACTTTATCGCTTCCTGCGTGATTACAATGGCGGTCTCCCTCTTCCAGCCGAACGAAGCACGCCTGCATTTCCGACAAATCGCGCTTCATGGCTCGCTGCCGTGAGCATGGAATCATGACAGCCCCTGCCTTCTTCAAGATCATTGGGGGGAAGGTCACCGCAGTGGATTGGAATGTCCCCGAACTGCCGGAGATGGAAGGAGGCCCGGTTGGCGAGCAGCGGCTGGGAAAACTTCTGGCATTCAATCTCAGACGAACTGTCGAGACTAAATACAATAGGTCTGCCGCCTAGCGCTACATGGTTACGCTTCTGCTCAACCTCTTCTCGCCGAAGAGGTCTTCTGCCTTTATCAGATCAGCGGGAAAATCAATTTCACACCAGGAGCTTTCCGGTACAAAACACGCTTTTACCAGTTGTCTGTTGGCGAGGTTCTCTATTATGGAGAGGTACCAGGCTTTGAGTCCGCCCTGGTGTCGCAGCGCTTCCTCTAGGGCGTCGCGAAAAAGCAGCGGCCCGCATTCCCTGAAAAGAACAAGGCCGACAGATTCGGCATCGATCTGACCTGTCGGCAAGGTTTTGCTGACATGTCTGACCCATCCGTTTTCATCCAGTTGAACTTTCATGTCATCCGCATCATAGACAGGCTTTTGGTCTACACTGAGCGTAACAGGCGCTGGATCAGAGCTCAGCACTCTCGCCAGTAAAACCTCCTCAAACAGCGTATCCCCATTCAGAAGCAGAAAATCGCGGTCCATGACCGCACGTGCGATCCAGCAACTTACCAGGTTATCCGTAATACTGAAAAAGGGGTTGAAAACGGTCTCGATTCTTCCGTTTCCATAACGCTGCTGCAGCAAAGTTTCAATCAGGCAGGATTGGAAACCGGTGACCACTGTCACCTGATTGATTCCCGTTGACAGCAGAGCATTGATCTGCCATTCGATGATCGACTTGCCTGAAATCGGCAACAGGCATTTGGGAATACTGGTTGTCAGCGGACCCAGCCGGTGTCCCTGGCCGGCGCTCAGAATAATCGCCTTAACAGGAGGTTTTTCGCTACCCGCCATATTGCAATCAATTCCCGAAATGGAACAAGCGCTTGAAGGTTATATCTTTAAAGCATTCCCGGCTTTGTTATCCGGCCGCTTGGCTGGAGTGAGTAGAGCATGCGGCAGGGCGCTGTCCATGAGGCTATGTTCAAAGGAGTAATGGACTCAGGTCGGGTAGTACATCTACATGGGCTGGAAAAGGATTTTGATCGCCAGGACGTACGCGGCCTATAAACGCGACATTGTTGACCATGGCGCTCTGATAATCGATCAAGGCGTCTCCGATCATCAGCACGCGTTCCGGCAGAAGGCGATGGGTGGTCAGGATATCCGCGATCAGCTTCTGCTTGGGAGTGGGTGAACCACGCACAGCAGTAAAATAAGATCCCAGACCGCGGCGAACAACGATCGTATTCAGTTCAGTTTCCGGCGTACCGGATGCAACAAACAAGGGAATGCGTCCAGCTTCACGCTGGATCAGTTCCGCTGCGCCCGGAACTGGGGCGCTGGCAATCACAGCTTCGACCACCAGTTCGGAGAAGCGCTGATCGAGTTGCCGCTCCTCCTCCGTGGTAAGCGGAGATTTTTCCAGCAGCGCTTCCTGAAAGTAACGAAATTTCTGATAACGCGACATGCCGCCATTCAGGACATGATACTTCGCAACTTCGGCCATTACCACTTCGCCATATTCCCGGTAGAGATTGGCAAACGCCTGTGTCTTGATCTCCCCTGATTCGACCACGACCCCATCGAAGTCGAAGATGATCGCTTGCCATGCAGTAGTCTTCATGCCTTATTATCCGAGGCCAAAGGTATGACTTCCTCATCTTCATCCGAACGATGCATGCTCTGGTGAATATCCTGAAGACAATCCAGCAGTCCCTGCCCCAGATCGACATGCTCGTTCAGCACCAGCTTGCGGCCGATACGCGGCTGGTATGCATAAGGTGTTACTTCGTAATGATGTCCCGCCCGTGCTTCGTCGAAACGCAGGTCGATTTTCCAGGGCATGATTTCCGAGATCATCGTCATCACATCCTTGATGTGCAGCCGCTCTTGCCCGGTCAGGATCAGATGGCGATTCGCGAACTCCGGTGCCAGCACCTGCACGCTCATGCGTGCCGCGTCTTCCACATGAATGTACTCCCGGATTGCTTCCCCGCTGCCGTGATAAGTAATCGAGTGCCGTTCCAGCGCTTCGTACAGCATCCGGTAGATGCCGTTTCTCGCATCGGCGCGTCGGCCGTAGAGCGATCCATAGCGCAAAATACTATACTCCAGGCCATAACGTTCGTGGTAGGTTTCGATGAAACGTTCCGCTGCCTGCTTGCTGGCGCGGTAAAAGGAACCTGACTCGGAGTAGACATAAATCGTGCTTGCGAAGACGAAGCGCCGGGCGCCGGCAAGACGCGCTGCTTCCAGGGTATGCATGTTACCCAGCACATTGATGGTCGCGGTAGCGATGGGTTTTTCCTGCGCTTCGTCGATATCTGCAATGGCGGCAAAATTGTAGACCACGTCGGCGCCGTGAGCCGCTTCCTTCACCTGCTCAAGATCCATGATGTCGCCAATGATCATCTCCTGATCCGCGCGCTGGTAGGGCGATGGAGAACGGTCGAACAGGCGCACCCGATAGCCCGAGACAGAGAGCGCGTCGGCGACATGGCTACCCAGAAAACCACTGGCGCCATAGACAATGGCAATCTCGCTGGACATCTGCTGTTTTAACCTTTTTCCACCACACCCGCTTCGATCAATCCCCGCACCAGATTTTCCGCGGCTTCCAGTTCCATGCGCTGCCGCGATTCTTTTGCAAGAGAGCCGATATGGGACGTCAGAATTGCGTTATCGCATTGCAGTAACGGGCCATGATATGGTTCCTGCTCGAAAACGTCCATTGCCGCTCCCCCAAGCCGTCCGCTGTTCAGGGCGTCGGCCAGCGCTGCTTCATCTATCAGACCACCTCGGGCCGTATTGACGACGATCGCGCCAGGCTTCATCCGCGCAAATGCTTTTTCATTCAACAGATGATGAGTGTCCGCGTCGTAGGTCAGGTGCAGGCTGATAATATCAGCTTCGGCTATCAAGGTTTCAAAGGGTGCCAGTTTCACGCCTTCCATTCCCGCAGGCACTTCCTTGACATAAGTATCGTGCGCCACCACCTGCGCTTCAAACGCACGGCACAGCCGGGCTACACGTGATCCCACCCGCCCGAGTCCCACAATTCCCACCTTTTGGGCAGCCAGCAGACCTCCCTGGGCCCTGGGCCACTGCCCCGCATGAACCAGTTTATCTGTCTGGCATACCTTCCTCAATGCTGCCATTATAAGGGCCAGCGAGAGTTCGGCAACCGCCTGGGCGGGAGCTTCAGGCGTATTCAACACCTTGATTCCGTACCGCTTCGCTGCGCCAAGATCGACGCTGTCGAGGCCGCTGCCGCAGCGCGATACGACTTTCAGGCTCCTCGCACAGGAGAAAACCCGCTCTGTGAGAGGTTCCACGCCTGCGATCATCCCCACCGTATCTTCGCCCAGCAGGGCGATAACCTCATCCTCGGTAAGTTTCCGCTTATGACTGTTTTCGGCAATGTGTATGCCTTTCTCCTGTAAAGGCCGGAGCGCAGTATTATGGGTGACATCGAATGACGAGGTAGAGATCGCAAGTTTGTTCATAGGCCTTCCCTGACGTTTTGCAAATGACTGCGGCAGACGGTATCGAGAATGCGGATATCCAGGCCATAGCCAAGAAAACTGAAACCCGCGTCGATATTGCGGCGTAACTGTTCTAGATTCGGTTCAACTACATGAATCCCACCTGCCTTGCCCGCGCGTCGCCCGGCATCTTTTACCCGTTCTATCGCAGCCTGGACTTCCGGATCATCGAGTTCTCCGGGACGGCCGAGTGATCCCGAAAGATCGTAGGGACCTATGATATAAGCATCGATTCCCGGAACGGAAAGAATCGAATCGATGGCATCGACCGCATCGATATGCTCGATCATGGCAATGATGACTGCATTTTCTTCCAGCCAGTGGCGATATTGCTGAAACCGCGCGCCATACCCTTGGGCGCGTGCAAGCCCGACCCCCCGTTGTCCACGTGGAGGGTAATATACTGCGTTTACGGCCGCTTCGGCATCCGCCGCCGTTTTGATCATGGGCACCATTACGCCTGTCGCCCCTGCATCCATGATCCGCTTGATCTGGTCAGGATGATTCGACGTCAGCCGCACGATGGCGGGACATGCACGGCTGTCGAGCACCTGGATCAGCATCTGAACTTCGCTCAGTTCCAGAACGCTGTGTTCCGTATCCAGCACTAGCCAGTCAAATCCCGCCGCAGCCATGATATCGGCGATGGAAGGATGTCCCAAGGTGATCCAGGAGCCGATGGTCAAAGCGTTGCGGGCCAGTTTTGCTTTTAATTGCACGTATGAACCTTGAGAAATGAATTGCGTCCGAGAGAATTATAGAGTCCGCATCAGTATGATGCGAGTAACGGGTCTTTCTCCATCAGTCTGGCTACACGCTCCAGGTCGGCCTGAGTATCGACAGCCTGGGTATTGAACCGGGTTTCCACCATTTTTACACGATAACCGTGCTCCAATAGCCGCAGCATGTCGACCGATTCAAGCTTCTCGAGCGGCGTGGATGGCAGCCTGGAGAATTCGAGCAACGTTTTACGGCGGAAAGGAATGATGCACACCTGTTTGAAGGCCAGAGTATGTGGAAAATCAGAGCCGGCGGACAGGGCGGACGCCGGCACAGTCGGAATCGGCTGGCGTGACATGAAGAGTGCGTCCCCACGCTGGTCTGTAACAACCTTGATTGTATTGAAGTCGTAGAAGTCCCCTTTATTATCGATGCTCCGCATGAGATTCACGCAACCCAGTTCCGGATCATGCCGGAATGGTTCCACGGCTGCATCGATCATCTCCGGGTGAGTCATCGGTTCATCGCCCTGTACCATGACGATAAGTTCAGCATCGGTTTCTGCCACCGCCTCGGCCACCCGGTCGCTCGCACGTTCGTGAGTATCTGCGGTCATAATCACCGGCGCACCGAAATTCTCTGCGGCGCGTCGTATTTCTTCATCGCAGGTGGCTATATAGGTTGCATCAAGCGCCTTGCTCAAGGCGACACGTTTATACACATGCTCGAGCATGGTTCGGCCCAGCAGATTCGCAATGGGTTTTCCTGGAAAACGGGACGAACCCATACGGGCCGGTATAACAGCAATTGTTTTCATGTGGGATTTATGTTAATTGAAGGCGATGAAGCCGAGCTTTTCACTTTGACTGATGACTGCCTTTATTTATCGGGATAGGTTGCCCTTTAAAGGTGCGCATCAGGCATCGGAGGATTATACAGTGAGTGATTTCTGGAGCTATGTTTTGGCGATTGCAGCAGGGGTGCCGCAAAAATCGGGCTAATGGCTCAGTGGTGACTCCATTTTAACAGAAGGCTGGGGAAGTAAAAACATCTGCAATGCTAGCAATGCTAGTAAAATCGGTATCAGCCCGTGTAAAATTGCAAGATTTTTCCCTGAGAATGTTTGAAGGGCCTCAAAATGAGGAGATGCAGCGTATTGCTTGCGTCCAAGGAATGGGTATGTTGGTATGAAAGCTTTATTTTTCCTCCGTCATTATAATGACATCGATCACATTACACCGGTCATTTACAAATGGACCAGCAAGGGTCATACCTGCGACATCGTCCTGATCGGCAACTCGCGATTCCGCACGGATTATCGCATCGAATTCCTGAAAGACCTCAAGGGCGTGCGCATGGCCTACATTGCGGATGTATTGCCGCCGCTCGACTTTATCAGATGGTTTTTCCAGACGCTGATACTGATCCGTAGCCTGCGTCGCCCCTTCCTCGGGCCGATCATGAAGAAACTGGAGGAGGTTTATGATGCCAAGCGGCGCGAGCCGGTTTGGGAGCGCACTGCAAAGCACTTGCTGACCCGGAGTTTCGCAGCGAATGAGGAAGGCGTGGTGGTGTTTGACTGGATAGAACGCAATTCCTCCATCTGTGTGGAATGGGTCAAGGTGGTATTGGCGACGGCGCGCGGAATGGGTCTGGGTACGGTATCGCTGCCGCATGGGGACAGTCCCCACGCCAGTCAGTTGATCCGGCGGCGCGAGTTGCGGCTGCAGCCGGATACCACATTTGCCAACGCCGGCATTTTCGAGAAGGTTGTGGTGCCGAACGAGTTATGCTCAGTGCGCTTTCGCCCTTTCATGGATAATCAGAAACTTGCGATACTCGGTTCCCCACGCTACTGTGACGAGTGGCTCACCAAACTGGCAACGTTAATGCCGCCATCACCGCTGACGCGCTCCGATAGCAACCTCAAGGTGGTAATGTTTCTGAGAAAGAGTAACTTTTCCACTTTCTGGGAAGAAGTGGGAGAGGTAGTGCGCATAGTGGCAGGCTTTCCGGGAGTGGAGCTTATAATAAAGCCGCATACCCGGGGTGGCTGGCAGCAATCCCTGACAAAAGATGTTTCGCTCCGGCGCTTGCCCAACGTGCGGGTAGCGGGAGGCAATCTTCATTCCATCCATCTGATGAATTGGGCAGATGTCATTATCGATCTTGCCACCTCTGTAGTATTCGAGGCGGTAAAGGTCGGGAAGCCTGTATTGGCGGCGGATTATCTGCACGCCGGCCGCTCGGCCCTGGCTGAGTACCTGCCGGAAGCAGAATTGCGTTGCCGCGATGATGTGTATAAACACATGGAAAAATTCCTTACCCAGGGTTGTGAGTCTTTTTATATAGAAGAGCATCGTCAACGTTTCCTCAAGGAAATGATCGATGTAGGGGACCCGGACGTGTTATCGCGTTATGTCGCGCTGCTGGCGGGACAAGTGCGGCCAAAGGCAGACCAAGACCAGAGTCAGCTTGAGTCGCAAAGCAACCCCAAAGATTTCGCTTTTGCCTGATTAGCCGGCTTCGCTGGTAGTTTTCTCAAGGAGGTTACTGAGCCGTATGCCGGCGATGCCACCCATCGATGTGGTGATTCCCGTCTATAATGCACCAGTGTTGACACGGCGCTGCATCGATTCGGTCGTTGCCTGCCTGAGCCAATCCATACGCTTTATTTTCATTCAGGACGACGCCTCGGGCATGGAAACCCACGCCATGCTGGATCAATTGCCGTGCGAGCGCATACGCGTGCACCACGCACGGGAGAACCAGGGTTTCGGCGCCTCGGTAAACGAAGCAATCGGTCGATCCGACGCAGGCTATGTGCTGGTCCTGAACTCCGACACAGTAGTGGGCGAAGATTTTTTACCGCTCTTATACGCAGCATTCGTCGCTGATTCCCGGTTGGCAGTCATCATCCCCGCCGGAAATGATTTTGCCAAATATGATTTGAACCGATATGTGCGGCAGCCAGGCGGCTATGTTCAGACACACCGCCTTCGGGGTCACGCGTTTCTCATCCGCCGCGAGGTATTCCGGGATGCGGACGGTTTCGATCTGGCATTCGGTCGCGGCTACTATGAAGATGTCGATCTTGGGCGCCGGCTCAACAAGCGCGGTTGGCGGGTAGGCGTGCATCCGGACGCTCACATACAACATGAGGGTGGCGGATCATTCGGTCGCGGCCGCTCCTTCAAGAAACTGGTCAGACGCAATCGTAAGCTTTTTTTTTCGCGCCATCCCAGCGCAAAGCGTAATATTCTCCTTCTTTCCGGAGATTGCCCGCTGGCGGGTTTTCCGTTAAGCCTGCTGGAGGCGCTCGACGATGTGTTTTGCGGAGGAGGATACGTTTACTGGCTTTCGCCCGAAGCAGCGGGCATGCTTCTCTGTTTGCAGATGAGGACCCTCTCGTCAGGCATGGAAGCTGCCATCCGGCTATTCTTATGTAGCTGGCGTGAGGACAAGCGCATTTCGGAAATCTGGATATTGCCCGATGTTCCACGCCTGCGATATGGAGCGCTGACTTTATGGGCGCGTATTTGCGGCTTGCGGATACTAACCTGGGAAAGGGCGCCCGCCGAGGAAAATTGCACTCCCAGGCTACTTTGAATGCTCTGCGGAGAGAATGGTGATTTCAGCCGCTACAACCATTTTTTCCAGCGGAACAGTAGCAGCATCGCAATACTGATGACTGTCATTGTGCCCAGTACAACAAAAAATCCCATGTGCCATTCCAGCCCCGGCATGTATGTGAAGTTCATCCCGTAAATGCCTGTTATCAGCGTCAACGGCATGAATATCGTGGTGATGACGGTAAGAACTTTCATGACGGTACTGATGCGAAAGCTTACGCTTGATAAATAAATATCGAGCATACCTGCCGTGACATCACGCAGCGATTCGATCGATTCGATAATGTGGACAGTATGATCATATACATCCCGCAGGTAGAGCAGGGTATTGCGGCTAAACAGGGGAGAATCCCCACGCTGCAACGAACTGATCACTTCGCGGAGGGGCCACAGCGCCCTGCGTAAAAAAACGCCTTCACGTTTGAGTCTTTGAATTGATTGCAAGGTCCTCGGCTGCGGGCGGTTGATCAATTCTGTTTCCAGCGCCTCGGTTTTTTCGTCGAGGCGTTCAAGAATGCTGAAGTAGGTGTCGACTACTGCGTCAATAAGGCTGTACATCAGGAAATCGGCGCCGAGCTTTGTGCTTTGGCCTTTGCCGGACCGAAGGCGGTCGCGGACCGACTGGAATTGAACACCATTCGCTTCCAGAAACGACAGCACGAAATCCTTGCCGAGCACGAGGCTGATCTGCTCGGAATATATTCTCTCTTCCGTTCCTCTGGTTTCATACCCGAAGGTTTTGAGCACCACGTACAGGTAATCTCCGTAATCCTCCACCTTGGAGCGTTGCTCTGTGTTGAATATGTCTTCCAGTACCAGAGGGTGAAGGTTAAAACACGCGCCGATTTGCTCGATCATGTGGATGTCGCCCAGTCCCTGCAGGTTAACCCACTTGACCCCTGAAGCCTGTTTGATCTTTTCGGCGAGTTCCGCAGGAGTCACCTCGGATTCACGCACACTTTCCGGATCGTAATTCAGCAAGGTTATGGCGGGTGCTACGCCTTTCTTTGCTCGGATATGCACCGGCGTGCCCGGTGGCAGGCCTGCTTTCGTGGATCTCCTTTTGGAATGCGATGTCATCGGGTCGGATGATAGTTCTATGCAGATTCGGATGGCTTGCTTCCATCGGCTTTGGTTATATCTAAACGAAAGCCAAGGACATCCCATTGTTCAATTTCGGCCAACAGCGCGTTATGCGTCAAAGGATTGCGCTCCAGCCACTTTCTTTCAAGACATAAACTGAATTCTCTGCCCCGAAGGCTGACCTTGAGCCTTGGAAGATTCGTCTCACAGCGGCTTCGATGAAACAATGCCGCGAGGCGAAGCGCAAACAGCAGGGCGAAACCAGGCGGTTCTATGATGCTTCCACGCGCTTTGCCGATATCGCCCCGATGGGCGAGCGCAAGCATGCTTAGGCGCTCCTGCTCTTTCTGGGAAAAACCAGGCATGTCGGCGTTGCCCAGGATATATGCAGAATGCTTGTGATAACCGGAGTGCGCGACTGAAATACCTACTTCATGCAGCCGGGCAGCCCAGGAGAGAGCTTGCAGATGTTCTTCTCCATCATCAAGAAAGGGTGTCAGCAGTTGCTTTCCAAGCAGAAGCGCAGTCGATTCCACCCGCCTTGCCTGCACGCCATCCACATGGTACCGGCGCATGAACTGCCTGACCGTTACTTCGCGCATGTCATGCTTATGGAAACGCCCCAGCAGATCGTACAGCACGCCCTGGCGCAAGGCGCCCATGCCTTGCGCCATTTGGGAAATTCCCAACTCTGCGAACGCGGCGGACATGATGGCGAAACCGCCGGCTATGACAGGCGCGCGGTCGCTCCGGATGCCCGCGAGGTCGAGTTTTTTGATGTCGTCCACCCTGAGCAGATGATTACGAAAATTTTCCAACCCTTCTCGCGTAATCTCTCCGTTGCCGCTTCCACTGCCGAGCTGGTTCAACCGGATGATATCGCCCAAGGCGCGTGCCGTGCCGGATGATCCGTATGCAAGCTGCCAGTGTTCACTGGAGAATTCCTTTGCGATTGCCTGAATATCGCTGCGGGCCGAAAGTTCGGCACGGTTCATTGCATCCCTGCTGATCCTGCCGTCCGGAAAAAAGCGCAGGCTATAGCTGACGCAACCCATATAGAGGCTTTCCAGCTTGACCGGTTTCAGTCTGCGGCCAATGATAAATTCAGTAGAGCCGCCCCCGATGTCCATCACCAGGCGAGCATCAGGAGAAGCAGGGAGGCCGTGCGCCACGCCCAGATAGATGAGGCGCGCCTCTTCGTGACCCGAGATGACTTCAATGGGAAAACCAATCGCTGCCTCGGCTTTTTTGAGAAATACGGCCGCATTTTTCGCCACCCTGAGAGTGTTAGTCGCAACCGCTCGTACGGCATGGGGGGGAAAGCCGCGCAGGCGTTCACTGAAGCGCTTTAGACAGGCCAGGGCGCGTGCCTGGGAATCCTCATCCAGGCGCTTGTCGGGAGTAAGACCGGCGGCAAGACGGACCATTTCGCGCAGATTGTCCAGCGGATAAAGCTGCCTGCCTTCCACTCGCGCGACTTGCAAACGAAAGCTGTTGGAGCCCAGATCTACCGCCGCAAGTGTGGAGTATCCGGGCATGGGGTCTATTGGCAGGCGTGCGGGCGGCGGGAGGACCTACTCCCGTATTTCGCGCTCGATTTCTTCAACCGTGACGTGACGCACATCCCTGCCCTTTACCATGTATACCACATATTCGGACATGTTCTTGGCATGATCACCGATGCGCTCGATCGCCTTTGCAATAAACAGGATTTCCAGGGCAGTCGATATCTTGCGCGGATCTTCCATCATGAAAGTGATAAGTTGGCGCATAATGGAGCGGAACTCCTCATCCACGAGCTCGTCCTGGCGCACTACCTGGGCGGCGGCGGTGAGGTCCAGGCGCGCAAAAGCGTCCAGCGATTTGCGCAGCATCTCCAGCGCAACGTTGGCCACATGACGTATCTCGACGAAACGGGGCATGTGCATGCGGTCCGTGGCATAGATCAGTTTGGCCATGCGCGCGATCTTTTCCGCTTCATCCCCGATGCGCTCGAGGTCAGTAATGGTTTTGATGACCGTCATGATCATGCGTAAATCACCTGCGGCTGGCTGTCGGCGCGCGATGATCTGATTGCAGATCTCGTCTATCGATACCTCCATCGCATTGACTCGGTGGTCATCAGCGATGATATTTTCGATCAGACCCTCGTTGCCGGTGATCAACGCTTCAATCGCTTTTTCGATCTGTTCTTCCACGAATCCGCCCATATGCAACACGCGCGTGCGCACCGCTTCGAGATCCGCGTCAAATTGCTTGGATATATGTTCGTGGCTTCCCATTTCTCACCTGTGGATCGATTGAAAGCAAAAAATAACAAAGATAATACCAGTCCCTTGTGACAATTCTACTGATCTTTGACCTGCCCTCAGACAGCAACGGTGCGAACGCCTCCTTCGCCACCCAGCAACAGCAAATCCGCAGGACGTCTTGCAAACAGCCCATTGGTTACGATGCCGGTGATCTGATTGAGTTCCGTCTCCAGTTCAACGGGATTCAGGATCTGCAAGCCATGCACATCAAGAATCAGGTTACCGTTATCGGTAGTAAATCCCTCCCTGAGCACGGGTTGTCCCCCCAGCCGTATTATCTCGAGCGCCACATAACCTCGCGCCATCGGAATGACCTCCACTGGCAGAGGAAACTTGCCAAGCACGTTCACGAGCTTGCTCTGGTCCGCAATGCAGATGAATTTTTTCGCCACTGCGGCCACGACTTTTTCCCGGGTCAGTGCTCCGCCGCCCCCTTTTATCATATGCAAGTACGGCGTTATCTCGTCGGCGCCATCCACATATAACGGAAGCTCGTCGACATTGTTCAGGTCCATGACTTCGATTCCATGCCCACTGAGGCGGCGGGCGGTTGCTTCTGAACTTGCTACCGTTCCATCGATTCTGCTTCTGATGCCAGCCAGTTCGTCGATGAAGTAGTTGGCGGTGGAGCCGGTGCCGACTCCGACAATGCAGCCTGCGGGAATATGTTGAATAGCGGCGCGCGCGGCCGCACGTTTCTGCTCGTCCTGGTTCATGATGTTATTTTTTATGCCTGAAAATATTGACTGTTTATGAGCATAATACTATCAGTCCATTTTAACAATGAAGCTGGACATTTAGGGTTTCCCGACATGCTAAAATGCTCAACCTTTAAAATCGCAACCCCATTTCGATGAAGAACAGTTACCTCGAAAGAATCCTTACCGCGCGGGTTTATGACGTCGCGGTAGAGAGTCCTCTGGAGCTTGCGCCGAATCTGTCCACACGTATAAATAATCAGTTATTCCTGAAACGGGAAGATGTGCAGGATGTTTTCTCGTTCAAAGTGCGGGGAGCTTACAACAAAATGGTCAAGCTTTCTCCCGCGGCACTCGAACGCGGAGTGGTGACGGCCTCTGCCGGCAATCATGCGCAAGGGGTAGCTCTCGCTGCGCAGCGATTGAACTGCCGGGCAACCATCGTGATGCCTGTCACCACGCCCCAGATCAAGTTGCAGGCAGTCGAGGCACGCGGGGCGACAGTGGTTTCCTTCGGTGATTCCTATGACGAAGCCTATGCGCACGCCCACGAATTCGCCGAAAAGAATCAGGTAACCTTTGTACACCCCTATGACGATCCCGACGTCATTGCCGGGCAGGGAACGATCGGAATGGAAATACTGCGCCAGCATCGGGGGGAAATTCATGCGATATTCGCGCCCATTGGTGGAGGCGGGTTGATTTCGGGTATTGCGGCTTATGTAAAAAGGCTCTATCCGGAAATCAGGATTATCGGTGTGGAACCTGTCGACGCCGATTCCATGTATCAGTCGCTGAAAAAGAACCGCCGTGTCCGGTTGCCGCGCGTGGGATTGTTTGCAGACGGGGTCGCTGTCAAGCAGGTGGGGGTGGAAACTTTTCATTTATGTCGCGAACTGGTCGATGAGATCCTGCTTGTAGACACGGATGCCATCTGTGCGGCAATCAAGGATGTGTTCGAGGATACGCGCGCCATACTTGAACCTTCGGGAGCGCTCTCGATTGCAGGCGCTAAGGCTTATGCAAAGCGGGAAGGTATCCGCGGCAAGAACCTGATTGCGATCGCCTCAGGTGCGAATATGAATTTCGACCGATTGCGCCATGTGTCCGAACGGGCGGAACTGGGTGAGCAGCGGGAAGCGGTCATGGCGGTGACGATTCCCGAGGAACCCGGCAGTTTCAAGAAGTTCTGCGCAATGCTGGGACCGAGAAGTATCACCGAGTTCAACTATCGTTTTGCCGGTCCGAAAGAAGCGCATGTGTTTGTAGGGGTGTCGGTAAAAAACCGGGAGGAAGCGGCGAAACTGATCAAGGACCTGGAGAGCAACGGCTTGCGCACCGAGGATTTGAGCGACAATGAAATGGCAAAATTGCATATCCGCCATCTCGTGGGCGGGCATGCACGTGATGTTAAAAATGAAATCGTCTATCGTTTTGAGTTCCCTGATCGTCCGGGAGCGCTCATGCAATTTCTGAACAGCATGAGCAATCATTGGAATATCAGTCTGTTTCATTACCGTAACCACGGGGCAGACTATGGACGGGTGCTGGTTGGCATGGAGGTGCCGCCGGAGGAGAAAGCGGATTTCAAGACATTTCTCGCTCAACTCGACAATCGTTATTGGGACGAAACCCAGAATCCGGCCTACAAATTATTCCTGGGATAGGGACAGACAGCGCTGCCTGTTTATCCCGGACAAGTTTTGTGCGCCCTCGAAATCGAGTATTGCGCCAGTTGCAGTGTTAAACCTTCAATAGTCCAAGTCAGATGAATACAGTCATGTAAAAAAAACGGTTTTGAAGGTTTCACAGCCGTGTCCGGGAGCTAAGGAAAAATTCAGAATGAAATGCATGCGAAAGCGCAGCAGCCGGATTCCGTACGGAGTAGGTTGTTTTTTATTGATCTTCATGAGCAACAGCATTGTTCAGGCGGTCGATATAGCAGGGTGGTTGAGGGAGAACGGTGTAAGGGCGGGAGGGTGGATCAATGCAGGGGCAACCTATAATCCCAGCAATCCCGTCAACGGATACAACGGCCCCGTTACCTTTGCCGACCGCGCAAATCGGTTTCAGTTGAATCAGTTCAATCTATATCTCCAGCGCACGGTGGTCACGGAAGGCAAGGCTTTTGATCTCGGGGGACGTGTCGATTTCATGTTCGGCACCGATGCGATCTATACCCAGGCTTTCGGTGTTCCGCCATTCGATGTGAATACCGGTCAAGTCTTGAATAGGGGCCACTGGGATCTGAACATATGCTGCTCATCGACACGGACGTACGGCGTCGCGCTACCGCAAGCGTATCTTGAAGCCTATATACCGTTGGGTAATGGCTTGAACATCAAGGCAGGTCATTTTTATTCGCCGACAGGGTATGAAACCGTTCCTGCACCCGACAATTTTTTTTACACTCACGCCTATACCTTTAACAATGGGGAGCCATTCACCCACACGGGGGCCGTAGGGAACTACACAGTCAACGGGAATTGGTCGGTAATGGGGGGCGTCATCACCGGGAGCGCAACCGGCGGTTGGGATGGCGGATTTGACAAAGAGCTGGGAAACTGGGGAGGACTGGGCGGTATTACCTGGGTCAGCGACGACAAAAGGACTTCGGCCAACATCACGGGGAGCTACAGTGCGACGTCCACCCGCAGCAACAGACCATGGGGAATGTACAACATTGTGCTGCAACACAGGATCACACCGAAAACCCATCTGGTTCTACACCACGTTCACGGCTATGCCGGCGGCGTTTTGCTGGGAGGGGTGCCAAAGAATGTCGAATGGTATGGCATCAATACTCACCTCTATTATGACCTGTTGGAAGACCTTTCGGTGGGTATTCGCGGCGAATGGTTCCGGGACCGGGATGGTTTTCGCGTCTCTTCGCCCTTTCGCGTGGTAGCTGCGCTCAACCATACCGGCACCAATTTTGCAGGCGACCCATCCGCCGTGATCGCGGCGCCTGCGGACTACTATGAAATCACCTTCGGGATGAACTGGAAGCCCTCGAAAAGGTTGCGGCTGGACTGGAAGCCAATGCAAAAGCTGAACATTCGTCCAAATATCCGCTATGACCGTGCTGACGGCATTGACCATTCGATCCGGCCTTTCAACAACAAGAAGGATCAGATCATATTTTCCCTCGATGCGATAATTCCCTTTTGATGCGAGGGGGCGGGCGCTTTGGAAAAAACTGGCTTATCGCGGAGGGAAGTAAGAGTTGGACAATAGGAAATAGCCTCGCAGCCTGTTATTCCACGAGCCCGGTATCCTGCCCATCCTCACGTCTTCGAGCCGCGTGCAGCAGGCGCGAATTGAGATTGCGCTGTGCTGCTCGCGAGCCATTTCCCGCTGAAGAGCGGCCTGCATCATGTTTTCTTCCGCTTTTTCCATATATTTACGCAAAAAGGCCGCAGTATGAGCCTTCAGGACCTAGGCGCGCCTTCTGCTTCCGTATAGATAGCTTTTTTCCTCGTAGTGTTCCAGCAACTTCCTCTCTTCCTCGGCGCCCAATGCTATAAGTACCTGCTCCTGTCTGCTGCTTCCATCGCTTTCGCTCATTCTCCATCTCTTTGTGAGCGAGGAGGATGACTTCACAAATTCTTGACAAAAATATAACAATTTTTTTATTTATCTCATGTTACGTTTCAAACAGAATAACAATTTTCGTGGTAGTGTTTTGCCAAGGGGAGCCAATCATGAAACGCCTACCGAAACGCAGAAGAGGAATGATCTTTGCCTCTGCTGTCAGCCTGTTTACAACCCTCGAGAATCCCGACAGCGCTTACGCCAATACCGCATTGGAATGGTTCAACGATAATGGCATCAGACTCGGCGGTTGGATCAACGGCGGGGCGACTTTCAATCCTAGCCAGCTCACCGGTTTCAATGGTCCAGTAACATTTGCCGACCGCTCCAACCGATTTCAGTTAAATCAGTTCAATATTTATGTGCAACGCCCGGTGGTAGCTGAGGGCAGCACCTGGGATTTCGGGGGACGTATCGATTTCATGTTCGGAACGGATGCCATTTTTACCCAGGCTTATGGCGTTCCCGCATTCGACGTGAATACAGGCCAGCCCTTAAACAGAAGCAATTGGGATCTTGATGTGTGCTGCGCTTCAACCCGATATTATGGGATTGCGTTTCCGCAGGCTTTTGCCGAAGCCTATGTTCCCGTTGGGAACGGATTGAACGTCAAGGTAGGCCATTTTTACACTCCGATCGGCTACGAGTCGGTACCAGCGCCCGACAATTTCTTTTACACTCATGCCTATACCATGCAGTATGGGGAGCCGTTCACGCATACCGGAGTGCTGGGCAACTATAAGATCACGCAAAACTGGACGTTCATGGGGGGCGTTACGACAGGTAGCGCCACCGGCGGCTGGGACGGCGGGTTCGACAAGCAGTTGGGCAATTGGGGGGGGATTGCGGGCATTACCTGGACCAGCGAGGATATGGGCACGTCGGCCAATATCAGCGGAACTTACAGCGCAACCTCGACACGCAGCGATGAACCGTGGATGTTGTACAGCATCGTGCTGAAGCATAAATTCACCGACAAGACTCATTTTGTGCTGCAACACGACCACGGTTTCGCGGGAAATGTTTTCCTAAATAATGTCTTTTATAGTAACGTGATCAAGGATGCCGAATGGTACGGCATCAACACCCATCTGTATTACGATCTCATGCCGGAATTGACGATCGGAGTGCGGGCCGAGTGGTTCCGCGACCGGGACGGGTTCCGTGTATTTTCACCGGGACGGGTGGCTGCCGCCACCGACAATCGGGGATTCAGTTATGCGCTTGGACGCAATCAGCTTGGCAATAGCACCAGCAGTCCGGCTGATTATTATGCAGTCACGGTAGGCATGAACTGGAGGGCGGCCAAGAGGCTGAAGCTCGACTGGAAGCCGTTGCAGCAGTTCAATATTCGTCCAAACGTTCGTTACGACGCGGCCGACGGACTACATGGCATCGATTATCGACCCTTCGGGGGACATAAAGATCAGGTAGTTTTATCCCTTGATTTTATGGTTCCGTTTTGATTTCCTGATTTCCACTTTTTCCGCCCGCTACAGGGTCTAATCTGTAATGCCGAAAAGGAGGAGAACGGGGACAGGTCCGCGTTTCAGAGCGCTTCTATCGTTAACGCGGCCGAAATTGCAGTATCATTTTCACGTGAGGAATTCCGGCATCCAGGAATTCCGGTCCTGCCTGCTGAAAACCAAATCTGCTATAAAACCCGGTCGCGTGTGTCTGTGCGTTCAAGGTAACTGAAGGAAGCTGCCGGTTTTCCGCTTCCTTCAGCAGCCGATCCATGAGTGTGCTACCCACTCCTTTGCGTCGCCAATCCCTCAACACGGCCATGCGTCCTACCGAAGCATCCGGTAGCAACCTTGCCGTACCTATCGGATTTCCCGAGGGATTCATCGCCAGCAGGTGCACGCAAACGACGTCGAACTCGTCCCATTCGAGTTCCGCAGGTACTCCTTGTTCCCTGATAAAAACCGCCTCTCGTACTGCTCGTAATGCCCCTCCGTCTTCCTGCCAGCTTGCCGGACGTACTATGCAGAGACTCATATTGGCTCGACTGGCCGTGGTAATCCGCCAGTGTGGTGGAAGCTTCTGCTCCTGCACTGTCTGCCTCTGCCTATCGGGAGACAGGCTTTCCAGCTACTCGAAAGGGTGGCGCAATACAATTGTTTCTTCCCGATCCGGTCCGGTCGATATTATGTCTATCGATACCTCACACACTTCTTCCATACGCTTGAGATAGTTGCGTGCGGCCATTGGCAGTTGTTCGAAATTGCGGATACCGACCGTGCTCCCGCTCCATCCGGGCATTTCCTCGTAAACCGGTTCGCAGGAGGCAAGTTCCTCCGCACCTACCGGCATGATGCCACTGAATTTTTCTTCCTCTCCATTTCCTGTCAGTTTATAGCCCACGCCCAGCCGCAGGGTTTCAACACCATCCATCACATCAAGCTTGGTGACACACAACCCAGAGACACCATTAATCTGGATGGAACGTTTCAGGGCGGCGGCATCGAACCAGCCACAGCGCCGCGGGCGTCCCGTGGTTGCACCGAATTCATTACCGCGCCTGGCGAGATGCCTGCCGACCTCATCATCCAGTTCAGTTGGAAAGGGCCCCGCTCCAACGCGCGTGGTATATGCCTTGGTGATTCCCAGCACATAGTGCAACATCTGGGGGCCGATTCCGCTTCCTGTTGTCGCGGCACCGGCAATACAATTGCTGGACGTAACAAACGGGTAAGTGCCATGATCAATATCGAGCAGCGCCCCCTGTGCCCCCTCAAACAGAAGATTCGCGCCTGCCCTGTTAGCTTCGAATAAAAGCCGCGGCACATCGGCAACCATGGGGCGGATGCGCTCCACCAGTGAGAGCGTCTCGTCCATGGTTTGCTGAAAATCGACGACTGGCGATTGGAAATAGTTCTTCAACACGAAATTGTGATAATCCAGTATCTCGCCCAGCTTCGCCGCGAAGCGGTCACGATGAAACAGATCCTGCAGGCGGACGGCGCGACGCGCCACCTTGTCCTCGTATGCCGGTCCAATACCTCGTCCGGTCGTGCCGATTTTACCCAATCCTCTGGCTATCTCGCGCGCGTTATCCAAAGCCACGTGACAAGGTAGAATGAGAGGACAGGCCTCGCTGATGCGAAGCCGGTTAAGCACATCGATGCCCGCGCGCTCCAGCATACCGACTTCATCCAGGAGCGCCTGTGGCGACACAACCACGCCATTACCGATATAGCAGGCGACGTCCTTACGGAGAATTCCGGAAGGGATCAGGTGCAGCACGGTCTGCGTGCCACCAATGACAAGTGTATGACCCGCGTTGTGCCCTCCCTGGAAGCGCACCACACCCTGCGCCTGATCCGTAAGCCAGTCCACGATTTTGCCCTTACCCTCATCACCCCATTGAGTTCCTATGACAACTACATTTTTGCTCATATCGCTTCTTTAACGTTTAAACTTCTGTAATGTTTGAAAGGTAAAGGGAGGAAGAACTTTCCTTCCTAAAGCTGGCCAATGATTGGCATTCAGGTCAGTGCATTCACTATCGACCACACCCCGTTTTCCGATACGAGTTTTTTATCGCAATTGAAGGAGCTGGCGTCATTTTCATGACCAGGCAGGGCAATTATCACGATCTGGCCTTCGTTACGAAGCTGTTCGATTTTCTTTTCTAGCGTTCTGTCCTCCTTTATGAACGGGGCCAGAATTCCTCTGGGATAAGAGTCCGAGGGCATCAAACCAGATAACTCCCGCAGGTCCATGCTGAAACCTGTTGCGGGCCGCGCTCTCCCGAATGCCTTTCCAACTTCATCGTAGCGTCCACCCACTGCGATTGCATTGGGACAGTTGTCGGTATATGCGGCAAAGACCATGCCGCTGTGGTAGTGATATCCGCGCAAGTCGGCGAGATCGAATGCCAATGTATCCACAAGGGGGCCCAGTTCGCCCGCTACCATTTCGAGCTCGTCCAGCGCTCCCATGATTTCGGGGTAGGGCGGGAGGGCGCTGCGGGCCAATGTCAACACATTCTCGTCTCCGTAGAGCTCGGGTAGCAGCAGGAGCGCCTCTCGCACCGAGGCATCCACCCGTTTTTTCAGCCCGGCGCAGAGTTCCTTCAATGCTGCCTTATCTTTCCCCTGCAAGGCGCCGGACAATTCCATTTCCAGGGCAGGTGAGATATCTGTACTTCTGATCAAGCCGCGAAATACCGCGACATGGCCGAGATCGAGGTGTATGTTTCCCACACCGGCGATTGCGAGAGATTGCAGCATCAGGCGTTGGATTTCCAGATCGCTTTCAAGTCCCTGATGGCCGTAAAGTTCCGCGCCGATCTGCAACGGTTCCCGGGTCCGGGTCAGGCCCGACGGCCGCGCGTGCAGCACGCTGCCCGCATAACAAAGCCGCGTGATGCCCTTCCGGTTCAGAAGGTGTGCATCGATGCGAGCCACCTGTGGCGTCATGTCCGCGCGCAAACCCATCATGCGGCCGCTCAGTTGATCAACCACTTTAAGCACGCGCAAATTCATTTGCCTCCCGCTACCAGTGAGAAGCGATTCCACATATTCCAGCAACGGCGGCCCTACAAGTTCGTAGCCGTTCACGAACAACCAGTCCAATACCCGCCGGCGCATCATTTCTATCTTCAGCGCTTCGGCGGGCAGAATGTCCTCAATATATTCGGGAAGAGCCCATGCACTCGGGGTCATAATCAAGACAGGATAAAGGCAGGTATGGAGGGTATGGAAAGAACTATTTCACAAGATAGAGCAGGAGCAACCCGACCAGCATGGAGGTCAGGCCGATAAAACGTATCTGGTTGTCGCCGGCTTCGGTCAGTTTTCTGAAAGCCTCACGCCATGCACCGGGCATCAGAAAGGGAAGCAGTCCCTCAAGCACCAGCATCAGGGCAAAGGCCATTAACAGAGTGTCCCACATATTGAAATAACCCAAGCAGACCGGACGCCTACTGCGTCAGGCGACACCGAAGCAGGTGCCGGGTCGGGAATTCGCTGGAGAAATCGTCAGGAATCACCGCTCTATGTGGGATCATTTACAGCGTGGGAAAAGACTGCAGAAGCGAGGGGCGATATTCGACCGGCCATGGAATTACTCTGTCGATAGCTCTGAAGCAGCCAGCCGTACTCCCGGACAGCTGCTTCATCCGAATGAGCTATTTACTGGCACCTCTATTTCCCTCCTCGCCCCGAGTTCTTCATATACTTGAAAAACTCGGAGTTCGGTTCCAGTACCATGATATCACTCTTGTTTTTAAAGCTTTGTTTGTAGGCGTCGAGGCTGCGATAAAAAGAATAGAATTCCGGATTCGACTCGAAGGCGCTAGCATAGATACTCGACGCTTTCGCATCGCCTTCACCCTTTGTTTCCTGGGCTTTCCGGTAGGCTTCAGCAAGAATGACCTCGCGCTGGCGATCCGCATCGGCGCGAATCTTCTCAGATTCCGCAGCGCCGGTCGAACGCAGTTCATTCGCCACACGTTTCCGCTCGGCTTCCATTCTACGGTAGACCGATTCACTTACTTCCTGCGGCAGGTCTACTCTCTTCAAACGAACGTCTACGACTTCCACTCCGATTTTACGCGCATCCGCATCGGCCTTTTGCCGCATGATTTCCATGATTTTGTCGCGCTCGCCGGACACGACGTCATGTACTGTCCGATTACCGAATTCATCGCGCAAGCTTGAGTTGACTGTTTGCGACAGGCGCGTCTGGGCGAGCATCTCGTCCCCGCGCACGCTGACATAGTACTGCTTGACGTCCACGATACGCCACTTCACGAACAGATCCACCAGAACGTTCTTTTTTTCGGATGTTATGAAGCGTTCCGGCTCGGCGGTATCCATAGTCAGAATGCGCGAGTCAAAGTAACGCACGTTCTGCGCCACCGGGATTTTGAAATAAAGGCCCGGAGATGTCTTTACATCCACCACTTCACCCAACTGGAACAGGATTGCCTGCTGCCGCTGGTCGACTATATACAGTGACGAGCTTGCCACAAGAAACAGGACGATAAGGACAGCCAATAACATTGGGGTATAGTTTTTCACTTATCTTGTCTCCCGTTCGCGGCCACGAAATGCTTCCCGGGTGCGGGTAGCAGCGTCTGCGGCAGGTTCCGGCGGCGACGCAGGCTGTGTCTCCGGCACTGTGCCAGACGAGGAAGAAGGTCCGCTCATATGAATCAGCTTGTCCAACGGCAGATAAAGCAGGCTATTGCCATTTTTCTGGTCCACGATAATTTTGCTGGTGTTGGAAAGCACCTGTTCCATCATATCCAGATAAAGCCGATCCCGTGTCACGCCCGGCGCCTTGCTGTATTCAACGAGAACCTGCCTGAAGCGGCTCGCCTCACCTTCGGAACTCGCAATCACCCGTTGCTTGTATCCCTCAGCCTCTTCGAGGAGGCGGGCCGCATTACCTTTGGCCTTCGGAATCACATCATTCGCATAGGCCTGGCCTTCGTTTTTCTGCCGTTCCCTATCCTGTCCGGCTTTGACTGCGTCATCGAACGCTGCCTGTACCTGTTCGGGGGGTTGGGCATTCTGCATCGTCACCTTGCTGATGGCGATGCCGATCTTGTAGCGGTCAAGGATGTCCTGCATCAGCTCCGTGGCTTTTGCCGCCACCTGTTCACGCCCCTCATAGAGCACGAAGTCCATCTTGCTCTTTCCGATGATTTCCCGTATCGCGGTTTCCGCTGCCTGTAGCACGGCGTTCTCGGGGTCACGATTGGTGAACAGGAACTCCTCCGGATTTTTCAGGATGTATTGCACGGCGAACTGGATATCGATGATGTTCTCGTCGTCGGTCAACATGAGCGACTCCTTCAGCACCTTGCTCCGGACATTGTTACGATAGCCGATTTCAACAGTCCGCACCTGGCTTACGTTAACGGGTTCAACGATCTCGACAGGATAGGGCAAATGCCACCGCAAGCCCGCCTGCGTACTCTCCACATATTTTCCAAATCGCAACACGATGCCCCGCTGGCCTTCATTGACGATATAAAATCCGCTTCCTATCCACAGCAGCAGAAGCAATCCCGCAAGCAGCCCTATGCCGCCGCCGTATCTTTTGGGACTGGCCGGAGGACCGCCTTCACCACCTGCGGAATTGTCACGCCTTCCTCCACCCTTGCCCTTCAACAGATTGTTGAGCTTCTTGTTAAAATTGCGCCACAACTGATCCAGATCGGGTGGACCGGAATTGCCTTTTTTTCTTCCCCACTGAGGATCATTTAATCCCATGATGATTCCTATTTTTGTGTTTAATGGAGCAGCCCATCAAACTCTACCGTGAAAAACCCCGAATCAGGTTTGTGGAAAGCAAAAATTGCTGCATTATTCGACATTCAGTGATACCCGCTCGTTATATCCCGGGCTTCCGGCTGATTATCGGACTCTCGTAAAGCCGTCCGCTCCCCGAGTGCTTCGGACAATGCCAGATTGATAAACTCCAGCCCTTCGCCGGTTTTGGCGCTCAATCGAACCTGTACGATTCTACCATACTCATCCCGCTGGTAACCCGGGGAGCTTGCCGGCAAGTCGATCAGGTCTGTCTTGTTCAGCACCAATATCTGTGGAATGCGGTCAGCGCCGATTTCCTTCAGCACCTTGTTGACTTCCTCAATCTGTTCGCTGCGATTGGAGCTGCCGGCATCCACGACGTGGAGCAACAAATCTGCTTGCACCGTTTCTTCCAGTGTCGCCCGGAATGCTGCCACCAGCGTGTGCGGCAGAGCCCGAATGAAGCCCACCGTGTCGGAAAGTACGAGCGGACCGCGGCCCGCGATAAACAGCTTGCGGGTGGTGGCATCCAGGGTTGCAAACAACTGGTCAGCGACATAGGTGTGGGCGCGAGTGAGTCTATTGAAAAGAGTGGATTTGCCGGCATTGGTATAACCGACCAAAGAAACCGACATCACTTGCGCACGCTGTCTGGCGCGCCGTTGCAAGGCTCTTTGGCGCTCGAACTTAGCGAGCTTTTCTTTCAGCACCTTGACACGTTTTCCGAGCAGGCGTCGATCGGTTTCCAACTGTGTTTCACCAGGGCCGCGCAGGCCGATACCGCCCTTCTGCCGTTCCAGGTGCGTCCAGCCTCGCACCAGCCGGGTGGCCAGATGTTCGAGCTGGGCAAGTTCCACCTGCAACTTTCCTTCGTGACTCTTTGCGCGCTGCGCGAAAATGTCCAGGATAAGGCTCGTACGATCGATGACCCGCCGCCCGAACCGCTGCTCCAGGTTACGCTGTTGGGCAGGCGAAAGATCATGATTGAAAATAACCAGCGAAGCGCCAGTCTGCTCCACTGCGCTCATTATTTCGTCAACTTTCCCGCTGCCTGCGAAAGTCGCCGGATCCGGACGAAGCCGCTTCCCCAGTACTACAGCGGAAATTGCAAGGCAATCACTGGCGGCCAATTGCCGTAATTCTTCGAGGTTTTCTGCGGAGTCGCTGTCATTTAGATCAAGGCTTACCAGAACAGCAGAATCAACAGCGGCATGAGTGTTGGGCGCGTTCCCACTAGAGGAATCAAGCATCAGATATAGGGGGCGCCTCAAATGGAATGTTGACAGCTCTCGCGGGGACTACCGTAGAAATTGCGTGTTTGTAGACCATCTGGGTGACGGTATTCTTCAACAGCACTACATACTGATCGAATGAATCGATGTGTCCCTGCAATTTGATTCCATTTACCAGATAAATCGAAACCGGAATATGTTCCTTCCGCAAGGTATTTAGAAACGGGTCTTGTAACAATTGCCCTTTAGCGCTCATACGTGACTCCGTGTTGTAATTATTCAAAAAATAAACTCTACTTGATTTTGAAGCGTAAATCCATATTCCTGCTGAGGGCGGCTGAAGGTCGAATCGGGCAGGTATAAAGAGAGTTATAGGCTAGTTTGCGCCTATTTCCAATATAAATATTCCGCCAGCTATCAGATACGCCATTGCCGAACCTTATCCGGACTGTATAGCAGCCCGGATAAGGTTCGAGCCCTGTTTTCCCTGCCGATGAACAGAGGCCTCTCGCCGATCAATCGAAGGGATGAGGTTTGGGTGTATCCTTGGTCGAGGGGGGAAGAATAGGCAAAGTGAGATGCGGTTGCTTGCCGGTCAATGTCTTCAGAAATGCCACGATTTTGGCATTCTCGTCCTTGGTGAAATTGCGTCCCAATTGTATCCGGCCCATGGTATTCACCGCATCTTCCAGAGTCGCCGCGGCCCCGTCATGGAAATAGGGATAGGTCAGTTCCACATTTCGCAATGTAGGCACCTTGAAGAACAGACGGTCCTCCTCCTTGCCGGTCACGGCAAAACGGCCTTCAGCCTTGCTCTGAGTTTTATAGGCTTCACGTACGCCCATTTTCTGGAACGACGCGCCGCCTACGGCAGGTCCATTGTGGCAACCGGTGCAACCCGCGTCCTTGAACAGCTTGTATCCTTCCAGCTCCGTCTTGTTGATGGCGTTCTTGTCGCCTCTGAGCCATTTGTCGAAACGGGAATCCGGCGTTACCAGTGTTTCTTCGAAGGCAGCGATCGCGTCCGTTACCATGCCTATATCGAGCTTGTCCGAACTGTATATCTGCTTGAAGCGCGCCCTGTACTGGGGAATGGATTGCAGGACGCCTACTGCCAATTCATGGCTGAATCCCATTTCCCCCGGATTGGCAATGGGACCGCCTGCCTGATCCTTCAGGTCCTTAGCGCGGCCGTCCCAGAATTGGGCCAGACTCAGGCTGGAGTTCAGTACCGTGGGCGAATTGATCGGACCCTGATGCCATTTGTGGCCAATGGATGATGGGAGATTGTCGGATCCACCCATGCTCAGGTTATGACAGGAGTTGCACGAGATGAAGCCGGATTTGGAAAGGCGGGGATCAAAAAAAAGCATTTTGCCCAGTTCTACCTTATTTTCATTCTTGGGCTTGGCTGCCTCGATCGGTTGTATGGGTTCGTCCGCGGCAGCGGCCAGGGCAGGCGGAGCGGCAATCGTTCCAGCAGCTAGCAGCGACGTTATTAATGCCCGCAATATCATTGTAATCTCCTAAAAACTCGGCTGTAGTGGCGCAGCCGGTTACGCCTACATCGGAAAACTGAGGGCAGGGCTATCAGCCAGCTGAGGATGGGCGCAACTGTTCGCGAGTATATCCGATAGCCGCAATATCAATATTAAAGGCAGTGTGTAAACAGCTAACAGCTTTGCTGTCAGCTGCCTGATACGCATCAGTTCCCGTTGCGGCGGCAGTGGCACCTCTGGCGGTGGTACTGCAACGCGCTGTTGCAATGCGGTTGCTTATTCGGACTGCTTGGCAGTGCTGCCTGCGAGCTGCCCGCTGGCGGAATAGTCGTATTTTTCATATCCACTGTACCCGCAGGGAACAGGCGGACGATTCAGCAGACGTGCCAGTTCCGTCAGTGCCTGGCAGTAAACCTGGCGTTTAAACTCGACTACCGACTCCAACTCTACCCAGTACTGATTCCACCGCCACGCGTCAAATTCAGGACGTCCGTTGGTGTGGAGCGAAACGTCGCAATCACTTCCCAACATGCGCAGCAGATACCATATCTGTTTCTGCCCCCGGTAATTTCCCCGCCAGTCGCGCTTTATCCATTGAGCAGGTACATCGTATCGGAGCCAGTCGCGGGTGCGGCCGAGGATTTGCACGTGCCAGGGGCGCAAGCCTACTTCCTCAGTCAATTCACGATACATTGCTTGTTCCGGACTTTCGCCGGGCTTGATACCTCCCTGAGGAAATTGCCAGGAATCCTGTCTGATGCGCTTGCCCCAAAATACCTCGTTCTTCGAATTGAGTAGAATGATTCCTACATTTGAGCGATATCCATTACGGTCGATCATATGATTCACCCATTTGATCCTTCACGATAGGGTTAGATTTTTCCACATTTCGGGCCGGATTGAAAGCTGTCGCTGATTGGGGGTACTGGAGGAGTGGCAACTGCATTATTGTTTGAACACTTTGCTTTTCGGATTTCTCATGGTCAACCTGCGCTGCTTTTCAGAGTAAAATCGGAGATTGGATTTGTTATGGACAGGATATGCGAGCCTCAGGTTTTTTTATTTCGACACTCAAGGAAGCGCCCGCCGAAGCGGAATTGATCAGTCACAGGCTGATGCTGAGGGCAGGTCTCATCCGCCGCCTGGGAAGCGGTCTCTACACATGGATGCCGCTTGGCTTGAAGGTTCTGCGCAAAGTCGAAGACATCGTGCGGGAGGAAATGGATGCGGCGGGGGCACTGGAACTGCTGATGCCGGCCGTGCAGCCTGCGGAGCTATGGCGGGAGACAGGGCGATGGGATGTCTTTGGCCCCCAGATGTTGAAAATCAGGGATAGACACGAGCGCGATTTCTGTTTTGGTCCAACCCATGAGGAAGTCATCACGGATATTGCACGGCGTGAAATCAAGAGTTACCGGCAGTTACCCCTTAATTTTTATCAGATACAAACCAAATTTCGCGACGAGGTTCGCCCCCGCTTCGGCGTCATGCGCGCGCGCGAATTCGTGATGAAAGATGCCTATTCGTTCCACACCGATATCCACAGCCTGGAAGAAACCTATCAGGCGATGCATGTGGTCTATTGCCGGATATTCGATCGCCTGGGACTGAGATTTCGCCCGGTCAAGGCCGATACGGGTGCGATTGGTGGCAGCAGTTCGCACGAATTTCATGTCCTGGCCGATTCCGGCGAAGACGCCATCGCTTTTTGTCCCGATTCCGATTACGCAGCGAACGTTGAAATGGCCGAGTCGTTGCCACCGGCAGCATCGCCGGGACCTGCCGCGGGCGAGATGCGGAAAGTGCGAACCACCGCCAAAAAGACCTGCGAAGAGATTGCCGCCTGTCTTGATGTTTCCATCGAACAGACGGTAAAAACGCTGGCGGTCGTGGCCAATGGCCGAATGTATCTTCTGCTGCTGCGTGGCGATCACCATCTCAATGAGACAAAGGTTCGAAAGATTCCTTTTCTTTCCGATTTCCGGCTTGCCAACGAAGAAGAAATTCGCACCGAAACCGGCTGTATTCCCGGATTTATCAGCCCGGTCGGATTGCCTCTTCCGGTTATCGTGGACCGTACCGTAGCGGTCATGAGTAATTTCGTGTGTGGCGCCAATGAAGAGGATTATCACCTCGTCAACGTCAATTTCGGGCGTGATCTGAAAGAGCCGGATCATGTTTTCGATATTCGCAACGTGGTTTCCGGCGACTTGTCGCCGGACGGAAAGGGTGAACTGGAAATCTGCCGCGGGATAGAAGTCGGCCACATTTTCCAATTGCTCACAAAGTATTCGGAAGCGATGAAAGCCAGTTATCTCGATGAATCCGGGCAATCGCGCCCCATGGAAATGGGCTGCTACGGGATCGGGGTTTCACGCATTGTGGCAGCCGCCATCGAGCAGAACCATGACGAGCGCGGCATTATATTTCCCGCAGCAATGGCGCCATTCCAGGTGGTCATCATTCCGATCGGGTTGAAGAAGAATGCAGAGGTGAGGGCTGAGGCGGAGAAACTATACGTGGCGCTTTCCAGCGCCAGCATCGAAGTTCTGCTCGACGACCGGGATGACCGCCCCGGCGTAATGTTCGCCGATATGGAACTGATCGGTATTCCTCACCGGGTTGTCGTCGGCGAGCGAGGCTTGAAGGAAGGAAATGCCGAGTACCGGGGGCGGCGCGACGAAAAATCCGTGGTCATCCCGCTTCCTGAGATTGCAGATTTTATTAAATCAAAACTGGCTGGCGGTTGATGGCTGAATCTTCCCGCCTTGCCGTTCTGGAACTGGCGCTCGACAGTCTGATTCTGGGCTGATTCCAGTACGGCAAGGCCGGGCAGTCATTGTCCGACGGGACCTGACTACTAGCGATCTCCTTTTTGCTGTGCTTTTCCAGCCGGCTGGGAACTGGGGATCTTCGAATTCTCACGCATGAATTCTTCCAATGCTTCGCGGGACACAATTCCGATCTTATAAACTGCCGGCTTTCCTTCGGGATCGAAAACATAGGTAGTCGGCAGCATGGATACCGGGCCGATCTGGCGTGCCAGTTCCTGATCCCCGAGCACGATGGGGTAGGTCACTGAAAGCCGTTTCGCAAGTTTGAGCACAACGTCCGGGTTACGATAATCCAGGGCCACGCCGATCACCATTACGTCTTTTTTCCGACTTTCATAGAGGGAGACGAGATCAGGAATTTCCTTCAAGCATGGGGGGCACCATGTGGCCCAGAAATTTACCAGCACCCATTTCCCCTTGAAGTCGGAAAGGGTCAGTTTCTTTCCGGTATGATCGGTAAAGGTAAAACCATAGGCCTGTGCGACCGGCACTGCTGAAAGCATGAAGTATAAACAGAACCGGTAAAGCAGAATACTCAAATGGCATCTTTTCGCATGACGTCGTTTCATTTTTCCAACAACTCTCCTAACCTTTGCTAAGCTAACATTTCTGGGGGTGGTTCGGTTTCGCGGAGGCAAAAAGTTGCGACAGCGGAAGCCCCATTTTCTCATCGATCCCTACAGCAATATCATCGAGTAGCTGCTCCAGCCTGGTATCGCCTCCTGCTGCACTCCGCAGTGCTTCGGGACGAAACGCAAACAGGCGGTAGACATCGGCAATCCGGATTTCGGCAGGGTCAAGTATTTGAACCCACCCTCCCCCCTGAACCTGCCGCACGAAATTGGCTTTCATCATGAGCTCCAGTATCCGTTCTACTTCTTCGGGACTTAGCAGCAGCAGCTGCTGCAAGCTGGAGGCAGTTTCAACTTTGCCTGCCTTCAGCGCCTTTCCAAGTACCCCCAATAAACGCAATGCATCAAAAAACTGCTTACCCCTGGCCTTCGGGTCATCGCGCCACTCGCGAAAACGCCAGCTTGAAAGGGATGCGGCAATAACCGCCCCGAGCAGCACCATCAACCACGAAAGATAAAGCCATAGCAGGAAAATGGGAATAGTCGCAAAGGTGCCATATACTGTCTGATAAGTCGGGAATCGGGTGATGTAGAACGCGAAGCCTGCCTTCATTATCTCGAATCCTATCGCCGCAGCCACACCGCCCGCTATCGCATGCTGCCATGCTACCTGGCGATTCGGCACGATGAGATAGGAAGTCGAGAAGGCAATACTCGTCAACACGAGCGGACCCAACCGCAAAAGCATGATATCCCCACCCGGAATATCGCGGGTAAATCCCATGGAGGCGGTCATCAGCCAGGACGTAAGCGACAGGCTTGCGCCGATCAATAAGGGGCCAATCGTCAGAACGGACCAATATATCAGGAGGCGATGCAGCAGCGGGCGCAGGCGGGATACTCGCCAGATGCTGTTGAGCGCTTCGTCTATGGTGAGCATGAGTGCAAGCGCGGTTACGCCCAGGAAGGCGATGCCGATCGCGGTCAGCTTGGCCGCATTATCGGCAAATTGCTGCATGTACACCGAGATGACCTTGTTTGCCGCTTCAGGCACCATAGTGGTGAGAATGAATTCCTTTATCCGGTCTGAAAATTCGGCGAATGCGGGAAATGCCGCCACCATCGATAACCCGATCGCGAGCAGCGGTACCAGCGAAAGCAGGGTGGTGAAGGTAAGACTGCTCGCAATCTGGGTGCAGTTGTGCTGGAAAAAGCGCACAAGGACATAGTGCATGAAATCGACGGGAGGTACGGATTTCATTACTTTCGTGACAGGTCGTGAGGATTGAGAGAAAAGCTCCACGCGCAGCCCCAATTTGGAGGCAGAACAGACGGTTCCAGTTTGTCCTGCCGCGTTCTTCAACGTTTCTACACTTGCGGGTGCGCCCGCTCCAGCTTGCTGTGCAGCTTGTTGAGCGCGCTGAGATACGCCTTGGCGGAGGCGACGACAATGTCCGTATCGGCGCCGTTGCCGTTGACGATGCGGCCTGACTTCTGCAGCCGGACCGTGACCTCGCCCTGGGAATCGGTGCCGCTGGTGATCGCATTGACGGAGTAGAGCTGCAACTCCACGCCGCTGTTCAGTATCTTTTCGATGGCGCGGAAAGTGGCGTCCACTGGTCCGCTTCCATCCGACTCTGCATGGGATTCCCTGCCTTCTTCACCGATTACTATACTGGCATGGGGAGTTTCACCGGTTTCGCTGTGCGCAGTCAGTGACAGGAGCTTGTAATGTTCCTGCAGGGCGGTGGCGTCATCGGAAACCAGGGCATGCAGGTCTTCATCGAAAATATCATGCTTCTTGTCCGCCAGCTCCTTGAAGCGCATGAAAGTGGCATTAAGGACTTCTTCCGATTCCAGCTCGATCCCGAGCTCTGCCAGCCGGCTGCGGAAGGCGTTGCGTCCCGAATGCTTGCCCAGCAGCAATTTGTTTGCCCCCCAGCCGACATCCTCCGCTCGCATGATTTCGTATGTTTCGCGGTGTTTCAATACGCCGTCCTGGTGTATCCCGGATTCGTGTGCGAATGCGTTTGCGCCCACAATTGCCTTGTTCGGCTGTACCGGAAATCCGGTAATGCCCGAAACCAGCTTGCTTGCGGGGACGATATGGACAGTATCGATGCGGGTATCACAAGGAAAGAAATCCTGGCGGGTGCGAACGGCCATGACGATCTCCTCCAGGGAGGCATTGCCTGCGCGCTCGCCCAGTCCGTTTATCGTGCATTCGACCTGACGCGCTCCGTTCATCACTGCCGATAACGAATTGGCCACTGCCAGTCCAAGATCATTATGGCAGTGCACCGAGAATATGACTTTATCCGAATTGGGAATCCTCTCGCGGAGGGTACGGATGAGTTCTCCGAATTGCTGGGGCATGGTATAGCCGACTGTATCGGGAATATTCACAGTCCCCGCTCCGGCATCGATGACCGCTTCGAGCACACGGCAAAGAAAGGTGATGTCAGAGCGCCCGGCATCCTCAGGGGAGAATTCGACGTCATCGGTGTATTGGCGCGCCCATTTCACCGCTTTCACCGCCTGTTCCACCACCTGCTCGGGGGACATGCGCAGTTTCTTTTCCATGTGAATCGGTGAAGTGGCGATAAAGGTGTGGATACGCGCCGAACTGGCTCCCTGCAATGCTTCGCCTGCACGCCTGACATCGCCTTCGGTTGCGCGCGCAAGGCCGCATATGGTGCTGCCCTTGATTGCATCCGCTACGGCTTTTACCGCTTCGAAATCGCCATTCGAGGCAGCTGGGAAACCCGCTTCAATGACATCAACCCGCATTCGTTCCAGTTGTCGAGCGATGCGCACTTTTTCCTCCCTCGTCATGGAGGCGCCCGGGCTTTGCTCGCCGTCACGCAAGGTGGTATCAAAAATGATGAGATGGTCTTTCAATTGTTTCTCCGTTTTCAGAAAGAATACTCGAACTCTGATAGGGAATCCAGGAACGGATTCCATCGATAAAAACTGGTAAAGGCTTGAGGGAGGTCGGTAATTAGCGCGCGAGGCGCAGCAGCGGTCTTGCAAGAAGCTGCAGGCGGGGCTGAAGGCAGAATGGAATGGACTGAACGAAGTTTGCGATGTGCATGTCCCAAATATAAAGGGTTTCCGGAACGCGTGCAATAGAGAAATTGAATGCTATATTGAAACTGACCGACATTGAAACTGACCGGTTGACTCTCCAGGAATGGCCCCAGGAATTTTCGATGCTTGTGAATGAATAAGAACTTTGTAAATAAGAACTTTGGGGGAGGACCAAATTTCAGTCGTCGCCGAATCGCTGCGGGTCTTGTGATTGTGCTCGCCATGGGCGCATGCGATTCGACAGAACAGGGGCATGTAAAGGGGGTAACCGGCCACTTGCCGGATTTGAGTTTTTCCCTCACTTCCGACAAGGGGCAGCCGGTTACAGCCAAGACATATGAAGGAAAAGTATTGCTGATGTATTTTGGATTTACACATTGCCGGGAAGAGTGCCCGATTTCCATGGCGCGTCTCATGCGTGTAATGCATCTCCTGGGGGCAGACGCAGATCGGGCGCATATCCTCTTTGTAACCGTGGACCCGAATCGGGACGCCCCTGGGGAATTGCGCCGTTATCTGATGCAATTCGATATCGAGCAGGCGACAGGATTGACCGGCAGTCCGGATGAAATCGGACGGCTTGCAAAACGATACCGCAACGCGTACCGGCCGCACTTCCCCCCTGGTGGAGACGGCGACATCATGCATGGCGATGCGGTCTATATATTTGACACACAAGGCCGCGCCCGCCTGCTGGCAACCTCCGCCGATCCAGAAGAGACTCTGGCGCAAGACCTGCGGGACTTGCTTCCTGCCTGAAAAACTTCTCCGGTCAGTAACGGACATCAATTGTAATGGAATGGTTTTACTGGCTGGTGCCTTGGGAAGAGTCTATTCTGGTGGTTGCCGCCACTGGTAGCGCAGCTCTTTTTTTTCTGAGAGGCTGTGCTGTAGCTCGCCCCTGGCTTCATCGCAAATTGTGCTTCTGGGGTGGATTAAGCCTGGTATATCTCGTTTCTCACACCCAGCTCGATTATTATTCTCAGCATCAGTTTTTCATTCACCGGCTTCAGCATCTTGCATTGCATCATCTCGGGCCTTTTCTGATTATATTGAGCAGGCCATGCCCGGTTCTTCTTGGGGGCATGCCGTCAAGGATGAGGCAGGCATTTCATCTGATGGCGGGATGGAAGCCGGTTCAATATCTCGCCCACATCCTGTGCAATCCTGTCGTCGCCGTCACACTGTTCAGCATGCTCATCGGTTTCTGGCTGTTGCCCTCGATTCATTTTACGGCGATGATCGATTGGCGTCTCTACCGTGTGATGAACTGGAGCATGTTTCTCAGCGGATTGATTTTCTGGGGACTGGTCTTGACTCCCGGTCCGGTCAGATTGTCGCCTGGCTCTCGCATTGGCATGATGCTTGCCATAATTCCGCCTCAAATTGTCATTGGCGCCATCATTTTCTTTACTTCTCACGAGTTGTATCCGATCTACACCATTTGCGGGCGTGCTATTGGCGGTATCAACGCCCTTGCGGATCAGCAGATCGGGGGCATCATTCTGTGGATACACGGTGCGATGATGAGCGCGGTCGGGATTCTGGTTGTCATCCTGCGTGAATTGATGCTTGCAGAATATCCGAAGAACGGACAGAAGGTAGCATAAACCTCTGCTTTCCTTTTCTTTCCTATTTCTGGACGGGTAGAAACAAAATCCTTTGCAATTATTCGTTCAGGGCCTCGCGCATCAGATATACATCGCGCGTGGTCACAGGCGCAGCCTTGTTCCCCCAGTTGTTACGGATGAATGTGAGCACTTCAGCGATTTCGCGGTCGGTAAATCTTTCGGCATAGCCTGGCATTTTCTCCGGTTTCGGCCCCGTCTTTGTCCATGGGCCTTTTCCTCCTTCCAGCATGAGCCGGATCAGGGAAGAGGCATTCTCCGAAAGCACGATCGAACTTCCAGATAGAGGAGGAAACTTTGGCGGCTTGCCCCTTCCCTCGTCCCCGTGACATTTGGTGCAGAAGCCACTATATATTCCCGCCCCTGGTTTCTCGAACCGGATCATTCCGACGGGAACGACTGCCGGCGTTCTACGAGGGTTATACGAAGACTTTTCTCCGCTGGCAGGAAGCGATTTGAGGTAGTGGGCGATCGCATCCAAGTCCTCCTGGCGTAAGTGCTGGGTGCTGTTTTCAATGACAGTGATCATGCTGCCAAATGCAGCGGTATGGCCACTATGGCCTGTCTTCAGAAACGCGGCAATCTCCTCTTCCGACCATCTGCCCAGGCCTGATGCAGTGTTTCCGGTCAGTTCCGGAGCAAACCAGTTATCTATCATCGCACCGGTCAAATAGTCGGATGAGATTTCCGAATAGGCCTTTTCCTGATAGGCCAAACCGCGCGGAGTATGACAGGCACCGCAGTGACCGAGCGACTGCACCAGGTATGCACCGCGGTTCCACTTTCCACCCCGATCAGCACGGGGTTCGAACCGTTTGTGTTCCACGAAGGCAAGATCCCAGAACTTGAGGGTCCAGCGCTGATTGAAGGGGAATGGCAGGCGGGTCTGCGAGGGCGTGTGCCGGACCGGTTTCACCCCGTGCATGAAGTAGGCATATAACGCGCGCACATCGTTGTCCGACATTGCCGTGAACGACGGGTAAGGCATGGCCGGGTACAACCATTTGCCGTCCTTCCTGATGCCGCCGCGCACGGCCCGGCTGAAATCCTCGTAGCTGTAACGGCCGATGCCGGTTTCCGGATCAGGCGTAATATTGGTCGAGTAAATGGTGCCGAAGGGTGAATTGATCGCCAATCCGCCGCCAAAAGCCGGGTGAGCGGGTCCTGCCGTGTGACATCCGGCGCAGTCTGCGATAGTGGCGAGATAGGCGCCGCGTGTAACCAGTGCATCGAATGTGCCTTCACTCTCCCCAGCGGGATTTGCCGCATGACCAGCAGCGGCGGTCGCAACGGAAACTGGAATGCCCGACATGATTGCACTCGTGACGAGCAGGACAGCACCCAGGAGATTTCCAGCTTCTTTGACCCTCCGGATGATCCAATCGAAAACCGCCATGCGCAGCTTCATTTGCTTCAGATCCAGGCGCTGCATGATCGAATCAAAAGCACGGCGAAAGTGTTAAACAGGATCGCCACGATGAACACAAAGCTCGACATCATCCCCAGCATCGCCAGGAACCGTGCCTGCCCTTCATCTTTCTGAATGGCGGGCTGTTTATTCAATGGGTCTTTCGTTAAGCGACTAATGCTCCGCCAGGAGCCCAAGGCGATATACCCGGAAAAAAGAGCGCCTGCCAGGCAGACAAAGCCTATTGTTGCCAGTATTGCCGGCAATTCCGGCCAAAGCGGGGCGGAGAGCGGAAATTGGTGCGGATAGCAGGCGTAGGCGGCGATCGGCTGGGTTAATGCCATTTGCGTTACCCAGGCTCCGGGTGCCCCGAAGAGCGCAAGCAATGTCTTAACCTTCGGTACGGAATGAAGGAAGTGATGTTCTGTGGAAACAGTCTGTCTTGCATCCATTTTGAAGGTCATCCGCGATGGAGATAAGGAGACAAATACAAGGCGGAGAAAACGAACAGCCAGACGACATCGACAAAATGCCAGTAAACGCCGCCGATGGTGATTGCAACATGACGCTTGTGGTCAAAATAACCCATCATGGTCCAGGCGAGCAGGAGCAACAGGACGCCCAGCCCGATAATGACATGGCATAAGTGAAAGCCCGTGATCGTAAAGTAGAGTGATCCGTACAGGTCGGAGTTGATACTGTATGTCTTGTTTCTCCACTCCAGAAGCTGAATCGCGACAAAGGCGCTACCCAAAGCAATCGCGGCGATAAACCCGAAAATGCTGGATTGTGCCTTACCTTGCCGGATGCGCCGTTCTCCTACCCAGAAAGCAACGCTGCTGCCAAGCAGGATGACGGTATTGATGCCCGGGATGAGCAGGCTCGGCAGCCCACCCGGGGGCCAGTCTTGCACGGTCTGCGCGGCGAGGTAGAAGTAAGTGAACAGCAAGTATCCGAACAGGGAGGCCTCGGTTACGATGAGTGCCATCATTCCCCACCAGCCGCCGGAGAGCTTGCCAGCGCTTCCTACCGGCAAAGGCTGCCTGACGACTTGAGCAGTTTCACTCATGGGCTTTCTCCCCCTCTTTCGGCAGAGGCTGACCTGTACCCAGTAGTGCGCTGACCGAGTTTTCTGCGGGGCCACATCCAGACGCTCAACGCGGCACAGCTTGAGGCCGCCATTAATGCGGTGAATGTCCATGAATGCAGCAACAGGCCGACGAATAGCAACGAGACGAACAAACCGACAAGGAAAGGCGTATAGGAATCCTCCGGCATTTTGAGGATGACAACCGGCTTTGCATCGATGGGTGAGGTGCCGAGAGTTTCCCGACCCCGCATTAGCAGGTAACCTTCTTCCAGTCTGGTCCGGCTATGTTCTCTTTCTCCCTCGATCCGCCCCTCCCATAACGGGTGCCGGCTGGCAATCGTAGGAATGGTTGCAAAGTTATAAGCGGGCGGCGGGGAAGATACTGCCCATTCCAGAGTGGGCGCATCCCACGGGTTGGCGCCTGCCCACGCTCCACGTTTCAGGCTGAGGACGACATTGACGAGGAAGATCAGCACGCCAACGGCGAATATGAAGGATCCGACAGTCGTAATCAGGTTGACTTCGTCCCACCCCATGCGGGAGGGATAGGTATAAATGCGGCGTGGCATCCCGAGCAGTCCAGCGATATGCATTGGAAAGAATCCGGCGTTGAATCCGATAAACATGGTCCAGAAACTCCACTTGCCCAGTTTCTCACTCATCATGCGCCCGGTGAATTTGGGAAACCAGTAGTAGATCGCTCCTACCACGGGAAACACGTTGATCCCAAGCAGGACATAGTGCAGGTGCGCCACGATGAAGTAGGTTTCGTTAAGTTGCCAGTCGAGCGGCACCGCGGCTGTCATTACTCCCGACATGCCCCCGATGATGAACAGCGCGACGAAACCGGCAAAAAACAGAAAAGGGGTCTTGAATACGGGTTTTCCCAGCCAGATGGTCGCAATCCAGGCGAAGACGGCGACCGCGCTGGGAATGGAGATGACCATGCTGGCGGCGCCGAAAATCGACAGAGCCACTGTCGGCAGCCCCGTGGCGAACATATGGTGGACCCACACCCCGAAACCGAGCAGCATGGTTGCCATGGTGGCAAGCGCCACTGCCGTGTAGCCCACGAGTGGCCGGCGACAGAATGTAGGCAGCGCATCGGAAACGATGCCCATTGCCGGAAGCACAACGACATAGACCCAGGGATGGCCGAAAATCCAGAACAAGTGCTGCCAAAGCAGGGGCTGACCGTTATTTGCCACATCAAAAAAATGCGCGCCTATCTGGCGGTCGAGCCACAACAGAAAGAACGCGAGGCTGACGGCGGGGATTGCGAACAGGTTGGCCACGGAGGCGGTGAGCGTTCCCCACACCAGGATGGGGACGCGGTTTATGGTCATGCCCGGTGCGCGCATCCTGAACAGCGTAACCACGAAATTAATCGATCCCACCGTTGTAGAAATCCCGAGCAGCACCATGCCGAGCGCAAAGACGTCTATATTGGGTCCGGTGTTGTATACCGGGCCTGAGAAGGGCACATAATTGAACCAGCCCGCATTCGGCGCCTGCCCAAGAGGGAAGCTGATGTACATGAAGAGGCCGGCGAACAGAAAAATCCAGTAGGAAAGTGCATTGAGGCGCGGAAAGGCCATATCCCTGGAACCAAGCAAAAGTGGCCAGAGGTAGTTGGAGAAACCGGACAGAACGGGCGATGCGTAGAGGAAAATCATGGTCACGCCATGCATCGTGAAAAGCTGGTTGTATTGCTCCGGCGTCAGAAACGCCATATCCGGCCCGGCAAGCTGGATGCGCAGGAATAGTGCTTCGATTCCGCCGATCACGAGGAAAAGAAAGGCCGTGACGAGATATCGTACCCCGATCGTTTTATGATCTACTGTGGAGAGCCACCCGCGCCAACCTGGCGCCGTCTCCCAGATCCTCTCCAGACGCGCTTCAATTGCTGATCCCGCGGGAATACGCCCCACTTCCGGGATCCGTTCGAGAAGGGGTTCGATGCGATGCTGGGTGGCGTCGGTAGCGGCCATACTCTAGTTCAGTGTCGAAAGATAGGAGGCCAGTGCTGAAGCTTCGCTATCCGATAATGCGATGCTTGGCATGCGTGCTCCGGGCTTGAAGTATTGTGCACGGGTAATCCACTTCATCAGGTGATCTGGTGTATTGGTCAACAGTCCGGCGGCAATGCGACGGCGCGAGTTCAGATGCGTGAGATCAGGACCGTGCAGGCCTTCCGCTTCTGTTCCACGCACCGCGTGACATCCCCCGCAGCGATCCATGAAAAGCTTGTATCCATGTTCATTGTGTCCTGACACCGGGAAAGCCGTGCGGCGTTGCGCCTCTTGCCATTTCTCGAAATCCCGGTCGCTTTCCGCAACCACTTCCAGATTCATATGAGCATGCGCCGCCCCGCAAAATTGTGCGCATTGACCGACATAAATGCCGGGGACGTCTGCCTGAATCCACTTCTGATTGACCAGGCCCGGAATCATTTGGGTTTTTCCGGCGAGTACAGGTACCCAGAATGCGTGAATGACGTCCGCGCTTTTCAACTTGAGCAGTACAGGCCTGCCTACAGGTATATGAATTTCATTGGCGGTCACAAAACGTTTCGCCGGATCGGCATGCTCGTATTCAATACTCCACCACCAGTCGTATCCGGTTACAGTCAGGGTGAGGGCTGGAGTCTCGGTGGGCTTGGCAACCGCATTGAGCACGGCCAGGAAATAAACGGTGAGCCCCGCCAATATGAAGGTGGAAATCCCTGTGCCGATATAAACCCATCTGAGTCCTCCGCTCTCGGCGCCGATCACGCCGGGGGCGGCAGAGCTGCGCTTGCGAACCAGGGCGATTACCAGTAGCAGTATGACGATAAGGGTAATGGCGGAGAGCAAAGCCGTCATCAGCCAGCCCAGATGCATTATGGGTGTGGCGGCAGGTCCGTAGCTGTACAGGAAATAGTTTAAAGGGGTGTCCAGCGTGTCTGCTGCTTCCGATGGTCTTGCGGCGATCATGGATAGCGCCAGAAACGTTATCCTGAAACGCAGGTTTCTTATTGCTGACCTGGAATCGAAACCTGACTCGGAAGCTTTCATGGGCTTGACCAACTCCAGTGTACGCAGAGATGCAGCGATAAGCGCGATCCCGACTGCGACGGAGTGACCAAAGGCGGAGCGGACTGCAGGGGGATATCGAGATCCCTGGCTAGCTGGCCCTGGCTGGCGTGCGATAAGAATGCACTTTCCAGAATGCAGGGAGCCGACGATGTCGCAGTGTTTTCAAAAATTCTACGCTGCTCATTCCGTGCTTCTGTGCGCTAGCGTACGTAGAGTTTCGAAAAAACCCTGAACAGGTCAACACTCCTGTTCAGGGGAGTTGTTCTCAACGGCTCATTCAGCTTGAGAGCAGGCCCGAAAAAGACGGCTTGCGGAACCGAAAGACACGAGTCTGAAATGGAACTCAAGCTGCCACAGTTGCGCTTGACCGACGTCTGAGGCCAATAAAACTGATTACCGCGAGCCCGGCGAGGAGCATGCCATGGGTTGACGGTTCGGGAACGCTTGTCGCAAGTTTGGATACGTCGGCGGTGACAGAAACGCTTGCTTCCAGGCTAGGGAGCAGCGTGCCCAGGAGATCGGGATCGGAGTCGCCATGGATGCTGACGAAACCAGGCACGTCGGTAAGCACGATCCGACCGTTCAAATCCTGAACCTCGCGCGAATTGCCTTCGGGGAACAGTGACTTGAAGGCATCGATCTGACTCCCGGATAGATATAGCGGAGAAGCCAGGTCAACCCAACTTACCCCTTCTGTAAAAGGCGGTGTCGTCAATGAGCCGGAGTAACGGAAAGAACCGAGATAATCCGGTACCAGGCTGTTCAGGTTGAAGTGCCCGATATGCAGTGTTTCCTCGGCGGTTTGCGGCAGATCGGAGAAAATGGGAGCGAGTGCCTGGTTCTTGAAGAGACCTCGCTCGATATCCCGGCCGACTACGAGGAGATTGTCCGCAGCATCGCTGAAGACGAGGTGCATCTCCATGGGACTGGCTCGACCATTTATCAAGTGCTCGGAGGGGGTGTGGAAATGGAATTGCGCCAGGTTCCATTGGTGTCCTGAAAGCATCAGCGTTCCTTCGCCAGGACTGACATTGGCCCTGATAGTACTTTCGTGATCAGGAGAGCCATTATTGATTACGGTAAGGGCGGTATCGGAACTGAGGTTGAAGTTCAGCTTGGGCAGGTTTCCGTAATAAGTGCTGTCCGAACGTATATCGATCGGACTTTGTGCTTCCATCAGCTCCAGCTTGCTCGCCAGCGTACCCGCGTATGCAGTATTGAAGCCCGGCAGGAAAAAGACCGCAGAAAGTGCAACTACTCTCAGGGATCGAGATATTTCATTCATAAGATGACCTCACGAAAAAATATGTTTACAGGATGAAAGTTCTAAAAGCTTGAGAAACCCCGAATGACCGGTTCCAACGCTCCTGCTCGGAAAGCAGCCGGTTGGAACAGACGGGGGAAATGAGCTGGTGCTTGGCCAGTCGCTGTTGTTATGAGTCACTGAAGTCGGCGACCGCTCCGCGCATGAAACCTTGCGAAGAACGACACCGGGTGGTGACGGAATGGCCCTTTTTATGCAGCCGGTGATGTTACGCGAGCTGCACAGGGCGGATGGCCTGCTTGTCGGGCTTCGTCAGCCTTCTATTGCAGACTCTTGTTGAAATGGGAGTTGATTCAATTCCTGACGCTCGACTCGTCCAGGTCCCCTCCACGCAAGTGAAAGGGACTCATAACGAATGAGACTGTCAGAAGGCAATCTGATATTGCAGGACGAATTGATTCCTGTTTGAAATTTTGTATCCAGCTGAGTTGAATATGGGCCGGTTCTGGATATCGAAAGTCAGTTTGCTGTTATGTCCCTTGATCAGCCAGTTTATCCCGCCATTGAATACATTCATCTGATCATGCAAACGGTCAAAGTCTGCGCTGATGAAAGAGAAGTAAGGCATCAACTGGCCATTGTTTCCACCAAGGAGATCCTTGGGCAGCAGATATCCTATTTGCCCATACCATTGATTGCCTGTGCCAAACATGGGGAAGGCATTGCCGCCGGTGCTTGCCGGGTTCACTCCGTTGCCATTCATGCGCAGATAGTTGGGGCCATAATTGGTATTGAAGTAACCGATATAAGCGGATATCGCTGTTTCCTTCACCTTGTCTACCGGAGCATCCAGATAGGCTGCGACCGACCATAAATTCAGATCGTGGAACTGGGCTGTGGCTTCCGTAAGGCCCGTCCAGGTCGCATTTTTCTGCGTAATGAAACCTGCTTCCAGGTTCAGGATGCTTTTCTTGCCTAGATAGGTACCCTGCATGTAAGGATTTGTCATCGGCTCCTTATCCCAGAAATTCCACATGAAGAAACCCTGGTATTGTTTCCTGTGGCCTGTTCTTGCAAATTGGGCGTTTACCGGGGAAATCGTTTCGGGAGGAAGCCCGGCAGTATTGATGGGGAACGGATCACTTGCCGTAATGCGGTAATTGAGAGGTCCGATCTGGCCTCTCAGGTAGACGCTCAACTTACGGTTGAATTGGTCGGTACGATCAGCAGTCGCCTGAGCCAGCAGTGGCACATCCATCGTCATGATCGTGCTCACGCTGGGGCTGCTGAAGCGGGAGAGGCCATTGGCCATGACAAGGCCGCCCCCTACGATCATCTGGTGTCCCTGTGTCAGCCGTAATTCACCGAAAGCGTCATGGAAGAAGGATTGAAGCTTTCTGTTATCGGCGTTCTGGCTCAGAAAATTAAAGTTGTTCATCCCGTACTGGGTATAAAAATATACCCGATCGGTTAATTGCCCCTGTAATACAAAACGTGTACGTCGCAGGCTGATGTCAGTGACATCGTCCACTGACTCACCCAGCACAGTGGAACTGGGGTTGGTTTGTTCATATCGCGCCCATACCTGATTCAGGAAGCCGAATTTGATGTATTGGCTTCCATCCGGATTCAGGTTGAACTTGAAGGGGTCCTTTTCTTTCCAGTTCGCGTATCCAAATCCTCCTTGGGGTTTTTCCTGGGATTTTTCCACGGATTTCGGAACATCACGCAGAAGCACGCCTCCCTCGCCCTTTGCCTTGCCGTCAGCAACGGCCCCATCCGGGCTCGAGGTGGCAACAGGTTTTGCCGGTTTCTCCGAAACTTTTTCAAAGGAACCCATGCGAACACGTCCTTCTCCAGGCTCGGCATAGATCTGTTTTGTTTTGGTATCGACATAGAGGTCGATAACATAAGACGATGCAGTATCGGAGTCTGAAGACGCTGGTTTTTCTTCGGCATACAGCGGAGTCGCAAGCAGGCAACCGGACAACAACACAAGCGAGGTTTTATATTTCATTTGGATGATTCCATTCAGTTATGCAATATGCTTAATTGCCCATATTTTAAAAGTGGGAAATGTTGAGTTTATGGAAGGGAAAATAACATGGCATATGTCAGGAAAATGTCATCTAAAAGTGAAGAAATAGTGAATTTCCGACGAAAAAGCAGGAGAAAAGACAAAAATGAAATACAGCGCATGCACGGGGGAACCGGTATGCAAAACCGCTATGACAATGGCGTCCCTGGAAAAATTACATCCCCTTGAGGGTGGAGGATTGCATCGGAAAGTTACAACGAGTCCTGGAAGAAACTGATCCCGTCGCTGGAAATGAACGAACAGCTGAAGGCTCCGGCAGGAAAGTAGAAGAGCGAGCTGTCAGATTCCGTGGGGCGGTAGGGGGGCGACGACCCGAAAACCAGACGCAGGGGAACGAGGTGTGGAACGTCTCGAAAGCGAGAAAAGGGCGCTCGGGTGGCACCATGATAATAGCAGAAAGCAGGCTTCCTAGTCCGGTTCCGGCTCTCAACCGCCGCCCGCCCCCCCTGCTGAAATGTTGGTGTCGACGTCTAGGTTGGGGTGGCTGGGGACAGGTGCCACAAAGAAGCGGAGAATTCTATGCAGGAGGTCTTTCCGATGCTCAGTATCCTGCGGACAGGGAGCGGTACTTTTTTCTGCAGTCTGTCCCTTCTCTGACGCATTCTCGTGCCTGAGTGTCGCTTCCCCGTTCGGAGAGACAGTATTTCCAGATACCGCTTCCTGGCAATCGACCTGCCCATCGTTCTGATGGGATGCACTCAGTGTCGGGGAAGCGGACGGAGATAGGTGTTCATCCCCTGGCGTATCGGCAGCGACCGGCAGGGGTAGGACCGCTGCCAAGAAAAACAGCAGACAACCGAACAGGAAGGAACGGAAGGTGCTTTTCAAGATCAACCCCCCTTGGGTTGGGCCCTACGGAGCAGGCGCTCATCCGCTGCTTAAAGCGGAATCAGCCTCCCGCGCCACCCGCGGAAATATTCTCGTCCATGTTGCGATTCGGTCCGCGGGGCGTATCAGGTCCATACAGGATACGCACCATTTTGCAGAGAAAATCTTCCTGCTCAGGCGACGCATATTTGCACGAACCCGATCCGGACTCGGAACCCTGCGCAGGGGCCTCCCATCCCTCGGCGGCATTCACCTGATCTGTTTGCTGGGGGGCAACGGAAGCCTTATCGCTCTCTCCCTTTTCAGTCCTGTTTCCCTTTTCTTCCTTGGTCCCCGGGGGAAGCTCCCAGCCCAGCGTATCCTTTTCCAGCGATTGATTCCGCTGGTCTGGATCGACAAATATATCCTGTACCCATTTGTTTGCGCGATCTGACAGACCCGATTGCGCGTGCGACATTCCTGCAGCACCAGACATGACGACGCCGGCAAATAATGCAGCTTGCATTGCCCGGATTTTCAGTATCCGTGGATGTTTCATGATCCACCTTCGTTCAAATGAGGGATAGAGCGAATGGTGCGCGCTTGAGGGCGCGCGGTCAAGACAGATTTGCGGACTTGTCGAAATCCTCAAAACTTCGGGGAAAACGATGCAAACAAGACTGTTTGGAAGTGGACGTGTATCTAAGCCTTCTCTTAGAGTACTCGTCCACGCTTTGCAACTTTCAAAAATGAAAGTAATGGGGATTCAAACAGATGCAGCCTGACTCATGCAACAGAACCGGTCGGTATATGACCACTTAACGGCTTGTTTTTACGCCCGGCAACAAACGCCATAAGGCATAACCCTGCCAGCATCATCGCGTAAGTTTCAGGTTCGGGAACGGCGGTGACGAATCCAGGTACATCCGTCAGGACGATGCGTCCATTAAGATCCTGGACTCCGCGTGCATCCCCCTCCGGAAACAGCGAGCTGAACGCATTGATTTGCTCCGAAGACATGAATAGCGGTTGCGATAACATCACCCAACTGACGCCTTCATCAAAATCAGGCGTGGTCAGCGAACCGGAATAGCGGAAGGATTCCAGGTTGGAGGGAATGAGTGTATTGAGGTTGAAATGGTCGATATGGAGTGTCTCGGAAGTGTTCTGCGGAATATGGGAGAAAATCGGAGCGAGATCGCTGTTAAATGTGCCAGCCTGAACCCACCGGCCAACCACGAGAAGATCGTTATTGCTATCGCTGAAGACGAGATGCATTTCCATAGGGCTCGCCTGGCCATCCCGTAAGTGCTCGGAAGGGGTATGGAAGTGAAATTGGGCAAGCTCCCAGTCATGACCGGAAAGCGTGAGGGAACCCGCACCTGGATTGACGATAGCCTTGGCGGCGGTGCTGAACTCCGTGGAACCATTGTTGATGACATCGAGTGGTGTGTCGGAACTCAAGTTGAAGTTGAGTGCCGGCAGATGGCCGAAATAAGTGCTATTCGGGCGAAAATCGATGGGACTTTGCGCAGGCAGTGCCGCCGTTGCGATCTCCGCATACGTTGACAGTCCAAACACCAAAAGGGCTGAAAAGAGCGTGGTTTGTCGCGATAAACGTAACAATGACATATTCATCAAGTCTCCAGAATTATGGCGCGCACTGTGCGCACCGGATTATGAAAAATAGATAAGATGTTGTTGCCACTTTAAACTAGCACAGCAGTTGTGAATTTAATGTCCCTGAATTGTCAAAATTTTGTCAGGAGATCTTCGCATCAGAAGGCAGGAAGCCGCTCTCTGAGGATGGGTGACGGGAAAGTATCAGAAGTTCCTTACTGCCCTTCGACAGGGGCAGGATGAACGGAGACCAAGGGTTTGGGTGAATGGGGAGATGGAGAAGTCTTAGCCGAACTAGGGCGTGTTAACACTTGTTTCGCGCCTGCGAAGCAAGTGTTAACACGCCTTAGAGATACTTACCCTGGATTGTGCCAGCAGCCATCCGGCTCAATCAGGGTATCAGCTGCGGGGGGGCCCCAACTTCCGCGCTCGTAGGGCAGGACGTGAGGATATGTCTTGAGTACAGGATCGAGTGCCGTCCAGGATGCCTCCACCGCCTCCCTCTTGGTAAACAGTGTGTCGTCGCCAATCATTGCATCATGCAGGAGGCGTTCATATGGCGATTCACGCCCGAAGTGCTCCTCGACCAGGCACAACTCCTGCTGATCGCCTTTGAACTCTTTTCCGGGGTGCTTGACTCTCGCTGCAATAGCAACCGCTGAGACCGGAGAAAGGCGGAACCTGAGGTAATTGGCGTCACACGCGGCGCTTGCCGAATCAGCAAAAAGCTTTTGCGGCGGTGGTTTCAACTGGACAAGGACCTCCGCAGCGGTCTTGGCCAGGCACTTGCCGGAACGCAGATACCAGGGGACGCCTTCCCAGCGCCAGGAGTCGATGAAAAGCCGCAGGGCGCAGAATGTCTCGACATCGGAATCCTCCGCCACGCCCGCTTCCTGGCGGTAACCCGCATACTGTCCACGCACCAGATCCTCGGGCACAAGTGGACGCATGGCGTGGAATATGTTGATTTTTTCGCTTTGAACCGTTCCGAGACCCCGATAGGCGGGAGGTTCCATGGCCAGCAGTGCAACAATCTGGAAAAGATGATTCTGGATCACGTCGCGCAGGCAGCCGGCCGATTCGTAAAATGCGCCTCGTTCTTCAACTCCGAATTCCTCAGCCAATGTAATCTGCACGCTGGCTACATAATTACGATTCCATATCGGTTCCAGAAATGAATTGGCGAATCTGAAATAAAGAATATTCATGATCGCCTCTTTCCCGAGAAAATGATCGATGCGAAATATCGCTTCCTCGGGGAACACGGAGCGTGCAATACGATTCAGCTCACGTGCTGACTCAAGATCTCGTCCAAAAGGTTTTTCCACAATGACACGGGCCCCCGCCGCCAGATCGAGCGCACCAAGACCTCTTATGACATTTTCGAAGAGAAGAGGAGGGATAGCGAGATAATGCACGGGATGACGTGCATCTCCCAGAGCCTGTTTGAGTACCTTGAACGTATCGAGATTGTTGTAGTCCCCGTGCACATATCGCAGCAGGGAAAGGAGGTGATCCAGCGCCCGTTTGTCATCGATCTTTCCGGAGTCGCTGATGGACTGGGTTGCCCGTTCCTTGAGTTGATCGAGGCTCCAGGGTGTCGAGGCGACACCGACCAGCGGCACATCGAGCATACCCTTTTTGATCATCGCGTACAGCGCCGGGAAGATCTTTTTATAAGCGAGATCACCCGTTATCCCAAACAGCACCAGTGCATCGGATGGCTCGGTGTAGCCATTGGTTTTTCGCATTTCGTCACTCCTCCCTTCCTGCAGTAAAAGACGAAGTTCTGTTCCGGAGCCTGTCGATTGACCGGCTACAATGGGAATGGCCGTACAGAAACTGTAGCTTGCTGAACGACTGTCGGCATGGATATCCTGGTCGCCAGAAATTCGATGGGATGATCGTTCTGCCGCCCAAAAGGAGAAGACGGAGCATCAAGCAAGACTTATTCGCCCTTGCGGATTCCTGCGAATGCCTCCTCAACGATCGTTTGAGCTTCCGTCACGATACGGTGCAGGTGGTCTTTTCCCAAAAAGCTTTCGGCATAAATTTTGTAGATATCTTCCGTGCCGGAAGGGCGCGCCGCAAACCATCCGTTATCGGCGATGACCTTGATACCACCGATGGAAGCATTGTTGCCGGGGGCGCGAGTGAGAATAGTGCGAATTGCCTCGCCCGCTATTTCAGTTTGCCTTATCTGATCCGGCGACAGCCTGCTCAAAGCTTTCTTCTGCCCGGGTGTGGCCGGAGCGTCGATCCGCTGGAACTCGGATCGCCCGTATTCGCGTTCAAAACTGCTGTATATCTCGCCTGGATCGCGCTCCATGCGGGCCAGTATTTCACCTGAGAGCAGTGCTGCCACGATGCCATCCTTGTCGGTTGTCCAGGTCTTGCCATCAATGCGCAGGAACGAGGCTCCGGCACTTTCTTCTCCGCAAAAACCAAGTGACCCATTACCCAGGCCATCCACAAACCACTTGAAGCCGACGGGCACTTCATAGAGCTTGCGATCGAGTGCGGCCGTCACACGATCGATCATCTGGCTGCTTACCACCGTTTTGCCGACTGCGGTATTCGAGGTCCACCCATGGCGGGACTGGAAGAGGTAGTGGACGGCAACAGAAAGATAATGATCCGCAGGAAGTAAACCGCTGCTCCGGGTGACGATTCCATGTCGGTCATGATCGGTATCGCATGCGAAGGCAATGTCGAAACGATCTTTCATATCCAGCATTCCGCACATCGCATACGGGGAAGAGGGGTCCATGCGGATTTTGCCGTCCCAATCCAGAGTCATGAAGCGGAAAGTGGGGTCTATCTGGTTGTTGACCACGGTCATGTTCAGCTTGTAGCGCTCCGCGATTGCATTCCAGTAGTGGACCCCTGCGCCGCCGAGCGGGTCAACGCCCATATGGATCTTCGAATCGGATATGGCTTTCGTATTCACTACGTTTTGCAGATCGGCAACGTAACTGTTGAGGAAGTCGTGCCGGTGGGTGGTGTCCGCATGCAACGCTTTCTCGAAAGACATTCTCTTTACATCCGCCAGATTCCTTTCTAGGAAAGTGTTGGATCTGGATTCGATCCAGGAGGTGACTTCGACTCCCGCCGGTCCCCCATGTGGCGGATTGTATTTGAACCCCCCGCTCTCAGGGGGATTGTGGGAAGGTGTGATGACAATGCCGTCTGCCAGCCCATGCGCGCGGTCCTTGTTGTAAGCCAGTATGGCATGGGAAACTGCCGGAGTGGGCGTATACTCGTCGTTGGTGGCAAGCATGACTTCCACGTCGTTGGCAGCCAGCACTTCCAGAGCGCTTGCGCAGGCAGGTTCCGACAATGCATGAGTATCGATCCCGAGGAACAGGGGGCCGTTGATATCGTGTTGTTTGCGGTATTGGCAGATCGCTTGCGTAATGGCGAGAATGTGCCATTCATTGAAACTGCCGTCCAATGCGGAGCCGCGATGTCCCGAAGTCCCGAACACAACCCGCTCCGCAGGCTGGTTCGGGTCGGGGATGCGGGTGTAATAGGCAGTGACAAGCCGTGGCACATTCACAAGCATCTCTGGCTGCGCAGGTTTTCCGGCGTTAGGATTTATTTTCATGTTGTTTTTTTAGCAGCAGACTTTTCTCATCCCACTGGCAACTGGCAACTGGCAACTGGCAACTGGCAACTGGCAACTAGCAACTGGCACTGACGGGAGCGCGAGCACGCGAAGCTCAGCAGACCTTTTTGCTCTCGCTTTTCGTACTCTTCGTATTGTGCCGTGCAATCTGCTCCTTGGCCGCTGCGACTACATGTCCGGGTTCGAATCCGAAGCGTCGCGCAACAACTTTTGCCGGCGCGGACAGGCCGAAGCAATGCATGGCGATGGTGCAGCCGCCTAAGCCTGTGTAGCGCTCCCATCCGAAGCCCGACGCCTCCTCCACCCCCACGCGCGCCAATATCCCCGGGGGCAAGATTTCGTCCCGATATTCCTGGCCTTGATGTTCGAAAATTTCCCATGATGGCATGCTGATCACGCGTGATGATATTCCTTCTTTCTTGAGTTGCTCGTGTGCAGCTACACAAAGCGCGACTTCGCTTCCCGTCGCCAGCAGCAGCACGGCGGGTTTACCGTCTTCAGCATCAGCCAGCACGTAGGCACCCCGAGCAAGACCACTCGCGGACGCATAACGGGTCCGATCAAGGGTCGGCACTGCCTGCCGCGTCAGTATCAGGCAAACGGGTCGGTCAGTGAGTTGCATGATCAGTCGCCACGCTTCCACCACTTCATTCGCATCCGCTGGCCGCAGAACAACCAGACCGGGAATGGCGCGCAGGGAGGCCAGATGCGCGATGGGCTGGTGGGTGGGACCGTCTTCTCCCAGGCTGATGGAATCATGGGTCCAGATGTAGATGATGGGAATCTCCATCATTGCACTCAGCCGGAGCGCGGCTCGCCCGTAGTCGCTGAATACGAGAAAGCTCGCCGCATAGGAACGCAATTTCGATAGACTCATTCCGTTGGCAATGGCGCACATGGCATGCTCGCGCAAGCCGAAGTGAAAATTGCGCCCGCGGTAATTGCCCTTGGCGTTTTCGTACTGTTCAGGCGGCTGAAACTGTCCGTAGAAATCACCTTTCAGTTCCGTTTTTGTGGAAGGCGCGAGATCGGCAGCTCCGCCCAGCAACCAGGCAATTTTTCCGGCAATGGCATTCAGTACCTTGCCGGATGACTCCCTGGTGGCCATACCTTTCTCGTCTGCGGGGAAGGTCGGTAATTCGCTATCCCAGCCTGCCGGCAAGTCGCGTTGCTGCATGCGGTCGATCTGCTCCGCCAGATCCGGATATTGCTTCCGATAGGCATCAAACTGTGCACGCCAGGCGGCATGTGCAGCTCTGCCGCGCTCACCGAACCCTGTCTGGAAGTATTCCCGGACTCCATCCGGTACATAAAATTGCTTGTCGGGGTCGCACCCGTAGAATTCCTTGGCGAGGCGAGATTCTTCAGGTCCCAGCGGTTCGCCATGCGCTTCCCGCGTGTCATGCTTGTGCGGCGCCCCATAACCGATATGGCTATGCACGATGATCAGCGTAGGACGATCATCGGTGTGGAGGAACGTCTCGTAAGCCTCCGCCAGGAGCGGTAATCCGTTTGCATCATCCACGTGAGCGACACTCCACCCGTATGCGGAAAACCGTGCGGCTACGTCTTCCGTGAAGGTGAGATCGGTCGATCCTTCGATCGTGATGCGGTTATCATCATATATCCAGCACAGGTTTCCAAGCTTGAGATGTCCCCCGAGGGATGCTGCCTCGCTGCTGATGCCTTCCATCATGTCGCCGTCACTGCACAAGGCATAAACATTGTGGTTGAACAATTCGAAATCGGGCCGGTTGTAAGTGGCCGCAAGCCATCGCCCGGCTATAGCCATGCCGACGCTGGCTCCCACACCCTGGCCCAGCGGTCCCGTCGTCGTTTCCACTCCTGAAGTCCATCCATATTCCGGATGGCCAGTACAACGGCTGCCTGCCTGGCGAAACGTCTTGAGGTCATCCATCGTCACCGCCAGCCGGTCTTCACCCTCGTAAGAGGGACTCGTTCCCTTTACTCCTGTCAGATGGAGGAGGCTGTAGAGCAGCGCTGAAGCGTGACCGGCAGAAAGTATGAAACGGTCGCGATTGGGCCAGTCCGGGTTATCCGGATCGTAACGCAGAAAGCGCTGCCAGAGACAAAAGACTGTAGGAGCTGCGCCCATCGGTGTACCGGGGTGGCCGGAGTGGGCTTTTTCCACCTGGTCGATGGAGAGGCTGCGAAGCGTGTTGATACAGATTTGGTCTAGATCGGTCTGTTCGCTCATGAGAGTGCTCCCGTAAAAGCAACCTTACGCGAATTACAGAAACCCGTTAATGGGATTCCATGGGAATTGTGGGCAATGCGCTTTCCGTCTCCCGTCAATATATAAAGTGCGAATATACGAATATATTACGGGTTTCCCCGACCGTCGCAGTGGAGGGCGACACGCAAGGGAAGTTGTAGAAAACCATACTTTTCGACTCTTGACAGGAGCCAATGTTCACAGCTATTTTTGTTTCAGCCTGTTGTACCGCTGTATCAGGGCGTTGGTGGAGCTATCATGTTTCAGGGGCTCGCCGTTTTCATCCTCCAGTTCCTGTCCGATGCGGCGCGCGAGCACTTTGCCGAGTTCGACGCCCCATTGATCGAACGAATCGATTTGCCAGATTGTCCCCTGCGTAAAAACACTCTGCTCATAAAGAGCGACAAGGGCACCGAGGGTGTGGGGTGTGAGGCGCTCGGCAAGTATCGTATTAGTGGGACGATTACCCTCAAAACTGCGATGCGGGCAAAGCCAGTCCGGGACACCTTCGGCTTTGACTTCATCTTCCGTTTTTCCGAAAGCAAGCGCCTCGGTCTGGGCAAACAGATTCGCCATGAGGAGGTCATGGTGATCGCCTAAGGGGTTCAGGGTTTGGCAGAAGCCGATAAAATCACAGGGAATCAATCGGGTTCCCTGATGGATGAGCTGGTAAAACGAATGTTGTCCGTTGGTGCCGGGTTCTCCCCACACGATAGGCGAGGTCTGGTAATCAACGTGCGAGCCATCCAGTGTAATGTGCTTTCCATTGCTCTCCATTGTCAGTTGCTGAAGGTAAGCCGGAAAGCGCTTCAAGTATTGCTCGTAGGGGAGCACGGCGAGTGTCTGCGCGCCAAAGAAATTGTTATACCAGAGCGACAACAAACCCATCAGGACGGGAAGATTCCTGTCGAACGGAGCGGAATAGAAGTGCTGGTCCATTGCGTGGAAGCCGGCGAGCATTTCGCGGAAATTCTCTGGGCCGATGGCAATCATGGTCGAGAGCCCGATCGCGGAATCCATGGAATAGCGTCCACCTACCCAGTCCCAGAATTCGAACATGTTGGCAGTATCGATGCCGAATCTGACTACTTCCTCCGCATTGGTGGAAACAGCGACGAAGTGCTTGCGCACCCCATCCAGATCCTTTATCTGGCGCAGCATCCATCGCCGGGCGGTGTGGGCATTGGTCAGCGTTTCGGTCGTTGTGAATGTCTTGGAGCAGACAATGAACAGGGTTTCTTCGGGATCAAGACCCCGTGTGGCCTCCACGAAATCCGTGCCATCAACATTGGAGATGAAACGAAAGCTGAGATTGGGCAGGCTGTAGTGGCGCAGCGCTTCATACGCCATGACCGGGCCTAAATCGGAGCCGCCGATACCGATATTGATGATATTGCGAATTCGCTTGCCAGTATGCCCCTGCCAGTCTCCACTACGTACCCTGTCAGAGAAATCCGCCATACGGTCGAGCACGGCATGCACTCCGGGCACAACGTCATTTCCGTCGACAAGGATTTTTTCATTACGAGGCGTGCGCAAGGCGATGTGGAGTACAGCACGCTGCTCCGTCACATTGATGGCGTCGCCCCTGAACATGGCTTCAATGCGCTCGCGCAGGCCGCATTCTTCGGCAAGTTGCACCAGTAGATGAAGCGTTTCATCAGTGATGCGATTTTTCGAATAATCCAGGTACAGGCCGGCGGCCTCGGCCGTAAATCGCTCACCCCGCTTCGGGTCGTCCGCGAAGAACTGACGCAAGTGCTTGCCTTTGATTGCCTGGTAGTGAGCTTCCAGCGCCTTCCAGGCGGGCCTTTGCGTCAGGCGCGTGACCATGGGTCTCGTCATGCTTGTTGTCCCTCGATCATCTTTCGTTTTCTTTTGGCCAGCCGCCGCCAAATCCACATGGCATAACCCGACAAGGCATACAGAAAAAACAGGCAGAACAGTACGACCGGTGGATGACTCGGAATCAATGCAAAAAAGAACAGCGCCAACAACAGGGCAGTGATGAATGGTACTGACTTGCGCAGATTGATTTCCTTGCCGCTGTAGTAGGGAATATCGCTCACCATGGTCAAGCCTGCGAACAGGGTAATGCACCAGGCGAGCCACCGTACATCCGGGCCCGCTATGTCAAAATCCAGCATGAGCCATATGAGCCCGGCAATGAGGGCAGCCGCTGCGGGACTGGGCAGACCCTGAAAATAGCGTTTGTCCACAATTCCAATATTGGTATTGAAACGCGCGAGCCGCAGGGCAGCGCAGACGCAATAGATAAAAGCAGCGATCCAGCCCCATTTGCCCATCCCTTTCAGCGCCCATTCGTATATTACGAGCGCAGGTGCGGCGCCAAACGAAACCATATCGGAAAGGCTGTCGTATTCCGCGCCAAATTCGCTTTGCGTGTGGGTGAGGCGGGCGACGCGCCCATCGAGCCCATCCAATACCATCGCGATAAAAATCGCCACGGCGGAGTGCTCGAAGCGCCCATTCATTGCCTGGACAATGGCATAGAACCCCGCAAACAGGGCACCGGTGGTGAAGAGATTAGGTAGCAGATAAATGCCCCGCCGGCGCAGCTTGGCTTCGAAAACAGGGCGCGACTGAAATTCCTGCATCTTGATGCAACCCAAGGGGAGATAGATGCATGTTAAACGGTTATCGGGCGGTGGTAAACACCACCAGGTTGGCCCCAGAAAATGTGAGCGGCAAAATGTCGGTCCTTGATGAGGATGATCGCTGGGGTTTTCAGGGCCACTCCGAGAGTCAGTTTTTGGGGTTGTTAAATCGAAACAGGCCTTAGAACGCCCGCCCTGTTTGCAAATTCAGCTGATGTCAGGTCATTGAGAGTCGAGTGAGGCCGACTCTCGTTGTAGTCCCGCCGCCAGTCTCGATGATTGCTTTGGCCTCTTCCAGCGTTTCAAACCAGTGCAAGTTAAAACACTCGTCCCGGAATGAAGCTCTACTTCAATAATGCGTATTCAGTAGTCCGCCTGGACTATTGTCCAGCCTGGCAATAATAGCCACATCCCTTACTTTTACCGTTCCCGCAGCTGCATATACTTTTCGGGATGATCCCTCTTCTGCCTGGGGTCGCGATCCATTAACCGCAGACCATACCAATGGTAACGTCTACACGGTCGAAAATCTTCTGGTCCAAAACACCACTGCGAATTCCTTGCCAGAATTGAACTTCACGCTTCCTTTCGCATGGCAGAAGGTTGGCGAGACTTACCTGCCCATGGAATGGCGCAATGACTTAAACGGGTGGTCACCAGCAATTTCAACAATACTGGAACCAGCCTGACTGTTAAACTAACAAGTCCGGTTGCGAACACTGTAGCCATGGGGGAACTTGCGGATTTGACCGGAAGTCAGCAGCTTCCATTGACTGAACCATGTTTCTCCGGATCGCCCAGTTGTCAAAGTGGAATAGGCCAGCCGCCCGAGACTCGTAATACAACGGATCTTATCCCTGTTTTTTCATTAGGTTCATTTGCACCAAGCGAAGCAAAACGTTTTGATGTCTCGTTTACTTATACTTTCGGGGATAATAGGGCTGGGACCGAGGGCGCAACAACCTCGTTTTTTGGCTATACGGTTTCTCCCATTCCAGAACCCGAAACCTACGCCATGTTTCTGGCCGGCCTGGGTTTGATGGCTGTTATGGCGCGCCGCAGGAAAGCATAGACAGGTTTGATAGGTGCATCCGGTGCATACGAATCCCCTCAAGCGAGGTTTGTATGCGCTGAATCATTTGAGACTTTTCAAAAAGTCTCATGGTAAAAAAGAGGACGGGGCAGTTTGAGTAAGGGCTATTAGATTATCAGGATTGTCCGTCGATACATGACACTCCCATAGGCATCCAATCTGTTTTTACTTCTTGCAGAGAACGGTATTCATCTCTTGCAGAGAACGGTATTCATCTCTTGCAGAGTGGGGGCAGCCGAACAATAGCACTACTACCCCCTCCCAACTGGCTTCCTAATTTTTCGCCTGATCGACCAGTTTGTTCTTTTTGATCCAGGGCATCATGTCGCGCAGTTTGGAGCCCACCTGTTCGATCTGGTGCTCGGATGCGAGCCGGCGGCTGGCTTTGAGCATGGGCGCGCCGGCGCGATTTTCAAGGATGAATTCGCGGGCATATTCCCCCGTCTGAATCTGGCGCAGAATCTTGCGCATTTCAGCGCGGGTGGCATCGGTGATCACGCGAGGGCCGCGTGAAATGTCTCCATACTCGGCATTGTTGGAAATGGAGTAGCGCATGTTGGCGATGCCACCTTCATAGATCAGGTCGACGATCAGCTTGACTTCGTGCAGGCATTCGAAATAAGCCATCTCCGGCGCGTACCCGGCTTCCACCAGGGTTTCGAAGCCCGCCTGAATCAAGGCGGTCAAGCCGCCGCACAGCACGACCTGCTCGCCGAACAGATCGGTTTCGGTTTCCTCGCGGAAATTGGTCTCGATCACACCGCCCCGGGTGCCGCCGTTGGCAGCCGCATAGGAAAGCGCCAGGTCGCGCGCCCTGCCGGATTTGTCCTGATGCACCGCGATGAGTGAAGGCACGCCTCCGCCCTGGAGGTAGGTCGAGCGTACCAGGTGACCGGGCCCCTTGGGGGCGATCATAATGACGTCCAGATCTTCCCTGGGCGCCACCTGGCCATAATGAATATTGAAGCCGTGGGCAAAGGCAAGAGTAGCGCCTTTCTTGAGGTTGGGTTCGATTTCGGTTGCGTACACGGCAGCGATCTGCTCATCGGGCAGCAGGACCATCACGACGTCTGCATCCTTTACCGACTCAGCCACCTCTTTGACGGTAAGACCGGCCTTTTCCGCCTTGCCCCAGGAAGCTCCCTCCTTGCGCAGGCCAACTGTTACCGCCACGCCCGAATCGCTCAGATTATTGGCGTGAGCGTGACCTTGCGACCCGTAGCCGACAATGGTGACTTTCTTGTCCCGAATGAGCGACAAGTCGGCGTCTTTATCGTAATAAACGTTCATGATTTCCTTTATGTTCAAAATAGAAAAGCGCCGTTAAACGCCAAGCCCGCAAGGCTTGACTCTTCCCGGCGCAACTGTTGCTGGATTTGGTTAAACCTTCAATATCCGTTCGCCGCGACCGATGCCGGATGCACCAGTGCGTACCGTTTCCAGAATGGTCGTGCGATTCATGGCTTCGATGAATGCATCGAGCTTGGAACCGGTACCCGTCAATTCGATCGTGTACGACTTGTCGGTGACATCGATGATGCGGCCGCGAAAAATATCAGCCATGCGCTTTATCTCCTCGCGATCATGGTCAACCGCCCGCACCTTGATCAGCATCAGTTCGCGCTCGATGTGATTGCCCTCACTCAAGTCAACCACTTTGACCACTTCGATGAGTTTGTTCAGTTGCTTCGTGATCTGCTCGATCACGTCGTCAGACCCGGTGGTGACCAGCGTCATGCGAGACAGGGTGGAATCTTCAGTAGCGGCGACGGTAAGCGATTCGATATTGTAGCCACGTGAAGAAAACAGGCCGGCGACGCGAGACAGGGCGCCCGCCTCGTTTTCCATCAAAAGTGAAATGATATGCCGCATATTTATTTTTATACCAGGATCATTTCAGAGAGACCTTTGCCGCCCGGTACCATCGGGAATACGTTTTCGGTCTGGTCGGTGACGAAATCCATGAACACCAGCCTGCCCTTGAGCTTGAATGCCTCCAGCAAGGCAGCTTCGACATCGCCGGGCTGCTCGATTCGCATACCGACATGCCCGTAACTCTCCGCCAGCTTCACGAAATCGGGCAGCGCGTCCATGTAAGACTCCGCATAGCGGTTGCCGTGGAAGAATTCCTGCCACTGCCGCACCATTCCCATATAGCGGTTATTCAGGTTGATGATCTTGAGCGGAAGGTGATATTGCTTGCAGGTCGACAGCTCCTGGATGCACATCTGGATGCTGGCTTCGCCAGTAATGCAGGCCACATGCGCACCTGGATTAGCCATTTGAACTCCCATGGCTGAGGGCAGGCCGAAACCCATCGTTCCAAGCCCTCCGGAATTGATCCATCGCCGCGGCAGGTCGAATTTGTAAAATTGTGCTGCCCACATCTGGTGCTGACCAACGTCCGAGGTAATGAAGGCATCGCCGTTCGTTACCTTGTAGAGTGTTTCCACCACCATCTGTGGCTTGATGATCGCGCTTGTGCGATCATACCGCAGACAGTCGCGTTCGCGCCATGAATCGATCTGGGCCCACCAGGCGTCAAGGGTGTTCTGATCGGGCTTTTCCTTGCGCAGTTCAAGCAGCTTGATAAGCTCATCCAGCACATCGGGAACATTGCCGACGATAGGCACATCCACCTTGACCCGCTTCGAAATGGATGAGGGATCGATATCGATGTGGATGATCTTTCGGTCCGGATTGTAGAAATGCTTGGGGTTGCCGATGACTCGATCATCGAAACGGGCGCCTACCGCTACCAGCACATCGCAATGCTGCATCGCCATGTTGGCCTCGTAAGTGCCATGCATACCCAGCATGCCGACGAACTGACGGTCTGTTGCGGGATAACCCCCCAATCCCATCAATGTGTTGGTGCAGGGAAAGCGCAACAGACGCACGAGTTCCGTCAACCGGGCGGCGGCATTGCTGAGGATGACTCCCCCCCCGGTGTAGATCATTGGACGCCTAGCTTCCAGGATCAGTTGAACTGCTTTTTTGATCTGACCGGCGTGCCCCCGGATATTCGGATTATAGGAGCGCATTGTGACACGCTCGGGATAAACGAATTTTGTTTTCTGCTGGCTCACGTCCTTTGGGATGTCGACCAGCACCGGACCGGGACGTCCTGTCGAAGCGATATAGAACGCTTTCTTGATGGTGGTGGCAAGCTCTGCGACATCCTTCACCAGAAAGTTGTGTTTCACGCAAGGACGCGTGATGCCTACGGTATCGACCTCCTGGAACGCATCCAGGCCGATGGCATGGGTGGGCACCTGGCCACTGATGATGACGAGGGGAATCGAATCCATATAGGCAGTGGCGATGCCGGTCACGGCGTTGGTCACGCCTGGTCCGGAAGTGACCAGGGCCACTCCCACCTTGTTGCTGGAGCGGGCATAGCCGTCTGCGGCATGTACCGCGGCCTGTTCGTGCCGCACCAGGATGTGCCTGACCTTATCCTGCTTGAACAGTTCGTCATACAGGAACAGCACAGCGCCCCCGGGGTAGCCGAAAATATGTTCCACCCCTTCCTCTTGTAAGCAACGCACCGTAATTTCGGCGCCCGTCAATTCCGCGCTCATGCTTTCCTGCGTTTCAAAATGTTGAATATCGGCAATATATGTTGGGTTAAACATTGAACAGTAACGGTTAGGTGACTTTTGGTCAACAGGTTCGAATATGGAATCGACAGGTATGCGAGGCAATCTCAAATGCGCTAAAACCGTTATCCGCCGCACAATTTGCAAACGGTTCAGGAATGACAGATCAGGAAGCCATGAATCAGAGCAGGGCGGATCTCAAGACCCTGCTTCTGAAGAACACACGCATACAACCGCAGTATCGGGCCGTAACGTCACGATACTTGATTCTGGGCTTCACGAAGGAATGAAAAGCTTAGCTTTTACTATCCTTTTCATCCCCTTTCCGATACGGACATGAGGGCTTGATGCAATCCGCGTAAAGTGAAAGCGAATGCTCGTGTATGGCAAATCCGCGTTCGCGGGCAATCTTAATCTGACGCTTCTCGATTTCAGCGTCATAAAATTCTTCCACTCTGCCGCATTGCAGGCAGACCAGATGGTCATGATGGGCGTCGCTGGCAAGCTCAAACACTGCCTTGCCGCCTTCAAAATGGTGGCGTTCGAGCAACCCGGCCTGTTCAAACTGGGTCAGTACCCGGTAGACCGTGGCCAGACCGATATCATCGCCTTCGCTGATGAGCGTTCTGTAAACATCTTCCGCAGAGAGATGCCGAACAGGACTGCTTTCGAACAGGCTCAGTATTCTAAGGCGTGGCAGCGTAGCCTTCAAGCCCATGGTCTTAAGATTGCTCGGGTTACTCATAGTGCATCCAATCGTCAAGTTATTTGCTGTATCATATAACGTTAAGTTTGCTTTGGAAACCTACGTCGCCGCGATGCGCGCAAGAATTATCACGTTGGCTGTTCTGCTGCTCGCGGGGTGTTCATCGGTTCCTTCCTTGCTCTATAAGATAGAGATTCAGCAGGGGAATGTCATTACCCAGGAAATGGTGAACAAGCTGAAACCCGGCATGACGCGTTCGCAAGTCCGCTTTGCGCTGGGCTCGCCCATGATCAGCGATGCGTTTCATGAAAACCGCTGGGACTATCTATATCGGTTTGAGCAGAGGGGGAAACTGATCGAGCAGAGAAAGCTCACGATCTTTTTTGAAGACGATCATCTGGTGCGTATCGACGGTTCGTTCACTACTCCGGTTGCCTTTCTTCAGCCTCAGCCTCAGCCTCAGGCGCTGGAAGCAGGTACTTCGCCTGAATCAGCCGTGTCACTCGGTGAGGCAGCTATGGAAAAGAGCGACAGTTCGATTCCGGCTCAAGTACCCAGCGGAATGCTGCCTTTAGCACCTCCTTCAGCCCCTATTTCGGCGCCTGTTTCGGGCGGCGCCGAAACAATGGGCACTGTACCCGCCTTGCCCCCCTTGCCCGTCTCTGAACCTCCTTCCCCGGCGGCATCCCTCTCAGCCGGTTCAGCCGAAGTTTCTTCGAGCGCTGCTTCAGAGACGCCCGTGGTGGAGAAGCCGGGACCGAGGCAAGTACCTTCTCGGGCGACGGATACCGGAATTATGGATGCAGATCAGCCAAAGGAATAGGATCATTTTGCAAGTCAGTTTATCAGACAAGGAATGCCGACATTGAATATTGCTGTGGCTGGAAGCTCCGGACGCATGGGACGTGCCTTACTGGAGGCTGTTGAACGGGCGCCGGATCTGCGCTTGAGCGCCGCCCTCGAGCGGAGCGGGAGCCCTTATCTTGGAAAGGATGCGGGAGAGTTGATCGGGGCGCCCTGCGGGATTGAAATTACCGATAACGTTGCTACGGCGCTTGATGGAAGCGAAGCGCTGATAGACTTTACCCGCCCGGAGGGAACGTTGCTTCACGTTGCCCGTTGCCGTGAGAAAAACATAAAAATGGTAATCGGCACCACCGGTTTTTTGCCCGAGCAGAAAGAAGCACTCAGGACTGCCTCCCGAGACATTGCCATCGTACTGGCGCCTAATATGAGCGTAGGTGTGAATGTCACTTTGAAACTGCTGGAGACGGCGGCCAGGGTCCTGAATGAGGATTATGACATAGAAGTTATCGAGGCCCATCATCGCCACAAGGTGGACGCTCCTTCCGGCACTGCGCTGCTGATGGGCGAGGTAGTGGCAAAAGCTCTGGGTAAAGAGCTTTCGGGGGTTGCCGTTTACAGCCGCGAGGGCCATACGGGTGAGCGGGTGGCAGGTTCCATCGGCTTTGCCACTGTTCGCGGCGGAGATATCGTGGGTGATCATACTGTCATGTTCGCGGGAATCGGCGAACGTATCGAAATTTCGCATAAGGCAAGCAGCCGCGCGACATTTGCCGAGGGTGCGTTGAGAGCCGCCCGCTTTCTTGCGGATAAACGCAACGGCATGTTCGACATGCAGGACGTGCTGGGGCTGAGGTAGTAAGCGGCTTTAGCCCTCGCATTCCCTGTTCCCTTGCTGTCCCATACCCGCTCCGCGAGGGAGTCGTTGTGCTTCGCTGCCGGTTCATTGAAGCATCGTCCTTTTGGACGTATAATTTCCAGATTTGAAGCGTCGCAAACAGAACCTCGCGCCGTTTCTGCCTTGTCCCAATTCCCAGGAGTCTTCGTGCCACAACATTCGTATGCCCTCCTTGCGCTTGCTGACGGCACAGTTTTTCGCGGCATGTCCATCGGCGCGGAAGGCATCAGCACAGGGGAGGTGGTCTTCAACACCTCGATGACGGGATATCAGGAAATTCTCACGGATCCCTCCTACTGTCGCCAGATCGTTACTCTCACTTATCCCCATGTAGGCAATACAGGCACTAATCCGGATGACGTGGAGTCCGGCAATATCGATCGGATATATGCCGCTGGGTTGGTGATAAGAGATCTGCCGTTGGCTTCCAGCAACTGGCGCGAAACCCAGACGTTGCCGGAGTATCTCAGGCAGCAGGGGGTGGTCGCCATTGCCGACATCGATACCCGCAAGCTCACCCGCATTCTGCGGGAAAAGGGCGCTCAGGCAGGTTGCATCATCGCAGGTCAGCCGGACGAAGCGGAGGCGCTGAAGCTGGCCAGGGGGTTTCCTGGCCTTGCCGGGATGGACCTGGCCAAAGTGGTAAGCTGCCTGCAGCCTTATGAGTGGAGCGAAGGGGAATGGCGGCTTGGACAGGGTTGCCCGGTTCAATCTCATCCCCGTTTTCATGTTGCAGCGATGGATTTCGGAATAAAACGGAACATTCTGCGCAAGCTCGCGCAGCGCGGCAGCCGGGTCACCGTATTCCCCGCGCATACAACCGCCGACGAGATTCTGGCATCGCAACCTGACGGAATATTCCTTTCGAATGGACCGGGTGATCCCGAGCCTTGCGACTACGCTATCGAGACAACCAGAAGGCTGCTGGAAAAGGAAATACCGATTTTCGGCGTGTGCATGGGTCACCAATTGCTAGGCCTGGCAACAGGCGCTAGAACCATAAAAATGAAATTTGGCCATCATGGCGCCAATCACCCGGTTCAGGACCTCGAGACGGGAAAGGTGATCATAACCAGTCAGAATCACGGGTTTGCAGTGGATACGGCCACTTTGCCGGCAAATGCAAGAGTTACGCATTTATCTTTGTTTGATGGTAGCTTGCAAGGATTTGAGCTGGCAGGAAAACCTGTATTCTGCTTTCAGGGGCATCCCGAAGCGAGTCCGGGTCCGCATGACCTGGATTATCTGTTCGATAAATTTGCGGGATTGATGGAGAGAAAACGGACGAAAGCGATATGAAGCCGGGAAGTCGTCCGCCCTTTCCCATTATCGTCCTTCCCACTTATGCCTAAACGTAACGACATCAAGTCTATCCTTATCATCGGCGCGGGCCCCATCATCATCGGGCAAGCGTGCGAGTTTGATTATTCCGGTGCCCAGGCGTGCAAAGCGCTGAGGGAAGAGGGTTACCGGGTCATTCTGGTGAATTCCAATCCCGCCACGATCATGACGGATCCCGAAATGGCTGATGTGACCTACATCGAGCCTATCATCTGGCCCATGATCGAAAAAATCATTGCCGTTGAACGCCCGGATGCGTTACTGCCCACCATGGGTGGGCAGACAGCATTGAACTGCGCGCTGGACCTGGCAAAGAACGGCGTGCTGGACAAATACGGAGTCGAATTGATCGGCGCCTCGCGCGAGGCAATCGACAAAGCCGAGGATCGCGAAAAATTCAAGCAGGCCATGACAGGCATAGGTCTGGGTTCTGCCCGTTCCGCCATTGCCCATAGCCTGGAGGAAGCGCTGCAGGTCCAGGCAATGGTGGGTTATCCCGCCATTATCCGTCCATCATTCACGCTGGGGGGTACTGGCGGCGGTATCGCCTATAACCGCGAGGAGTTTCTCGATATCTGCGAGCGCGGGCTGGAAGCTTCCCCGACGAAGGAACTGCTGATCGAGGAATCGGTTATCGGCTGGAAAGAGTTCGAGATGGAAGTCATACGCGACAGGAAAGACAATTGTATTATTGTCTGCGCCATCGAAAACGTCGATCCCATGGGTGTTCACACGGGCGACTCCATCACGGTTGCACCCGCGCAAACGCTGACGGATAAGGAATATCAGATCATGCGGGATGCCTCGATAGCGGTCCTGCGCGAAATCGGGGTTGAAACCGGCGGTTCCAACGTGCAGTTTGCCATCAATCCGGAAGATGGGCGCATGCTCGTGATTGAAATGAACCCCCGGGTTTCACGCTCATCTGCACTGGCTTCAAAAGCCACCGGATTTCCCATTGCCAAGGTGGCAGCCAAGCTTGCCGTGGGTTACACCTTGGACGAACTCAGGAACGATATTTCGGGCGGTGCAATGCCGGCATCTTTCGAACCGTCCATAGATTATGTCGTTACCAAGATACCACGATTTGCCTTCGAGAAATTTCCACAGGCCAACGCTCGTCTCACTACCCAGATGAAATCGGTAGGGGAAGTCATGGCTATCGGACGGACGTTTCAGGAATCTCTGCAGAAAGCCCTGCGGGGGCTGGAGATCGGGGCTGATGGACTGGACGAAAAAACGACCGATATTGAAACTGTCGCGGCCGAACTGGCATATCCTGGTCCTGAACGAATCTGGTATGTTGCGGACGCCTTTCGCTGCGGCGTGTCATTTGATGAGATACATGCACACACTCACATCGATCCCTGGTTTCTGACGCAGATTGAAGATTTGATACGGCAGGAACGGTCGATTGCGGGAACAGCGCTGGATACGCTTGATTTTTCCACGTTCCGCAAGCTGAAACGCAGCGGCTTTTCGGACCGGCGACTTGCCCGGCTGATGAATGTGACACCTGAGGCGGTCTGCTCAAGGCGCCATCAACTCAATCTGCGTCCGGTGTACAAGCGCGTCGATACCTGCGCGGCCGAATTCGCGACATATACGGCCTACATGTATTCCACTTACGAAGAAGAATGCGAAGCGCTGCCAAGCGATAATAAGAAAATCATGGTGCTGGGCGGGGGACCTAACCGCATTGGTCAGGGTATCGAGTTCGACTATTGCTGTGTCCACGCCGCCCTGGCTTTGCGCGAGGATGGTTTCGAGACCATCATGGTCAACTGCAACCCTGAAACGGTTTCGACCGATTACGATACGTCTGATCGTCTTTATTTCGAACCTCTGACGCTAGAGGATGTGCTTGAAATAGTAGCCGTCGAGAAGCCTTTGGGTGTCATCGTGCAATTCGGGGGCCAGACTCCGCTGAAGCTTGCGCGCGATCTCGAGGCAAATGGCGTGCCGATCATCGGCACCAGCCCGGATATGATCGATTGCGCCGAGGATAGGGAACGTTTTCAGAAAATGCTGCACCAGCTTGGGTTGAAACAGCCGCCCAACCGTACGGCGCGCACGGTGGAGGAGGCTCTCGCTGCGGCGGAAGAGATTGGTTATCCGCTGGTGGTACGCCCGAGCTATGTATTGGGCGGGCGGGCCATGGAAATCGTCCATGAGCAGACGCACTTGGAGCGTTACATGAAAGAGGCGGTAAAGGTCTCGCACGACTCCCCGGTGCTGCTGGATCATTTTCTGAATGATGCGACGGAAGTGGACGTGGATGCGGTTTCAGACGGAGAGAACGTCCTGATCGGGGGCATCATGGAGCACATCGAACAGGCGGGCGTGCACTCAGGCGACTCGGCCTGTTCGCTGCCTCCCTACAGCTTATCTGCCCGGTTACAGGACGAGTTGCGCCGTCAGACTGCGGCAATGGCACGCGCACTCAACGTGGTGGGCCTGATGAACGTGCAATTCGCCATCCAGAACGATGTCGTCTACGTGCTGGAAGTCAATCCGAGAGCGTCCCGCACAGTGCCTTTCGTCTCCAAGGCTACCGGCATCCCCCTGGCAAAAATATCCGCCCGCTGCATGACGGGGTTGAGCTTGGTTCGCCAGGGCCGGGTTCGTGAGGTAATTCCGGACTATTATTCAGTCAAGGAAGCTGTCTTCCCTTTTATCAAGTTTCCCGGCGTGGACACTATACTCGGCCCCGAAATGAAATCGACCGGTGAAGTGATGGGGGTGGGGCAGACATTTGCAGAAGCCTTCGTCAAGTCGCAACTGGCTGCGGGAGTGAAACTTCCACGGAGCGGGAAGGTCTTCATAAGCGTACGCCACGCGGACAAGCCGCGCGTGATTGAAATCGCCCGCAATCTTGCTCAGTTAGGGTTTACGCTCTATGCTACCCGGGGTACTGCCGCGGTTCTGAGTGCGGCAGGCTTGTCCGTGACGCCGGTAAACAAGATGTCGGAAGGACGTCCCCACATTGTAGACATGATCAAGAATGGGGAGATGAACTTGATCATCAATACAGTGGAAGATAAGCGGAGCGTTCACGACTCCTACTCGATTCGCCACGCGGTGCTGCAGGCGCGGGTAACATACTATACTACGTTAGCCGGGGCGCGGGCCGCCTGCATAGGCATGACAAACATGCAGGAATTGCACGCCTACGGGTTGCAGCAACTCCACGAATCGGGGAAGGGGGCCTTGCTGAATGCCGCTTCCTGAAGTGAGAACTTTGAATTCAAATTTTGAATTGCCCAAGGAGGCCATGCTCCGGTATAGCAATATCGAACAACAGGCACACCCGATCCAAAACAGGTAGCAGAAGAGACTATGAGTACAACAATCCCCTTGACAGTGACAGGCGCGGGAAAGCTGCGCGCCGAATTGCATGAGATGAAAACAGTTCATCGTCCCGCTGTGATTGCGGCCATTGCGGAGGCTCGATCCCATGGTGACCTTTCCGAAAACGCCGAATACGAAGCGGCCAAGGAACGTCAGGGTTTTATCGAAGGACGTATTGCTGAACTTGAGAGCAAGCTCTCTAATGCCCAGATCATCGATCCGACGATGCTGGATGCGGATGGAGCCTGCGTATTCGGTGCCACCATCGATCTGGAGGATGTCGAGTCTGCCACAACCGTTACTTATCAGATTGTCGGGGATGATGAAGCGGATATCAAGGAGGGAAAGATTTCCATCAGTTCCCCTATCTCTCGCGCTCTGATAGGCAAATATCCGGGGGATGTGGCTGAAGTGATGGCGCCTGGCGGGGTGCGGGAGTACGAAATTCTCGATGTGAGATACATTTGAGAAGACTCGCAGGCGCGGGAGTCAGGAGCTCCCGCACTTTACCTTGAATTTGAATAATTTGAATATATAGGTCCTGTCCGAATGTGTTCTCTCCGGGGGACGTTCCTCCAGATACGGATATGGGAATCTATATCAATCTACGATTGAGGCGGCCAAGCCAATCGGCACTTCGGTTGATCCATTGCCAATGGATTCATCTCCGGTTTGCTTCAGTTCTTTATCTTTTCGGGTTCAGGACGGTAAATCACCAGCATCTTGCCGATGTGCTGCACTGGTGCAGCGTTGAGGCATCCGCAAATTTTCTCCAGTAACGCGTTTCGTATTTCCCAGTCGCCACTCGCCACTTTGATTTTGATCAGCTCGTGGCTTTTAAGTCGCTGATCCAGCTCGTTCACCACGCTGTCCGATAAACCCGCTGCGCCTATCCAGACGACCGGCTTGAGGGCATGCGCGCGAGCCTTGAGCTCACGTCGGAAATCTGGAGTAAGTGGTAACATATCTTCTTTCACGGCCATCAGTTTACGCGATGAAGCGGACCAAAACCAGCAAAGCCTGGATGAAGGAGCATGTGAATGACTTTTTTGTTAAGCAGGCGAAAAAGGAGGGTTACCGCTCACGCGCGGCTTATAAGCTGATGGAGATCGCCGAACGCGATCACTTGTTCAAGCCGGGCATGACTGTAGTGGACCTTGGCGCCGCTCCCGGGGGCTGGTCGCAGGTAGCGGCGGAGAAGCTCATGGGCAAGGGTAGAGTGATTGCCGTAGATATCCTGGAAATGGCGCCCATATCCGGCGTAACCTTCATTCAGGGAGATTTCCGCGAAGCGTCCGTCCTGGCCGAATTGAAGGAACAAGTGAAGGATCTGCCTGTTGACCTTGTAATTTGCGACATGTCCCCTAATATAACGGGCATAGGGATAATTGATCAAGCCCGTGGCATGCATCTGGCGGAGTTGGCCCTCGAGTTTTGTACCGAGGAGTTGAACTCTGAAGGCAACTTCCTCGTCAAAGTGTTTCAAGGTTCTGGTTTTGACGAGTTTTTTCGCGCGATGCGCGCTACATTCAATCGGGTGGTAACACGTAAACCCTTGGCATCACGGGGTCGGAGCAGCGAAATCTATTTGCTGGGGCTGGGGAAGCGGGATTAGACATTCCCGGTTCGGATGCCAACGCAAGTAAATATAAGGGGCTGCGAGGTTGCAGATCCCCACGCGAACCTGGAGGCTGGTAGCAGGGATAACGGCTATTCTAAATCTAGAAATGGGTTTAGAATGAAACATTCGAGTATTTTGACGGCGCAAGCCAAGGAGTTACTTTGAACAATCTCATTAAAAACATGGCCATCTGGCTGGTGATCGCTCTTGTGCTGATGACGGTGTTCAATCAGTTCAGTACACGGCAATCGGGGCAAGCACCGATGGAATATTCCCAGTTCATCGACGAGGTGAAGCAGGGCAGGATCGCCAAAGTAACTATTGAAGGCCGCACGCTGAAGGGTACGAAAACCGATGGCAGACGTTTTACGACGTACACGCCCTCGGACCCGTGGATGGTGAGCGATCTGCTTAAGGCGGGCGTCATCATAGATGCCAAGCCGGAGGAAGAACCTTCTCTCCTGATGAATATCTTCGTTTCATGGTTCCCCATGCTTCTGCTGATCGGGGTATGGATTTTCTTCATGCGGCAGATGCAGGGTGGGGGCCGTGGCGGCGGTGCTTTTTCATTCGGGAAAAGCAAGGCGCGCATGCTCGACGAATCCACCAACCAAGTGACGTTTGCCGACGTTGCAGGTTGTGAAGAAGCCAAGGAGGAAGTTTCCGAGTTGGTGGAATTCCTGCGCGATCCCAGCAAGTTCCAGAAACTGGGGGGGCGTATCCCGCGCGGCGTGTTGATGGTGGGAAATCCGGGTACGGGTAAGACGCTCCTGGCGCGTGCTATTGCTGGTGAAGCCAAGGTCCCCTTCTTCAGTATCTCAGGCTCCGATTTTGTTGAAATGTTTGTGGGGGTAGGTGCAGCCCGAGTGCGCGATATGTTCGAGCAAGCGAAGAAGCATGCTCCCTGCATTATTTTCATTGACGAGATCGATGCGGTCGGGCGTCAGCGTGGCGCGGGTCTCGGTGGTGGCAATGATGAGCGCGAACAGACGCTCAATCAGTTGCTGGTGGAAATGGATGGTTTCGAAGGAACTGCCGGCGTGATTGTCATCGCCGCTACCAACCGTCCGGATGTGCTCGATCCTGCGCTGTTGCGTCCTGGCCGTTTCGACCGGCAAGTGACGGTCCCCCTCCCCGATATACGGGGCCGTGAGCAAATATTGCACGTGCATATGCGCAAAGTGCCGATCGCACCCGATGTACATGCCGAAACCCTCGCCCGCGGAACTCCCGGGATGTCCGGAGCCGATCTCGCCAATCTGGTGAATGAGGCGGCCCTGTTTGCTGCGCGCAGCAACAAGCGGCTCGTCGACATGGAGGATTTTGAGCGGGCCAAGGACAAGATCTTCATGGGTGCGGAGCGCAAATCTGTTCTGATGCCGGAGCGTGAGCGGCGTAACACTGCCTATCATGAATCCGGGCATGCGGTGGTTGCCCAGTTGTTACCCAAGACCGACCCGGTACACAAGGTTTCCATTATCCCACGGGGGCGCGCACTGGGCGTGACGATGCAACTGCCGACCGAAGACCGTTTCAGCATGGACCGTGAGGAAATCCTGCAGAATATTGCGGTTCTGTTCGGCGGGCGTATCGCCGAGGAAGTCTTCATGGGCCAGATGACGACCGGCGCATCCAATGATTTTGAGCGTGCGACAGAGATGGCGAGACGCATGGTCACCCAATGGGGCATGTCTGATTCACTTGGCCCGATGGTTTATGGCGAGAACGAGGGAGAAGTGTTTCTGGGTCGTTCCGTCACAACCCACAAGAATGTCAGCGAAGCGACCATGCAGAAGGTGGATATAGAAATTCGCCGCATCATCGATACACAGTACAGTCTGGCGCGCAAGCTGATCGAAGAAAACCGCGATAAGATCGAAGTTATGGCCAAAGCGCTGCTGGAATGGGAAACTATAGACGCGGAGCAAATCGGCGATATCATGGAAGGCCGGTCACCTCGGCCTCCCAAGCCAAGCAGGGCTGCTCCAACGCCGCCCAAGGATAATGCTCCCCCCGCGGCGCCTGCACCCACAGCGACACCAGCACAGGAAGCTTAGGCAAGGAAGTTGCTATGATGCAGTAAACAATGAAAAAGGCGGTATGAAAAAGGCGGGATGAACCGCCTTTTTCGTTTCACTTTTTCACGCTGCCTTTTCCTGTTCATAGAAAAGAAAACTACTCCGCAATGGGTGAGTCCTGGTGTCACCATCTTCTATCCCGCCTGTAGAAATTTCCAGTCCCCCTCATCGCCCTCTTGTGATGGGCGTTGTCAACATAACCCCTGATTCCTTTTCGGATGGCGGCTTATTCGCTTCGACTAAGCATGCCCTCAGTCAAGCTTTCCGCTTGGTCGAAGAAGGGGCAGATCTGCTGGACATCGGCGGTGAATCAACACGTCCTGGCAGCACCCCGGTTTCTGTTGAAGAGGAATTACGCCGGATCATTCCGGTGGTGGAGGCACTGGTAAACCAGAATGTGCAGGTTTCGGTCGATACTTCCAAACCCGAAGTCATGCGAGCTGCCATTGCCGCGGGGGCAGTGATGATTAACGATGTGAGGGCGCTCCAGATCCCCGGTGCGCTGGAGGCGGTCGCAGAAGGAGGTGTGACAGCTTGCCTCATGCATATGCAGGGCGAACCCGCCAATATGCAGGTCAATCCCCAATATGATGATGTAGTGCATGATGTCAAGGCTTTTCTGAAGCGGCGTCTGGAGGCTGCGCAAGCCGCGGGTATTCCACGGGAGCGACTGGTAGTCGATCCGGGCTTTGGTTTTGGTAAAAACCAGGTTCATAATATCGAACTATTACGCCATCTCGATCAGTTTCTCGATCTTGGAGTACCGATGCTGGTAGGTCTCTCGCGCAAATCGATGCTGGGAAAAATCACGGGCGGTGACATAAATAACCGGATTCATGCCAGCATAGCGGCAGCACTGATAGCAGCGATGAAGGGTGTGGCCCTTCTCCGCGTGCATGACGTCCGGGCAACCCGGGATGCGCTCGCCGTTTACAATGCCGTTTACGACCGAGGCTCTGCACGGGAGAATGCATGATCCGCTCACTTCACGGTGGAAACCCTCAGTTGAATTCAATTCATTTCGATAACCAATGGATTTCTTCCAATGACAAGAAAATATTTTGGAACTGACGGCATACGCGGACGCGTAGGAGAAGCGCCTATCACGCCTGAATTCGTGATACATCTGGGTTATTCTGCCGGCAAGGTTCTGACTTCCTCGGACTGGCATCTTTCAAAAGGAGAGCGTCCGGCAGTATTGATCGGCAAGGATACGCGCATATCAGGCTATATGTTGGAATCAGCGTTACAGGCAGGGCTTTCCGCAGCCGGGGTGGATGTCCTGCTTTCAGGCCCAATGCCCACTCCCGCGGTTGCCTATCTCACCCGTGCCCTGCGTTTGCAGGCAGGGATCGTCATTTCGGCTTCCCACAATCCTTTCGAGGATAACGGCATCAAGTTTTTTTCTGCCCTCGGGACCAAATTACCCGATGCGACCGAGCAGGAGATTGAAGCGGGATTAAACGCGCCTCTCAAGGCAATGCCGTCGGCGCAGCTCGGAAAAGCGCGGCGCGTCAATGATGCAAGAGGACGCTATATCGAGTTCTGCAAAAGCACTTTTCCAAATCACCTTGATCTGCGGGGGTTGCGGATCGTGGTCGATTGCGCCCACGGCGCCACGTATCAGATCGCCGCACCTGTACTGCACGAATTGGGCGCCGAAGTGGTTGCGATTGGAATCCATCCCGACGGTCTCAATATCAATCACGAGTGTGGGGCAACGCATGGCGCGACCCTGCAGGAAGCAGTCCGGCATCATCAGGCAGATATCGGAGTGGCATTGGATGGGGATGGTGATCGCGTAATCATGACCGATGGCGAGGGCGTGCTTTACGACGGCGACCAGTTGATCTACCTCATCGCGAAACATCGAAAACAAAACGGGCTGCTCAAGGGGGGAGTGGCGGGTACGCTCATGACGAATCTGGCGATTGAAAACGGGTTAAAGAAACTGGATATTTCTTTTGCGCGCGCGAACGTCGGCGATCGCTATGTGCTGGAACTGCTGCAGATAAAAAATTGGCAGCTGGGCGGCGAAGGTTCCGGCCACATTATCTGCCTCGACAAACATACCACCGGTGACGGAATCATTTCGGCACTACAGGTACTCTACGCGATACGTGATTCCGGCAAGACCTTGGCCGAGCTAGCATCGGACGTGACGCTCTATCCGCAGCAATTGATCAATGTCAGGGTGCCCAAGGGATTTGATGCGCACAACAATCTCGCCATCAAAACCGCTCAGACAGAGGCCGAACGCGATCTCGATACCACGGGCCGGGTACTTTTGCGTGCTTCGGGTACGGAACCGTTGATAAGGGTAATGGTAGAAGGCGAGTCCGGGCAGAAAGTCAAACACTGGGCGGAGAAAATAGCGGAGGTTGTGCGAAATGCGGCGGCAGAGAGATCGGTTGAAAAGGCCGTGCCGAACTGAATCAAAGGACATCTTGCCTCTTTCCTCGGTCAAAGTTTTTTCTACCAGTTCTTTTTGGGAAAACTGATTCATGGAGGAATCCACCTTATCTGCTCTGGGTGCTCTGGGCCCAGGATGTCACAAAAACGCAATACTCATGACCTAGCATGGCAGCTCAAAAAAAGCATGGTCTGTTTAATTGAACGGGGAATGAAATGTTGAAATCATTGAATCGGATGGGACTGACAAGTTCAGCGGTGCTGGGCGCAGTGTTCAGTGCCGCCAATATAGGTATGATTGCCGGTGCGAATGCGGCAGGACTGGTTAAGATAGATGGCTCGAGCACTGTTTTTCCCATTACCGAGGCGGTAGCGGAAGATTTTCAGAATGCGAAGAAAGGGGCGGTAAGAGTAACCGTCGGTATCTCCGGTACTGGTGGAGGTTTCAAAAAGTTCTGCCGCGGCGAAACGGAGATCGTCAATGCTTCCCGTCCCATTCTGCAGAAGGAAATGGAGGAATGCAAAAAATCCGGTATCCAGTATGTTGAAATGCCGGTAGCATTCGATGCGTTAACGGTGGTGATCAATCCCAAGAATGACTGGGCAAAAACGCTCACCGTCGCCGAGCTGAAGAAGATCTGGGAACCCGAGGCACAAGGTAAAATCACCAGATGGAACCAGGCAAATCCGGGATGGCCGGATGAAAAACTGAAGCTCTATGGAGCGGGTGCCGATTCGGGCACCTTCGACTACTTTACCGAAGCGATCGTAGGCAAAACCAAATCCAGTCGAGGTGATTTCACTGCTTCCGAAGACGACAACGTACTGGTGCAGGGGGTCGCCAGCGACAAGAATGCGCTGGGTTTTTTCGGTTTTGCCTACTATGTTGAAAACCAGAAAAAGCTCAAAGCGGTGGCCATCGATTCAGGAAAGGGTCCTGTGCTCCCCTCGGAAAAAACAGTGGAAGATGGCAGTTATCAGCCTTTATCCCGCCCGATTTTCATTTACGTGAATATCAAATCAGCGGAAAAACCGGAAGTCAGGGAGCTGGTTGAGTTCTACATGAAAAATGCGCCTGAACTGGTGAAAGAAGTCAAATTTTTTCCGCTGCCACCGCAAGCCTATAGCACCAACCTTGAACATCTCAATAAAAAGAAGGTGGGAACCGTATTTGGCGGACGAACAGAAACGGGTGTCAGGGTAGAAGAATTGCTCGAGCGCGAAGCGAGCTTATAACAGCAGGTTCTCGTTTTGCACCAAGGATCCGAGTGCGCGGATGATGCCCTGTCCGCGCATTCTTTTTTTCCGTTCGCCTTGAATTCTTCAAAACCCTCTCTAACCCCAACCACGAAACCGCTTTTTCCGAGACGTCGCTGCCCCAACCCCCTCCGTGCCGCTGAATCCTGTAAAATCAGGATTTTTAAGTCAGTTCTTATTTATCAAAGGGAGAGACCGTGGCTGTAGTTCGTTTGCCGGATGGTTCGAAGCGTGTATATGAGCACCCTGTAACGGTGGGTGAAATTGCAGCTTCAATAGGCGCGGGTTTGGCTCGTGCTGCGCTTGCAGGCAAGGTGAACGGGAAGCTGGTCGACCTTTCCACCCGTATCGAAAATGACAGTGATGTAACCATCGTTACGGAAAAAGATGCGGAAGGGCTGGAAGTCATTCGTCATTCCAGCGCCCATTTACTGGCGCATGCGGTGAAAGAATTGTTTCCGGAAGCGCAGGTCACGATTGGGCCGGTAATCGAGGACGGCTTTTATTACGATTTTTCCTACAAGCGGCCATTCACTCCCGAAGATCTGGTGGCAATCGAGAAACGCATGGCTGAAATCAGCGTGCGCAACCTGAAAGTCGAGCGCCAGGTGTGGGATCGATCCGAGGCAATCAATTTTTTCAAGAACCAGGGCGAACACTATAAGGCGCAGATCATCGAAGCCATTCCCGGCGATGAGGACGTTTCCCTGTATTCTCAGGGAAATTTTACCGATTTGTGCCGCGGGCCACATGTCCCCACCACATCCCGTCTGAAGGTTTTCAAGCTGATGAAACTTGCGGGCGCTTATTGGCGTGGCGATTCGCATAATGAAATGTTGCAGCGGATCTATGGCACCGCATGGACCAATAAAGACGATCAGAACGCCTATCTGCGCCGTCTTGAAGAGGCGGAAAAACGCGATCACCGCAAGCTTGGCAAGCAGCTAGGCCTGTTTCACCTTCAGGAAGAAGCGCCTGGTATGGTCTTCTGGCACCCGAAGGGATGGGTTATCTGGCAGCAGGTCGAACAGTACATGCGGGATATCTTCCGCAATAACGGCTATCTCGAAATCCGCACGCCCTCCGTACTGGACAAGGGTTTGTGGGAGCGTTCCGGACACTGGGAAAACTTCCGCGAGAATATGTTCGTAACGCAGGCCGAAGACCGGGAATTTTCCGTCAAGCCGATGAATTGTCCGGGGCATGTGCAGGTGTTCAAGCAGGGGCTGAAAAGTTATCGCGACCTGCCGCTTCGACTCGCGGAATTCGGTTCCTGTCACCGTAACGAGCCCTCCGGCGCACTGCACGGGATCATGCGGGTGCGAGCGTTCACTCAGGACGATGCTCACATCTTCTGCACAGAGTCCCAGGTGCAAGATGAGGCCGTCCAGTTTATCGATCTGTTGCAGAAGGTTTACAATGATTTTGGCTTTAATGACATCCTGGTGAAACTTTCCACCCGTCCCGCAAAGCGCGTAGGTTCCGAAGAGCAGTGGGACAAGGCGGAAGAGGCGCTGCGATCCGCGCTGAATCACAAAAACCTCATCTGGGAACTGCAACCCGGTGAAGGTGCGTTCTACGGGCCGAAAATAGAGTTTTCGCTCAAGGATAGTATCGGCCGCATCTGGCAGTGCGGCACCTTGCAACTTGATTTTTCCATGCCGGAACGTCTCGGGGCAGAGTTTGTGGCTGAGGATAACTCCCGGCAGATACCGGTAATGCTTCACCGGGCAATCCTCGGCTCACTGGAGCGTTTTATCGGCATTCTTATCGAAAATCATGCGGGAGCACTGCCGTTATGGTTGTCGCCGGACCATGCAGTCGTACTGAATATCTCGGAAGGGCAGGCCGATTATGCCCGAGAAGTGACCGAAGAACTCAGGCGGGCCGGAATTCGAGCATATACGGACTTGAGAAATGAAAAAATAACTTATAAAATACGGGAGCATAGTCTGCAAAAACTGCCCTATCAAATCATCGTGGGTGATAAGGAAGTGGCAGCGCAGAGGGTGGCTGTACGTACCCGCACTGGCTCTGACCTTGGTCAGATGACATTGCCGGCGTTGGTGGACCGGCTTGAGGAAGAGATCCGCACCCGGGTAGGGGCGGCTTGATTTATTAATAGATTCTGGGAGTTACTATAGTTCAGGAAAAAGCAGCACACATCAATTACGAGATTACTGCACCCGAGGTGCGCTTGATTGGTGTAGATGGAGAGCAGATAGGTATTGTCCCTCTGGCAGTCGCCAACAATCTGGCGGAAGAAGCGGAGGTGGATTTGGTTGAAATCGCACCTACCGCCAAACCTCCCGTATGCCGCCTGATGGATTATGGGAAATTTCGGTATCAGGAAAGCAAGAAAAAGCACGAAGCCAAGCTCAAACAGAAACAGATCCAGATAAAGGAAGTCAAGTTTCGTCCCAATACCGACGAGGGTGATTACAACATCAAGCTGCGCAATCTGATCACCTTCCTGGATGAAGGCGATAAAGCCAAAATTACCCTCCGCTTCCGCGGTCGGGAAATGGCGCATCAGGAATTTGGAGTGCGGTTGCTGGAGCGGATAAAAGGCGATCTGGAATCGCATGCGGTAGTGGAGCAATTTCCCAAAATGGAGGGACGCCAGATGGTGATGGTGTTATCTCCCCGAAAGAAAGAAGTAAAGAACTCCAAAGAAGTAAAAACCTCCAACTCAGAGGAAATAAAACCGAAGACTGCCACGGAAAGCCAGCCTGAGCGGGGCTAGCGCACTCGTTTTTCACCGATTTCAGATTCAGAGGGTACCTGTACCCGTTGGATGGAAATCGGGAGATGCGAGGCCGGGATATAGCATCCAGGATGGAGAGGCAGGTATGGTAATCTCCTGTCGGTCTGACAAAGTTTCATTTCATTGAAAACAAGTGACTCCAGGGTTTAAAGCGTTCCATTCGGGAAACACCTTGTGTCATGTTAAAGCAGGAGCAAAGTAATGCCAAAGATGAAAACAAAGAGTGGTGCGGCAAAACGTTTTGTGGTGAGAGCGGGCGGTACCGTGAAGCGTTCGCAGGCATTCAAGCGTCATATTCTTACCAAGAAAACGACGAAAAGCAAGCGCCAGTTGCGGGGTTCCGTGAACGTGCACTTCAGTGATGTGGCGTCTGTACGCGCCATGATGCCGTACGCGTAGGAGGAGACTGATATGCCAAGAGTGAAACGTGGTGTAACAGCTCACGCTCGCCACAAGAAAATACTGGACCTGGCGAAAGGTTATCGGGGTCGCCGCAAGAACGTCTATCGCGTAGCGAAGGAAGCGGTGATGAAAGCGGGGCAATACGCCTATCGCGATCGCCGCCAGAAGAAACGCGAGTTTCGAGCCCTTTGGATCGCCCGCATCAACGCCGCTGCTAGGGAGTGCGGTTTGTCGTACAGTGTGTTCATGAACGGCCTGAAAAAGGCCGAGATCGAGGTTGATCGCAAGGTCCTGGCGGATCTGGCGGTATTCGACAAGCCGGCCTTTGCAAAAATAGCGGAACAGGCAAGGGCCAGTTTGGCCGTTTAGAGGCGTTTTTGCAAGCCCGGCGTGAACTCGGGGCTTCGTTCGCGTTTCCGGGATTAAAAGACTGGGAGGAGGCTAAAGGCAAAAACGCCTGGCCTCCTCTTTTCATATGCAGAGTTCAATTTGATCAAACTGTTATTTGAATGACTCACCTGGATCATCTTCTTGCTGAAGCAATTGAGCTGTTCAATCGAACAGATGACATGACCGAGCTGGAACAGGTCAAGGCGCGATATCTGGGCCGCCATGGGCAACTGACCGAACTGCTCAAGGGATTGGGCAAGATCCCGCCGGAAGAGCGTCCTGCAGTGGGAAGCCGTATCAATCAGGCGAAGGAGGCGCTGGAGGCAGCGCTGAGCCGCCGCCGTGAGGCGATACAGGAAAAGAAGCTGGAAGAGCAGTTAATAGGGGAAAAGCTGGATGTCACTTTGCCGGGACGTGGAACGGGAATGGGTGGGCTCCATCCCATCACGCTCGCGCTCGACCGGATTCAGTCGCTGTTTCATTCCGTCGGATTCACGGTAGCTTCCGGCCCCGAGATCGAAACCGATTTTTATAATTTCACCGCGCTGAATATTCCGGAAAACCATCCCGCCCGCGCCATGCACGATACTTTCTATGTCGGTGACGAAAACGGCGGCACAGGCGAGCACCTGTTGCGCACCCACACGTCACCCGTTCAAATACGGTATATGGAAAGCAACCCCCCTCCCATGAAGGTGATTGCGCCAGGGAGGGTTTACCGTTGCGATTCCGACCTGACGCATACCCCGATGTTTCATCAGGTGGAAGGTTTATGGATTGATGAAAGCGCCAACTTCTCGGCTTTGAAAGGCATCCTGTCTGATTTCATGCAGCATTTTTTCGAGCGCGACGATCTGCCGGTGCGTTTTCGCCCTTCTTTTTTCCCTTTTACCGAGCCTTCAGCCGAAATGGATATCGGTTGTGTAATGTGCAAAACCGGCTGTCGCGTATGCAGTTACACCGGGTGGCTGGAAGTGCTGGGATGTGGAATGGTACATCCCAATGTCTTCAAGCATGTCAACATAGACAGCCAAAAGTATGTCGGCTTTGCTTTTGGTTTAGGCGTCGAGCGTCTGGCGATGCTGAGATATGGGGTAAACGACCTGCGACTGTTCTTCGAAAATGATTTGCGGTTCCTGAAACAGTTCAACTGAACCTCAGATCAGGAATATAAAAAGAAAAAATATAAAAATCCACACGAAAATAATGCATGGTGACATGGGGCAGGATTCAGATCACTTAAGAGTGACTGCGGAGCGATCTTTGGTCGCAGGGTCAGGGTGTCAGAGTATTTAGCCGGAGACAAGACCGGGACGACGTACATTTCTCCGCTGAACGGTAAAATTTATGAAATTTTCAGAAAACTGGCTGCGTACTTTTGTAAACCCTCCTTTATCGACGCGTGATCTTGCCCATGCACTGACGATGGCAGGACTGGAAGTCGAGAGCGTCCAGCCGGTTGCGCCAGCCTTTGACAAGGTGGTGGTAGCGGAAGTGTTGTCCGTCCAGAAACATCCCGGTGCGGATCATCTGCAGGTTTGCGAGGTGAGAACCGAAGCAGATAATGCAGGAAATAATGTGCCCCTGCAGATTGTCTGCGGCGCCACTAATGTTCGTGCCGGTATAAAAGTGCCATGCGCTCTTCCAGGAGCGCAATTGCCGGGTATGTCCATAAAGCAGACCAGGATACGCGGAGTCGAATCCACGGGAATGTTGTGTTCAGCCAAAGAACTGGGATTGGAGGATGCTTCGTCCGGTCTGTTGCTGCTTTCGCCCGATGCGCCAGTTGGAACAGATTTTCGCGCGTATTACGACCTCGAAGACAACCTTCTCGCTCTCAAGCTCACGCCGAACCGCGGCGACTGCCTGGGGTTATCCGGCATAGCAAGAGAAGTGGGGGCAATTACTTCCCAAAATCTCCAAACCGTCGAAATTAAGCCTGTGCCAGCACAGATTGCTGAAACCCTGGCAATACATGTGGACGCGGCTGCTGCCTGTCCACTCTATTGTGGTCGGGTGGTACGCGGCATTTCTCTTGATGTCGCTACGCCGCAATGGATGGTGCAGCGCCTGGAACGCAGCGGGTTGCGCGCTATCAACGCGGTGGTGGATGTAACCAATTATGTCATGCTGGAGACGGGTCAGCCCCTGCACGCTTTTGATCTTGCAAGGATCCAGGGTGGCCTCGCCGGTTCCATCCATATCAGGTTCGCCAGACCGGGGGAAAGTATCGAATTGCTGAATGGCGAGAATCTTGTGCTGCAACCCGATATGCTGGTTATTGCAGATGAGGCCAAGCCGCTGGCGCTGGCCGGTATCATGGGTGGGAATGAAAGTGGAGTCACATCTGGGACCATCGACTTGTTTCTGGAGAGCGCTTTTTTCAGCCCCGAGGTTATCGCTGGCAAATCCTTCTCGCTCGGGTTCAGCTCGGATTCGGCCTATCGGTTCGAACGGGGCGTTGATTTTGGCGCCACACGTGCAGCAATGGAGCGCGCAGCCAGCCTGGTTCTGGATATCTGTGGGGGCCGGGCCGGACCAATTACTGAACTCCGCGGGAGTTTGCCAACGCGTAATCCCATTCGCCTTGATTTGCAGCGAGTCGGACGAGTGTTGGGTGTAGAGCTGGATGAAGGCCACGTGGCAGAATTGTTGCACCGACTGCAGTTCGGTTTTCTGAATACAGACGCGGTATTTTACGTGACGCCTCCAACTTACCGATTCGATCTTGCCATAGAAGAAGACCTGATCGAGGAGTTGGCGCGTATGTACGGATACAACCGTATAGCTGCGACCATGCCGCGAGCGAAACTCGACATACTTCCTGCCCCCGAAACCCGGCGAACACGATCAAGCCTGCGACAAATTCTGGTGGCTCGGGATTACCAGGAAGTCATCAATTATGCTTTCGTCGAAACTTCATGGGAAACGGAGTTGGCGGGTAACAGGACGCCTGTCGCGTTGAAGAATCCTTTGTCCAATCAATTGGCGGTGATGCGCAGCAGCCTTCTGGGGGGGCTCATCTCTAATCTCCAGTTCAACCTCAACCGTAAACAATCCAGGATTCGCCTGTTTGAAATCGGCGGTTGTTTCCAGAAAGATGGGCAGACCTACTCGCAACAGGAAAAGCTGGCAGGACTCTGCTATGGGGACGTCGGGGAGGAGCAGTGGGGCTTGCCTGCCCGTCCGGTGGATTTCTATGATGCAAAAGCCGATGTTGAGGCGCTGTTGTGGCCCGGAGAGCTTGGCGCCACTGCCGTGCGTCATCCAGCCCTGCATCCGGGCAAGTCTGCGGAGATTTCCATAAATGGTCGTATTGGCGGTTTTCTGGGGGAGCTTCACCCCCGCTGGCAGCAGAAACTGGGTCTGGCGCGATCCGTCGTTCTATTCGAATTGAACATGGATATTCTGCTGGCGCGCACGCTGCCAAAAGCTTCCGAAATTTCCAAATATCCCCCGATCCGGCGCGACATCGCTGTGCTCGTGCCGAAGGATGTCAGCGTGCAGGCGATACTGGACAGCATGCGGAGCGAGAAATTATCCATCATTTCTGAAATTGCGCTCTTTGATGTATACCAGGGAAAAGGGGTGGAAAGCGACAAAAAAAGTCTTGCATTCCGTATGTTATTACAAGATACTGAAAAAACTTTAACTGACGCACAAGCTGATCAGGCAGTCGCAAGGCTGATAGGTATTCTTGAAAACAGGTTTGGGGCAAGACTGCGCAGTTGACCGGAAGATAGAACACGATGTTTGAGAGTAATAAAAGTGAGAGGGAGACTATGACTTTAACCAAGGCCGAGCTGGCGGATTTGCTCTTTGAAAAAGTCGGTTTCAACAAACGCGAAGCCAAGGACATGGTGGAGTCTTTTTACGAAGAAGTTCGCATTGCGCTGCAAAATGGCGACGGGGTCAAGCTATCGGGGTTCGGCAATTTCCAGTTACGCGACAAGCCCCAGCGTCCCGGCCGAAATCCCAAAACAGGTGAAGAAATTCCTATTACTGCCCGCAGGGTAGTTACTTTCCACGCAAGCCAGAAACTGAAGGCGATGGTTGAAAAGAATCAGCATGGCAAAGATAACGCCTGATACCCCGCTTACCCCTATTCCAGCCAAACGCTATTTCACGATTGGCGAAGTAAGCGAACTATGCGGTGTAAAGCCGCATGTATTGCGTTATTGGGAGCAGGAGTTTACGCAACTGAAACCAGTCAAGCGCCGGGGCAATCGGCGCTACTATCAACACCACGAAGTGCTGCTGATTCGCCGCATTCGGGAGTTGCTATATGAGCAGGGCTTTACCATCCATGGTGCCCGCGCCCGCCTGGGCCAAGGTTTCGTCAATCCCATGCCGGTTGCCTCACTTTCCTCATCTATCGATCTGGCGTCGCTACGGAGCGAGATCCAGGATGTGCTGGGGTTGCTCCGCTCCTGAGCTCTCTCTTTTTTCAATTTCATGGACTGTAAGATGTTGGTAAAGCGCTGGCTGACATTCGACTGATGTCCGTTGAGGACTATTCGCAGGTTTCTAACCTTTCGAGTTTATTGTTATAATTCGCCACGTCGGGGCGTAGCGCAGCCTGGTAGCGTACTTGCATGGGGTGCAAGTGGTCGGAGGTTCAAATCCTCTCGCCCCGACCAGTCAAGCTTATCAACAAGTACTGTCATGCGCAGTGGGGTTGAGCGCATCTATCTTCCCTATAAGCTGAAACGATCACCTTGGGCATGTTCAAATGCGCATACTGCTCAGTAACGACGATGGGTATTTTGCGCCAGGTCTCTCTTGTCTTGCGGAAGCGCTTTCCGCCATTGCGGACGTCGTAGTCGTTGCCCCGGAGCGCGACCGAAGCGGCGCCAGTAATTCGCTTACGCTGGACCGGCCTCTCAGTCTTCGCAAATCTCACAACGGGTTCTATTACGTCAATGGCACGCCGACGGACTGCGTGCATCTGGCGGTTACAGGCATGCTCGACACCCTGCCCGACATGGTCGTATCCGGAATCAACGATGGGGCCAATATGGGGGATGACACCATTTATTCCGGGACGGTAGCGGCGGCTACTGAAGGCTTTTTACTTGGTGTACCTTCCCTTGCCATTTCACTCGCCGGTTTTTCGGCCGGAAATTTTCCTACTGCCGGGCGTGTCGCAACTGAAATAGTGCGTCGCTTTGAAACAGATAAACTTCATGGACCGGTGCTGTTGAACGTTAACGTACCTGATATCCCATACGATGAGTTGCAGGGCCTGGAGGTTACGCGGCTGGGGCGCCGGCATAAAGCGGAACCCGTAGTAAAATATAAAACCCCACGCGGCGAGACAGTATATTGGGTGGGTGCGGCAGGGCCCGCGCAGGATGCCGGAGAGGGGACAGATTTTCTCGCGATTCAGCGCAACCGCGTATCGGTGACCCCCTTGCAGATCGATCTCACGCGGTATGGGCAGCTGGACGCGGTAAAGGAATGGCTGAACAGTCACGCTCTTGCCAGCATGCGGAGTTGAAGGCAGATCGGGATTGAACGTTCACCATTCCGGAATCGGCATGACTTCACAGCGCACGCGGGCGCGCATGGTTGAGCGGCTGCGCATGCAGGGTGTTACGGATGAAGCAGTGCTTGCGGCCATGATTGCCGTTCCTCGTCACATCTTTGTGGAGGAAGTACTGTCAAACCGTGCTTACGACGACGTCGCGTTGCCGATCAATTTCGAGCAGACGATTTCGAATCCGTTCACTGTGGCGAGAATGAGCCAGTTGCTGCGCGCAGGTTCCAATCCTGGCAAGGTGCTTGAGATTGGTACGGGTTCCGGCTATCAGACTGCGATACTGGCGCAGTTCTCGCGGGAGGTCTATTCGGTCGAGCGAATCGGGCCTCTGCTGACGCGCACTCGCGGACGGTTAGGAGAGTTGCGCATCAACAATGTGCGCCTGAGGCATGCTGACGGTCTGCTTGGCCTTTCCCAGGCGGCGCCGTTTGACGGAATCATTCTCACGGCTGCAACACCACACATACCTCCGGCACTACTTGAACAATTAGCCATTCGTGGCAGAATGGTATTTCCCAGGGGAACCAGTGAGCAAGTTTTGTGCGTTATCGAACGCAACTTGCAAGGTTATACTGAGACAATACTGGACGAAGTCAAGTTTGTCCAAATGATACCGGGAATCTGGCAGCGTTAGGAAACCGCAACGATATCGAGCGAGGAAAACGAGACAACAATGAGTGCTACACGAATCAGGTATATGAGTCTGAGCAGTAACCTTTCCGGCCTTGACGAAGATCTTCCTCGCACATTTTTCGCGCAGCGGCATGTTATCCCCTACTGTTGTTTGTCCCTCGCATTATGCTTACTGATTGCCGGTTGTTCATCCACGCCTCGTCAGGGGCCCATGAGTAACAAGGCCGTGCCGGACCGGCAAAAAAATGCCGTTTCAACATACTCTCAGCCTCAACGACCTGGCGTGCATATCGTTCGCAAAGGGGATACGCTCTATAGCATTGCGACCAGCAACAATATTAATCCCAGGGATCTGGCAGCGTGGAACAACCTCCCTGATCCAGGTGCAATCCGGATTGGCCAGGAAATCTTTTTATCCCCCGAGGGGCCGGTAGCGGTGCAGCCAACCCTGTTCGCCATTCAGGAGTCCGCCCCATCTTCGTCCGTAGTAGCGCCAGCATCGCCGGCACAAATCAGACAAGACAGTATGTCGATGCCGGAAGCAAGACAACCGGTCCCGGTTGGGAAACTGAAAACAGAACCAAAAGCACTCAAGCTGCCTTACTCGGAACAGGCCCTTGCACAAGTGAAAAGCCGGGCGGATACAGCTCTGCCGGTAACGGTGGTAAAGGCCGCGCCGGCTATCGAAAAAACTATGCCTCCCGAAATCAGTACGATTTCCATCTCTCCGTCGGAAGCTGTCAGAAATAATGCTCATGGCGAATGGGTATGGCCTTCCAAAGGCAGGGTATCCGACCTCTTCTCGGAAAGCACCAAAGGCATCGATATCGTTGGAATGAGAGGACAAGCGGTAACCGCGTCCGCAGGAGGGAAAGTTGTTTATAGCGGTGAGGGTCTGCGCGGGTACGGCAAACTGATCATTATCAAGCATAACGAAACCTATCTCAGCGCTTACGCACATAACAGCAAACTCCTCGTGAAGGAAGGGGAGGCGGTCATCAAAGGACAGAAAATTGCTGAGATGGGAAGCACGGACGCTGGTCTTGTCAAGCTCCATTTCGAAATTCGGAAGAATGGCAAGCCGGTCGATCCTCTGAAATATTTACCGGGTATTTCCGGGTGAATCGAGGATGAGCTCATGATGAACCAGCAAGAATACACTGACGAGGAAGAACTCTTCGAGAAGGAGGATTCACTGGAGCAGGATGATGAGGTTGCCGACACGCCTTCCAGCGCAGTAACAGACACATCCAGCGACTTTCTATTGACCGATGTTACTCAAATCTATTTCAACGAGATTGGCCATAACGCTCTGCTGACCGCGAAGGAAGAAGCGGAATTGACGCGTCGCGTCAGACAGAACGATTTTGCCGCACGGCAGAAAATGATTGAGTGTAATTTGCGACTGGTGGTGAATATAGCAAAACATTACACTAACCATGGCGTCGCCCTGCTCGATCTCATAGAAGAAGGCAACATGGGAATGATGCACGCGCTTGATAAATTCGATCCCGAACGAGGATTCCGCTTTTCGACCTATGCGACCTGGTGGATACGGCAGAATGTCGAGCGTTGTATCATGAATCAGTCGCGAACCATTCGTCTTCCGGTCCATGTCATCAAGGATTTGAACATTATATTGCAGGCTGCCCGCCACCTTGAAGCACATACAGGAAAAGAACCCAAAGCGGAGGATGTCGCCCACCTGCTGGGGCGGAGGGTCAAGGAAGTGCAAAGAATGTTGTCTTTGAACCAGAGCATGATGTCATTGGATGCGCCGCTCGATGTTGATCCATTGCTGTCAATCGGTGACGCAATTGCGGATGATCAGAGCCCTGGCCCCGACCTTATGTGGGAGCAGTCCGAGATAAAAGGTCGGGTACAGGATTGGTTAAACCGGTTAAATGATAAGCAACGCTATATCATCGAGCAGCGCTACGGGCTCAACGGTTATGAAACCCAGACCCTGGAGCAACTGGCCGCAAGTCTCGATCTTACACGCGAACGCGTGCGCCAGATTCAACTGGAAGCGCTGCAAACCTTGCGTATGATACTGAGGTGCGAGGGCGTATCGAAGGACGGCGTATTTTGAGGAACCGTTGATCAGATCTTCCGTAGCGCGCGTTGCGCCACTGGGGGATTTATCCAACGATTCCTTAAGTTTTTCAACCTTCTGGAGTCTTCAACCCCGGGCGCTCGACTCTGGTTTGATCGCTGCGGTGACAAACTTTCATTTCAAAAGTCATTTCACCCCTCTCATTCGGTTTGGACTGTTTAAACTCTTTGGTTTAAACTTTGATTACCGAACTTATGACATTCATGCTTGTCTAAAGTAAAGGGTATACTTGAGGCTTGGCTAGGGTTCGGCTTCGTTCCTAAACCATTTCCAAGTAAAGTAAGTAGTAAGTAAGACTAAGTGTAAATCCCGCTTTCGAATATAAATCAGGGCTAACTCCCGACCTCGCCTTTTGCGATGAAATTTTCACTTTCCAAGATATATCACAATCACCGCCATGTCTGAACCACAATTTTTTGCCCCCGATCCGGGGTTGTGTACAGAAGAAGAGATTTCCTATCTGGTTCATACGTTTTATGCAACGGCCAGAAAAGATCCGCTGCTCGGCCCGATCTTCGAGGCTCATGTTACTGACTGGGATGCGCATTTTGTGCAGATGATCAATTTCTGGTCGATGAAACTGCGGGGAACAAGCAGGTTTCGTGGCGCGCCCATGCCTAAGCACGTAGCCCTGCCTGGACTAAAGCCGGAATTATTCGAACGATGGCTTCAACTTTTTCACCAGACCACGAGCGAAATGGAAAATGCCGATTTACAGTTCAATGCGGATATGCTGGCGCGGCATATCGGCAGCAGGCTTTGGCTAAGGTATCAAATGGAGCGCTACCCCAACAGGCAGCTGGTGGAGCTCTGCGGAGCGTAGTCCCTGCTCTGGGAACCGCTAACGGATAGTGCAGTGCGGTCGTCCTGACGAAATCAGAAGTGGTGATTGAGTTGAAGGGAAATGATGTGTGCGTTCGTGTTGAATGAGCCGCGTACTACCTGAAGCGACGGGTTCGGGAAGGTGGGGCGCTCGATCTCCGCTCCCTTGAAGAACACATGTGAATACCCCACGTCGAGCGACGTTCGTTCGCCAAGTTTCTGGTTGAGACCCACCGCTAACCAGAAACGATCGGAGTCCGGCAGGCGTACGGATCGATCCCTGGCGTTACGCACGGGGGATTGGTCGTAGGCGAACCCGGCGTGGAGTCGAAGGCGGTCCGTATACTGATATTGCGCGCCAAGACCCACGCGGAAACTGTCTTCGAATCCCAGCCGTTCATTTGCGAGAATGGCGCCGGAAGCACGATTCGTGGCGACAATTGCCGGCACATGGCCCCAGCCCGTCCAGGTCAGGTCTGCAAGCAATCGCAATCGATCACTCATCATGTGTGAGATTGCCAGCGACGCAGTGTTTGGAAGCTCGAGAGCAACCGAAGCAGGAATGACAGTGCCAGGCGCGCTCAGTCGGCCGTCCACTTTCAAATCCACCGTCGATCTGTAAGTCAGCCCCATGCGCGTGGACGGTGAAAACCGGAACATGACGCCAAGGTTATAGCCAAAGCCTACATCATCCCCTTTCATCTTTGTTTCAACGTCTACCGGGAGGGGCAGCAGGGATGTTGCGGGCACCATGCTGCGCAGATCCGCGTCAAACTTCACGATATTCAAGCCCGCGCCAATCGAAACATCCTCGTTCAACTGCCAGGCAAAGCTCGGATTGAAGTTAATCGCCAATATTTCAGAGAATCTTCCCTGGTAACGGCCGATAAAAGTCTTGTTCCATTCCGTGGAGTTGCCAAAGGTGGGGGATACTCCCAATCCGAGGCGGAAGGCAGAACCCAGCGACATGCTCCAGTAAAAAGCGGGAATTGGCGAGAGGCCACCGGCCTGGCCGCCATTGTCGCCCAAGGGATAGCTGAGGAAAGGACTGCTGCCCGTATTCTTGAATCTCAAGGACCGGATGAGCAGGTTGCCCGCTCCGGAAACATGATGTCCGGGAGCAAGGTAGGTCATGCCGGCCGGATTGAAATAAATCGTGGATGCGTCTTGCGCGACAGCCGCGGCACCGGCATAGGCGTAGCCGTTTCCGGCCCCGTTCTGGTTTTGCAGAGCGAATCCTGCCGCGACAGCGCCATCGGCGACGAACAGGGTTCCTGTCAACAGCAAAGGCATCAATAGTAATCTGGAGGGTTGCATGACTTGGGCCTGCTAGTTCTATTGCTACCGGTTATCGATGCGTGCACACGTAATCAAGCATAGTCGATATTTCGGTTCTTGTTAAAAATTCTGCCCTGAGCATGACGAAGGAGCGCATCCTGCAGCCTGGTACCTGGGATATGTAATGACAGGTTCCATGATTTTACTGAAAGTATCGAGGGCTTCGCGCTGCTCCGGGTGAAGCGGAGGCAGCTTTGGGGAGTAACACCATTCATGGAGTCATTGTTGCGATCGAGCAATTTGCTTTCATACCTGACTTGCATGACTTGCTGCACAGGCAGTGCCTGGGTAGGTATTCCTGTTTTCGGATATACTTGCCCCCATAAATATAATTTTCCTTGCAAGTGCATTGCGAAATGAGCTGAAAACTCTGCCTCCGTTTTTATCCGTATCATCGGCTCTATTTGCGGAGATGACCAGTATGTCAGGTATCAGGATGCGCTGATCTCTTGTCAAATTTTCAGAGGAAAGCGCGGCACCGATCAAATTTTTATGTCACCACATGGGAGTGAAAACAATGAGCAATCAAAATACCGGTAGCGCCCCGTATGTTCTGCCACCTTTACCCTATGCAGATAACGCACTGGACCCCGTCATTTCGGCAAATACGCTTGGCTTTCACTACGGAAAACATCACAAGACATATGTCGACAATCTCAACAAACTGGTTGCAGGTACAGATCTGGCGGATCTGTCTCTGGAGGAGATCATCACTTCCACAGCGGGCAAGGCAGACAAGGTAGGGATTTTCAATAACGCCGCCCAGGTGTGGAACCATACCTTTTACTGGAACAGTTTGTCCCCCAAGGGCGGTGGCGAGCCACCCGCCTCGCTGAAGCAAAAAATCGAGACTGCTTTCGGCAGCGTGGAGGTGTGCAAAAAGGAACTGGCGACGGCAGCCACAACCCAGTTCGGAAGCGGATGGGCATGGCTGGTAAACGATGGCGACAAGCTGCAGGTGATAAAGACGGGTAACGCAGATCTGCCGCTCACAAAAGGAATGAAGCCACTTTTAACGATCGACGTCTGGGAACACGCCTACTACCTTGATTACCAGAACCGGCGCGCGGATTATGTCAATGCCGTGCTCGACAAGCTGATCAACTGGGGCTTTGCCGCTGACAACGATAAATAATACCGCGACCTGCTGATGTGACGAGACCAATTTCAGAACAAGTCGAAATTATCAAGCGTGGTTGCAGCGAGCTTTTGCTGGAAGACGAACTGGAGCAGAAGCTTGCCCTGAATCGTCCACTCAGAATCAAGGCTGGATTCGATCCTACAGCACCGGACTTGCATCTGGGTCATACCGTTCTGCTGAATAAAATGCGCCATTTACAGGATTTAGGGCATCACGCCCTATTCCTGATTGGCGACTTCACAGGCATGATCGGCGATCCCAGTGGCAAGAATACGACGCGTCCTCCACTTTCCCGCGAGCAGGTAGCCGAGAATGCGAAATCCTACCAGGATCAGGTGTTCCGCATCCTTAAACGTGAGCAGACTGAGGTGGTGTTCAATTCTGCATGGATGGATAAGCTGAATGCCGTCGATCTGATCAAACTGGCTGCAACTCATACGGTCGCACGTATGCTGGAGCGGGACGATTTTGGCAAGCGTTACCAAAGCAACAAGCCCATTGCCATTCATGAATTTTTATACCCGTTGATTCAAGGCTATGACTCGGTCGCGCTCCATGCAGATATCGAACTGGGAGGCACTGACCAGAAATTCAATTTGCTGATGGGACGGGAGTTGCAGAAACATTTCGGGCAAGCGTCGCAATGTGTCATCACAATGCCGCTTCTCGAAGGACTGGACGGCGTCAATAAAATGTCCAAGTCTGCCGGCAACTACATCGGAATCACCGAGAGTCCAGGGAACATGTTCGGCAAATTGATGTCTATTTCGGACGAATTGATGTGGCGGTATATTGAGTTGTTGTCATTCGAGCCGCTGCGCGTTGTTCGTCAGTGGCAGCAGGATGTAGAAAAGGGACGCAATCCTCGCGACATCAAGGTCCTGTTTGCGCAGGAGATGGTTACCCGCTTTCATAGCAGACAGGATGCCGAGGTCGCTCTCGCTGATTTCGAATCACGCTTCAGGCGGGGAGGTATCCCGGATGATCTGCCGGAAAACATACTGCAGGCTGGAAAAGAGGGGTTGCCGATAGCGCAGTTGCTCAAACAGACCGGACTCACCGCCAGCACCACTGAAGCCTTGCGCATGATCGAGCAAGGGGGTGTAAAGTTGAATGGCGAAAAGGTGAGCGACAAAACTTTCAGGTTGTCCTGTGGTCAAATGGTGGTAGTGCAGGTGGGCAAGCGGAAGTTTGCCAGAGTAACAATCTGCGAAGAAAAATAAAAATTATCAAAAACCCTTGACCGGGTATCTTGCGTCTGTATAATGCCGCCTTTCGCGTGATCGAGCAGGGTGGTGTAAAATCGAATGGCGAGAAAGTAAGCGACAAAACTTTTAAGCTGCCTTGTGGTCAGATGGTGATAGTGCAGGTAGGCAAGCGGAAGTTTGCCAGAGTAAGAATCTCCGAAGAAAAATAAAAAATGTATCAAAAACCCTTGACCGGGTATCTGGCGTCTGTATAATGCCGCCTTCGCTAGCTAACATTAGTAACAAAGTTTGTTAGCCAGCATCGCTCTTTAAAAATTTACAGCCGATAGGTGTGGGCACTTGAACGGGACATACGACTGTTTCGCCTTTCAGGCGAAACAGTCAGTTCCAAGAATAGAAGTGCTCGCACAACGTACCAAGATTCTGATCATCCCGATCACTCGGGAGAAACAGAATCGAATAACGTCAAGCGAGAGTTTTACCAGTATTGAACTGAAGAGTTTGATCCTGGCTCAGATTGAACGCTGGCGGCATGCTTTACACATGCAAGTCGAACGGCAGCACGGGGGTAACCCTGGTGGCGAGTGGCGAACGGGTGAGTAATGCATCGGAACGTATCCTTAAGTGGGGGATAACGCACCGAAAGGTGTGCTAATACCGCATAATCTCTGAGGAGAAAAGCAGGGGATCGCAAGACCTTGCGCTTTTGGAGCGGCCGATGTCTGATTAGCTAGTTGGTGAGGTAAAGGCTTACCAAGGCGTCGATCAGTAGCTGGTCTGAGAGGACGACCAGCCACACTGGGACTGAGACACGGCCCAGACTCCTACGGGAGGCAGCAGTGGGGAATTTTGGACAATGGGGGAAACCCTGATCCAGCCATGCCGCGTGAGTGAAGAAGGCCTTCGGGTTGTAAAGCTCTTTCAGCCGGAACGAAACGGTCACGGTTAATACCCGTGACTACTGACGGTACCGGAAGAAGAAGCACCGGCTAACTACGTGCCAGCAGCCGCGGTAATACGTAGGGTGCGAGCGTTAATCGGAATTACTGGGCGTAAAGCGTGCGCAGGCGGTTTTGTAAGTCAGATGTGAAATCCCCGGGCTTAACCTGGGAACTGCGTTTGAAACTACAAGGCTAGAGTGTGGCAGAGGGGGGTGGAATTCCACGTGTAGCAGTGAAATGCGTAGAGATGTGGAGGAACACCGATGGCGAAGGCAGCCCCCTGGGTTAACACTGACGCTCAGGCACGAAAGCGTGGGGAGCAAACAGGATTAGATACCCTGGTAGTCCACGCCCTAAACGATGTCAACTAGTTGTCGGGTCTTAACGGACTTGGTAACGCAGCTAACGCGTGAAGTTGACCGCCTGGGGAGTACGGTCGCAAGATTAAAACTCAAAGGAATTGACGGGGACCCGCACAAGCGGTGGATTATGTGGATTAATTCGATGCAACGCGAAAAACCTTACCTACCCTTGACATGTGCCGAATCCCGCTGAGAGGTGGGTGTGCCCGAAAGGGAACGGCAACACAGGTGCTGCATGGCTGTCGTCAGCTCGTGTCGTGAGATGTTGGGTTAAGTCCCGCAACGAGCGCAACCCTTGTCATTAATTGCCATCATTCAGTTGGGCACTTTAATGAAACTGCCGGTGACAAACCGGAGGAAGGTGGGGATGACGTCAAGTCCTCATGGCCCTTATGGGTAGGGCTTCACACGTAATACAATGGCGCGTACAGAGGGTTGCCAACCCGCGAGGGGGAGCTAATCTCAGAAAGCGCGTCGTAGTCCGGATCGGAGTCTGCAACTCGACTCCGTGAAGTCGGAATCGCTAGTAATCGCGGATCAGCATGTCGCGGTGAATACGTTCCCGGGTCTTGTACACACCGCCCGTCACACCATGGGAGTGGGTTCCACCAGAAGCAGGTAGTCTAACCGCAAGGAGGGCGCCTGCCACGGTGAGATTCATGACTGGGGTGAAGTCGTAACAAGGTAGCCGTAGGGGAACCTGCGGCTGGATCACCTCCTTTCTAGAGAAATTCCTGTTTGAGTGCCCACAACCTATCGGTTGTTTAGAAAAGCAAGGCTAGGGGGCTAAGGAAATAGGCTTGAGAACCACAAAAGGCCCATATCTTTGTTTCCAGGCTCTGTTCAGGGTCTGTAGCTCAGTTGGTTAGAGCACACGCTTGATAAGCGTGGGGTCGGTGGTTCAAGTCCACCCAGACCCACCAACTAAAAGGGGGTGTAGCTCAGATGGGAGAGCACCTGCTTTGCAAGCAGGGGGTCATCGGTTCGATCCCGTTCACCTCCACCAATCAGAAAAGCAATTACCTATTAGAAGCCAGAAGTAAACGGAAAGGTTTACTTCTGGTTTTTAACCAGCGGCTGTATTTCGGGAGCATTCAGGTTTTCGAGGTTGTTTTATTCAACCCTGAATTCTTGTATTCGGTTCCCGACGTTCTTTAACAATCTGGAAGAAGTAAATATTCCGTATCCATGGATACGTTATCCTTAAGTGGATTGCGTTTTTCAAGGAACGGAATAATGGGTTAGATTGTATCGACGTATCGCATTTTTAGTCGGATGTGATGCGAAGCAAACACCTGTAACCACCGGTTTGGAAGATGAAGAGGAGTCGGTTTTTCAACGATATCCGATTCGGTTTCTAAAGCCCTTAAGGTTATAGGATCAAGCGAATAAGTGCATGTGGTGGATGCCTTGGCGATTACAGGCGATGAAGGACGTGGAAGCCTGCGAAAAGCTTCGGGGAGCTGGCAAACAAGCTTTGATCCGGAGATGTCCGAATGGGGAAACCCGGCCCGCAAGGGTCAACCTTGGCTGAATATATAGGCCAAGCGTGGCGAACCTGGTGAACTGAAACATCTAAGTAGCCAGAGGAAAAGAAATCAACCGAGATTCCCAGAGTAGTGGCGAGCGAAATGGGAGCAGCCTCCAATTTTTAGCACTCGAACTAGTCGAACCGTCTGGAAAGTCGGGCCATAGTGGGTGATAGCCCCGTAGGCGAAAGTTTGAGTGTGGAACTAGGATTGGAACAAGTAGGGCGGGACACGTGAAATCCTGTCTGAATATGGGGGGACCATCCTCCAAGGCTAAATACTCGTAATCGACCGATAGTGAACCAGTACCGTGAGGGAAAGGCGAAAAGAACCCCGGGAGGGGAGTGAAATAGATCCTGAAACCGCATGCATACAAACAGTGGGAGCGGACTTGTTCCGTGACTGCGTACCTTTTGTATAATGGGTCAGCGACTTACATTCAGTAGCGAGCTTAACCGTATAGGGGAGGCATAGCGAAAGCGAGTCTTAATAGGGCGATCAGTTGCTGGGTGTAGACCCGAAACCAGATGATCTACTCATGGCCAGGATGAAGCGGGGGTAACACCTCGTGGAGGTCCGAACCCACTAATGTTGAAAAATTAGGGGATGAGCTGTGGGTAGGGGTGAAAGGCTAAACAAATCTGGAAATAGCTGGTTCTCTCCGAAAACTATTTAGGTAGTGCCTCACGTATCACCTTCGGGGGTAGAGCACTGTTATGGCTAGGGGGCCGTTTAGGCCTACCAAACCATGGCAAACTCCGAATACCGAAGAGTGCGAGCGTGGGAGACAGACATCGGGTGCTAACGTCCGGTGTCGAAAGGGAAACAACCCAGACCCTCAGCTAAGGTCCCAAAGACACAGTTAAGTGGTAAACGAAGTGGGAAGGCTAAAACAGTCAGGAGGTTGGCTTAGAAGCAGCCATCCTTTAAAGAAAGCGTAATAGCTCACTGATCGAGTCGTCCTGCGCGGAAGATGTAACGGGGCTCAAACTGTGCACCGAAGCTAGGGATCTACACGCAAGTGTAGATGGTAGGAGAGCGTTCCGTAGGCCTGCGAAGGTGGCTTGAGAAGGCTGCTGGAGGTATCGGAAGTGCGAATGCTGACATGAGTAGCGATAAAGGGAGTGAAAGGCTCCCTCGCCGTAAGCCCAAGGTTTCCTGCGCAACGTTCATCGGCGCAGGGTGAGTCGGCCCCTAAGGTGAGGCAGAAATGCGTAGCTGATGGGAAACTGGTTAATATTCCAGTACCTTTGTTCAATGCGATGTGGGGACGGAGAAGGTTAGCTCGGCCGGGTGTTGGATGTCCCGGTTGAAGCGTGTAGACGTGCTGCTTAGGCAAATCCGGGCGGCTTAGTTGAGGCGTGATAACGAAACACCCTTCGGGGTGCCAAGTGAGTGATACCCTGCTTCCAGGAAAAGCCACTAAGCTTCAGTTGAACGAAGACCGTACCGCAAACCGACACAGGTGGGCGGGATGAAAATTCCAAGGCGCTTGAGAGAACTCAGGAGAAGGAACTCGGCAAATTGACACCGTAACTTCGGGATAAGGTGTGCCCTCTGTACGTGTAGCGCCTCGCGCGTGAAGCGGAAGGGGGTTGCAAAAAAATGGTGGCTGCGACTGTTTAATAAAAACACAGCACTCTGCAAACACGAAAGTGGACGTATAGAGTGTGACGCCTGCCCGGTGCCGGAAGGTTAAGTGATGGGGTGCAAGCTCTTGATCGAAGCCCCGGTAAACGGCGGCCGTAACTATAACGGTCCTAAGGTAGCGAAATTCCTTGTCGGGTAAGTTCCGACCTGCACGAATGGCGTAACGATGGCCACACTGTCTCCTCCTGAGACTCAGCGAAGTTGAAATGTTTGTGAAGATGCAATCTCCCCGCGGCTAGACGGAAAGACCCCGTGCACCTTTACTGTAGCTTTACATTGGACCTTGACAACATCTGTGTAGGATAGGTGGGAGGCATTGAAGTGGGCTCGCTAGAGCTCATGGAGCCAACCTTGAAATACCACCCTGGTGTTGTTGGGGTTCTAACCTGGGTCCATTATCTGGATCGGGGACCGTGTATGGTAGGCAGTTTGACTGGGGCGGTCTCCTCCCAAAGTGTAACGGAGGAGTACGAAGGTACGCTAGGTACGGTCGGAAATCGTGCTGATAGTGCAATGGCAAAAGCGTGCTTGACTGCGAGACTGACAAGTCGAGCAGATGCGAAAGCAGGTCATAGTGATCCGGTGGTTCTGTATGGAAGGGCCATCGCTCAACGGATAAAAGGTACGCCGGGGATAACAGGCTGATTCCTCCCAAGAGTTCATATCGACGGGGGAGTTTGGCACCTCGATGTCGGCTCATCACATCCTGGGGCTGTAGCCGGTCCCAAGGGTATGGCTGTTCGCCATTTAAAGTGGTACGTGAGCTGGGTTTAAAACGTCGTGAGACAGTTTGGTCCCTATCTGCCGTGGGCGTTGGAAGTTTGAGAGGACCTGCTCCTAGTACGAGAGGACCGGAGTGGACGCACCTCTGGTGTACCGGTTATGACGCCAGTCGTATCGCCGGGTAGCTAAGTGTGGAAGAGATAACCGCTGAAAGCATCTAAGCGGGAAACTCGCCTCAAGATGAGACTTCCCGGGGGTTAAACCCCCCTAAAGGTTCGTCGAAGACTACGACGTTGATAGGTCGGGTGTGGAAGCGCAGTAATGCGTTAAGCTAACCGATACTAATTGACCGTGCGGCTTGATCCTATAACCTTAAGCAATAACAAGGTGTTTATAAGATACAATCGTCCCATTTACTTCTTCAAGATTGCGGTTTTCGATAAAAGCCAGAGCTGTCTACTGCTTTTGTCGGATACCATTAAAAGTTACGCTTGGCGGTCATAGCACTTTGGACCCACCCCTTCCCATCCCGAACAGGGTCGTGAAACGAAGTCGCGCCGATGATAGTGTGTTTTCACATGCGAAAGTAGGTCACTGCCAGGCACCTTATAGAAAAAAGCCCCGACTCTTGTGAGTCGGGGCTTTTTTGTTGTTGTGTCGGAACCAGCGTATTCTTGCATGTGCAAGTTTCCCCGTCGAATTTCAGCATTCCATGACAAGGAGATCATCAGGCGAGGATATCATCATGAAACTACAGTGTTTTTATTCCACCGATTTTTATCTCTGTTACTGGTGCTGGTGATCAGCTTCACAGCGGGGCGTGTCGCCGCGCAGTCAGAGAATGAACCCTACCGGGCAACGATAAGCAGTGATGGCGTGCAACATGTGAATATCCGGGCGGGCGACTATTTTTTCCGACCCCGACATATCATCGTCAAAGTCAACGCGCCTGTCATGCTTGTGGTTCGAGTAGAACAGGGCGTCATCCCTCACGGCTTGGTGCTCAAGGCTCCCAAAGCGAATATCTCGATCGATGAGGATCTCAGCCGCGAGTCCCAAACATTCACTTTTACCCCGACCGCGCCAGGTAAATATGCTTTCTATTGTCCAAAGAAGCTGCTCTTTTTCAAGAGCCACAGGGAGCACGGGATGGAGGGTGTTCTGGAGGTTGTTGAGTAGCCGGCCTGGATTGCGGCTTGCCCTCATGTGCTTGCCCTTTATATGGCTTCTGCACGAACTCCTGTTCCCCTCTTGTTCCAGGAAATGACATAATACCGGTCAAATCCGTAACCTGATAAGTCAAACCTGTCAGTGTATCTGCACTGGAAAGAGATCGAAACGGGAAGGTTTGATGAAAACCTGATCGCCTCGCGTCAACTGCAGTTCGCGAAAGCGCTCCCTGCTGATTTCGACTTCGATCAATTCCTTATCTTTGCCGTCATCCCGCATCAGCTGAAGGCGAACTATCGGGCCCACCGAGAGAATGTGGGACACATGCGCGGCAATTGCTCCCTCCCCATTCAAGGTATTGTCCACCTTATCCACATGGATGTCATGCGGCCGCACATAGGCCACCGCTGAGAGCTCTTCGGCCTCGGTATGCTCCGGCGCATCGATTTCGATTCCCCCTATCCAGGCGCGCCCGCGATGGAGCCGTCCATGGAAAAGATTCGCCTTGCCCAGGAACTTGTACACGAACGGGCTTGCCGGGTGCTCGTATACCTCATCCGGCGTACCGATCTGCTCGATGCGACCTTCGTTCATGACTACGACCCGATCCGCGACCTCCAATGCCTCTTCCTGATCATGGGTGACGAACACACTCGTAATGTGCATCTCATCGTGAAGTCTTCTAAGCCATGAACGTAATTCCTTGCGCACCTTGGCGTCCAGCGCGCCGAATGGTTCATCCAGCAGCAGAACCTTGGGTTCCACAGCCAATGCTCGTGCCAGGGCGATTCTCTGGCGTTGCCCTCCCGAGAGTTGATGCGGGTAGCGGTCTGCCAGCCAGTCCAGTTGCACCAGTTTCAGCAACTCATGTACGCGTTGCTGAATCTCTGCTGTGGAAGGTCGGAATCTTTTCGGACGTACACGCAGACCGAAGGCTACGTTTTCGAAAATGGTCATGTTCCGGAACAGAGCGTAGTGCTGGAATACAAAGCCAACCTGTCGCTCACGGACGTGCTGATCCGTTCCGTCTTCGCCCTGGAACAGGACCTGGCCGGTATCCGTTGTTTCCAGTCCCGCAATGACACGCAGCAGGGTCGTTTTCCCTGATCCTGAAGGGCCGAGCAGCGCGAGCAGTTCACCGGACTTTACTTCCAGGCTGACGTCGCGCAGCGCGGAAAACGTCCCGAATTGTTTGGAAAGATTACGGATTTCTATGCTCATTCCTGTATTCCTGCGGTTTCCGGTTTTTCCCGGGTTTTTGATTCAACGATAGTCTTCAATGCCAATGTGACCAGGGCGAGCAGTGCGAGCAGCGACGCCACGGCAAAGGCGGCCGTGAAGTTATATTCGTTATAAAGAATCTCGACATGCAGCGGCAGGGTATTGGTGCTTCCCCGGATATGCCCGGATACAACCGATACTGCACCAAACTCTCCCATTGCGCGCGCATTACAAAGGATGACGCCATAAAGCAGGCCCCATTTAATATTGGGAAGCGTTACACGGAAGAATATCTGCCAGCCGTTCGCCCCGAGTACTACGGCCGCTTCTTCCTCTTCGGCCCCCTGGGACTGCATCAGGGGAATCAGTTCGCGGGCGATAAAAGGAACCGTAACGAATAGGGTCGCCAGTACGATGCCGGGCACCGCAAAGATAATCTTGATGTCGTGTTCCTCCAGCCACGGCCCCAGCCAACCCTGCAAGCCGAAAATAAGCACATAGATGAGTCCGGACACGACAGGTGAAACTGAAAAAGGCAAATCGATGAGCGTGACCAGTAGGTTTTTGCCGCGGAACTCAAACTTGGCAACCGCCCATGCTGCCGCTACGCCGAATACCAGATTAAGCGGAACTGCAATGGCGGCTGCGGTCAGGGTAAGCTGAATGGCGGACACCGCATCCGGCTCGGTGATTGCGGCAATGTAAACATCCCAGCCTTTCCTGAGCGCTTCGTAGAAAACCGATATCAGTGGTACGAAGAGAAAGAGTGTAAGAAAGGCCAGCGCAAGCCCGGTCAGGGACCGCCGCACCCACGCGGATTCCTCGACAGGCCGCACGTGGCCTGAAGGGACGGACAACGGAGGAGCAATAGCAGTCATCAGGATATCCTCATGCTCATACTGACGATGAACTCCGGCTGCGGCTCCACCATTGCAGCAGGTTGATGATCAGGAGCAACACGAAAGAAATCACGAGCATGACCACGGCGAGCGCTGTAGCACCTGCATAGTCGTACTGCTCGAGCTTGGTAATGATCAGGAGCGGCGTGATTTCGGAAATCATCGGCATGTTGCCCGCAATAAAAATAACGGACCCGTATTCCCCGATCGCACGGGCAAAGGCAAGCGCAAAGCCGGTTATCAATGCCGGAAAAATTGCGGGAAAAATGACTCGCAGGAATGTCTGCAAGCGATTCGCGCCGAGCGTAGTCGCTGCTTCTTCCAGTTCAGGTTCAAGGTCTTCCAGCACAGGCTGCACCGTTCGCACTACAAATGGCAATCCGATAAACGTCAGCGCCACGAAGACCCCTGCCGGTGTAAAGGCGACCTTGAGGCCAAGAGGCTCCAGATACTGGCCGAGCCATCCGTTCCCCGCATAGAGCGCTGTCAGGGCAATACCGGCTACCGCGGTGGGCAGGGCAAATGGAAGATCTACCAGCGCATCGATCAGCTTCTTTCCTGGAAAGTGATAGCGCACTAGCACCCACGCAACCAGGAGCCCGAATATCGCATTGAGCAGTGCCGCTGCGAATGAGGCGCCAAATGTTAATCGGTAAGAAGCCAGTACCCTTGGTGTCGTCACCACATCCCAGAATTCGGGCAAGGTGAGCTCTGCAGTGCGAACAAATGCCGCCGAGATTGGAATCAGAACAATCAGGCTCAGATAAAGCAACGTAAATCCAAGTGCCAGATTGAATCCGGGCAGAACGCTGTGTTGCCTGAACGTGCTCATTTTCAGATCCCCGCCGCGTCGATATAGTGCTGCAGCGTCCTGATGCGCCGGGAAGAAGCCTCCGCGCTCCGGTACCCTGTCGTTGTAGCAGGGATGAGCAAGTCAAACTCAATCGCCTGCGCTGGCATGCCGAGAAAGCGCCCTTGGAGAAGATCAGCACCTGCACGCACAGCCCCTGTCAATTGCCGCGCTGTTTCGATCTCACGGAACAAAACCTGCGCGTCAAAGCGATGAATGACATCCACCAGCGGCCCTGCGTCTCCCAACCTTTGAAGAACCGAGGCTTCCAACCGCACTACGTCCGGATACAGCGGATACAGACTGGCAAGTTCCGCTACCCAATCGTCGCCGGCATCGTTGTGATTGATCGCTATGCGATAGCCGTGCGAACGGTAATTGCTGATCACGTGTTTGAGCAGCTTCCAGTTGCGATTCACCTCAGCTGGAATCTCGATTATCACCCGGGAAGTCTCCACGCCGATGATATCGAGGATTCTTTTGAACGCTTGGCCATGGTCGTCTTTAACGCTCTCCAGCAGGCGTGGCTGTACGGTGGCTGAAAGATTACCCTCATGAGAGCGCCCGCTGAAGTAATTAAGCACGTGCACTGCGCGGCACAGCCGGTCAAAACGTACCAATGGGGCGTCTCCTTCCCCGAGAGAGAGGACTTTCCAGGGTGATAATGGATTTTCCTCATTCATGACAGAACGGATATAAGCTGCATGTCCTGCCACACTGCGTGTTTTTGCATCGAATACCGGCTGAAATACGCTTGACAGCGAGCAGTTGAAAAAATGTCCCATGATGAAACCATTCTCCGCTCGCGTCACCGCATAATCGGTTGCTTCCTGGATGCGCGCCAATTCATCCTTTTTCTGTGATGAAGAAATGCTCACTTTCCATCTCCTTTCAAAATTTCCTGGACGTCAATTCCTGGACGTCAGCAGGATGTTTTTTCCGGTTTTCAGTGCAGGCAGTACAGTCTGTGTTGTTATTTCTGATAAATCTGATCAAAAGTGCCGCCATCGGCAAAATGAAGCTTGTGCGCGTTCTTCCAGCTACCAAACGCATCGTCGATCTTGAACAGCTTGATGTCGGGAAACTGGCTTGCATATTTCGCCGCAATTGCGGCATTGGTGGGGCGATAGAAATTCTTCGCGGCAATCTCCTGGCCTGTGTCGGAATAGAGATATTGGAGATAGGCTTCCGCGACGGGACGCGTACCCTTCTTGTCGACGACCTTGTCTACCACCGCGACCGACGGCTCGGCAAGAATGCTGATGGATGGTGCGACAATTTCAAATTTGTCGGGTCCGAGCTCTCTGATGGCGAGGAATGCTTCGTTTTCCCAGGAAATGAAGACATCACCGATACCGCGCTCCACAAACGTCGTGGTTGAGCCGCGCGCGCCCGAGTCCAGCACAGGTACATTTCGGTAGAGCTTCGCTACGAACTCCTTCGCCCTGGCGTCGTCGCCGTACGTTCGCTTCCCATATTCCCACGCGGCGAGGTAATTCCAGCGGGCGCCCCCGGAGGTTTTCGGATTGGGGGTGATTACGGCAACGCCGGGCTTGACCAGGTCGTCCCAGTCCTTGATGTTCCTGGGATTGCCCTTGCGTACCAGCAGTATGATGGTCGAGGTGTAAGGCGTGCTGTTGTGCGGCAAGTGCTTTTGCCACTCTGTCGGCAGCAGTCTGGCTTTTTCCGCGATTTCATCGATGTCCTTCGCCAGGGCAAGCGTCACGACATCAGCATCAAGCCCGTCGATGACAGAGCGCGCCTGCTTCCCCGAGCCGCCATGGGACTGTTTTACGGCTACTTTTTCTCCCGTCTTGCCCTCCCAATGCTTCGCAAATGCCGAATTGAACTGCTGATACAGCTCGCGGGTCGGGTCATAGGACACATTCAATAATGTTTTATCTCCCCATGCATTACCTCCCACCAGGAGGATTGTGGCAAGGCTAGTCGTTATCCATGTTTTCATTTTCGTACTCTTCCTTCAGGCAAAGTGAAGCCAATAAGTGAAATCAATAAGTGTCAAATAATTAAAATGCGCTCAATACAACTTCAACGTAAAAAAAGTCCGAACTTCCCGGGCTTCTGCCCAGCGCCGCTATTTGCCGACTGCGCACAAACTTCCCGCTCGTGAAATGCGAGTAACCGATGGTCGTGTCGATGTGCTTTGCCAGCTTGTAGCGTGCCCGGATATCGAAATTGTGTCCGATAAAATCACCGCTGCTTCCCGTAGCATCGCGGTTGGAAAAACCGCCTCCATTAGTTCCGCTGCCTCTGAAGAGGTTATTGAGGCGATCGGTATCGCTAGCCAGCCAGTACCAGCTGTAGCCCCCATCGATACGCAGATCCTTGACCGGCTGGAACTCGAGCTTTACTTTCGGAGATTTGATATTCTCGAAAACGATGTAATCATCCGCCGACCAGGGCCGCGCGAAACCGAAGAACCGCTCAAAGCGGTTATTTACGTTGTCATTGGGATTGCGATCGCCGCTGGCATAACCGTAAAAGGCGCTGATACGCGGTTTCCACGCGTGTTTGAGCGTATAGCCCAGCTCGGTAATGTATGCATGGGCCTGATGTTCCTGCGTCCCATTCCGGCCAAACTGGTAGATCAGGTTGAAATCGAAATCCAGGCCGGTATCGCCTATCTTGCCGTATCCCCGCAGGCCGGGAGAATGAATATGACGGTCGATTTCGCCCGTCTTGCTGCCGTCCTGCGTCAATCCCATGTAATAAGGCTGGAGCGTGATAAAGTCTGACCATTTGCGCCAGTGACCGATACCGCCATAGAACCATTGGTTCTCGATACGCTCGTCAAATTCCGTCAGCAGCCGCTGGACAGGCTGGTAGGCCCATAAGTCCCCCTCCCAATCGTTGACTTCCTGCCCCAGGTTGATGCGAAAACCTTCGAAGGTATTGGTCGTATTGCGCCATTCATTGCGGCCGATCAGACGCCGGTCCAGAGCCTCATAGGCCATGCGGCCCGCGCGCAACCTGAGCGGCCGCTGCTGTTTCAGGTCGTCCTGACCCAGTGCGCCCTTGAAATACAATTCGGCGTAAGCCTGGATGAGGTCATGCTCATTGAAATCACGGTCATCAGGTGGAAAATGGCCGTTGTAGCGGCGGGAATCCTGGAATTCCACGGCGCCGCGCAGCGGATCGAATATTTCGCGGATACCGAAGTAGGCGCGGGAGCGCAGCAGAAAGGGCTGGTCCAGCCTGAGTTCGGTGCGCCGTATATCGTTGCTGCGGAATTCGTAGCGGGTACGATGATCAATGCCCACCTCCAGCCAGTAGATGTCCTTGAAAGCTTCAATGCCGGTTTTGCTCAGGGTGCGCACATAGCGCGGCGGATCGGATTCGGGTTGGGTCGAGTAGCTGCTGGAAGGCCTGAAATAGCCCGTCGATTTTTTTTCCTCCTTTGTTGCCGCTGCCACTGTTTTTCCAGCCGATGTGTTTCCATCTGATTTGCTGCTTGCTCCCGGGGGATCGGCCTTCCCTTTTCCTTCAACAGGGGCAGCGCCGTTCTGAGCAAGCCTGTTTTCCTGTTCGGTCATTTTGAATTTTTCGGTGTCAATCGCGTTTGCATCTGCCTGAACCCCGCTCCAAGGCAGTACCGTGAGAGCAAACGCAATGGCTGTTCCCAGATAAAACTTCATTCCTCTCTCCTGTATCGCCCTTCCGGTTGCCCGGTCAGGTAGCGATATAATCTGTTTTATTGGGCCTCCAGTCATTTGGTCGGCTTTCGTGCCTGCGGCTTTCCGGTTTTGCATTATTCCCTTCACTTTCTCTGGCCAGCCTCGATACGCCTCACCCGGATTTTTTCCCGGCACTCTATCTGGGTAATCTTGCCGTCATGAATTACCACCTCCACCGAGCCATACTCGATGCTTGCAATGGCATACAGAATCCGTTGTTTAACGTCCACAGGTATCCGCTTGCCCGATTGTCCGGGCCCATAATGCTTTTCTTCCAGATCAATAATTTCGGTGCTGGCCGACATGGTCTAAACAGTTGCAGAGTTTGTGGAAGCGACACGTTATCAGTGAGTTTTTATAATTCAAACTAATATCATTTGATTTGCTTATCTGTTTTTTGCATATATAGCGTTACTGAGGGTGGGGAAACAGGAACAGTGGGACCAAGGAGGCGGGAAAGCCGATTGATGCATGTTTGGGACTGTAGCAGCACTGTCCAAACCGCATCCAATCTGGGAAAATTACGAGTGCAGTTTTTCAGAAATCGAGACTGAGCCGCGAACATAAGGAAGAGGCACCGTTACTCGATGAGTATCCTGAGAAGAGGTTGGAGCGGGAATGGGAATAGAGACAGGAATGGGAATGCTGTCCAGGAAGGAGCAACATAACGTCAACAAACTGCACAAGCGGTTGAGACGGCTTGTGGGTACGGCGATAGCTGATTTCAATATGATCGAACCTGGAGATCGGGTAATGGTGTGTCTCTCAGGCGGAAAAGACAGCTATGTCCTGCTCGATATCCTTCGCAGCCTTCAGGCGCACGCAGCCGTACAATTCGAGCTGATTGCGGTAAATCTGGACCAGAAGCAGCCGGGCTTTCCGGAACACGTATTGCCGAACTATCTCACTTCCGTCGGCATGCCCTTCCGCATTGTCGAGCAGGATACATATAGTGTGGTGAAGCGCCTGATACCGGAGGGGAAAACCACTTGCAGCCTTTGTTCACGCTTGCGCCGCGGGGTTCTGTATCGCGTGGCAGGCGAGCTGGGCGCAACGAAAATCGCGCTGGGTCACCATCGTGAGGATATTCTTGAAACCCTGTTTCTCAACCTGTTTCATGGCGGCAAGCTGAAAACCATGCCACCCAAGCTGGTAAGCGATGATGGCAAGCATATCGTCATCCGGCCGCTTGCCTACTGCAAGGAGAAGGACCTGGCTGCCTATGCGGAGATGGAAAATTTTCCGATCATTCCCTGCAACCTGTGCGGGTCACAGAAGAATATGCAGCGCCAGGCAGTAAAGGAAATGCTGCAGCAATGGGATAAAAAGTTTCCCGGCAGGCTGGAAAACATGTTCAGCTCTTTGCAGAACATCCAGCCCTCGCATCTGCTCGATTCCTCGCTTTACGATTTTCATGGACTCAAAACCGGGAACGGGCCGGTTGCCGATGGGGACAGGGCATTCGACCCCGAGCCCTTCGAACCGGGTATGGAAGAGCTCCTGAACCTGAACAAAGGGTGAAAAATCTATTAAATTCGGCCAACCCTGCAACTGGTGGACAAACCAAGTAAAGCACTCCTCAAATGAGAAAATCACCCGGATCAGTTTTGCAACCAGCTTCGCTGTCAGTTTCACCGCTATCAGTTTCACTCTGGCTGGTTTTTATCGGCTTGCTGGTCATTGTGCTGCCAGCCTACTCCGCTTTACCTTTCAGTGACACCAAAAATGGTGTGCCGACCCTGGCACCGGTGCTTCAGGATGTGACCCCGGCGGTCGTCAATATTTCCGTGGTGACGCGCTCGGCCATCGAAGAGAATCCCTTGTTTCGGGATCCTTTCTTCCGCCGCTTTTTCAATCTTCCCGAGCAGGAGGCTCGCCCGGAGCGCAGTGTGGGCTCGGGCGTGATCATGGATGCGGGCAACGGCTATGTCGTGACCAACTACCACGTGATCAAGGATGCGCAGCAGGTGGTGGTGACACTCAAGGACAGGCGTCAATTCCAGGCGAAGCTGGTGGGAACGGACCCGGGTACCGATATTGCCCTGCTGAAGATCGATGCCAAGAACCTGAAGGCGTTGCGCCTCGGTGATTCCGAGTTGCTCAACGTGGGGGATTTTGTCATCGCGATCGGGAATCCGTTCGGCCTGGGGCAAACGGTAACTTCGGGCATCGTCAGCGCATTGGGAAGAAGCGGACTGGATATAGAAGGATATGAAGACTTCATCCAGACCGACGCCTCCATCAATCCGGGCAACTCCGGTGGCGCTCTCGTCAATCTCAAGGGGGAGCTGATCGGTATCAACACCGCCATCATCGGTCCTGCGGGCGGCAACGTCGGCATCGGCTTCGCGGTCCCCAGTGTGATGGTGAAGGCAGTCCTCGATCAGATCCTGCGCTTCGGCGAGGTACGCCGCGGCAGGCTGGGCGCGAGCAGCGAAGATATTACGCATGACCTGGCGGCCTCACTGGGGTTGCCTTCCACGGAAGGCGCCATCATCAGTGCGGTCGAGTCGGGATCACCCGCCGAAAAAGCCGGGATGAAACCGCGCGATGTGATAACGACTGTCAACGGAAAACCTGTGCGGAACTCGATTGATTTGCGCAACAAGGTTGGACTGATGCCAATCGGGGAGACGCTGGATCTCGGGTTGATCAGGAATGGGAAGCGGCTGACTGCCAAAGTAAAGATCGCCAAGCTGGCGGAGGTTTCCAGTGCAGGTGCGGAGGTCGTGCCCGAGATCTCCGGCGCAACCGTGGCGAACCTGAAACCTGGGGTCCGCCGGGGAATTGAGGGCGTGATGGTAACAGACGTGGAAGTCAATAGTCCTGCCTGGCTGCGGGGCATTCGGCCGGGTGATCTCATCATTGGCGTCAATCGCCGGCAGGTCCGTTCGGTTCAGGAGTTGCTTGCTGCTCTCAAGGCCAGCAGCCAGGGAAGCCTTATTCTAAGCCTGATACGAGGCGACTTCAGGGTGACTATCAGGATCAGGTAAATCCGTTTCCTGAAACATTCTGAAACTGAATCGCTTCTGATAGCCTCTTTAGCCGCTCACCGAGGCTTCAAAATACACAGCCCCTCGCTTTCCTTCCGGGCTCGCCGGAGGCGCCCCCTCATCCACGGGAATGCCCGAGTTCGCGGTATAATCCCCAGCTTTATGGCAGAAAGCCGAGCTTATGCAGGAAAAATATCACCCACAGGAAACCGAGTCGGAAGCGCAACAGTACTGGCAGCAAACCGCCGCATTCAAGGCTGTGGAAGTGCCGGAAAAGCGGAAATACTACTGCCTTTCGATGTTTCCTTATCCTTCTGGCAAGTTGCATATGGGGCATGTGCGCAACTATACCATTGGCGATGTGCTGTCGCGCTATTACCGCATGCAGGGTTACAACGTGTTGCAGCCCATGGGCTGGGATGCGTTCGGCCTGCCGGCAGAGAATGCGGCAATGCAAAACAATGTGCCACCGGCAAGGTGGACTTATGACAACATTGCCTATATGCGCAAGCAATTGCAAAGCCTGGGGCTGGCAATAGACTGGGACCGCGAGCTTGCCACCTGCCAGCCGGATTACTACCGGTGGAATCAGTGGCTGTTTCTGCGCATGCTGGAAAAGGGCCTCGCCTACAGAACGACGGGTATCGTGAACTGGGACCCTGTCGACCAGACAGTGCTTGCCAATGAGCAGGTAATCGACGGGCGCGGCTGGCGTACCGGGGCTCTGGTGGAAAAGCACGAAATCCCGATGTATTACATGAAGATCACCGCGTATGCCGATGAGCTGCTGGAAGCGCTGAATACGCTTCCGGGCTGGCCGGAGCGGGTGAGAACCATGCAGGCCAACTGGATCGGCAAGAGCTTCGGTGTCGAAGTCCGGTTTCCTGCTGATCCCGAGTCAGGCATGCCGCAGGACCTGAAGGTTTTTACGACTCGTGCAGATACCTTGTTTGGCGTAACGTATGTGGCTGTCGCGGCTGAGCATCCTGTCGCTCAGCACGCAGCGAAAAGTAATCCGGCCCTTGCTGCATTTATCGAGGAATGCCGGCAGGGCGCGATGATGGAAGCGGAACTCGCTACCCAGGAAAAGAAGGGCAGGGATACCGGGTTGTACGTTATCCATCCCCTGACCGGGGCCAGATTGCCCGTCTGGATAGCCAACTATGTGCTGATGGGCTATGGGGAAGGGGCGGTGATGGCAGTTCCCGCCCACGATGAACGCGATTTCGAGTTTGCCACCCAATATTCGCTGCCGATCAGGCCCGTGATCAAGTCTGTCGACTCCGACCTGCCAGTGCCGCTTGCACAGGCATATGTGGAACACGGCATTACGTTCGATTCAGGCGAATTCTCCGGTCTCGCGTTCCAGGCCGCAGTGGATGCGATCGCTGGCGCCTTGCAACAGAAGGGAATGGGCGAGAAACGCGTGCATTACCGCCTGCGCGACTGGGGTATTTCCCGGCAGCGTTATTGGGGCTGCCCCATTCCTCTCGTCTATTGCGATGCGTGCGGCACAGTGCCAGTGCCGGATGAACAGCTTCCCGTGGTGCTTCCGGAAGATCTGGTACCCGATGGCTCGGGCAACCCGCTTGCTAAAACGCCATCGTTTTACGAGTGTTCCTGCCCGCGCTGCGGGCAGCCCGCGCGCCGGGAAACCGACACAATGGATACCTTCGTCGATTCGTCATGGTATTACATCCGTTACGCCTGCACCGACCAGCACCACGCCATGGTGGATGCACGCGTGGATTACTGGCTCCCCGTTGATCAATATATTGGCGGAATCGAACATGCCATCCTGCATCTGCTCTACTCGCGCTTCTGGAGCAAGGTCATGCGCGATCTCGGACTGGTGCTGTTCGACGAGCCGTTTGTCAATCTGCTGACTCAGGGCATGGTGCTCAATGAGATCATGTTCCGGAAAACGGAAAGCGGACGCATCGTCTATTTCAACCCTGCGGATGTGGACATCCAGACCGACGAGCAGGGAAGAAAAATCGGAGCAGTGCTGCGCGCCGACGGCCAGCCGGTTGAAGCAGGCGGCATCGGCACGATGTCCAAATCCCGCAACAACGGCGTCGACCCGCAAAAACTCGTCGAGCAATACGGGGCGGATACAGCCCGGCTCTTCATGATGTTCGCCAGCCCGCCCGAGCAGACCCTTGAATGGGCGGATGCCGGAGTAGAGGGCGCATTCCGCTTTCTGAAGCGATTATGGAAACAGGTTTACGATCATCTGCAACAAAGCGGCGCAGTGAATGGTCCAATTCCGGTTGCAGGTCTCAGTCCTGAACTCCGGGCCTTGCGTTTTCAACTGCACCAGACCATCGCCAAGGTGGGCGATGATCTGGGCAGGCGGCATACCTTCAATACCGCCATTGCAGCCGTAATGGAATTGATGAACACTCTCGGAAAATTGCAGGATTCGAGCCCGCCTGCGCGCAGATTGATGCAGGAAGCACTGGAAAATATTGTCCTGCTGCTGTCGCCTATCGTTCCCCACATCTGCCATGCCCTCTGGCGTGAACTCAGGCCGGGAACCGAACTGCTCGATCAGCCGTGGCCGCAAGCAGACAGTGCAGCGCTCGTGCAGGATGAGATTGAACTGATCGTTCAGGTCAATGGCAAGTTGCGCGGGAAGATACGGGTTGCCGCAGATACAAAACCGGTAGTCATCGAGCAGCTTGCGCTGGAGAATGAACAGGTGCGAAGATTCCTGGATGGAAAAGCAGTTAAAAAAGTGGTAATGGTGCCAGGGAAACTGATCAATATCGTCATTTGAAGACACAGAAAGATCCAGAAACCGGAACTCGAGGATTGCCGATGAAAAAAATCCTGTTGCTTGCATGCTGTCTTTTGCTCGCGGCATGCGGCTTCCAGTTGCGCGGCACTGCAGCGCTTCCGTTTGATACGCTTTATATTTCCTTTCCGCAAGGACATCCCATCGGTACCGACCTCAGACGCCTCGTTAGAGCGAGCACAAACACTCGCCTCGTCGACAACCGGAAAAAGGCCCAGGCCATACTGGAGATTCTCAGCGTCACCAATGACAGGCAGATCATGTCCGTGTCAGGCGGGGGACGCGTTTTGGAGTTTGAACTGCGGTACCGGGTTTCCTTCCGGCTGGTCGATGCCAAAGGGGAGGAAATCATTCCCACCAATGAACTGGCCCTGCGCCGGATCATGCCTTTTACCAATCAGCAGGTGGTCGCCAAGGAGGGGGAAGAGGCAATGCTCGTGCGGGAAATGCAGAGTGATTCAGCAGATCAGATCGTGCGACGCCTTGGAGCAGTCAAGGTGGCGGAACTGAATAAGTCTCCACAGGTGAATCCCTGACTGTCGCTCCTGTGTCGCGGTAACTTGAAGGCGAAGGCATGCGTATTGCGCCCGAACAGCTTGCGCGGCATCTCGAGAAACAGCTTGCGCCGCTCTATGTGGTATCTGGCGACGAATTACTTCTGGCAATCGAAGCTGCCGACCTGATTCGTGCAAAAGCGCGTCAGGGCGGATATATCGAACGGGAGATTTTCAACGTCGATAGCCACTTCAACTGGGTAGAGCTGGAACGGTGCAGCAACAGCCTGTCGCTGTTCGGCGAAAGACGTATAATCGATCTGCGCATCCCCTCGGGCAAGCCGGGCAATCAGGGCAGCGCCGTTTTGGAGAAATACTGCCGCGCCCTGCCGCCAGATACCGTCACACTCGTTACCCTGCCCAGGGTCGACCAGCAAGGTGCGGCAACCCGATGGTTCAAGGCGCTTGATGCCGCAGGAGCAGTCATTACGGTTTATCCGGTAGAACGCGGTCGGTTGCCTGCATGGATAGGCCAACGGCTGGCCATGCAAGGGCAGAATGCCGATGTCGACACGCTGCAATTTCTTGCCGACAAGGTGGAGGGCAACCTGCTCGCAGCCTATCAGGAACTCAAGAAACTTGCGTTGCTTTATCCGCCCGGAATGCTGTCGTTCGAGCAGGTGAAGGATGCCGTGCTCGATGTCGCCCGCTATGATGCATTCAAATTATCCGATGCGATGGTTGCCGGGGATACTGCGCGCTATGCGCGCATCCTGGAGGTTTTGCAGGGTGAAGGCATGGCATTGCCGCTGATCGTCAATACGCTGGCGGGGCAGATCCGCCTTCTTGTCGCGATTCGCACGGGACTCGATGCAGGGAAACCGCTACGGCAATTGATCAGCCAGGCTCGGGTATGGCAGGACCGACAGAAAATAATGGAGAACGCCGCTCACCGCCTGAACCTTGAACAGTTGACATCGGCCTTGTCGCATGCCGCTAAAATAGACAGAGTCGGCAAAGGCGTTGCAAGCGGCGATCCCTGGGATGAGTTGCTGCAACTGGGTTTGCGTTTTGCGAAGATCGGACGGCGGCAGTAGTTAAAGCATGGCAAAACGTTGACACAAACGGAGGATAGCCGACCTACCGCTATTGGATTCGCCATCGGCGAACGCCGGAGTGAGGAATTCCGGTGCGGGATCCGTCAAGACGCCGTCATATCCGCGAAAGCGGGTGTCCAGACTTTAACTAATTTTATTCCGGACAATAGTGGGGCTTGACCCGGAATCCAGTTCCGGAACTACCAGTTACTCCTGCAATTTTAATTTACTGTCTGAATGGAACCATTGACATGGACATCATCGACATCAAGACCTATATGCATTCCCTCGGGCGCGAAGCCCGAGCCGCCTCGCGCCTGATTGCCAAAGCGGAAACCGCAGCCAGGAACCGGGCGCTCACACAGATGGCGATGGCTATAAAACGGGAAGAGCAGCAGCTGCTGGCAGCGAATGCCAGGGACGTGGAAAATGCGAAAGAACGGGGATTGGAATCGGCAATGATAGACCGGTTGACGCTCACGCCCAAAAGCATAGCGAGCATGGCCGAAGGTTTGCTGCAAATTGCAGCGTTAGCTGATCCGGTGGGTGAAATAAGCGATTTGAATTACCGTCCCTCCGGCATACAGGTCGGAAAAATGCGCGTGCCTCTGGGGGTGATCGGCATCATTTATGAAGCGCGTCCCAACGTCACGGCAGATGCCGCAGGGTTGTGCCTCAAGGCGGGTAACGCAGCGATACTGCGCGGCGGGTCGGAAGCCATTCACAGCAATCAGGCAATCGCGGCGTGTGTCAGGGAGGGGCTTAAGACGGCCGGTTTGCCTGAAACGGCGATCCAGGTTATCGAAACGACCGACCGGGCTGCCGTGGGTGAACTCGTCACCATGAAAGAATTTGTCGATGTCATCGTGCCCCGCGGCGGCAAGGGGTTGATCGAGCGCATTTCGAATGAAGCGCGCATTCCCGTCATCAAGCACCTGGACGGCGTATGTCATATTTATATCGACGAAGGTGCCGACCTGGAAAAGGCCATTCGCGTTGCTGACAACGCCAAGACCCAGCGCTACGGCACCTGCAACACGCTCGAAACATTGCTGGTGCATGAGAATATTGCCGGGGAAGTGCTGCCGCCGCTGTGCAGAATCTATCTGGACAAGGGCGTGGAACTGCGCGGCGATTCGGCCTCGCAGACAATCATTCCGGAAATGAAGGAAGCAAAGGAGGAAGACTGGTATACGGAATATCTTGCGCCTGTCCTGAGCGTGCGCGTGGTAAGCAGTCTCGATCAGGCCGTCGAACACATCACGACTTACGGCTCCCAGCACACTGATTCCATCATTACCGAGAATTACAGCAACGCGCGCCGTTTCCTGCGCGAAGTGGATTCCAGTTCCGTCATGGTGAATGCCTCCACCCGCTTCGCGGACGGGTTCGAGTATGGCCTCGGCGCGGAAATCGGTATCTCCACCGATAAGCTCCATGCTCGCGGCCCGGTGGGACTGGAAGGATTGACCAGCCAGAAATTCATCGTCCTGGGTGACGGGCATATCCGGCAGTAGGTTTCCAGGAATAAGGTTCAATTTTATTTGCTTAAATAACAAGGTTTTCATGGCTCAGCTTACCGAAATAAAAGTACCGGATATTGGCGACTTCAAGGATGTGGCAGTGATTGAAGTGCTGGTGAAACCCGGTGATCCGGTGGAAAAGGAAACTTCGCTTATTACATTGGAAACCGATAAGGCATCCATCGAAGTTCCTTCGCCGCAAGCCGGGGTGGTAAAAGAACTCAAGGTCAAGGTCGGCGACAAGGTTTCGGAAGGCTCGGTCATACTCATGCTGGAGCCCACAGCAGCAGAAGCGGTTGCTCCTGCTGAAACCGCCGAATTTGCCAGCAATCCTGCTGCTGTGAGCAAGCAGGAAGAGCCGGCTGAGAAGCCTGCTTCCGACGTTGCTCTTCCATCGGAAAAAGAGGAAGAAGAGGAAGCACCGGCCTCAGCCGCTGCCCCTGCCCCTGCCCCTGCCCCCGAATCCGTAGCCCCACCCACTGCGCCTTCGGTTCCACAAGGTGATATTCATGCCGATGTAGTGGTGCTGGGTGCAGGACCAGGTGGTTATACCGCCGCGTTCCGTGCGGCCGACCTCGGCAAGAATGTAGTCTTGATCGAGCGCCATCCCACGCTTGGCGGCGTCTGTCTCAATGTGGGGTGCATTCCATCCAAGGCGTTGCTGCATGTGGCGAAAGTCATCACCGATGCCGAGGAAACGGCACAGCAGGGTATCGCTTTCGCTAAGCCCGGCATAGAAATAGACAAGCTGCGGGGGTGGAAGGAATCCATTATCGGCAAACTCACCAAGGGACTGGCGGGGCTGGCGAAGCAGCGCAAGGTGAAGGTGGTGCGCGGAACAGGCAAATTCACTTCGCCCAATATGATCGAGGTGGAAACATCGGACGGAAAAAAAACGGTGTCGTTCGAGCACTGCATCATTGCCGCGGGTTCTACTGCCGCTCGCATTCCAGGCTTCCCCTACGATGACCCGCGCATCATCGATTCCACCGGCGCGCTCAAGCTGGAGGACATCCCCAAGCGCATGCTGATCATCGGCGGCGGCATTATCGGCCTCGAAATGGCGACGGTCTATGACGCACTCGGCAGCAGGATCAGTGTCGTCGAATTGATGGATCAACTGATTCCCGGGGCGGACGCCGACCTTATCCGGCCGCTGCACAAACGCATACAGAAACGCTATGAAGCCATCTACCTCAAAACCAAAGTCACCAGAATCGAAGCGCTGCAAGAAGGGTTGAAGGTCACGTTCGAAGGCGCATCGGAAGGCAACACTGAGGGCACTGAGGCACCCGAACCGCAAGTATACGACAGGATTCTGATGGCGGTAGGACGCCAGCCAAATGGCCGCGAAATTGGCGCAGAAAATGCAGGCATCACAGTGAACGAACGTGGCTTCATCCCGGTGGACAAGCAGTTGCGCACCAACGCCCCGCATATCTTCGCCATCGGCGATATCGCCGGCGAGCCCATGCTGGCGCACAAGGCATCGCACGAAGGCAAGCTGGCGGCGGAAATCATCGCCGGGGGGGAGAAGATGAAGTCGGCAGCTTTCGATGCACGCGCCATTCCCTCCGTGGCGTACACCGACCCTGAGATCGCCTGGATGGGCCTCACCGAAACCGAAGCCAGGAAGCAAGGTATCGAATTCGAAAAAGCGGTATTTCCGTGGGCCGCCAGTGGCCGCGCATTGGCAATGGCCCGCGACGAAGGCGTGACCAAGCTACTGCTGGACAAGAAGACACGACGCATTCTTGGTGCAGGCATCGCAGGCATCAATGCCGGCGAACTGATATCCGAAACCGTACTGGGATTGGAAATGGGCGCGGATATGGAAGACATCGGCCTTACCATTCATCCGCACCCGACTTTGTCCGAAACCGTATTCTTTGCCGCTGAGATCGCGGAGGGGACGATTACTGATCTTTATATGCCGAAGAGGTGAGATTAGGTCGAGGCGACTTATGATGTTAATCGACTCTTCAATTGAAACTCTACGCATATCAAAGGCTAAAAATTCATCCATGACCACCATAAATCTAGCCGTTGACCCTGTTATTCAGATAAATAATTGCAGTTCCGCGAGTACTAAGACCTATACGAACTTGGCACGTCATCACCTCCTTGCAGCAAAGCGATTTGCAGATCGAATCCGAGAAATCGAGAAGGAATATGCATCTGAGCCTGTTGGTCTTTTTTGGGACGAAGTGCTGCACAATGCTCTCGGCGTAGTAACACTCGCAGTTGCCTCACTAGAAGGTTATGCGAATGAATTGTACTTTGAAAGTTCTAGTGCTTTCGCAGCTGGCATAGGTTTGAATCGCTCGGCGACGGCGTTGATTGCGGAGCTAGCAGAAAAGGAGAGGGTTCTTTTGAAATTTGAACTGGTACTTGCCATAAGGACAGGAAAACAACTGCCACATGGCGATCCAATTGTTCAGAACATTAGTGCTCTTATTAAGCTTCGCAATGCGGTATTACACTTTCGGCCAGAATGGTCCTGTGAGCAAAAAGAGCATGCCAAGTTGGCGAGACAGTTAACCAATAGATTTGAATTGTCGCCCTTTCTTGCTAACGCCCCCGTCTTTCCTCGTGCTTGGGCCTCCGGTTCATTTGCATTCTGGGCATTACAATCTGTAAAGGAATTCCTGGATTATTTCTTTCTCGAAGCAAATATTCTTAATCCTCTTGACTCTATCGATTTACCCTTGCCTGGATAACAAAAGGCTTTATATAGATAAAGGCGGAGGAGTTAAGGGAACAATTTGCCTAGTTCCGCTCCTGATTCTCCTTTACTACAGTTTCCTGTTTGTCTAATATTTGCGATGGAGATCCAGCACCTTCGGCAGGTAATTCCTGGTTTCCTGAAGCAGCAGGACCCCATTTCCGTATTTGATGACATCGTTTTCGCCAGCATTATAGGTGGCCAAAGTCAAACTCAAGTTGCCATTGAGCATTCTCGGATAGATCGATAGATCAGCAGAGTCAGACTCGATTGATCCGGTGCTTGCAATACTGAAGCAACACCAGGATAGAGGTGGCCCTTGTGCAGGTTATATCCTGACCATACCGTTCCGGGTATTCCCTGCGTCAGGGCCACCGCCCTTTTAAGTTGAAGTCTCGGCTTCAAATGCTATGGCATCGATTTCCGTAGCTTCCGGTCCTTCAGTGTGTGTGAATTCCTCACTATCCTCGTAAGCTAGACGGGTTGTGCCGGTAGCCCTGATGAGCGCGCCAGCGGCGAGTCCCGTTATCAGAGCGAGCACGACACTGAAGGCGATGCCGATAAATTGGGCAACTGCTATGCCGGGCACGACCAGGATAGCAACGAATGCACCCAGCAATCCCGGCATTCCATGCAGATTATGGACTCCACAGGTGTCAACGATCTTGAAGCGTTTCTCAAGCGCAGGTTGAATGAACACAAACCCGATGACGCTGACGGCTCCGGCGAGCAGGCCGATCCCAAAAGCACCCGTCGGCGACACGATATTGCAAGTCGAACCAATCGCCACTCCGCCGGCCAGCGCCGCATTCGCCATATCGACCATCGAGGTTTTGCCTTTATGGAAATATGTGCTCAAGAAGTACGTGGTGATCGTGGCCCCACACAGTGCGAGTACCGTATTGACTACCGTCTGCGGCATTTGCTCGAAGGGAACGATGGCGGTGGCGAAACTAGGCCAGAAAAGCCACAGGACCATTGAACCAAGCATTGCGAATCGATCAGAAGTCGGATCCGACTCAATCGGCTGGCTTCGTTGTCGTGCCGTCGTCAGCGCAAGGGATAACCCCAGGCCAAAATATGCACCGAAGGCGTGTATGATGATCGACCCCGCAGTATCCTGGAATCCTTCAGTCATACCCATTCCGTTATCCAGCACCAGCCATTCGTTCAAGAGATAAGCGGGAATCAGGAACAGCGCCAGCAGTGCGTATTGGAAAACGCGGAGACGACCGAGGACTGCGCCCATGGCGATCAAGCCGGACGCCACGGCGAATTCAGCAAAAAGCAATGCCTGCACCGTGTTCGGAGCAATTTCGTGGGCAAATACTCCATTTGCGCGAAGCAGCATATAAAGCGGAAGACCGACAGCCACCACCAGATATGTTCCGGTCGTGGCCCCGAATCCATATCTTTTGACAAATACCATGAGGAAGCCGAAACCCACCAGCAACATGGCGAGGATATGAATTACGTAATTGTATTGAGCTACCTGTCGCGCCTCGTTAAGCTCGGGCGCGGTGCCCCCCTCGCTCGCCCAGGCACTTAAATACAGCAGAAAAAAACCGGCTGTGCCACACAGCGTCATGCAGAGACTTTTTTTCATTTTTCCCCCCATAGTGTTTACGGTTATCTGACTTGCCCAGGCACAGTGTGAACCTCAATAGCCTTAAGCACAATGGGGACATTTCAATAAAACGAACTTCAATAAAAAAAAGAAATACGATGCCGGGACTTCAAAGTCTCAGCAGGAGCAGGCTGGACGTTCGCCGTATGGGGAGGGGAAGAAGGGCAGGGTTGTGTAGCGAAATTCAAGAAGGACGAGACGAAAACTCCCCTTCCTAGAGCCTCTCCCCTGAATGATATCTGCGATAGAGATCGAGAACCTTCGGCACATAAGCCCTCGTCTCCTGAAATGGCGGAATCCGGTTGCCATACTTGACGACGTTGTTTTCCCCGGCATTGTAAGCGGCCAAAGTCAAACTCAAGTTGCCGTTGAACATTCTCAGCAGCTCCGTGAGATATCTCGCACCGCCATGGAGATTCTGCACGGGATCGAAACGATCTGTGACACCGTATCTCTGGGCAGTTTCCGGCATGAGTTGCATCAGGCCCGCTGCGCCCTTTTTTGAAACCGCCTTGGGGTTGTAGGCAGATTCGACAGTGACCACGGCATGGAGCAGCGCGTCTTCGAGGGCGTGGGCGCGGGCGACTTCCTTGATTACCGGCGCATATTGCGTCTTGAGCGATGCGATCAGATGCCCGTTATTTGAAGCTGTCCGTGATTTCCCGGGGTTGGCGCTGCTCCCGATGAATGGAACATACCGTTCATCCGTCGGCACATTGGTAAAATGCACCACGCCATGGTCATCCGTAAACGAGTAGATGACCTCGGCCCAGGTTGACTGTATTAATCCGAAACCCAGTAACAATGCCACGGTCGGCAATATCGATTGTTTCAAGTTCATAAAACCGAGGAGTCTGCTTTTTCGCCTTTTTGCATGCCCAGAAATGGCTCGCAGATTATACTCATCTCATGTTAAGGATTTACTTCATAAACAGGATATTTTGCCTGTTTATTAACGAGAAGCCGGAGATCGGTAGGGGCCAGGCCCGATTGATTTTTTGCTCCGATCTCAGTTCAGAACTTCGCGCAACACTTCTGCTACTTTCAATCCACTTCAATCGAGTCTGACTTCATTGAAATGGTTTGTAATCGCTACATACTGCGCGATTGATAAATTTTCTGCTCGGAGGTTAGGGTCAATCTCCAGCTTCAGGTAATCGCCAGGCTTGAGATAATTGCGTAGTGTGTTGCGCAGGGTTTTGCGGCGGTGCAAGAAGGCGGCGGAAACAACTTCGGCAAATAATTTTTCCTGGCTCGCCTCGACCAGCGGTTTCTTGAGTGGAATCATGCGAATCACCGCCGATTCAACTTTTGGCGGCGGGCGGAAGCATTCGGCCGAGACGATGAAAAGCTGTTCCATTTCGAAGCGGTATTGCAGCATGACTGAAAGCCGTCCGTAATCCGAGGTGGAGGGTTTGGCTACGATGCGGGCGACCACTTCCTTCTGCAGCATGAAATGCATATCGCGGATGCTGTCTGCAAATTGACTCAGGTGGAAAAGGAGCGGAGTGGAAATGTTGTAGGGCAGGTTGCCCGCTACCCGCAGACTTTCACCGAGGCTGGAGAAGTCGAATTTGAGCGCATCTCCTTCATGTATTGTCAGCTTTTTCGCGGAAAATTCATCACCTAGCCGCTTCACGATATCCCGGTCGATCTCCACCACGTGCAGATGTTCAAGTGACTGGAGCAGGGGCCGTGTCAATGCTCCCAGTCCTGGACCGATCTCTACCATTACATCCTCCCGACGGGGATGGAGGGCGCGAATAATGTCGGCTACGGTTTGGGAATCAACCAGGAAATTCTGGCCGAAGCGCTTGCGGGGGGTGTGCTGCATGTTTATGAGAGTTTGCAGGTTCGTTTACCCTTTGACAAGCTCAGGCGAACGAAGATGCAGGGTTGAGAGCTATGGCTGATGCGCAACCAGCGATGCCGCCATTTCGATAGCCGCTACCAGGCTGCCCGGATCAGCTTTCCCTGTTCCCGCCAATTCAAGTGCAGTGCCATGATCCACGGAGGTGCGGATGATAGGCAAGCCCAGGGTGACGTTGACGGCGGTTCCAAAGCTCGCATGCTTGAGCACCGGCAGCCCCTGGTCGTGATACATGACGAATATGCAGTCGTAATCCTTCAGCTTCGATGGATTGAAAAGTGTATCGGCAGGCAGTGGGCCGATCAGACTCATCCCCTCGGCGCTCAGCTTGTCGAGCAAAGGGATGATGATATCGATTTCTTCCCTGCCCAGATGACCTGATTCCCCTGCATGAGGATTCAAGCCCGCTACGGCAATGCGTGGCTTTGGAATACCGAAGCGATTGACCAGATCATGCTCGATGATGCGCAGCTTTTGCTCCACAGAATCGCTCGTAATGGCACTCGCAACGTCTCTCAGGGGCAGGTGGGTGGTGGCAAGCGCTACCCGCATCCCGCCGCCGGTGAGCATCATGGCGGGACGGCCGTTTGTCAGTTGCGCGAGATATTCAGTGTGGCCAGTAAAAGAAATGCCGGCATCGTTGATGATGCCTTTATGCACCGGCGCCGTTACCATTGCATCAAACTCGCCATGGACGCATCCGGCAACAGCCCGCTCGAGCGTCTTCAGCACATAAGGCGCATTAGCCGCATCGAGTTTACCGGGAGTGGCAATCTCGGCCACGGGAATGTGCAGCACGTGCAGATTCCCTTTTTCCGGCTTTAATTCGCTACGGGAAGAGTAGTCCGTTATTGTCAACGGAAGCCGCTGCAAGCGTGCGCGCTCCTGCAGCAATTCCCTATCGGCAATGACAACGAGCGTGAAAGGTAAGCCCAGTTGGGCGATCTGCACACACAGGTCGGGACCAATTCCGGCGGGTTCCCCCGCGGTGAGAGCGAGCTTGGGATTATTCAATGGTTTGGCTGCCTCGGTCCACGGCGCTTTTTCAAGACTTCCAGCTAGCCTTCTTCCAGCCGGTACTCGACATATGCCCGGTCCCGCAGGCGCTGCAACCATTCCTGGAATGCCGTCTCCGCTTTGCGGGCGCGGATCGCCTGGCGTGCGGACTGGCGCTTGCGCTCCTGACTTACATCCTGGGTGCGGCGCTCGATGACCTCAATGAGGTGCCAGCCAAAAGGAGATTGGACAGGTCCGCTGATTTCTCCCGGTTTAAGAGCGCTCATGGCCTGTTCAAATTCCGGAACCGTATCGCCCGGCGAGACCCAGCCGAGATCCCCCCCGGTGGGGGCGCTGGCATCTTCCGAATGAAGCTTCGCCAGTTCCTCGAACTTGCCGCCATGATCCAGGCGTTCTTTCAATTCCGTTACACGCCTGTGGGCGTCGGCCTCCGAAGTGAGCTCGCTGATTTTTATAAGAATGTGACGCGCATGCGTCTGGTCTATCACGGTGGTTACTATTTCCTGGTTGCGGCGGTCGACCAGCTTGAGGATATGAAATCCATTCGGGCTTGGAATTATTCCGGTAATTTCTCCCGGTTTCATTGGAGCCAGTATTTCGGCAAACTTTTTTGTGAGTTGGGCGGCGGGGCGCCAGTTAAGCAGGCCACCTTCCATCGCATCCGGCGCATCCGAGAACTCGGCGGCTACCTGGGCAAACTCGACTCCTGCCTTCAATTTTGCCAGGACACTTTCTGCCCGCTGCCGTGCCGCATCGCGTTTCAAAGGGTCGGCTCCTTCGGACACCTGCACCAGAATATGGGCAATGCGATACTCATCGCTCTGACTGGGCGAATCTTCCTGCGTTTCCAGAAAATGATCGACTTCCCCTTCAGTCACGCTCACGCGATTGCTTACCTCACGCTCTTTCAGCCTGACCAGGATGATTTCCTCGCGAATCTCGTCACGGAATTTGCTGAAACTGACCCCGTCTTCCGCCAGCGCCCTGTCGAACTCATGCAGGGACATCTTGTTTTCCTGCGCGATACGGCGCAAAGTCTGGTCGAGTTCCGCGTCGCTTACGGTCAGTCCGGTTTCGTTCGCAAGTTGCAGTTGCACGCGGTTCAGAATTATTCGCTCCAGAAGCTGCTTTTCCAGTACAGCAGGCGGGGGGGGCTGTACGCCTTGCTTTTGCAATTGTTTCAGCATGGCGCTGAGCATTTCGTCCAGTTCATGGCGGGTAACCACGTTCTCATTCACAACCGCAACGATATGATCGATAGTTTCCACCCCGGAATGCGTCGGTTGCGGGGCAATGGCCATTCCGGCAAACAGGGTTAAAAGGGGAAAGGAAATGGGAGAACGCGATGACAATTTCGTGCCCATGTGAATAAGCTTCTGGAATAGGGGAGAGATGGTGTGATCGTGACGTGCGAACAGTGATAGATGTGAGGTCTATGGCCCTTCTATCAAGCTGCTTCCCTGGCTACCCGTCCTGATATACCCGGGAATGCTGCGTTGCAATACGGTCAACGGGTTCGATCCGATTTGCATCAGGCCGTTCAACTCAAGTTGCAAAAAAGCCGCTGTGGTCGATTTCTGCGTAGCAAGGGTCAAATGCTGAAGCACAAATCGCAACGACCAGCAGCACGCATTATACTCAACTCCTGCCAGCCCTTCCAGAATTCTGTGGTCTAGTAGCGAGTAATTCAGGCGGGCCACCGTTTGCCATCTTTCGGACCATCTCCACTGGCTGGAAGCATCCACCTGATGCAGCACGTCGCGGGTAAAACGGTAACCGAAATTCAACACGCGACCGGGTTCGGGACGATAGCTCACACCCGAGCGGACCACATCGGCCAGGAGGCGCGCCTGGTCAAATTGGAGGCTGGTGTCGGTACTGATGGTCGGTGTGAGAAAACCCGACACAGCGGCAATAAAATCGGGTCGACGATCGACGGTTTGCGGAGTCTCCAGCATGATCCGGCGATCAATAAAGCTTAATTGATGCCCAACAGCCACACGCAAACGCTCCCTCCCGGTACTGGACTCCAGCAGGCGGGTCGTCAGCGCAAAAGTCACCTGGTTGGCATCATTGATACGATCGCTCCCGCTGAAACGGTTTTCCGACAGCATCTGCGCAAAGCTGAAGTCAGTCTTGGCGGAATCGAAATTCGGCAACTGATCTTGCGCGCGGAACGGGACGTAAACATAGAATATGCGCGGCTCGAGCGTCTGTGTAAAGCTTTCTCCGCCCAGGGACGTTTTGCGATCGAAGGCAATGCCGCTGTCGAGGCTGAATATCGGCAAGGTGCGGGTGGGGGTTTCATCCGGCGAGCCGGCATCCTCCCCGAGGCTGTAACGGGTGTAGTGCATCCCCACCTTGGGCGTGATGAAACCGAATGAATTGCGAAGAGGGTAGCTCATGCTTGGAAAGAGCACGATCCTGCGGCCGCTGACCAGGGTGGGGTGGGAGAAGTTCGTCCAGCTCCCCAAAAGATTGACATCGACTCCCGTTCCCAGGACGTCGGGCTTATTCGCGTTCAACCCCACCTGCGGCAGGCGCTTGTAAGGCACGACAATTGCGGCCAGGGGATCCTGAATCGTCTGGAAGCTCTGGACAAGCGAGGTTACGTTAAATGTGCCGTCATCTCCCAGCCCGCGGTTGTAAGACAGCAGTCCCTGCTGCAGCAGGTTGGTGCGGGATGTGAGATTCAGGTTGTTGCCAAAGTGGCGGAAATAGGCATCATCCGACACCCTGTTGTAATCCAGACGAGCGGAAAAGCCGGCTCCCAGATAATGATTGTGCCAGAACGAAGTGCGCCATCGCGTCGTTTCCGTATCCAGGTCACGAGGCACGATGTCGGCGAGCAGGTTGCTGCTCGAGTTTCTGCCCAGAAAGCGAAATTCGTTGTTGATCGCCAAGCCACGCTTCGACATCATGCGTGCGGAAAACGTGGCATCATAGTTGGGCGCGATGTTCCAGTAGAAGGGCAAGGCCAGTTCAAGACCCGTCCTGCCGCTGGTGCTGTAAGTGGGCGCCAGTAATCCTGATTTGCGCTCGCCACTGTATGAGAAATTCATCCAGGGGGTATACATTATCGGCACATCCTTGAAGGTAAGCTTCACATTTTTGGCGGTGCCCACTTTCTTGTCATTGTCGAGCTTCAGATCAGCCACCTGGAGAACCCAGCTGTCATCTCCCGCCGGGCAGGTGGTGTAGTTGGCCTTCTGCAGGCGGTACTGATTCTCGCCTTCAAACAGGAGCATGCCCGCATAACCGCGGCTGCTCGCATCCTTCAAACGATAGTTGGGCTCGCTTAACTGGCCGGTTTTGCTCAGCAGATTGAACTTGAGATTGGATCCTTCCAGTATGTCACCTTCCTTTTCCACGCGAACGTTGCCCTGGGCTTCGGCATCGTTGGTACTCTGGTTGTATTTCATCCGCTCAGCAGAAATAAACTGATCTCCGGTAGACAGTTCCGCCTTGCCTATCGCTTCGATTTCCTGCTCCACGTGACCTTGCAAGCGGTCTGCAACGACGAACACGGGGGGCTGTTTGTCCGTTTCCGCCTCAACTTCCGCCAGTTTTTGCTCAACCCCCTCGGGCTCAGCCTCGCCGGCAAGACGCAGCCTTGCTTCGCCCGCTTCTTCCCTGTGCCCTCCAATGGGCTCGCCTTCTGCAAACCCCGGTCTGCCCTCGTCTGCTTCTGCCGCCGCCGCTGCCCTCACGGACTTCTCCCCGCGCTTTTCCGCAGATAAACTGCGCGGTGCAGCCTGCGTCGTAGTGCGCAGCCTGGGCCCTCCTTCTTCTGCGACGGGTCCGGGAAGGCGTTCCATACCGCTCGGTAAAACCATGCTTTCCGTCTTCTCCGATTCCTGGGCTGAGGTGCTTGTCCGGGAGCCGGTTTTTATTGCGGGGGATAGTGTATAGTTCTGCTGAGGCCCGGACGGCGCATCTTTAGCGGTGGGGCTCGCTTTTTGATTGGGTTTTTTTATCTGATCAGTTGAAATGGTCGAGCGACTGCGCAATTCACTCTCGTTTCTGGCGCCAGACTCGTATTCATGATGACCCCGGATGCGTTCCGTATCGATAACCACCGGTTTATCGTCACCCTCACCAGGAGGGGCTGCGCGTTCCTGCTTTGGTCTGGAAGAAAGAGGCGGCTCGGCGCGCACATTCCAGGCAAGGCAAAACAGCAAAAAAGACCAGCAGACGGAACGGATAAAACGCAATTTCATGTGAAGTTCTTCAACCTGAAAACGATATCATCCGGAAATGGATGAATGCCTATTTTCAAGCTCATAAGTCTCGCGTCACCGTATGGAAGCCGCTGTATGGAAGCATGAGCGCGGAATAGTGGGGCGCCGCGCGTGCAAATGGAAGCTGCTCCTGCATGCAGTCCGCCGCTCAACCGGCACCAGTAGTGGCTGCAAGCAAACAAAAGCCGTAAGTGTAACAAAAAAGAGTGACAAGCCAGCAGGGATGAGGTCGAACGTCCAATCGAAGCACGCTGACAGGATGAAACGGGCCAATTCCGGGCGGGCGTATCGGGCGGACATATTTTAGCCGCCAGCAGGCGGACGCGTAATTCATTTTATATATATCAGGAGCAAGCTTTGCATATTCATATTCTTGGCATCTGCGGCACATTCATGGGAGGCATTGCGGCAATTGCACAGGAAGCAGGTCACAGGGTTACCGGTTGCGATGCTGGAGTCTATCCTCCAATGAGCACGCAATTGAAATCGCGGGGTATCGAGTTGATCGAAGGGTTTTCTCCGGAGCAAATCAGGCTGAATCCTGACCTGTTCGTGATAGGGAACGTAGTGAGCCGCGGCAATCCCCTCATGGAAGAGATTCTTGACCGCAACCTGCCCTATATTTCCGGTCCTCAATGGCTTTCGGAAAATGTCCTGCGGGGCAAATGGGTGCTTGCGGTGGCAGGGACGCATGGCAAAACCACAACCAGTTCCATGCTGGGGTGGATTCTCGAATATGCGGGAATGGAACCGGGATTCCTCATTGGGGGCATACCGCAGAATTTCGGAATCTCGGCGAGATTGGGTAGTTCAGGTTTTTTCGTCATTGAAGCCGACGAATATGACACGGCTTTTTTTGACAAGCGTTCCAAGTTTGTCCATTTTCACCCCACAACAGTCATTCTCAATAACCTGGAATACGATCATGCAGATATTTTCAGGAACCTGGAGGAGATCGAGCAGCAGTTCCATCACCTCGTGCGCATCGTCCCCGGCAAGGGTCTTATCGTCAGCAATGGCCAGGAAGAGAATCTGGAGCGGGTTCTGGGGAAGGGATGCTGGACGCCCGTCGAAAGGATAGGCGTCGCCCACGGGTGGGAGGCAAACGTCCTCACGGACGATGCGGTTGCCGTATCCTTTTTTGGCGAATCCCAGGGAACACTGCTGTGGGAATTGCTGGGAAAGCACAACCGGATGAATGCGCTCGCCGCACTGGCCGCCGCTCGTCACGCCGGTGTACCGGTAAAGACAGCCATTGCCGCGCTGGCGGAATTCAGGAATGTCAAGCGCCGCATGGAAGTAAGGGGTGTAGCAAGGGACATCACGGTCTATGACGATTTTGCCCATCACCCGACAGCGATTCGTACAACGATTGATGGGCTGCGCAGCAGGGTGAAGGAGGCGCGCATCATTGCCGTGCTTGAGCCACGCTCGAATACCATGAAAATGGGCGTATGGAAAGAGAGTCTGGCAGCTAGCCTGACAAGGGCGGACGTGGTGTTCTGCTACGCTGCCAACCTGGGCTGGGACTTGTCGCAAGCGCTGCTTCCGCTGGGCGAAAAAGCGGTTGCCTTTGAAGAGCTGGACCAATTGATTGCTGCGATTACAGCATACGCCCAACCAGGCGACCATATACTCGTCATGAGCAACGCCGGTTTCGGCGGTATTCACGAAAAACTGCTCAAAAGGATGGCCGCAGTCGCAGCAGACGAAGTTGCCAGCGGGTAAGGGTTAAGCCGTCGCCAGTCAGGCAGACAAATATGGCGGGACAGGAGCCGGGTTGACAATCAATGCGGTGATTTTGCCTTGCCGCAACTCGCGCTGATCCAGCGTCCCCTGGTATCGGCGTGCTCATTGACGGGAGTGTTTTGCACCCTGCCGTTGAACACGGTCCATCCCGAAAAACTCTCCGATGTCGTAAACGAACCCTCAGCCCGCCCCTTGCCCTGCAATTGAGGATTGGTGCAGACGAGATCCATCTTGTAGTCATTCTCGGTGCGGAGGGCATTCTTGATGCTGCATCCCGCTTCGTGAACGTGCAGATAGGAAGGAATCTCCTGGTCCGCCATTTCCTGAGTGATGCAGATTCTGGAGGTGGCCGCTCCATTCTCGATCCGGGGTAGATCCAGTCCATATTGCTTCGCCAGATTCGTCAGCTGCCGCATTTGCTCAGGGGGAATCTGTGGCACCAGGGTCAATAGCATCGACGTCGTCGTTATTTCCCATAAGCCGGGCCGTATAGGGGTTTCTGCCGCATTGCCCACCGAAACCATGAATAACAGTAGTGATGGAAGGATTTTTCGCATCGAATCTTTCTAACCCGGTTCTCCAGATATTCACGTTGATTATACCAGCCGCCCGCAAAGAGTTGACTCGCAGAAAGCGGGACGTTTATATACTAGACTGAGGTCGTAGAGGCCTGCCTCCACTGTGGTTTCCTCATCCGCGAACGCTGAAGTGAGGAATTCTGGCGACCGGCCCATCAAGGCGCCGTCATACCCGCGAAAGTGGGTATCCAGATTTTTTCAAGGCAATATCTGAAATCCATCCTTCAGCCGCTGTAGTAAGGAGGGTATGAAGAAAACACATGTTCTGGCGCGGATCATTCTGTTGCTGGTCGGTGCGATATTGCCGGGCCATGCGATGCCAAACGATGGCCGATTGCGCCTCACTTCTGCACAGCCATCCGGCGCGTCTGCGATGAAAGTGTGGCCGAGGGCCGATACCTCCGGATTTTATGCCGCGGCATCCGGGCTTACTGCTTCGGAGCGAGCCGGTCGCGAGATCTGGTACAAGGCGACTGCCGGCAACAGCCGCTTTTATACCTATGTGTTTCCCCAGCGCCTCAATGTACAGGTCGACTGGTATCGCGTCCTCAACGCGCATGAGCATGAAGATCGCTTTGCAGCGTGGGGTCTCATCAACGATCCTGACTGCTGCGTGCCGGGTACCGCGGGTTGCCCCGCGAGGACGCGGGAAGAAACCTACGGGTTCGAATGGTGCCCCGGGGATGAGGAACTGCTCAAGCACGTAGGGCATGCTGGTTATCGCGATCCGGCCTGCGATCATGCGGACACGCTTCCCATAAGGACAGATCCGCATCACGGGAGCAAGGACCAGCGTCAGTCTGCATGTGATCTCGCTTTTGGCACCTCAACCGGTGCTATCGGTTTCAGAAAATTTCCCAATCCCCGTTTTGACAGATCTCGATGGATCGCATTGAACGGGAGTCTCGCAGGTTGGGATGGATATCGCGTGCCGCTCCCAAAACAACCGGGAATGGGCAGCAGCGAATTCAGCCGCCTTGCCGATGGCTCGATCGAGCCACCGTTTCTGATCGGCATCACCTGCGCGTCCTGCCATGTCGCTTTCGACCCATTGAAGCCTCCCAAAAATCCGGCTGATCCAAAGTGGGAAAACATCCGCGGCACCATCGGGAACCAGTATTTGCGAATTTCGGAAATACTCACCTCCGGAATGGCGGGAGCGACGCTTGAGGCGCGGTTGTTCGGGCAGGCGCGGCCAGGCACGTCTGATACGTCAGGGATCGCTACTGATCAGGTGCACAATCCCGGGAGCACGAACGCCATTACTCATACCCAAGTACGGCCGACGTTCGATAATGAACAGGTCATGCGGTGGCGCAAGGTTGCGTCGTGCAAGGTTGCCGACCCCCGCTGCTGGTGCGAACCCGGCCGCAATGGCAAGTGCTGGCTACGGGAGAAGTCTGTTGCGACAGTTCATCACCTTCTGAAGGGCGGTGAAGACTCGACCGGCACGCTTGAGGCTATTCAGCGTGTCTATATCAATATCGGAAGCTGTTCAGAGCAATGCTGGATGAACCATCTGACTGACCTTCGCCAACTCGATCCGCATCAACGCAATTTTGGCCAGACACCCTTCGACATTGGCCAGTGCCGCCGGGATTGCGCCAGTTTTCGCGCCATTGAAGATCGGCTGGAGAACATACACGACTTTCTTTTGTCGAGGGAAGGCGAAGCCACGGATCTCGTTGGCGCTCGCGAGCTTGCGCTACGTGATTCAAGCCCGAATGCCGTTTATACCATGGCGGATCTCGAAGCTGACCTGAACAAAAAGTTTGGGGAAAATGCAGTGAGACGTGGCCGTGAAGTCTTTGCGGATAAGTGCGCACGCTGTCATTCGTCTATTCCGGAGCTCGTGGGTGGAGCGTTCCACAGCCGGGACTTTCGGGCAGTCGATGCGACCGGGATGCGCGCGGACTGGCTGGGCTCGGATGAATCTGTCTTCGTCTCTGAAGCAGGCACGCATCGTTGCCGTTCCCTGCATTCGAATCATATGATGGGACACATCTGGGAAGAATACGGCTCCGAAACACTTCGCGCGCGGTCTCCAGATCCGAACATTCGCGAACCGCATGATGGTGGCCGAGGCTACTATCGTAATATTTCGCTGTTGTCAGTATGGGCCCATGCCCCGTTTTTGCACAACAATTCCGTTGGTCCGGAGCTTTGCGGGAAGCCGGCAAACCGGATGAACAATTTCTACCGGTCGCCGTATGTGGATGCAGACGGGCAGGCAATCCCGGTAGATAAAGCACAGGGCTGCTGGTCATATGATCCGAGTGTCGAGGGGCGTTTCAAGCTGTATGTGGCCTCGATGCGGGATTTGCTCAATCCCGGCAGGCGCACACCAAAGATTCCCCGCATCGATAACGACATACAAGTCACGCTCGGTGCCAGGGTTTGGGATGGTAAGCGTGAGGGTGAATTGCTCGGCTTTAACCTGGTCCTGCCGGCGGGTTTCAGCGTCGGCAGGGTTACAAGCTTCCAGCACAAGGCCTTCGTGAACGACATGCTTCTTGCCAGACGCAAACCCGCCATGGCGGAGGAGAAGCTCGTCAGGCAGTTTGGCCGCGGTGAGGGCAGGAAAATTGTCGGAGATCTGCGCTCTGCCGCCGGAGTGCTGGCGAAGGAACCAGGACACATGGCTGAAGTTCTCCGCAACTTTCCTCGCCTCATGACAAGCTACGGTTTCTGTACAGCAGAGATCGAGAACGAGGGGCATCCTTTTGGAGAGGATCTGTCCGATGGCGACAAGGATGCACTTATCGCCTTTCTCGCTACACTTTAGCAATGAAAGCAGGGACAGGGATAAGGATAGGGATAAGGGCGGCGAAAACGGTCATTGTCTGTGCAGGCGTTACACTTGGCGCCTGCGGTAGCTTGCATGGCTCGTCACCTTCCGCCATCAGGTTTGCCAGCTATGGCGGCTATTATGCGAGCAAGCCCGATTTTGCGCGGGTTGAGCATGAGTTTCCCCTCACTTCTGCCCATCTGGCCGAACTCACGCCTGAAATGCTGGCTGCATACGATCAGGAGCAGATAGATCAGATCTATGCGCGCCTGACTGCCGGTGTGATCCCTGATGGATTGTTCGATGCGCAGCCGTTTTCCCCGAATGGTATTCCTGATGATCAAATCACCACCGAAACCAGAATCATCAGTGAATTGCCGGGGTTTGCGAATGCCAGCACAAACAGGTTCAAGCTTCTTTGCAGGTACTTGTGGGGCAGGAAGGTGTTTCAGGGCGACGTCCGCTTGGCGTTCACTCGCGTTGATGACCTGACGCCCCTCGACCACTTGCTTGGCTCCCATCCGGCAGCCATTCCCACTATCACTATAGAGGGCCGGGAACAGTGGCTGATGTTCCCCGCACGCCTCTACTGCGGGCAGAGCCTGCTTGATTCGCGCCGGGAGTCGATCATCGTCGATTACTCCTTCAGCGACGATATTCCAGGGTATCCGGAATTGCTTGATCAACTGGTTGGCCGCCATGGCCTCCAGGTGCGCGACGAAATCCGCATGATCCGGCCAGGGTTCTATCTCGGGCGCGTCTATCTCGGCAAAATCTTTTTTCTGAATTTTACCCTCTACGACAGGAATCTCGATCAGCGCCATAGTCTGGGGTTTTCTGGAGGGGAGTCAACACGACAGGATTGCTGGCCAGGGGAGCAGGTCCGTCCAATTGGTTTCAGGTCGGAAAACTGACCATGTGCCGTACTGTATTGCTCGGGACGATTATCGGAGCCTGTATCTCCCTGATCTACGCCCCGTCTGCTGGCGCCAGCGGCAACTGCGTAACGGAGTGCCAGGGTCCGAGTTGGGCCGTTGATCCGGCTGTGTCCGGCCCGGTACTTCCCCCATCCGGCCGGTCGCTGTTCGACTTCATTGCAGCCGATAGTATTCCGTTCCCGTTTGCAGCCCTGGTTCAGAAGATCGAGAGACAGCTTGGGTGTTGGGAAGGAGCGTGCATAACCTCGGTGCTGGTTCCGCTTGGCCGATCTCTGCAGCGCACTGCCGCCGCACCCGATTTTTTCGCCTATCCCCGTGCAATTGTCGCGGTGACAGGGGAGGGCAAAGGTCCATTGTTCGCAAAAGACCGCCTCTATCTTGCTTACCAGGAAAAGACGAATGTGATTGAAGTCATCAGCTACAACGAGGCCGCCGCACGCTTTGAATTTCAGGCAGTGAGGGATTATAGGGAAGGCGGCACACCGCGGCTGGTTTATGCAAACAGGAATATTTGCATGGCTTGCCACCAGAATCACGCGCCGATTTTTTCGCGGCAGTTATGGGATGAAACCAATGCGAATCGACGGGTAGCGGAGAAGCTGTCCCAAGTAAGGGATAGCTTTTATGGAATTCCCGTGCATCGCGGCGTTGATCTCCCCAATCTTATTGACGATGCAACTGACCGGGCCAATCTCATCGGTGTAATACACCGTGTGTGGCTCGAAGCATGCGACTCGACCTGCCGCCCGCTGGCAATAACAGCTGCAATCCAGTACCGCCTGTCGGGAGGCAGGTTTTCAGACGTGAACACTCTGGAACAGGCATTCTCACGCCAATTTGCTGCACGCTGGCCCGGCGGTCTTGCCATTCCGAATCCCGACCTTCCAGATCGGAATCCGCTTGCGCTAGCGGAAGATGCGGAAGAAGATGGGGAAGGGGTTGCAAAGTCGCATGTTGCCGCGGAGTTTGATCCTCTTGCGCCGCGTCCACCTCTTGAGGTATGGACAGCGGGCGATCCGCTGCTGGCGCGTCGCTTCGTGACGGGACTGGCTGCTCTCATCCCCGAGAAGGACCTGCATGATCTCGATGCACGGCTTGCCGGTGGTGCCGGAGCCAGGTGCCGTGTTTATGCTGCGCCTTGCGTGCTTTCCGGGGGACAATACGATTGCCAGGGAGAGTTCATCCTGCATGGACGCAAAAATTTTATCGAGGCTTTTGCTCTCGGCAATGAACAGCCGCTGCATTTCCTGTTTAAAGGCGGGATGGCGACCAGCGATGGATTGAAGGCACGGACTGCGAATGGGAACCTGATTGAAAACATCGAGGTGAAGCAACATCGGGATGGCGCCAAAGCTTTCGTTACCATCACCGAAGATTTCGCCCCCTTGCGCCGGAGAATATCACGGTTCGCATGGCCGGAGGCACCTCTAACCCGGGCGCTCCTCCGCTCGGCACTTGACCTGGATGTGGTGGGCAAAGAGAGGGAACCACCTCTTCTGCCAATACCTGTACAGGCTGACATCGAAACAGGGCTGCCTGTACCTGAGCCGGGAACCGTTTTCAAAAAAGCGTGCGGATCTTGCCACCTTACAGCCGAGCGTTTTCCGCCAAACTTTCTTGCGGGAGATAGGAACCAGGTCAGCAGGAGCCTGGCGCAATGTGCGCCACGTATCTTCGTGCGCCTCTCGATGTGGGAGATTGCACCTGCCTTCCGTGCCAAAGTGCCCATGCCGCCGCCGCTCGCATCGCGGAAGGGCAGCCCCTGGATGCAGACAACGCCTCATCCATCCATTGCTTTACTCCGGGCCAAGGTTGCGGAGTGGCTGCGTTCGGAGACGGGACGTACCCCTGACGTGACGGAAATGATTGCCGCAGGTTATGAGAACCTGCGTCCGTGCCTGCCCCCCGCTACCGCTGTAGAACCTTCCGAGGCGCCGCAACAGGAAGGAGCGGGAATCAATCAGTGAACCGTTCTCCTTGCTGGCAGAGTGCGGGGAGCTATGAACGGGAATGTAAGTGTCGGCTTACGCTTTCGGCCGACATGCTTTCCGCATCCTCGCTGATCACGTCGCATGCTTTTTCGCTGATCATGTAGACGGATGAAGCGATGAAGAAACCGGGTATTTTGGGAAAAACGGAAGCATCCACAATGCGCAGATTCCGGGTGCCATAAACGCGAAACCGGCTGTCGACGACAGCCATGGGATCAGTGGCAGCGCCCATTTTACAACTGCACGAGGCATGGTGTCCCCACGCCTGGTTTTTTATGAAACGCCGTATATCTTCACGACTCTTGACTTCCGGACCAGGCACAACCTCCTCCTCGATCACGTCGGAGGAAAGCCTGACGATATTGCGCACTGCTTCCACTCCGGCGACAAGCGATTCCATGTCTTCTCCAGCGTTCGTGCCTTCCGAAAAATAATGAAAGTTTATATCCGGTACATCGCGGGGATCGGCGGAGCGGAGCGTGACCCGGCCGGCTGTATTAGCGGTATGACCCTTCAGGATAGCCCAGGTAAAGGCATTTTCCGTTCTGGCGATATTATCGGCATAACCGGGATAATATCCCCGGAAATCCCCGATCAGGCCGAAAATGAATAAATCGGGATTGGGGCGTTCGGGAAACGATCGCTTCATGAGCGCGATCGTCGCACCATTGGTGGTGTAGGGCCCGACGCCCTGAAGCCACTGGCTGAATTGGGGATCGGGTGCTTCGCCGGGGGCGGGACAGCGAAGTTTCATTCCCTTGATCAGGGGGATGTTTTCCCTGAGCCGGGTAACCACTCCCAGTTCATAACGATCCTGAAGGTTTTCTCCAACCCCTGGCAAGTCTACTTTTACCTCGATGCCATGGCTCACCAGTTCTTCCCGAGAGCCGATGCCGGAGAGCTTGAGCAATTGGGGTGTATTGAATGCGCCTGCGGAAACAATCACCTCCCGTTCTGCAAGCACGGTTTCCACGATCCCTGGGGTTGCTGTCCCATGCCGCGGATCCGCACGGTACTGGTGGGCGCCGGAAATGTACTCCACCCCATAGGCCTTGTTCTGTTCATCGAGCAGGATGCGCTTTGCCAGCGCATGAGTCCTGACTTCGAGTAAATTCGGGCATTGCTCGCGAACGCGCAATATGTATTCCCGGGTTCCAGCCCGACGCCCCTGCCGGGTAGTGATCGGTATCTTGCACAAGCCTTCCGGCCTTCTGCGAATGAAACGCCAATCGTTGGGATCGCCATGGGTTTTTATCTTGAGCAACGTTCGTTTGATCGGGTTGATAATGCCGCTCAGCGATTCCTCGAGCGCAGCTTTTGAAAGCCTTCTCAGGACTTTGTCTCTCAGCAGCATTTCCCGCTCTGCCAGATTTGTCGGAAGCCAGCCTCCGAATCCATGCCGACTATCCGGTTCTTCAGCCCGGCTGGCATATTCGCAGCGCTCCATCCGCTTGAAATACTTGTGCATGTTTTCGCTGCGCCAGGATTCATCGCCGGTCTTTTCGGCGATATAGTCCCAATCGCTATTGTGGGGATAGATCAGCAGCATCGCATTGTGCGCAGTACATCCCCCAAGGGTGCCAGAGCGCGGGTAAAGCACACCGTTCTGTTCCGGAACGAACTTGTCATCCCGTTTCTGCTGCTCGTCATCGGCGTAGTGGCGTACAAAGAAGTCCCAGCGCAGGGCCTCGTGCTCCGAGGCACGCGCATGAAAGGCGGGAACGTAATATTCACAGGGGTCGTCGTCTCCCCCCGCCTCCAGCAACAGCACGCGGAAACCTTTTAGGGCAAGGTTGCAGGCGAGTGGGCCGCCTCCTGCGCCGGAACCGATGATGATGTAATCAAATTTGTTTTCCGCGGCTGGCGGACAATCCAGGGGAGCAAAGGGCTGCGAGGAACCCTTCCAGAGAAGGGTAGAGCAACTGGCAAGAAGGGTGCTTGCGCCGGATACCAGCAGGGCGCTGAGCTTGACAAAACTGCGTCGGGAGATCAAGGCGAAACCAATAGTATTTTTCTGTGGAGAGTCGCAAAAATCATTATAAAGGAAAAGTTTCCACCGGTTTGGCTGCAACTTCCCTTCGGTTTGTCCTCCACTTTGCAATAAGAATTCGCACCGCTCCCCCGAGGGGAGCGGTGATTCTGGTGCAGTGCGTCACATCGTTTTGAGGAATTCGATCAATGCGCGTTTATCGCTATCTCCGAGTCCCGGCCGCCCCTCGTCTCCCGGCAGGTAATCGGTTCCAAAATAGTGACCTCGGTTGACCACGAAGTCCGGGCATTTGCTCACGTCGATGAAGGGATCGACCAGGTCAGAATAGACCTTGCGTAATTCCGCATCCGTGATCCGGTCGGGTGTTATCTTGGCGGCGATCAAATCCCCCAGATGACCTTTGAGTGTCTTCAGCAGCGTCTTGACTTCGCCGCCTCTTTTTTCGAGGTCCAGATTGGACAGAAGGCTGACGGGCGTGCCCTCCGGTATGGGTCCCAGGTTCAATACGCCATCATGGATCGGCAACCTGACATACCAGGGCAGGTAACCCTCGGGTATCAGCAGCCAGCTTCTAGTCCAGGTTCGGTCGATGATGCCTGGCACTTCCTTGCCCGAGCGGGTGACATAAGTGCGGCTTTCGCAGCTTGTTCGTTCCTGAGCCCCATAATTCTTTTCTGCATAGTAACCACCCCCGTACAGGTCTTCCTGGTCGCAGTAGCGTTTTTCCGGCCAGAGCAATTGCTCTATCCCTCCATAAAAGGATTTCATCCTGTCCTCAACAGTACCCGAAGGATAGAATTTGCCCAGGGTGTTATTCAACAGAAAGGGTGCGGACGACCAAAGGCTTGCAAGCGAAGGTGGTCGGATATACCCGCGTCCCCCCCCAGGCATGGAATAGGTGCGTGGCTCCCGTGTCACGGGGTGGTGAATCAGCGCACTCCCGACGGAAGGCAGTTCCTTGTATGAGGTGGAGGAAAAATTATCCCAGGTATCGCCCTTGAGCGCGTTGGTTGCAAGGGAAGCGCAAATATTCGTTTCAAGGAGGGTGACAGGAACACGCAACTCGGTAGAAAGATAATTGTCAGCAAGGAAATCCTCCTTCAGAACGATTTCTTTCATCTCCTGCCTGAATTCGTCGGTCTTTGTCCAGTTCCAGTACTGGTTCCAGCAACTCAGATAATCAGGCCCGACGCAACCGTTATTGGGGAAAAATTTCACCGCTTTCTCCGGCAGCTTGCTCGAGTGGCAGCCGGCGCAGTTCTCCGCAAATACTTCCTTGCCGCGTTTCAGGGTGGCTGCGTCAGTGGTCAGATGACGCTTGCCTCCCGGCGCTTCCGCCAGATAATCCGGCCGGCTGGCTGCGAGGAAAAACAGCGATGTATCCAGAGTCTGGTTTTCCGTTGCCCGCCAATAGCTGGAATTCTTGTTGGCGGTGGCGATCGGGAACGGCGTGAACGGCTTGCCGCCGATGAGTGGATTGATATGCTGAAGCCATTCCTCGCTGAAAAGTCCGATATTTACGAAAACGCGGTTAAAGGCGCCGAGTGCGCCCACAGAATCCGCTCCATCCTTGAGCACCCGTGGGGTGAACACCGTGCCCGATTTTTCGAAGAACCTTCTCAGCGGACTTTCGGGAGATATCTCCCGATAATCATTAAACTGCTTATTGTTCAGCTCATCACCCGTCAGTTGCTCCTTGCCGGAGCGCAACGCATTTTTCATCCGCGCGCCCAGGTTATATACCCCATTCATGCTGCGCGGATTGTTTATGTAGTCCGTTGAAATGAGCGAGGTATCCAGGGCGCCTGGGCGATTGGTACTGAGGAACTGATAGGCGAAGCTGTTCTTGTCAGCTTCGTAGGCGAATATCCGGTCGAACCAGAAATATTGTGCGCCGGGATTGGAATTAAGATTGGCCCATTGCGGGTTTTCCGGATCCTTGGGCGGATTGGAAGGGTTCGGGCCTACATGACAGAACCCGCACGACATCCCGACCCGATAGGGCTTCACCAGGTTGGCATCGTTGTAGTAGGACGGATCGGTATAGTATCTTTCCGGGTTCCAGCGCTTTTTTGCGGCTTCATCGAAATCGGGATTGGGGAACAATCGCAGTCCTACAATCCCACTCGCATATCCGTAGTAGGATCCGATCGGCACTGTCTTGCCGCGCGCGCCGATCTTTACGCCGGGGTATTTCTCTTCATTCTCGAACGGGTCCGCCGCACAATTCGGATCGCGCACGTCGAGATACAGGCCGAAGCGGTCCACGCGTCCTAGCGGCCTGCCCTGGGTATCCACGTTCTTCCTGAAGCACGGTTCGTTGACAAGACCGAACCAGTACCACCGGTTATCCCGGCTATATCCCGGTTTTTCCATGAGATGCGGATGGTTTGAAAGGACCTTCAGGAGATCGAAGCTGCCCTGGCTGTTGATATTGATGTGGTCCCAGAACTTGTCATCGCCGCCTGTCCAGACTATCCAGTTATTCCGGCCCCTGACGATGGCTTTTACAGCTTCTTGCGGAACGCGGGAAATACCGGGAACAAACGGTTCCAGCGTGGCGACAACCTTCTGCGGGTCTTGGCTGATCCCATAGTCCATGTCCTTGAAGTAATCTTCGTCCGCGCCGGGGAAGCTCTCTGCTGATCGATTCGCGCATTGTGCCTCGTCCTTCACTGCTCCTGCCTTCGCAAACGGACCTTCAATACATTCGGCTGCAATCCAGGGCGGGCGCTTGTAGGCACAGCCGATAAGCAATGTAGTCAATCCCATTGCGATGAGAGTGATGGCAACTCTTTTGGACTTCATGTGGCAGCCTCCTGGGAGAAATCATATATTATTGGTTTTTGCCGGTGCCCGGAAAAAGCATCTTCCAGTAATAATGGAAGGGTGGTTTCTTTTTACAACGACGTCGAGTCGTAGACGTAACCCAGGTCTTTCGTATCCACCAGGTCATCGTACGATTCCCCCCACGGATCCATGATGCGATCAGACCCACTCAGGTTGGGATCCGCTGATGAATTGGCCTGTTGCCAGATATGCCACAAGCGGTCCACTTCAGCATGATGAAGCCAGAAAACCGGATCCGTGGGGGACGACATCGTATTATTCATGATGCCGCCCACCCAGGCATGACCGTGATTATGAGCGGGAAGGCTTGTTCCGTCCGGCCTCCGGCCCCAGCCCTCGATTCCATAGGTGAATTTCGTGTAATCATTCTCATTGTCCAGACCGGTATCCTGGATGGAGAACTGGTTAACGATGATATTCACATCAGTCGCGTTGGCCTTTTGGGGTGGCGAAGCATTTTTGCGTGACGGTGGCGGCGTTCCCCTATCCGGATCGTTTGCAGGCAGAAAGCCGTTCAGCCAGGCGGGGAAGGGGTCTTCCCAGCGCCAATAGGGAACCGCGAGTTTTTCATTGGAGCCAGGGCGGAGAACAGTGTCAACACGCTGCAATTCCCGCTCGAACTCGACGAGATAACGACGGTGCCAGCCCAGAAAACGATAAAGGCCAGTCTCGCCCATCATGCCATGCATATCATGCGACATGTCCATGTGAAACCGGACCAGTTCCAGGTATTTGCCTTCCTCCACCAGGCGAACAACCGCATTGCGAAATGCCTCCCGGTTTTCCGGCGAAAGGTCCGCCTGATTCTGGCGGGTGACCGGTGCGCCCGGCGGTTTGGGTGCGAAGGCGGCTGCCCCGCCAAGCAGGGGTTTTACGAGTTTCTTGTGGACTTCCTTAAGCAACTCCAGCTTGTCCAGCGGAAAGCCTTCAGCCAGAACTTCATCGAAGGTTTCGGGGTGAAGGTGCTCGCCGGTCTCATGCGAATGGTCCATTTTTTTGCTCCTGACAAAGGGTTGACGGAGTTTAGGAAAGCAAGCGGGCAATATGACTCCCGCTCGATGCCCAATACGCCTTACACACAGTAACTATAGTACATGGCGGTTGATCCGCTCGATTTTTCGGAGCTTGGCTGTGGTTTGTCTGTGCTTGGATGGGAGGGAATCGAGAGTTCTGTGTCCAGAGGCGTTTCGTTTCAAAAAACCTGCCGCTTTTACGGCCGTCGATGGCAAGGGGCGCGCTGCAAGTCTTACCCTACATTTAAAATGGCTAGCGCACGGCAGCGTCGCGGATCGGAGCGAATAGTGGTCTGAACTTAGGGATGAGCCGGGTGGGATGTTGGGGGAAAATTCTACTTCTAGCCTGCCTCCTTGATAGGGGAAGCCGACGCTGACACCGGTTCCCAATTAATCCAATCATATAATCGTTTTGCGTGAGCAAAAGTGATTAAAAGGATCTCTCGCGTGAGTTTGTTTTATTCTTACCAGTTCTTCGTAACTTTTATCAAAATAGGTTTTGGTAGGCACGGAGCTGTCTTTGAAACTGATAAAGGCACCTGAGGTATTGGGAATATCATAATTGCGACAAACATCCATCCAGTCAAGCGCACGATTTACGCGGGTGAACACTTCGTTGTTCTGCGCTTCCTTCTTTTGTCCATCAGTTTCGTTCCACCAGGTTTGGTACTGTATGGTGAATAGCTTGTCCTTATAGGGAAAGGCACTTTTTGTTTTCTGCTCCGGGGTAATCACATGCTCATAATAATTGCCAGTGATGGCACCCAGAGTAATATAGGTAACCAGTCCCAAACCTTCGTTGCCGGGTAGTACGAGCGGAGAGGTGAGACTCTTCAGGAGTTTGTAATGCCCCTCCTCACCAAGACCCTGCGCATTGACGAGGCGAGAGATGATTTTATGGGGAGCTGGTTGATCCTCATCAGGAGGAAATGGCAACCCTTCCAATCCCTGCATCAGGCGATCTACGTTGTGAAACGAATAGCGATCCCAGGAACTCATCAATTGATCGCCATAGGGTACGTACCTGTCACCGTTGCCCTCAGTCTTACTGTTGTATTTTCTCCCGGCCTTATCGGTATCTTTAATGGGACGAAGGGCATATCCGGTGGATTTGAAACGTTTATGTATAAACTTCAGCAAGCTGTCTTCATCTCCCTCCCAGTAGCCATACATGGTGCAGCTATGGCTCACGGCATGAGGATCAAAGGGCGCATTTTCGGGAGCATGCCTGGCAGTAATTTTCAAATTAGTCCCTACCAGCTGATTGGCTTCTGAATCGGTAGAAGCAATTACGTCTTCCCAAGCCTTCAACACGGTAAGTGTTGGGGTGGGCGCTGAGTCGCGTATGGCAAATATCTTGTCTTCAGGCACATATCGGGATTTGTTCCAATTGATCTCAAACTTGATCATCTCCCAAGGCAGCTCAAAGGTTTCGATCACAAACTCAGTAATAATGCCATAGCTGAAACCACCACCGCCTTTAATCGCCCACAGCAGTTCCCTTTCCTCCTCTGACAGTTCTCGCTCCTCCTCGGAGCTTTTGCTCATACGCAATTTGCGTATACTGCCATCGCCAAGCACTACGGTTGCACCTACCACACGTTCGCAGCACATACCATACTTGCGAGTCCACGGGCCCCAACCTCCACCCATGGTATAACCTGCTATGCAAACCGTGCCACAGGTACCGTGAACCGCCCCGGGTTTTGTAGAGGCTCCAACATCTGAGAGAATGGAGCTATGAAGAAACAGAACAAGTTTTCCCCCGAGGTACGTGAGCGCGCTGTGCGGATGGTGCTGGAGCACCGCGGCGAGTATCCATCGCTGTGGGCCACTATCGAATCGATTGCGCCCAAGATTGGCTGTGTGCCGCAGACCTTGAACGAGTGGGTGCGCAAGCATGAAGTCGACAACGGTGTGCGTGACGGGGTCAACAGTGCCGAGCGGGAACGGGTCAATGAACTTGAGCGTGAGAACCGGGAGCTACGTCGTGCTAATGAGATTCTGAAGCTGGCGAGCGCTTTTTTCGCCCAGGCGGAGCTCGACCGCCGATTGAAGTAATCAGACAGTTTGTCGACAAGCACCGCGACGTCTACGGGGTCGAGCCACTTTGCAAGGTCTTGCAGATTGCCCCGTCAGGCTATTGGCGATATGCCGCCCGGCAAAGGGATCCAGCATTGCTGTGCGCACGCGCCAAGCGCGA